>CAVDRM010000023.1:0-37024 GCA_963611355.1 Anaerovibrio sp.
ACGCCGAAATTCAGGCGGGCGCGGGCTACACCGTGAGCGAAGACAAGCACACGGCCACCATCGCTTCCATCGCCTCCGGCGATACCGTCTCCGTGAAGGCAGAGCATACCGTCACCTCTGACGATATCCTGAAAGGCACGGTCAATAATGAGGCGACCGTGAGCTGGGAAGACACCGAAAAGACTGTGAAAGCCGATACGGATAAAATTGACGACGTCGACACGACCCTGACCGTGACCAAGGAAACGACCAGCGAACCGAAGAACGGCGAGACCTATGCGCTGGGCGAGACCATCGAGTACGCCATCAAGGTGAAGAACGAAGGCAACGTGCCTTACTACAACGTGAAGGTGGACGATCCCCTGACCGGCCTGCAAGACATCATTCAAGAGCTTAAGGTCGGCGAGGAGATAGAATACAAGACCGACTACACCGTCACCGAGGCGGACATCCTGGCGGGCAATGTGAAGAACACCGTCACCGCAAAGGGCGACGACATCCCCGACCCGAAGGATCCGGAGAACCCGAAGACCCCCGAGGGCGAGGGCGAGGTTACGGACGAGACGGACGACGTTGACGTCACCCTGACCGTGACCAAGACTTCCGATTACGCCACGGAAGGCTGGAAGGTTCCGCTGGGTGGCACCATCACCTACACCATCAAGGTGAAGAACGAAGGCAACGTGCCTTACTACAACGTGAAGGTGGACGATCCCCTGACCGGCCTGCAAGACATCATTCAAGAGCTTAAGGTCGGCGAGGAGATAGAATACAAGACCGACTACACCGTCACCGAGGCGGACATCCTGGCGGGCAATGTGGAGAACACCGTCACCGCGAAGGGCGACGACATCCCCGACCCGAAGGATCCCGAGAAGCCGAAGACGCCCGAAGGCGAAGCCGATGTTACGGACGAAACCGGAGGCTACAGCTATAAGGTGAAGTACTACCGGCAGATGCTGAAGGACAACGAGCTGTCCGACGAGTACGAGCTGATTGACGCTGAAACCGAGACGTTCGACAACATCGGCTACGGCTGGACGCTCACCTACGATAAGAAGGACTTCGCGGGCTTCTGCTATGCGAAGACGATGAAGACCCTGACCAAGGACGGCGAGGAAATCGATTTCCACGATGGCGACACGATGCCCGCCAACGACGATCTGGAGATCCATGTGTACTATGTGCGCCGCACAGATCTCAAGTACACCATCGAGTATCGTCTGAACAGCGCGAAGGGCAAGATTCTCTCCGAGACCAAGGTCGTTGAGAACTGCGTCTACGGCAAAACGTACATCGAAACGCCGGTTGACCTGCTGCCCGAATACATCTGCGACCTGAAAGAATTTGAGATGCTCGTGACGGCTGACGACAGCCTGAACCGCTATGTGTTCATCTACGCGGAGCGCAGAATCTACACCGTGGAATACTACTACGAAGGCGTTCTGGATACGACAAAGACGGAATACTTCTGGGCACGCCTGGGCACGGTCATCACGAACTACACGCCCAAGTCCGAAGGCGGCTACCGTCTCGACCATGTGGAGAACTGCCCGCTGATGGTGGTCATGGACGGCACGCTGAATGTCATCCGCGTCTACTACACCAAGACCCCCGAAATCATCATCCCGGATGTCCCGATCGGCAGCGGGCCCATCAGCCTGAACGTCGGCGACTGCTTCGAGTAACAACCTAAAGCATCAATCGTTCTGCCTGACCGACCCCGTCAAACGGGTCGGTCGGGCAAGAGTGGAATAAGGAGGAATGCACATGAAACGCCTGCTTGCTCTGATTCTGAGCCTGATGCTGCTGTTGTCGGGCAGCGCCCTTGCGCAGGATACGGACGCATCCCAGAAGGACTCGCTGGTCGTAGGCTCACTGACTCAGATGAGCGGTGACTTTTTCTGCGGTCTGTGGAGCAACAACACAGCCGATATGGACGTGCGCACCCTGCTGCATGACGCGGCGACCGTGGCATGGACATCCGGCGGGCAATATGCCGTGAACGACAACATTGTCCTGCATGCCGAGGCGCAGGACGCCGCGAACGGCGACAGAACCTATACCTTCAAAATCCGCAGCGATATGCAGTACAGCGACGGCAGCAAAATCACCGCGAAGGACTATGTCTTTTCCGTGCTGCTGCTCTCATCGCCGGAGCTGCTTTCACTGAGCGCTTCCAACAAGCAGTTCTCTCATCTGGTTGGCTGGGAAGCCTATGCCGGAAAAGAGGGCACGGACGGGCAGGCCTTCAGCGGCGTCCGCCTGCTGAGCGATGATTCCTTCTCGCTGACCGTCAGCGCGGACTATCTGCCCTACTTCTATGAGATGGCGCTGGTGAACGTCACGCCCTATCCGATGAGCGTGATTGCGCCCGGCTGCGATGTCAGGGACGACGGCCAGGGCGCGTACATCAGCGGCGCGTTCACGGCGGAGCTGCTTTCGGGCACCCTGCTGGACGAGGCGACCGGCTATGTGTCCCATCCGAGCGTGACCAGCGGCGCATATAAGCTGGTCAGCTATGAAAACGATGTGGCCAAGTTTGAAATCAACCCCTGCTATATGGGCAACTTTGAGGGGCAGAAGCCCTCAATTCGCTATTTGGAATTCCGCGCCGTCAAGAACGATGAGCTGCTTGCCCAGCTGGAAAGCGGCGAAATCGACATCGCCAACAAGGTGTCCAGCGGCGCCGTCATTCAAAACGGTCTGACCCTGTACCAAAACGCCGAGCTTGCCATCAGCTACTACCTGCGCGCCGGCTTCAGCTTCATCGCCTTTGCCTGTGAGCAGGGCCGTACCGCCTCGGAATATCTCCGCAAGGCCGTTGCCCTGAGCATGGACTCCCGCGCCCTGTGCGATGAATTCCTGCTGGGCTACGGCCAGCCCGTCTACGGCTACTACGGCTACGGCCAGTGGATGGCTTCCGAGCAGGTGGAGGCGCTGGAAGCGCTGAACATCTACGAAAAGGACATCAACGCGGCGCGTGACTATCTGGTGCGCGATGGCTGGGTCTATGACGAAGAGCGCATGGCGTATGACGCCGAAAATGACACGCAGCGCTACCGCGCCGTGAATTTGAACGGCGACCCGCTTCTGACCGAGGAGGAGGCCGTGAGCGTCAGCCGCGGCGACCCGATTGCGGAAACGAACGAGGCGTACACCATGGAGGCGCTGACCCTCTCGATGGCCATCCCGCAGGACAACGTTGCCGCGAAGTCCGTGGTCAGCCAGCTTGAGGAGAGCTTTAAGGAGCTTGGCATCACGCTCACCGTGACCGAGCTGCCGATGGCCGAGCTGCTTCAGCATTACTACCGCCAGACCGACCGCACCTACGATATGTTCTTCCTGGCCAGCAATTTCAGCTACATCTTTGACCCGTACTACACCTACAGCACGGACGACGTCTATCAGGGCACGTTCAATACGTCCGGTCTCAAGGACGAAAAGCTGATGGAGCTGGCGGACGAAATGCGCCGTGTGGATTCGGAGGACACCGAGGGCTATAAGGCCAAGTGGCTGGAATTCCAGACCTACTGGGCCGAGAAGCTGCCGATGGTGCCGCTGTACTCCAACATTTACTTTGATTTCTACCGCCCCGACCTGTATAACTATCAGGCCAGCGCGTACGCCTCCTGGGCGGCCGCCGTCATCTACGCGACCTTCGAAGCGCCTGTTGAGGAAGCAGCGGAAACAACCCCGTGATTTTACCCTGTTATCGGTTTGTTCAAAGCCGTTCCCGCCTTTGCGGGAGCGGCTTTTCGTATGCAAAAATCGGCATAGGGCGCGAAAATATGCCAAAAAAAGAAGCCGGCAAGCACCGGCTTCAGGCTGTCAAAAAAAGTCCGCAGACATTCATGGGGACACACAGAGAAGCCGGCAAGCACCGGCTTCTGATGAATCCCTGCATTGTTTATTTGTTCCCCGTCATTTCCAGACCAGAGCCGGAGAAGATGGCGATGCCATCAATGACAAGGTGCACAAATTCAAGCAAGGACAGGACGACGTCGTTGATGTACTGGATGCTGTACAGCCGAAAGAGCTTTTGAAGCTGAGGCTTTTCGTCCTCCGTCAGCATCCCGCTCTCCGAGAGAAGGGAACAGGCGCGATGCTGCGCCTTCTTTTCCGTTTTCAGGGTGGTCAAGGACAGCGCAAAGGAGAACAGGTACACAAGCAGGGCGAGGCTCCAAAGCGCCAGGGTAAGATAGCCGCTTGCGCCCGCCAGCAGATAATCCGTCACCATGCCGAGAACAATCAGCGGCAGGAAGAGGAGCGGCCCCAGGGTGATGAAGGGTGAAACGCGGTTGCGGAGCCGCATATCCGGGTCGTTTTCCCTGTCCAGAACCGCCAGCGCGACCTTTTCGCCGCTCATCGCCAGCGCCGCAAGGCTTTTCCGCCCGACGGACAGGCGGCGCAGCCGCACGGTTTTAAAATAGTGGCTGTAGCTGTTGCCGAAAATCAGCGAGGAGGTGATTTTGACATCGACATCGTGCAGACCGTTTGCGTCCAGCAGCCGCCGCGCAGCGGTTTCGCCGGTGATGCGGGCGCTGTTTTCCTGCCGCGTATAGCGAATATACGAAAGGCTGAGCAGCGCGCTGATGATGAGAGCGGCCAGCGCGACAAGTATAATCATCGCACCGACGGCCATGAGCGCCGTCTGCACAGAGGGATTCATATGTTCCAATATGACTGAAAATTCCTCCATTGTCTCACCTCATCGGAGTCTGTTCATTGAGGAAAATCGTCTGAGCGAAGCCTTTTGTTAAACATAAACTTATAGCTTCTATAGATATTATACTATTTTTATGTAACCAAAGCGTAACTAAAATAGGCCGTCCGGCAAATGGGACGACCCGTTGAATGCATGTTTTGACGGCGGCGCGGAAGAGCGCGTTACGCCCAGATTGCGAGAAGTGAATAGAACACAATGAGTCCGCCCACAATAAGTGCCTGTTTTCCCCTGTGCTCGGTCAGCAGGCCGACGAACTCCCGAACAAGCGCGTTCGGCCAGAAGTACCATTTGGCCTTCGCGCCCATGCCCACAGCCCGCATTTTGACGCGCCGCGCATACAGCCCGCTGCGGAACACATGGTAATTCGTCGTCGCAAAGGCGATGTTGGCATGGGGGTTGATGCTATCGATCACCGCCTTGGAAAACCTCATGTTTTCAAACGTGTTCGTCGATTGATTTTCCTCTAAAATCCGGCTTTCCGGTATCCCCTTGCTCAGCAGGTAACGCTTCATGGCCGCGCTTTCGGAGATGACCTCGTCAGAGCCCTGCCCGCCTGAGGTGACAAAGATGAGGTCTTTTCCCGTTTTTGCCAGCTGTTCGTTCCGAAACGCGACGGCTCTGTCGATTCTGTCCCGCAAAAGCGGCGTCGGCGTGCCGTCCTTGCGGATGGCGCAGCCGAGGATGATGACAAAATCCTGCACGGGCTCCGGCTGATAGCGGGATGTAATCGCATTGGCAATCATGATGCCAATCACCATGCATTCAAAATACAGATATACCGCCGCAAAGACGTTGGTCAGCAAATCGTGCATTCGGACATATAGCTCGCTGCCGGATACAGCGCTGTCGGCGAAAAACAGGAAAAGCTCACCGCCGACCAGCAGGAAGGCGAGGATAAAGCCCAGCACGTTGACAAAGCGCAGCCCTTCATGCCGAATCAGGGAAAGGTTGGAGGCGCACAGCGCGGCGGAAAGCGCCAGGATAAATGGGGACGAGAGCAGCATATAGGTTTTGGCCGAGGCGGACAGGAGCCATGTAATCTGTGCAAAGTTCTGCCCGAGAAAGAGGGGTGGGTCAGCCGCAAGGCGCACGGTCAGCACGATGTGGGTGATAAGCACCGACAGCAGAAAAAACGAAAATCCGCAATAGTATATCGTGTTGTACGAATAGGGATTATATTCAATCTGCGCAAAAAACGCCCGCACGAGCAGGACGATGGCCGCCAGAAAAAAGGCGTCCAGCAGGATGCATATCGCAATCGCGTGCGCCTCCGCGCCCGCAGCCGCAAGCAGGGCGGCCGCCGCCGCCGTTGCAGCCGCCAGCACCGCAATATTCCGAACCTTCGGCTTTTTATCCCGCGTGTTAAATTTTATCGTATACATTCTCCGTCCCCTTCCGCACGTTTCTGACAGCGCGATTTTTTTCCCGCACGGACTGATTGCCCGCACGGGACAAAGATGACACCCGACGCAGCGTTTCTCGTATACAGCCAAAAAGAGGGACTTTCCCCGAAAGGAAAGCGCCCTCCTCTTTTGTGCGGTTTCGCTCAGTCCTGCTCCACGATGGCATAGCCACAGTCTTCGCACACCCGCGCATGCGCACCGTTGTAAGCAACGGGCTCGGACAGGCTGTGCAGGCTTTCGAGCTGCTCGGTGGGCGAAGCGTACAGCTTAATGTTCAGGTTGTCATAGGACAGATAGTAGGAGGCAGTGCCTTCCTGCTGAAGATCCTTGAGCACATCCGTCCAGTCGACCCAAGCGCCGTCCATGTACAGCAGGCTTTCGCCCGGATTGACGCGGCTTTCAAACCAGCCCTGCGCCTTCTGCGTATCGCTCAGCGCAAAGGCATTCCACGTTTCCACAAACGCCTGATTCGCGCTGCAGGTATAGGGGATGGTGTAGTAGAAGTCGTTGTCGTTCGTCACACGCTGCAGCTGCACCACGCTGATCCTGGCGCCGGCGGGCACCTTGTAGCCCTGATGCAGCTCCAGGCGATGATATCCGGCATACACATACGTGTCCGTCCGCGTGTCCAGCAGGATGCCGTCCACGGGGCTCTTTGCATCCTCGTTGAGCAGATAAACGCCCAAGGTGATTTGGGTCATGCTCTCGGCAGACAGCACGCCCACGTCGGTCAGCACGCTGTCCTCCGCCACGGTGAACACGTTCACCATCGGAATGCGCTCCGAAAGCTGCACGGAATTGACGTAACCGGCGGGCATAAAGTCATAGGCGAGCACCTTTTCATCAACGCCCGCTTCCAGCGCCGTCTTGACCTCATATTCATAGCTTTCAGGGCCGCAGATGGTCTGGTCGTAATAGGAAAGGTAGAAATAGCCGTCGTTGCCGTAGGTTTGCCCCCAGCTGTTGCGCACAATCCACGCGCCGTCGGCGGGCGGACGGTGGTCAGCCGGGAAATTGTCGGCGGAGTAATTGTCGTCCCAGCCCACAATGGTCACGGCATGGTTCGCGCTCGCATACACATCATCGGTGTACTGGGCATAATTTGTGGTGTCGATGTAGACCTTGGCATCGGCTTCCTCGGACAGGCGGAACCTCTCGGTGTACGCATCGTAATCAACACCCAGCTTTTCGGCCATCGCACGGGCTTCGGCCTCCTGCTGCTGCTTTTCTTCCTCGGTAGGCTCTGTCTTGCCGCCGGAAAGCGCGGCAAAGAACGCCGCAATATCTTCATCGTTCATTTCGTCGCTGCCGCTTTGCGCTTCGGTTTCCGGAGTCGGTTCGGGCGCGGGCTCTGTGCTTTCGGCAGCGTCTTCCGCTTTGATGTCTTCCACAGACGGGGCATCCGTCTCGCCGCCATAAGCCGCATAGATGATGAAAATCAGTTTCAGCAGATGCTCGGCCTCTTCCGGTGACGGAGCGTCTTCATCCGAAAGACCTTCGGGATTCGTCAGCACCTTCAGCAGCAGGGCTATCTCCTCATCGCTCACCGTTTCACCGGCGCTTTCAAACACGGTCTTGAGCTGGTCATAGAACATCTGCGCTTCCGCTTCGGGATCCATGGACTGGTCGGCATGATAAGCAATGGTCACGGCGCGTCCGAGGAGCAGCTCGTCCTTGATGGCAGCCGTCCCCCACTCGTTGTAGACATACTTGCCGTCCGCGTCGAGCGTGGCGGGGGAAGGCAGGATGCGGCTGTTGACCAGCCGGTAGTTGGAACCGAAGCGGTCCGATTCCGCCAGCGACCAGTCCGCTGCGGTGGAGCTTGTGCCGTCCGCCGCCTGATAGGGAAATTCCGTTTCGGTGCGGGGACCTTCGTTCAGGGCGAACAGGGTGGCGGCAAACATCATGAAGCCGCCGGCGTTGTAGCGCCCGGCCGTGGAATCATCCAGCGGATAGAAGCCCTCGCCAGCCTGAGAAACCAGCTGCGGGAAGATATAATCCTTGCCCTCTTCGACTTCCGGCAGGTGGGAGGAAGCGAACCATGCAAGATGCTTTTCCGACAAATCCAGCGGAGAAAGGAAGCTTTCCGCATACTCGCTGGCCGTCAGGTTCAAGGCCTTCAGAATAGCCGTTTCGCTGGCTGCGATGGAGGCAAAGCCCCAGCAGGTTCCCCACATGCCCTGATTGCGAACGGGCGAAATCAGGTCATGCTCCCGCATGTCGTACTTTTCGGGGGTGGCCGTATAGAAGGCGCTCCAGTCTGTACCATCGTTATGGTACATATTGATGTCTTCGTCGTTCGTTTGCACAATGCGCAGGGCATTGACCTTCAGGGCTTCCTCCAGCGTTTCCCTCTCCGTGGCTGACTCTGCCAGCACGGGGGCGCTGCTCAAAATCATGAGCAGCGCCAGCAACGCGGCCGGAAACCTGCGTTTCCATTGTCTCATCGCTTTTCCCCTGTCTTTTTATGTTCGGTTTACTTTACTTGAAACGGCGTCAGTCCGCGCTCTTGACTTCAAAGGTCAGATCCGTGAGAACCTGCATGGCGGTTTCGATGTCCGCATCGCTCAGCTCGCGGCCGTCCGGATAACCGACATACAGCACAACGCTGTAGCCATAGTACAGGGTGGAGATCAGCGCGGCGGCATAGGCGTCCTCGGTCGTTTTGACAACAACGGCCTCGGTCCCCTGACCGGTGACCATGATGCTCCATTCTTCCTGATCCATGTCCTCAAACAGCGTCAGGGCAAAGGCTTCCTTTTCCTCTTCGGTCAGGTCGTTCAGACGAACCTTGTCGTCATGGTCGGGATCGGCGGCGACCACGAGGAGAATGCCCAGGCTGTCGTTGTCCTTGATGAGCGACATCCACAGAATGCCTTCATCCGTCACAGCATAGTCGGCGGTATAGCCTTCGGGCAGCACCTGGGTAATATCCATGCCATCGTCATAATTGATGACGACCTTCTCGGCATCGGCAAGTGCGGAAACAGAGCACAGCAGCATGGCTACGGCCAGGCACAGAGCAAGAATCTTTTTCATAAATCGTTTCCTCCTGATGATTGATTATCGGCTGTCTTCCGTTCTTCACTCGACGGGGGTGGCAACGCAGGATTTCAGGATGAAGCCGACCTTGCCGTCCTCCACGATGCGAACCTGCGCCCAAGTCTTGCTTTCCGCCAGCACTTCGATTTCGGTGTCGCACAGATAGGCAGCGGTGAAGACCGCGTTGGTATCGGGGAACACGCGCAGATGCACATAGTTGGTGGCCTTGGTGGTCTGAATCACGGTGTAGTAGGAGGTGTCCAGCACTTTGATGGCCTTGGCGACAGTGTTGAGGTCGTTGACGGTTTTGCCGCTGGTCTGGCTGGAATCACCGGAGGGAGAATATTTGCCGGGGTCCTTGCTCACAAGAAAGCTTCTCTGCACCCAGCCCTTGACGATGCCGGCGCTGGCAGTCTGGGTCTCGATGTAAGCCCAGGTCTTGTTAGCGTTGTAGGTGTACACCAGCACCTTGGTGCGGTACGGAATCTGCGCAATCACGTTGTCGGCCTTATAGGCGTCGCTGCGGACATTCAGCGATTTTCCGTTGCCGGTCTTTACGTAGTAGTAGCCATAGTTGCCGTCCGCGCAGGCCAGGGGCAGGATGCCGACGATCAGGACTGCCGCCAGGCACAGGATTCGTGTCAGGATACGCTTCATAGTGGATGTCTCCTTTGTCTTAAATTTCTCGAAGCAGACCCTCAAGGGGCTTCGCACCTTTATTATAGCGTGCAAAAGGGGAAAAAAAGGGGTATTGAAAAAAATTTTCAAACGGATACAAAGTGGCTCTGCGCACATGATGACGCCGCCCCGCATTTTCCAAAAGCGGAGGGAGCGATTTCATCAGGCCGCAAAGCCGCGAAGCCTTTTTGATTTCAGCTGTTTTTAGCTGCCCTTGAAGTCCAGAAGGAGCATGGTAATGTCGTCAAACTGCGGCGTGCTGCCGGCAAAGCGCTGCAATTCCGTCTCCAGCGTTTGGAGCGTTTCGACCGCATTGCAGGCGGCGTGGCGGTTCAAAAAGTCCCGCAGCCGCTCCTCGCCGTAAAGCTGCTGGCAGGCATCCGTCGTTTCGGTCACGCCGTCGGTATACAGGAACAGGCGGTCGCCCGGCGCGACGGTCAGCGTGCTCTGGCGATACTTTGTATCGTCCATGCCGGCCAGCACAAAGCCGCTGCGCATCCGCAGGTATTCAAACGGCTTTTCCGCTTTTTGAAGCAGCGGCGGATTGTGGCCTGCGTTCACATAGGCAAGAGCGCCGTCGGAAAGCCTCAGCACGCCAAGCCACGCGGTCACGAAGAGCCCCGCGTCGTTGCCGTCGCAAAGCAGCCGGTTGACCGTCGTGAAGACCTCCGCCGGCTCCATGCCCATCTGCGTATAGTTTTTAATCAGCGTCTTGGCGATGACCATGAACAACGCCGCCGGAACGCCCTTGCCCGATACATCCGCCACAATGAGCGCCAGCCTGTCCTCATCGACCATGAAAAAGTCGTAAAAATCGCCGCCGACCTCCTTGGCCGGATGCATGAGGGCATAGATATCAAACTCGTTGTGCTCCGGAAAGGGCGGGAAGATGCACGGGAGCATATGCGCCTGTATGTCGGAGGCCAGTGTCAGCTCCGCGTTGATGCGCTCCTTTTCCGCCATGACGCTTTGCAGGTTCTCCACATATTTACCCAAATCCTGAACCATGGAAATATAGGAGCGCGCCAGCTCGCCCGCCTCCGTGGAATCGTTGGCGTAGGTTTTGCAGGCGTTTATCATTTCCTCGCGCTGCGCGTCCGTCGCATGGCCCGAATAGTAGTGGCCGGCGATTTGCGCCAGCTCTTCAATCGGGCGGGAAATCTTCGTCTCCGTAAAGCGCATGAAGCCGAACGAGAGGGCAAAATACGTGTTCATGGCCAGCGTTTCAAAGAGATAGATTTTTCCCCACAGCCCGATGCTGCCGCTTGTTCCGTACTTGTCGGTCAGATAGACCGCCGCGCCCACCAGCGTGCAGATGCAAAGGCCGGTGATAATCGTATTGAGTATCATGCGCTCGTTCATGGAAAAGCGGATATGCTGCCCCTTGTTCCCGTTCTTCAGGTTTTCAATCTGGTTCTGGAACAGATGCCCCACAATCAAAAGCGGAGCGCCGAAAAGAAGGCCGGAATCGAAGCTGTTGATAAAAAGAAAGAGGGTGTCAAAGGAAAGAAAATCCGTCACGCTGTAGGCGTGATTGAGCACGCCGGAGCAGACGACGGTCAGCACCGCATTGACAATCAGCAGGAGACAGAATTTCAACATTCTTGCCACGCTGTCGAGACGGAATTCTTTTCCGCCGCGCTCGCGGTTGAGCTTTTTCCACAGGAAGTAAGAGAGCATCGCATAGAGGATTTGCAGCAGGCTGTTGAGCACAGCATAGAACGGCTCGTAGCCGGCGGCCAAATCGCAGATGAGGTTGCCCGCCGCGCATCCGAACGCCGCGGGCCAGCCGAAAATCATGCCCAGAACCGGCGTGAGCGCGGCAGCGGGGCGCATCTGCGTCATTTCAGAGGCGGCGGCCCACAGCTTGAAAGGCGCTGTCAGCAGCACAAACAGTAAAAGGTTCGCCCCGAATACCATGGCATCCGCGCCCGCTTTGCTGATTTTTTGTTTCATGCGAAGACTTTCCTCCGTGATTTTTTTGATTAAGCATCCGCTTTCGGCTGCTGGTTTTCCTTCTCCGTGCGCACGGAAGGGAACATGCTCAGGCTTTTCGTCATGGCGTAGCTGAACAGAAGCACGCCGCCGACAGAAAAGAGCTGTACGCCCCACATCGTCGCCTGCAGCCCGATGAAATCAATCATCGACCCGCCGACAAGGCTGGATATCAGATAGCCTATTGTAAAGGCGCTGCCGACGATGGCCTGCCCCTTCAAAAACTCGCTTTCGGGAAGCGTGTGCGCAATGTAGCGGACGCCTGCCGGCACATAAATCGCATAGCCCACGAACTGCAGAAACTCCGCCGCATAGACGAAGTATACGTTCGGCGCAAGCATGATGAGGAAGTTCTTCAGCGCCCACATCCAGCCTGCGAAGGCGAGGAGCCTGCGGTTGCCCACCTTGTCCGCAAAGCGGCGGTAAAGCACCATCGCCGGCAGCTCCATCATGGCGGAGATGAAGAAGGCGACGCCGAGGTTCGAGCTGGTGCCTCCGATTCGCCGGATGATTTGCAGAAGGAAGGTTTCCGTAAAGCCGTTTGTCGTCGCAAGGCATAATACACCGGCAAAGAAAATATAAAACTGGGGGTACTCCCGCATCAGAATTTTCTTTTCGGCCGGGGTCACGCTGCTTGCCTGCCGCTCGGCCACATTCGGCGCGTTGAACAGAAAAACGATAGCGCAAAGCAGCATGCACGGAACCGCGTACAGCCCCGGCAGGATGTCCGGCGTGAATTTGTGAATCAGCATACCGGCGGCCAGGCTTGTCAGGGAATAGGCCGCCGAGCCGACGCCGCGTGACACGGCGAAATTGATTTTCGTCCCCTGCTCATGGTAGCCGCGATAGAGCGAATTGATGGAGGACTGCATGGAGGTCAGCAGCAGAAACTCCAGCACATACATGACGCAGAAGACCAGGCCGCCGACCGGCAGCAAAAGGAGCCCAAGCGCCAGCACCGCGATAAGCGCATAGATACAAATGATAACCTTGCCCAGCTGCGTGCCCGTGCGCGTAACAAACGAAGCGACCAGCAGCTGAAAGCCGGCCGCGCCGAGATTGCCGATGCCGAGCATGAGGCCTATCTGCGCGTTGGTAAAGCCGCGGTTCAGCAGATAGGCGGAGGCATAGCCGCCAATCAGGGCAACCGTGCAGAAATACAGCGCCTGAATCACCGCGTAAAATGCGGTGGCGTTTTTTCTGTCGATACGAATTCGCATGCTCATCCTCCTGTGCGGTCACTTTCCGTCCGGGTGCTTCTGTCTTTGGTCAGACCCATTTCCGTGTCTGTGCCGCGCTGCTTTGCGGCCTGCTTAAAAATCCAGCGTGTCCAGCGTGGGCAGGATCTCGCCGATGTGCCTGCGGCAGTTTTCAATGACGGCGCGGCCGTCGTCCGTGTTGAGGCCGTTTCTGCGGATGGTGCGGCGCATGAGACGGGCATAGCCGATGAGCGCGGCCTTGCGCTCCACGCTGTTGACAATCGCCTCATCCGCGCTGCCCAGATAGCGCCTCAGGCTGCGGTGCCAGAAGTCGCAGGTCGTGCCGTAATCCAGCCCCAGGAATTTCAGCGGAACGCCGTGGTCAAGCTCGCCGAAGCCCACAAAGCCCAGATACATGCTCGCCAGCTCGAAAATCGGATGGCCGACGCACAGGGTGTCCATGTCGATCAACAGCACCTCATTGCCCTGCATCATCAGGTTGTTGGTGTGATAGTCGCCGTGCAGCATGGTATCGCGCTCCGGAACGGCCTGAATGAGGGCGCACAGCCTGTCGCCCTGCTCTTTCGTCAGATAGTCCCGCAGAAATTCGCCCCAGCCCATGGCCACGTCCTTCATGCGCGGCATATCGCCGGGCTTTACATGGGTGGCATGGATGGTCTTGAGCAAATCGACATACAGCCCCACATAGGTATCGATGCGCTCCGGATTTTGGATGAGCAGCTTGGAAAAGGACGTGGCGTTGAGCAGCTCAAAGACAGAGCCGTAGCCGTCGCCGACCCTGACGACGTCATAAGGGATGGCCGTCGGGAGGCCCAGCACAAAGGCCTTCCTCGCCAGCTCACGCTCACGCTGAATGTCCGGCAGGCTGTTCGGGTCGTAGTACACCTTGATGATGGTGTCGGGATCCAGGCGGTAGACCTTGCCGTTCGCGCCCTGGCCGATGACCTCGCAGCCGTCCACGCTGAGCCTGCGGTACGCCTTTTGCACGGGCATCATTTCCACAAAGCCGGTCATTTCCAGAATTTCATACACGGAGGAGCTGACGTTTATCAGGCTGAACGTTTTTTCCGCCTTGCGAAGACGCAGAACAACGCGCAGGCCGGCGCTGGAGATGTACTCCAGCTTCTCCATGTCCAGCACCAGCGCGTCATGGGGGTGGAGGGCGCACAGCCCGCCTATCTCCTGTTCGATTTGCGGCGCGTTGACGGAATCCACATGTCCGCTCAGCGCGATGGTCAATGTCCCGTTTGTACAGTCAGCCTTCAGCATAATGCTCCTCCTTGATTATCCGTCGATTTTTTTGACCAGCTTTAAGATGTTTTGACCGTCCCGATACTCATACTCCATACGGTCCATTGTTTTTTTCACCAGGAAAATGCCGAGCCCGCCGATGCCGCGCTCCTCGGCGTTCAGGGATATGTCGGGCTCCTCGGAGGCCAGCGGGTCAAAGGGGACGCCGCTGTCGATGAAGGAGAGGAAGGCATGACCGTCCTTTACTTCAAAGCGCACGGTCACGCTGCCCGTCCCCGGCCGATACGCATACGAGGCGATATTGCCGATGATTTCGTCGATGGCCACGTCGATTTGAATCTGTGCCTTCGGGGAGCAGTCGTGTGCCTCCAACTGCGCGTCGACAAATGCCGTGACCAGCGCAATGCTTTCAACAGACGCCTCAAAGGTCTTTTCCGTCATGCTTGCTTTTCACCGCCTTTATATTTCAGTGCCAGCATGGTCATATCGTCAAACTGCGGCGCACTGCCCACGAACGCCTCCGCATCTTTTTTGACGGCGCGGCACAGCGCCTCAACGGAAGCGTTTTGGTTGGCGTTGAGCACCTTCAGAAGGCGCTCCTCGCCGTAGAGCCTTTCGGCGCTGTCAGCGGCCTCGGTCACGCCGTCCGTGTACAGAAAAATCGTATCGCCCGCGGCAAGCTGCATATCGCCTGCGCGGTATTCAATGCCCTCCATGCCCGCAAGCACCAGATTCGGACGGGATCTGAAATATTCAAAGCTGCCGTCATGACGGCGCACCAGCGGGGGATTGTGCCCGGCGTTGACATAGCGCACCGAGCCCGTTTTTAGGTCCGCAATGCCCATCCACGCGGTCACGAACATGCCGGCCTCGTTATGGTTGCACAGGCGTTCGTTGGTTATGGTAAAGACCTTTTCGACCGGCAGGCCGCTTTCCGTCAAATCCTTGATAATCGTCTTGGCGGTCATCATGAACATGGCCGCGGGAATGCCCTTGCCGGAAACGTCCGCCACCATGAAGGCTAGATGATTCTTGCTGACAAAGTAGAAGTCATAAAAGTCCCCGCCGACCTCCCTGGCCGCGTCCATCGAGGCATAGATATCAAATTCCGTCCTGTCGGGATAGGGAGGGAAAACGCAGGGCAGCACGGAGAGCTGGATGCGGTGCGCAAATTCAAGCTCTCTGTCAATGCGCTCCTCGGCTTCTTTAATGTAGCGCTTCAGCGCCGCCACCGTTGCGTTGACGTCATCGGAGAGCGCGGAAAATTCCCGATAGGCCCGCACGTCGATGACCGTGTTCAAATCGCCGTCCGTGATGGCCTTCAGCCCCGCGTTGACCTTTTGCAGGTTGCGGACGACCTTCTTTTTCAGCATCTGATAAATGAGGATGAACATCGCCGTGTAGATCAGGATTTCCATGAACACCACCATGTAGAGCGTCACCTGACGGTAAAACTCCGCGTTTTCGGCGGTGATGCGGTAGACGACCTGCTGGGTGAAGCCGCTGGTGGACAGAAAGGCGATGACGACGCAGACCAGCAGCCAGAAGGTGAAGTCATAGCTCAGGTGCTTGTGCTTGAGGTCTATCTCCTCGCGCTTTTGCGGAAAACCGCTGATAAGCGCCGCAACGCTGACGGCGATGCCGTTGCAGAGAATCATGGGGAAGGAACAGACCTGCACATAGTAAAAGGCGTGGGACACATCCTGAAAATTCGTGATGAGCACCAGCAGCATGTGCAGCACTTCCATCGTCGTGCCGATGCCGAACCCCGACAGGAAGCCCGCGTTCCGGTTGTCAAAGACCTTCCGCCGCATCGTGCCGCTGAACACGCCCGCCAGAAAGGTCGCAAGGGAGCAGGCGGTGCGCGTCACCATGCCGCCGCCCCAATAGACGGACAGCCACCGGTACAGGCCGCCCATGAAACCGGCGATGAAGCCGGCAGGCGCTCCGAAAAACAAGCCTGCGCACAAGGGCGCGGCGTCGCGGACATTGATCATGACGCCGTCGCCCGCAGGCACGCCGTATTCCGAGGACAAAATGGCAGCCAGGCCGAATGCGACGCCGATGATTCCCTGCCTGACGCCGCAGCGCCATGCGGAAAACCTTGTTTTTTTCTCACACAGCGTAAAAAAGCCCGACAGCAGGATGGGAAACAGGGTCGCCGCCGCCAGCCGCAGTACAATCATTCGGACCGTCACTCCTTTCGGTATGCATATGCTTTTTTATCGAAACAACATCTTCGGGCGGCTTTTCCGCTCCGGATGCGGTTTGCCGGAAGCGGGAAATTTATCCCGAATTTTATCGGATGCAAAACAGGACAGGCTCAGTTCTCAATGGTTAGAAAGTCCGCAAAACCCGTGATGGTAAATATTTCCATCACGGGTTCGGGGACGTGCCTGAGTTTCATGCCGCCTTTTTGGTGCATCGTCTTCTGCGCCTTGAGAATCAGACGCAGGCCGGCAGAGGAGATGTATTCCAGCTTTTCCAAATCAAACACCAGCTCCCTGGCGACGGGGAACACCTCGTTCAAAAGCGCCTCCAGCTCCGGCGCGGAGGCAGTGTCCAAGCGTCCGGACAGGACGATTTCCGTGCTGTCGCCAATCTTTTTTTCGATGCTCAGGCTCATACGATACTTCCTTTCGCTGCATTGTTTTTTTCTTTCAAATCGGAATCGAAAATTTCCTCGGTGAGCTGCTTCAGCTCCTCATACATGGGAAGCCCCGAAAGCGGCGCAAGCGCCTTCACGGTCTCATGGAACAGCCATGCCTGCTTGTCCCGCCCCCGCTTGAAGCGGCTCCATACCGCGTCGCCGTCCGTCTCCAGCCCTTCATGGAGACTCCGCAGGTTGGACAGCTTATCGGCGCACATCAGCATCTTGTGGCTTCTGTCGCCCGGCCGCTTCAGCACTTCCAGCGCCGCCGTTTTCCGCTGCTCCCATGTGTCGTCTTTGTTTTCGCTGTCCGCCACCACAAGGTCGGCAATCTCATCGTCAAAGGCCGCCACAAGCTGCTCCCGCGTGATAAAGGCGTCCTCTATGGTGTCATGCAGAAAACCCGCGCAGATCAGATCTTCGTCCGCGCCGTTGCGCGCCAGCTCCATCGCCACCTCAACAGGATGCATAATATAGGGAAGGCCGTCCTTGCGCTTCTGCTCGCCGTGCGCATACAGGGCAAACAGGAAGGCCTTGGTGATCATGCTGCGCATTTGCTTTTGCTTCCTCTTTTCCTTCGGTTTTCCATAAAGATACCACCCCCGCAACCATTATACAGGTTATTTCTTTATTGTTCAAGAAAAATATGTTTGAATGGTTATCGAACGAGCCGGGAAGCAAAAAGTTTCGGCTGTGCTTGATTTCTGCCGAGGCAGCGTGTAAAATATGCGGCGGGTTTTACCCTTCCTTATCTATGACAAAGGAGGCTGCGTGTTATGAAAAAACTGCTTGTTCTTCTGCTGGCATTGACCATGCTGTCCGTCTGCACCTTCGCGGCTGCGGATGAGGCTGCTCCCGCGCTGACCCGCGATTTGGTGATTCTCTTTACCAGCGATGTCCACTGCGGCGTGGATCAGGGCTTCGGCTATGCCGGTCTGGCCGCCATGCGCGACCAATTGGCGAAGACCGTGAACGTTCTGCTGGTGGACGACGGCGATGCCATTCAGGGCGAGCCCATCGGCACCGTCACCGACGGCGAAGCCATCATTGATTTGATGAACGCCGTAGGCTATGACGTGGCGATACCCGGCAATCATGAGTTCGACTACGGCACGGATAATTTCATGCGCCTGACGGAAAAAGCCGAGTTCCCCTATATCAGCTGCAATTTCACCCGAAAGGGCGAGCTTGTGTTTCCCGCCTATGTCATCAGGGAAGTGGAGGGGCTGAAAATCGGCTTCATCGGCATCACCACGCCTGAAACCATCACACAGACGACCCCTAAGTATTTTCAGGATGAAAACGGAAATTATATTTACAGCTTCATGGAGGGTGAAAAGGGCGAAAAGCTCTATGCCGCCGTGCAAAACGCCGTGGATGCTGTCCGCGCTGCGGGGGCGGATTATGTGATTGCCATTGCGCATCTGGGCAACGAGGCGTCCGCCGCCCCCTATACCTACGCCGATGTGCTCGGCAGCACCACGGGCATTGACGCAATGGTGGACGGGCACAGCCACGATACAGACCAGCTGGTGATGAAGAACAAGGACGACAAGGACGTCATCCGCGCCGCCTGCGGCACCAAGCTGGAGGGCGTGGGCTACATTTCCGTTTCCGCCAAGGACGGCTCCCTGTCCTACGGGCTGTATACATGGCATAACAGCGTGTCCGCGCCCGCGCTGCTGGGCATTGAAAACGATGTGTCTGCTGCGGTGACCGCCGTAACGGAGGATTTGAATGCACGGCTGTCTCAGGTCGTGGCGAGGACGGCGTTCGATTTGACGATCAACGACCCCGTCGCAAAAACGGCAGGCGGCGCGCCCGTCCGCATCGTCCGCAATGCCGAGACCAATCTGGGCGACCTGTGCGCAGACGCATACCTTGACCAGACCGGCGCGGATGTCGCGGTGGTAAACGGCGGCGGTATCCGCGTGTCCATTTCGGCGGGCGACATCACGCTCAACGATATTCTGAAGGTGCATCCCTTCGGCAACCAGATTTACGTGCTGGAGGTGACGGGGCAGCAGCTGCTCGATGCGCTGGAGTTCGGCGCACGCGATGTGCCGGGCGAATGCGGCAGCTTTTTGCAGGTCGCGGGGATGACGTATGAGATTCACACATACATCACTTCCTCCTGCACCATGGACGATAAAGGCGCGTTCACCGGCGTGACCGGAGAATACCGCGTGAAGAACGTGAAAATAGGCGGAAAGCCGCTTGATTTGAACAAAACCTATGCGCTGGCGGGGCACGACCATACCCTGCTCAACGGCGGCGGGGGCATGACCATGTTTTCCGGCTGCAAGGTGCTTAAAAAGGACGTGAAGCTGGATAATCAGGTGCTTATCGATTACATTGTGGACACGCTGGGCGGCGTTGTGGGCGAGGCCTATGCCAACCCTTACGGGCAGGGACGCATCGTGGCGGTCGCCGAGGCGCCTGCAAACTGACTGCCGTTTTTTCAGTCTTTACAAACAGCCGGAATTCCGATATAATAGCGTTGTTTCGGGCCATGATGGAGACGGGCGGGGACAGATGCGCTTTCAAAGCGAGCCGACGGCGGTGGAAGGTCGGCGGGCGCGTTTTCGCTTCAATCACTCCGGAGCCTCCCGCCGAAGAAAAAAGCGGGCGTTCTGCCCTTACGTTACAGGGGGCATGAGGAGGGCGGCTTTGACCGTCAAACTGGGTGGTACCGCGGCGTATATGCCGTCCCAAGCAGGTCTTGGGGCGGCTTTTATTTTGCGCATGAGAACTTCAGGGCAGCCTGAAATGAAAGACCGTCCGCACGGCATTTCATTTGCATTTTAAGGAGGAACGAGCATTTATGGGCAAGTACAGGAAGGTCACAACGGATATGGACTTTGCATCCCGCGAGCAGGAGGTGCTGAAGTTCTGGAAGGACAACAGCATCATGGAGCGCTCCTTTCATCTGCGTGACGGCGGCGAGCGTTTCACCTTCTTCGACGGCCCGCCGACCTCAAACGGCAAGCCGCACATCGGCCATGTGGAGACCCGCGCCATCAAGGATTTGTTCCCCCGCTTTCAGACCATGAAGGGTAAGTCCGTCCTGCGCATTGCCGGCTGGGACACGCACGGCCTGCCTGTCGAGCTGGAGGTTGAAAAGAAGCTCGGCTTGGACGGCAAGCCGCAGATTGAAAAATACGGCATCGAGCCGTTCATTCAGGAATGCAAGCAGTCCGTGTGGAAATATCTGCACGAATGGGAGGCCATGTCCGAGCGCGTGGGCTATTGGGCGGACATGGAGCATCCCTATGTCACCTACCATGACGAATACATCGAGTCCGTCTGGTGGAGCCTCAAGCAGATTTGGGACAAGGGACGCATTTATCAGGGTCACAAAATCGTCCCCTACTGCCCGCGCTGCGGCACCGCGCTCTCCTCTCACGAGGTGGCGCAGGGCTACAAGGATGTGAAGGAATTTTCCGCCTTTGTCCGCTTCCGCGTGAAGGGCGCGGAGAACACCTATTTCCTCGCATGGACGACCACCCCGTGGACGCTGCCCAACAACGTCGCGCTGTGCGTCAACGCGCATGAGGACTACACCTTCTTTATCTTTGAGGGCGACACCATGATTATGGCGGATGCGCTGATTCCCGCCGTCTTCAAGCCGGAAGATACGGAAAAGATGGCGAAGCTCAAGACCGTCAAGGGCGCGGAGCTGTGCGGCATGGAATACGAGCCGCTGTATGACTTTGCGCATCCGAAGGAAAAGGCCTGGTATATCGTGGCGGACGATTACGTCACCCTGACGGACGGCACGGGCATTGTTCATATCGCGCCGGCCTTCGGCGAGGACGACGCACGGGTCGGCCGCGACAATCATCTCCCGTTTGTGCAGCTGGTGGATGCGCAGGGCAGGTTCGTGGAAGGCACGCCGTGGGCGGGCGTCTTCGTCAAGAAAACGGACGAAAGCATCATGGCGGACCTAAAGAGCCGCGGGCTTCTGCTCAAAAAAATGCTCTATGAGCACAGCTATCCGTTCTGCTGGCGCTGCGACACGCCCCTGCTTTATTATGCGCGCCCGACGTGGTTTATCAACATGACCGCCGTTCGGGATGACTTGGTGCGCAACAACCGCTCCGTCAACTGGCTGCCCGACAACGTCAAGGAAGGCCGCATGGGGAACTTCCTTGAGAACGTGGTGGACTGGGGGCTGTCCCGCGAGCGCTATTGGGGCACGCCGCTTCCCATCTGGCAGTGCGAGGACGGGCATACGCACATGGTCGGCAGCCGCGAGGAGCTGGAAAAAATGGCCGTCGGCCCTGTCAACCTGCCGGAGCTGCACCGCCCCTACATTGACAATGTCATCCTCAAATGCCCCGAATGCGGCAAGGAAATGCATCGCGTGAAGGAGGTCATTGACTGCTGGTACGATTCCGGCTCCATGCCCTTTGCGCAGTGGCACTATCCCTTTGAGCACAGGGAGGAATTCGAGACGAATTTCCCCGCGGACTTTATTTCCGAAGCGATTGACCAGACCCGCGGCTGGTTCTACACCCTGCTGGCCATTTCGACCCAGCTTTTCAACAAGGCGCCGTTTAAGAACTGCGTGGTCATGGGACATGTGCAGGATAAGGACGGGCACAAGATGTCCAAGCATCTGGGCAATGTGGTCGACCCGTGGACGGTCTTAAACAAGCAGGGCGCGGATGCCGTGCGCTGGTTCTTCTATTCCTCCAGCGCGCCGTGGCTGCCCTCGCGCTTTGCGCCGGAGACGGTCAGCGATGTGCAGCGCAAGTTTATGGGCACGCTGTGGAACACCTATGCGTTCTTTATCCTCTATGCCGATTTGGACAGCTTTGACCCCGCCGCGCATCCGCTGAACAAGGCGGAGCTTTCTCTGATGGACAAGTGGGTTCTGTCCGAGCTGAACACCCTGATTGACGAGGTGGACGGCGATTTGTCCGACTACCACATTCCGGAAGCCGCCCGCGCCATTCAGAGCTTTGTGGACGAGCTGTCCAACTGGTATGTCCGCTGCGGCCGTGAGCGCTTCTGGGGCAAGGGCATGGCGGGCGACAAGGAAGCGGCGTTTGCGACGCTGTACCATGTGCTGGTGACGCTGTCCAAGCTGCTGGCGCCGTTCACGCCCTTCATGGCGGAGAGCATGTATCAGAACCTTGTCCGCACACAGGACGAGACTGCGCCGGAGAGCGTGCATTTCTGCGATTTCCCGATTGCGGACAAGACGATGACAGACAAGGAAATCGAGCGGCAGATGGCAGCGGTCGAAAACGCCGTGCAGCTTGGCCGCGCCTGCCGCAATCTTTCCAACATGAAGGTGCGCCAGCCGCTCAGCACCCTGTACATTTCCGGCGCGAGCTTCGGCGAGGAGTACAAGACGCTGGTCGAGAGCGAGCTGAACGTCAAGAATGTGCGATTTATCAGGAATGCGGGCGAGTTTGTCAACTATGATTTGAAGCCCAACTTCATGACCTTAAAGACCCGCTACGGGCGTTTCCTCGGACGGATGCGCGGCGAGCTGCAGAAGCTGGACGGCGCTGCGGTCGTGGCGGCCTTCGAGCGCGGCGAGACCGTAACGCTCACCATGGACAATACCGAAATCGTTCTGAGCAAAGAAGATGTTCTGGTCGAGGCAGTCAAAAAAGAGGGCTACACCTCTCAGGTGGACGGCGCGCTGACCGTTGTGCTGGACACAAATCTGACCCCCGACCTCATCGACGAGGGCTATGCGCGTGAGATGATTTCCAAGGTACAGGCCATGCGCAAGGAGGCCGGGCTGGACGTGACCGACCGCATCAGCGTGACGGTGGAGACAACGGACAAGGTAAAGAACGCCATCGAGCATTTCTCCGAGATGGTGCGGAAGGCTGTTTTGGCGGTCACCCTTACCTTTGCCCCTGCGTCTGACGCCGCATTCGTCCGCGAGAACGATTTGAACGGCGAAAAGGCGACGATTGGGATTGAAAAGGCATAAAGGAAAGCAGGCGTGCGGTGCGGGGACTTATTCCCCCGCACCCCGCCGCATAACAGAGAAATCCTGAAAATCCGTACCCTGCGTGATTGCTCTGAAGGAGAACAGCATGTTTTTAGCGGACCAATGGAAGGACTTTGCCGTGCTGGACACGGGCGGCGGTGAAAAGCTGGAGCGCTGGGGCGCGTATGTTTTAGCGCGTCCAGACCCGCAGGTGATATGGCCGCGGGGCTTGGACGATGATGCATGGCGGGCGGCGCACGCGCACTACACGCGCAGCGAGCGCGGCGGCGGTGCGTGGGATTTCCGCGAGCGCATGCCGGAGCGCTGGGTGATAGGCTACCGCGACCTGAGGTTTTATGTCCGGCCGACCGGCTTCAAGCATACGGGGCTTTTTCCGGAGCAGGCGGTCAACTGGGACAAAATGCGGGCGCTGCTTCAAACGCGCCCGAACGCCAAGGTGCTGAATCTCTTCGGCTACACCGGCGGCGCGACCGCTGCCTGCGCCAAGGCGGGCGCACACGTCACGCATGTGGACGCGGCGAAGGGCATGGTATTGTGGGCAAAGGAAAACCGCGTCCTGTCCGATGTGCCGGAGGAAAACTGCCGCTTTATCGTGGAGGACGCGCTGTCCTTTGTCAAGCGTGAGCTGCGGCGCGGCAACCGTTATGACGGCATTCTGATGGACCCGCCGAGCTACGGACGCGGGCCGACGGGCGAGGTCTGGAAGCTGGAAAACGAGCTGTACAGCCTTGCAGATACCTGCGCGCAGGCGCTGTCCGATGCGCCGCTGTTCTTTTTCATCAACAGCTACACCACGGGCTTTCAGCCAGCCGTGCTGACGAACATTTTAGGGCGCACCGTGCAGAAACGATTTGGCGGGCGCATTGATTCTCAGGAGGTCTGCCTGCCCGTGCAGTCCGGCGGCGTGCTGCCCTGCGGCGCCACGGGGCGCTGGATGCTCCGCTGAAGCAAGAAAGGATGATACAGGCGCATGGAAAACGCACCGACGATTTTATATGAAGACAATCAAATCATTGTTGCGCTGAAAAAGCCCAACCAGCTCACGCAGAGCGACAGGACGGGCGACGGCGACCTTCTGTCCGCCGTCAAGGAATATGTGCGTGAAACATATCAAAAGCCTGGCGCGGCGTACATCGGGCTGGTGCATCGCATGGACAGGCCGGTGAGCGGCCTGCTCGTCTTTGCGCGGACAAGCAAGGCCGCCGCCCGCCTTTCCGAGCAGGTGCGCACCCATGCGCTGAATCGTGAATACGTCTGCGTATGCGAGGGAGAAACGCCGGAGCGCTTCCGCTTGACGGACTACCTGAAAAAGGACGAGGAGCACAACATGGTCTTTGTTGTGCCGGATTACCTCAAGGCCGAGGGCAAGCTTGCCATCCTGAACGGGCGGACGCTGGCCGTGCGGGACGGGCGCTCTTTAGCCGCCATTCGTCTGGAAACGGGGCGTGCGCATCAAATCCGCGTTCAAATGCAGAATGCCGGTCACGCGCTTTTGGGCGACAACCGCTACGGCAGCGGCAAGCCCGGACAGCAGATTGCCCTGTACGGCATGCGCCTGACGCTGGAGCATCCGACCCAGCATCAGAAAATGATTTTTGTCGCGCCCGTGCCGCAGGCACCGTTCTTTAAGCCCTTCGAGCGGGAGCTGAATGCGCTGGAGGCTTCTTGGCCGGAGGTATAAAAAAGGCATCGCCGCGCAATTCGGCGCACTGCCTGAATGTGCATCAAAAAAATCTTGTGCGTTGTCTGTAAGGAGTGCCATGTTGTTAAAGAAAACTGTTTGTATTTTGGTCATGCTTTTTCTGCTGCCCCTATCCGCAGGGGCTGAGGAGGACATCGTTGTCAACCGTTTGAAAAACAGGACGCTGGAAGCGCCCTTTTCTTCGGAAGCGGAGCTTTTGCATATCTGGTTTCCGCATATTTCGGGCTGTGACGGCGCGGTGCTGAAGTGCGGCGGGCAGGTCGCCCTCATTGACGCCTGCACCCCCGACCAGGCGAAGGGCGCACTGATGGAGCTGCTGACCGGTCTCCAAATCACACACGTTGATTATGTCATCAATTCCCACCCCGACCCCGATCACATGGGCGGCATTCGCGTGCTGCTGCAAAACGGCATAACCATCGGTAAAATCATCACCGGCTTTCCGCAGACGGGTTTTGAGAATGATGAAAATCAGCGGATGCAGGATCTGATTTACCGATGGGCGGCCGAATACGATGTGCCTGTGGAGCGCATGGGCGACGGCGACACGCTTGATTTGGGCTGCGCGGTCATTCGGATGCTGCAATGCATAGATGACAGCGTCTACGGCGTCAACAACGCCTCCATGATGTGCATGGTCTCTTTAAACGAGCGCCGCGCCTTTTTTGCCGCCGATATTCAGCTTGCCACGCAGACAAAGCTGCTCGCCGATGCGTACGATATTGCCGCCGACATTCTCAAGTTTTCGCATCACGGCTATCGCGGCGCAAATGAGGCGTATCTCAAAAAAATTTCCCCGCTCGTGACGATTCTGACGGGCGGGGTCAGCGGAACGACGGCCTCGCAGTGCCAGCTTGCCGAGCTGCATTTTTATTATACCACCACCGAATATTTCACGCTGCATTTGGCAACGGACGGAAATCAATGGCTGCTGGAATCATTGAATTGAAAGGACGCCGATATGCTGAATTTTGCCACCGCAAGCAGCGAGGTGCTTTTGCGCGCCGAGAGCGAATGTGTCCTTGTGCCGCTGGGCGTGCTGTTTGAAAAGGAAACCGTGGCGCAGGTCATGGCGGACGAGACGCTGCGCCCGTTTTTCGGCCTGCTTCTGCAAAATGAGCTGATGCCGCTCCTGCCTGAAGAGGGGCGGAATGACGCCGTCGTGAATACCTGCCGTGTTTTGTCCGCACGGGCTGTCTCGCCGCGCACGGACGACCGTTTGGACGGTCTTATCGGCGATTTCAAATCCCTGCTTCTGCCGCACATCGGCACGCAGACGCCGCTGCTTTTGATTGCGCTGAGCGCCGTTATCATGCTGTTCTGCGGGGCGCGGAAAAGCGGGGAGTATTATACAATCATCGGCTGGCAGGGCGACAATGTGCCGCTCAAAAAGGATTTGGACGCGCTGTATATGTTTTCGCGCCTGTCCTGCGATATGCAGCCGGATTCGCTGGCCTATGCCGTTTTGTCCGATGAGGCCGTTTGGGGGCGTGACCTGCGGAAAACCGAGGGCATGGAGGAGGCCGTGACCGACATTTTGCGCGATATTCAGTTGCTGGGGCTTTACGAGGTCATCGTGCGGGCGGTCAAAAAGGGAGGCATCAGGCTTTGAACGTTGTGCTGTATGCGCCGGAAATCCCGCAGAACACGGGCAACATCGCCCGCACCTGCGCCGCTACGGGCAGCGATTTGTATCTGATAGAGCCGCTCGGCTTTGCATTAAAGGACAAATATCTGAAGCGAGCGGGGCTGGATTATTTTTCGATGGTCAATATCACCGTCCTGCCGACCTTTGAACGGCTGATGGAACGGTTTCCGAATGCCAGTTACCACTTCGCCAGCACCAAGGCGCCGCGCTCGTATACGGAGGCGGCTTACGGCTCCGATGATTTTCTGGTCTTCGGCTGCGAAACAAAGGGGCTGCCCGAATCGCTGCTGACGCGGGTCTATGACCGCTGCGTCCGCATCCCTATGCGCACCGGCGCCCGCTCCCTGAACCTGTCCAACTCCGTCGCCATCGTGCTGTATGAAGCCCTCCGACAAAACGACTTTTGCAGGCTGAACAGCGCTGGTGCGCTGACAGGACGGGATGACGAGGCTTTGCCGTGGATGGATTATGTGTAAAATGAAAGGCGTCACGCCTCAATCCTTGATCGAGGCATCGGCAGTCTGCCTTTGGCAGACTTGAAAATCCTTTCGGGTTTCCAACTTTTACATATCTGCTTCCTGCAAAAATTTCAATTTACAGCAAGCAAACCTTCGATTTTTGCGTTTCGTATCTGACAAAAATGCACGATTTATCGCGCGCCTTATTTGTGCGGTGATGCCCTGATGAATATACATTGGATATTTAAACAGTTTTTTGACAGGCACAATACAGCGCATAGCTCAAGAAGCCGGCGCAGGTGGCGAAGGCCTCGCCTGTTTCGCATACGCCCGTGTCCTCGTTCACGCTTTCGCAGGCCACGCCGTTGTCCATGGCCGTGCGGCGCAGATGCCGCAGTGCGCTTTCCCTGTGGCCGCTGAGCAGGCTGTTGCAGATGGACAAAATCCACGGGTGAGGCGCGTGCCTGCAGCCGATTTCCGCGATGGGATGCCCGGCAAAGGACAGCGGATAGCTTTCGTCCCGAATCATAGAAACCGTGTTTTGCCAGACGGGGTCGTCTGTATCACAGAAGCCGTAAAAAGGCAGCAATTGCAGGCTGCCCGGCGGTTCGTCGTAGATATCGTAATGGCCGTTCAGATCCACCGACCAGGCAAAGAACAGCCTGCCGTTTTGTTCCCTGACGCAGTGCGCATATACCGCCTGCCGGGTGCGTTGGGCGGTCTGCTCCAGCTCGGGTCGTTCCAGCAACCTGGCCAGCGCCCGCAGCGCACAGCAGACCAGCGCGTTGTCATAGGCCAGGTAGACGTAGTTGTGCATATCGTCCGTGGGCTGCAAAAAGGTTTCATACAGAGGATTAGACTTTCAGTGCCAAAATCAGCCGATTTTTGTGCATTATTCATGAACTATTATCCATCCCTTTGCACGTAATGCCACATAAACCTTTATAACCCAATGGGCGTTTGTGGTAAATTCTGTGGTAAAACTCAGAAGAGGTCCGTAATCGCTTCCAGACGGGCGAAGCTGGCCTTCTTCCTGTCAGTGTTGGATTCATTATATACATCCATCGTCGTGGAAATATCCGCATGACCCATAATCTCCTGAATCAGCTTCAAATCACGTTCACGTTCGCACAGGCGTGTACAGAATGTGTGACGCAACTGATGTACGCTGAAATGAGGAAGAATGACTGCATCGCGCTCCTCAACCAAAGCTATACGCTGTTCACGTTGATTGTAATCATCAACGATTCTGGCGATGGCACGATTCACACAATGAGGACTGAGCACATTTCCGAAACGATTCTGCCAAATGAATCCGCAGTAGCCATCCACAACATCCTGACAAAATCCGTCTTCCTGCTGCCGCAAATACTCATTTTGAAGCTCGCGGCGAACATTCTGAAACATCGGGATTATCCGGATACCTTTGCGGGTCTTTGGCGTGGTGATGTGGAACTCCACCTTACCGTTATCCTGTAGACGATAGATCAGATTGTGATTGATGGAAATGATGTTCTCTTTCCAGAGCACATCCTCCCATCGAAGCCCCAGCATTTCTCCAATTCGACACCCCGTTCCAAGAAGACACGCAAACAGCGGGTTCCAATGACGATACTTATCGCTGGTTTCCACATAAGCCATAAAGGCTCGCTGCTGTTCTTCCGTCAGCGCATGGCGCTTTGGCTTTTCCCAATCGTTAGACCGCTTGAGATCGGCCATGATGCCATCCGTTGGATTCATCCGAATCAATCCATCGCGCATGGCAATGGTGAACACAGGATGCAAAATGGTGTGAACTATCTCCACACTGTTTGGTTTGAATCCGCAATCATGCAGCAGGTGATTGAAGAACTTCTTCATGGTGCTGTAGTTGATGGACGTTATCTCAAGATGCCCAATCTCTTCCCGCACATACTTATCGTACATGTAACGGTAATTCGTGCGTGTGGACTGCTTCAGCTCAGGTTTGTTGGCGATGTAATCATCCCACCGGGCATTCAGTGCAACCTTCTGCTGCGTCAGCAGGCCGTCTTGAACATCTCGAAGAATATCCCGTTCCATTTCTCTGAGGCTAAGGCATTCACGCTTGCCTTCCGGAATTGGATCAGTCGCGGTAAGCCGCCATGAATAAATGCTTCTTCGTTCGCCTTTCACATCATAATAGCGAAATTCATACCTTCCGTCGGCCTTCTGGATCTCTCCGTCTCTGAGAATCCGGCCTTTGGTGTCTTTTCTCTTGGTTGACATGAACGCCTCCTTATCCCGAGCCGCCACGTTGCCAAGATACTCTCTGACAAACATAGTATACCATAGTTTATCTGAATTCTCAACACCCGTGGCGAGATTTTCTTATAACGCATTAACAGAATCAATGAACTTCTCAAATCGTGCGCGCTTAATCAGCGCATGGGTTTGGTTCCAGAGCACCCAATCGGCGTTTTTATGCTCCGAAACAAGTTTGCGCAATCGGTTCACACCGATGTGAAAATATAAAGCCGCTTCATCTATCGAGAGAACGTATTTCTGATGAATCGGAACCTGAGCATCCACAGATTTTCCTCCTTTTTTCAAAAACCAAAAGAGAAAGCGCCCGCCGCGTGGACGAGCGCTTTCCCAAAAGGTCAATTCATGTCAATCATCCAGCGGGGCGTTTTCCTTCTTGTACTGCGCGGTACTGATGCCCAGCAGCACGCCAAGGAAGGTATCGACGGCAGTGATCGTGCCGACCACTTCTTCGCCATAGGGGAAGTTCCAGATCCCCGCCAGCGCGAAGTAAAGCGTGCCCAGCGCTGGCAGCAGATACAGCGCGATCCACTTGAGAACGTCGTAGGTTTTGTTGCTCAACATACTTGCTTCCTCCTTACGCTTCGTATATGATTTCCAGGCCGTAGGCCTTGGCGGCTTCGTGCTCGATGCGGCAGCCGCGGGCCCGCTCCCAGCCCTTACAGAAATAAACGGCATGGCAAAGGCTCATGTTTTCCAGAGACTTTGCCAGGAAGCGCAGCGGAATCTGCCCACCACGCGCTTCCATGGCTTCTTTGTTGTACCACGTATAGCGAAACGTCGTATTGCACGCATCATCCGTAAACAGCGTGTTGACGATCTCGCAGCCCCGCTCCTGAAGCGCACGAATTGCGCGTTCACGGGTTTCTACGATTTCTTCCTGAGTCTTGCCGCCCATCGGCTGACTCAACATTGCTTTGAGCATGGTTGCTCCTCCTTTTTTGGCTTACTGCGAATGAATCGGCAGCTTGTTTACTTCCTGCATTACACGTTTGGCGGAGCCGTTTCCGCCCATCTTTTCATAAGGTTGATATAAATACTCGTAGAGGTTTTCATATTCATCACGGGTGATATACCCCCGATCAACGTATCGCATCCCCAGAAACAAAATCCGGTCATGGGCAAGCCCCACGAGCATCCGCGTCTTGACGTCCTTCTTTTCGTAGCGCTTGGAAATATACGCCCAGAAACCGGAGGACGCAATGACCGCGCAGACGATGGTGAGGACCATCTGAATCCATGAATCCATACTTCTCGCCTTTCTGCTTAGCCGCCGGAAACGGCGGAGTATTTGTTGGATACCCAGACGATCTGCTTCCCATGCCGCCCGGCGTGCCAGCCGTTGGGCGCGTCAGCCACCCATTCCAGCACTTCGCCCTTTTTCAGATGTCCCAGGCTGGCATACTTGGTAGAATCGCCCACGCGCATGTTCACCGAGTTCGCCGTGATGGTAATTACCTTTCCATTGGGAATCGTAGGCTCAGGCTGCACGGGCGTAACAGGCTGGGTTTCGACCTCCGTCCCCCAGTCCGGCCGTCCGTAACCGGCAAGGCGATTGTAGGTCAGGCGGTACTTCTTTTTGCATACGCCGCCACCGTTGGCGACCACGCCGTTCGCGCCGGAGGTGTTGCCCTCGATGGTGTAAACGTAGCTGCCGTCCACGGCGTATACCAGTCCCGTATGCTGCACGGCGGGGCCGCCGATAGCGTCCTTGGGCCAGAAAAAGATCTGATCGCCCGGCTGCGGCGCATCGAACAAGCGCCCTTTCTTCTGGTAATACTGGCGGCTGTATTTGCATCCAGCGCCGCAGTTGTTCTTGCCAAGCGGCTGATTGGTCAGCTTCAGCGCCGCGTTCAGACCGTAGGCCTGCACGAAGCACCAGTCCACAAATACATCGCACCAGGCGTAGTCATCCGCTTGAACTCATGACCATCGCGATAGTAGTGCTCCTTGCCGTCGGCGTCGATCTCCACTCTCGAATAGCCATAGCTCATCTTGGGATCGAATCCTTCCAACCCTTTTGAGCCGCCTGCTGGAGCTGGTTAAGCTGCTCCTGACTGATTCGGCCGGATTGCAAAAGCCGTTGGACTTCGGCTTCAGGGTCGCCCTGAAAATTCGCCTTAAACTGCTGAAACTGCTGGATAATTTGCCCGAAATTGCCCATCATGCCGGATGCAGGCATATTTCCAAGAGCCTTAAACAGCGGATTCATCTGCCGCCTCCTTGTCTCCCTTGACGGGTTTTGTGTTCATGCCGTCAAGCCGTGCCACAAGCGCGTTAAATTCATCGCGGGTCACATACTTATTTTGTTTCATCGGCATCACGGATTTAGGCGCTGCGCGCTCGGTATAGTCCAAAACGCGCATAGATGGCATTCCGGACGCATCGCAAGACTTAATATATACGGTCTGCTGTTCGCTGTCCCACAACGGGACGGTGTTTCCGGCGGCGACAATATAGCTTTTGGCGCCAGCCTCGCCCTGCACCCATATCATACCGTTTTGCGGTCTTTGCTGAGTTGGCTGCGACATTCTCAGCTGTTCAAGCTGTCCGGGCATTGCCATATAAGGGTTATATCCGTACATCGTCAGTCCTCCTTTTGCCAATAGTAAGCAGGCACTTCCGCGCCGCTGTCCCAAGTGTCGTAGTAGTCGCCGTCAATTACGCAGACTACGTGTCCGCTGATGGCCAAGACATACACGCCGGACGGATGGTCTCGGCAGAAATCCGCAACCGCATAACGGTCCTGACATTCGTCAGGCAAGGCGAAGCGACGGAAGCCGTTTCTTCGGAGATACGCACCCCATACATGGTTTGCGCTTGGCATATCACCCAGACGAAATCCTTCCGCGCATAAACCGCAGTATGCTCGCTCCCATGTGTCGCCTGTTGCCTTGCTGATTGCCCGAACGGTGCAGTCGCCGACACGCGCTCCAAGCGGATTCGGATTGCACTCTATGAACACGGCTGCACCTCCCATCGCGTATATTTTGGCACAAAAAAAGCGCCCCGGCGGGTCATATCGGGGACAGATAAAGGTCAAAACCTCCGGCAGTATGTATTTTAACGTAACAAAAAAAGCGGGGAGCAATCCCCGCCTTTTTTGCCTTCCTACAGCCCGTTCAGCTTCTTCGTGATGGATGCCCTTCGGCGCTTGACGGTTCTTTCGCTCATTCCGAGCGCAAGACCGATGGAGACGACGGTCTTTCCGCGTCTCGACAGCGCCAGCACGTCCCTCTCGTCATCCGTCAGGCCGTAGGCTTCTTCCGCCGCGTCTATGCGCGACCGATGGATGTCGTCAAAGCGCATATATCACCTGCCTTTTTCAGCATTGTCATTCGCTGACATCGTATGCCTCAGCGTCAAGACACCATTTCTTTGCCTGGTTGTGCGCTTTTGTATGCGCTTTCTTGAGCGTTTCGAGCTTGTCCTCATCACTCAGCTCATCCCAGTTGTACACGTCGGCCAGATAGTCCTGATAGGCTGCCTTGTAGTCCTCGCAGTACTGCCGCCAGTACGCGTCCTTCACGGTGACTGTTTTCCCGTTGGTGGTGAAGCTCCTGTTCGGATGCGGCAGCGCGCTGTCGTTGCCGGTCTTCTCCCAGACCTCGCTTGCCTGCGTCATGTACGCCTTGCCGCTGTCGTTCCTGAAGGTATCGTCCAGCTTTTCATACGCGGTCGGAATATGGACGGTGATGCCCTCAATCAGCGCATCGGTCACGATGTTCCTGCCGTTCACGTACTTCTCATTGAACGCGCCGATTGCTTCCTGCGCGTCTAAAGCCGTGTCAATCATCTTCTGCCGCTCGGCGGTCGTGAGCTGATACTTCTGCTCGTCGGTCAGTTCGAGGTCTGCTTCGATTTTTTCAATCGCCGCGTACCCGTCGGAAATGGCCTTCTTCGCATCGTAAACAGCCCCGCCCTTGCTCAGAAGCGCGGTGGCTTCCTCGTAGGCTGCCGTGCCTTCCTCGGCGCTCAGCCCGCGCCGGAGCATGTTCGCCGGGCGCTCGTTGGCCGCTGCCTTCCTGAATGTGTTGAGCAGGTTATAGCCCGAATAGAAATCGTTGATGACGTCGGTGCTCTTCCACGGGTCTGTCGTGAAGGTCTTTCGCGCCGTGGTGATGGCCGCAGAGATGCCGCCGTTCGCGCCGGAAAAGTCCTTGCTCAGCATCGGAATGGCCAGCTTGCCGATAAAGCCCGTGTACTGCTCCGCCAGATACTGAAGCATCATCGGGGACGTATTGAACGCCCTGCCGAGCTGCCTGAAAACGTCCGGCGTGTCATCGCTGTACTGGTCGCTCGCTTCCCAGTCCTCCATTCGCGCAGGAACAATCCTGCTTCCGTACCAGTTTTTGTTGGTCGCAACGGAAATCAGCGGGTCAAAGATGGTGCTGCCGATGGGGTTCAGGTTGTCAAGGATGGTTTCGGCGACGGCGCCCATGTCAATGGCAAAGCCGTCGTCCGTCGTGCCGCCCCACAAGGCGTTTGTGACCGCGCCGTTCACAAAGTAGGTGAGCGGGTCCTGCGCTAACGGGATGCGGATGAGCGGCTGCTCGCCGAACACGCTCGGCGCGAAGTTGGGCAGGTAGAAGTGCTGCGACTTCAGGTCGTCGCTCATCAGCTCATAGGCTTCCTTTTCGTCGTCGTCAAGGAACTTCTTGAGCAGGCCGACGCATAAGGCGCTCGCCAGACCGGTATTGATAACCGTTTTCGCAAATCGGGCAGGGAAACGCCCGCGCTCCGCCTCCGTGAGCATGCGCCCCGTGCGGTATACGCCCTGCACGCTTGCGCCGAAGAACGGGATAATCTGCTTGAGCTGGCTGACGAATGCGCCGTTTCCGCGCCTTGCGAAATCGACCGTTGCTTCCTGCGCGGCCAGAAATGCCTCCACCTGTCCGGCCTGCGTGCTCTTGTCGTGTCTGCCGTACTTGTACTCGGCATAGCGGCTCGTCTGTTCAACGGCCTCGTTCAGCCTTTCCAGAGTGACGACGGCTGCCGCCTTGTCTCCAAGCCATTTGATTTTCCCGCTAACGCCCTGCGTGTCATAGCCCTTGAACAGGGCGCTTCTGTATTCCTCCGCACCCTTCCTGGAGCCTGCTTCGATGCGCGTCCAGCCGCCGCCGCCAAGCCGTACATAGTCCTCATACTCGCCGCTCTTTGTCCATACGTCGTAGGGGCGCCGAGCCATTTTGCGGCGCCGGTCACATAGTTGCTTGCCCATGAGCCGTAGTTGACGGAGGTCTGGAAGTCGCGCATGAAGTTTCTGCCGGAGAACAGCGGGTTGCTGCCCGTGGTCAGCATGCTCATGGTGCGCGTCACCTTGCCGATGCGCCTGAGCAGGCCGTTGTCGGAGGTGACTTCTCTTTGCGAGGTGAGGAGCTTGAACAGCTCAGGGTCGTGCATCTCATAATACACCCTCGTTCCGTCCGGCCGCTGCACCTCCAGAAGGTTCGGCGAGGTGCCTGCGCCGATGCTCGGGTTAAGCCCGCTGTGCGTGTTCAAAACATTCAGCACGTCCTGAAGCACGTCATCGGAGGTGTTGCCCATGAGAAGCTGCCCGACCTGCGCCTGAACGTCGCGCACCCGCGCCTGCGTATCGACCTCGGCGACCTGCGTGCCGAACCAGCCCATCCCTTCATAGCGGTTGTATACCTTGTCCCACGCAAGCGCCGCCTTGTTCGCGTTGTTCCAGGAGACGATGTTTCCGACCATTGTGACGAAGGAATCCATGGGGTTGATGATGTCCTCGGTGCTGCCCCGCGCCGCCTGAAGTTTGACTGTGTTCTGCTGTTTGTTCCCGCGCTTGCCGCTCACGCCGTTTTCTTTAACGCGCATGGTCGGCACATAGTGTGGGTACATCTTGTTCAGCGCGTCCAGCTCGGCCTGCGTCATGCGTCCGCTGTCAACCAGAAAATGCTGTAAAAGCTCCGAGCGGAACGTCTGAAACACCTGCTCTGCCGCCGCGACCTCCGGATGCTTCGCCTGAACGTCCTGAATCAGCGCCCGGCGGTCGTCCGTGGTGATGCTTTCGTCGAAGACGGGCTTGTTCTGCGTGTCGCGGTCGAGAGAGTGCAGCGCCAGCATGTAGTTGTAGAGCAGGGACGCGTCCTCGGCTTTTAAACCTGCCTTTTCAAACCTTGCGGCAAGGCTGTCCCCGATTTCGGTCTGCCCGCTTCCGCACAGCAGATTCCATGCCTGACGGTCGGAGAAGTTCTTCATCAGCGCGTTGGAGCGGATGTCCTCGGACAGGTCGATTTTGTTTTTCCCGCTCTGCTTGCGAGCTTCCCTGGCGACGCCCTCGGCGGCCGCCGTATCGTCCACGTTGCGCGCAATCAAATCACTGAAGCGCTGCTTCCAGCCTCGATTGTCCCGTTTTTCGCTTTGGTCATGCACAATGGCGCCGATGCGCTCGTTGGTCGTCGCGTTGAGCCACATCCGCAGGTCCCTTGCCGCCTGATGCACCGCGTCGGCAATGCTCTCCCTGCGGATGGCGCCCTCGAATGCGTCAACATAGGCATCGCCCGCAAAGGAGCGCGCCAGCTCGTCGCTCTGCATATACCGCCAGCCGAACTCCGCGAACGCCTCGCCCGGAAGCTCTTCTGCCGTATACGCCTGTGCGAAGGCCGGGTCAAGGCTGTCTATCATCTGCTGATTGCCGACCATGCCCAGCCTTTCGCTCAGGCCGTGGAACGTTTCGTGCATCGTCACGACATAGCTGCCCGCCTTTTTGGAGCGGACGGCGATTTGACGCGCTCTGTTTTCGTAGATGCCCTGTACCTCTGCGGGCATTTGCCGGATTTTGCGCGTGCCGACGGAATAGCCGGTCTTCAAGTCGTCCGCCAGCCGCTTTGCGATTTGCGCAGGGCTGCGCTTGGGCGTGCCCGTGGGCTGCGTGCTGTTCGGCGTGACGGCTTGCCCGCCTGCGCGGTAGGTGCTGATGCCGTCAGGCTTGGCTTTGCGCTGCGTTTTCGCAGCGGTTTCTCCTGTATGCTGCGTTTTCGCAGCGGTTATTTGATTTTGCTCTGCTTCGCGCTGCGCCAGAAGACCGTCACGATAAGCCCATGCTTCGCTGTACCCGTTTTCACCGTCAAACACAGGCAGGGCTTTGATCTCGTCGTCAGAATACCTATGGTATCCACCATCTTCTTCCGCCAGCCCGTACTTTTCGGCCACTGCATCGGCGCTGTCGCCGTTGTGGTGCCAGAATACGATGTCGGGGTGATCATCCCGCGCTACGTTCCAGCCCTCCGGCATAAACGCCTCATTAAAGGCCACACGGGCGACGGGGATCATGCCGACCTTGGCATACATATCAGACAGATTTCCGTTGTAGCAGTCCAGCTTATTGCCGCCCTGGGCGATGGCCTGGATAATCAGTTCCGCACTGGCGCTGCGCGCCCTGCTGGCCTTGTCCTTGAACACGCCGAAGATGTTACCGGCCTCCTTGCCCTCCGTGGCCACGGCGGCACCGGCCAATCCGTCCTCGGATACGATCATCTTTGCGCCTTTTTCTTCCAGCGCCTTCACGCTCTGACTGTCCACATAGGCTCCGTGGTCGTTGCTGGCCTTGGCCTTTTCCAGCGCATCAGAAAAGCGTTGCTGATCGGTTTCCTCTTGCAGGTGCAAATCAGTAACGCCTTTTTCTGTTAAGTTGTTGCGGCCTTTTTCGCTCAGAAGTCGCGCATGAACTCGACGTATTCCCTGTCCACTGTCTTGGGATGCGCCTTGTGCAGTTCCCTGTAGTTGGCTTCCCCCTCGTCCAGCTTCAGCATATACGTTATCTCCTCGTCCGTCATCTCGTCTGTCCGCCACGGGTAATTCTCCCGCGTTATTCCCTTGGCTTTGATCGACGCTTCCACGCTGTACGGCATCGTTGTTCACCTCACTGTTATTATACTGTGCAGTATTCTGCCTGTCAAGCTGCACGGCAGCCTCGGCCTTCGCCTGCGCACGCGCCGTTTCCAGCGCGTTCTGCTGCGCCCTGG
>CAVDRM010000024.1:0-36661 GCA_963611355.1 Anaerovibrio sp.
ACCTCCACAAAAACACCGTTTTTCAGCGTGTACCACGTATCCGGCTTTATTTTTTTCCCGTCAACACGGACGCACTGCACGTCCTTGATGTTGTCATCGTCCCATTCCGCGCATACAAGCCAGCACCCGGCAGCGCCGCGTTCTCCGTCCGCGCCTCGTGCAGCTCATATTCCAGCCTTGTCAGCATGTCCAGTGTCCATCCTCTGGTCTCCTTGTGTTTCTCCTGCACTGCGTCAATCCTCTTCTGCATCTCCGCCAGCGCCTGCTTCCTTCGTCCCCACATATCTGTCCTTCCTTCATCCGTCTTTGCGCGTCCGTCTTGCCTCCATGTCGTATCGTTCCGCGTCGGCCGGATATACGGTATCCGGCGCGCTCGGCAGCGGCATCCAGTGCGTTATCATCGTATTCCGCTCCGCCCAGTGCCGCTCCACCACCAGACACCCCTGATGGATGTGCCACGCCAGCACGCATCCTTGCGCGTCCGCGTCCTCCGCTTTTATCGGATGCTCCTGCACCCTCCGCCATGCCTTCCCTGCCTGCGGCAGGCAGGCAGGCCATTGCATCCTTATTGTCTCCATGGCGGTGTGTCCTCGTCCTCAAAGCATTTTGCCTGCTTCCGCGTGTTCTTTTCCTGCATCCACGCCCCGGCAATTACGCCGATGACAAATGCCAGCGTCACCGTCACCCCGAAGCCCAATGCGATTTCAAACGCCTCCATCATCCATACCCTCCTCAATGCAGCTTCAGCTGCTCACCTGCCGGAAAATCCAGCACCATTCCGTCCTGAACATCGATGCGATTCTCCGCGCCGTCCATATGCTCAGCTTCGCCCGCTCCCTCAGCCCCTTCAGGCTCTTCATCGGGTTCCGCTCGTGCACCAGCCGCATGTCCAGCCCGCCCTGCCTGCCCTGCCTGCCTGTCTGCCTGTCTGACCGACAGGCAGACCGCCAGGTTGACGGGCAGGGAGGCATGACCGGTCTGCCTGTCGGTCAGACAGGCAGGGAGGGCATTCCTGTTCGCCTGCTCTTTGGCGCGTGTCTTCTGCTTCTCCCTGCGCTCCTGCTTTGCATAGGCGTCCGTCTCCGCCTGCAGCGCTTCGGCATCGCAGTGAAACACCGCCGCCAGCTTCTCGCTGCTTGCCCTGGATGCAGCGTTCTTCCCGTGCTCCAGCCCGAATATCGTGCCCTCCGAAATGCCTGCCACCGCCGCCAGCCCGCGAATGGTCAGCCCCATCGCCGCACGCCGCCTCCGGATCGGGCTATTGTGGTGTTTGTCCATGTTGTTTTTCCTCCTTTTTTACAAACGGGCGAATCAGCGCCCGTCGTCTGCCTGTCCTGCTTGCCGCCAGCCTGTGGCAAGCAGGCAGGCAGGTTGTAATATTTGCTGTAATAATATGCCCATTCTTTCCGTTCCCTCCGGCGCTGCCGGAGAGCACTGATGCCCTCGACAATCGCCGTGGGGATGATGACGGCCAGCCCGATAGCCAGCGCCCCGAAGATGCCCATTTTCACCACTCCTCCGTCGCCACGCTTTCCTTCGGAACGTCAAATGCTAAATTCAGAAGATAGCCGATAACCTCCAGCATGGCGGATTTTGAAATTTCGTTATGCGTCGGCATTTTCAGAACTTCAAGAATTGCCGTTCCTTTCTCTTCGTCTGTGTATTTCTCGCTGTTGATCTGTAAGAAGATCGCGCAAGCTGTACCGATCTTCATTCCAAGCGCTGAACGCGGTTCTTCCGCCGTGTAGATGTTTTTTTCCGCTCCGGTGTGAAGCGATAGCCGCAAACGCGGCATTCGGTCTCTTGCTGAACATAATTGAATAGCTCCTTTCGGTTTTTAACAGTTTGCCGCGCGTCGGTTTCCTCTGCGCCGGAAATTCTCTTGCACCGTCGCTTGTGCAAGATCGGCGCTGTACTTCGGGCGGTAGTAGCCGTCAAGCTCTCCCGTATAGCCGCGCTTCAACTCTTCGTAGATAGCGGCGGCGCTTCTTTTCAGACGGGCGGCAATGTCAACAACGCGTTCACCCTCTGCATACATTCTTTCGATCTCGCGGCGCTGTTCCAGCGTCAAATAACTGTATCCGTTCAATGTTTTAACCTCCTTCCGCCTCTTCGGATAAAAAATAATGCATGAAAAAACGCTTTTGTTTTTTCTGCATTTAATGATACTCTCAACAGCCCCGCGCTTTTTCCGCCAAAATCCTTGACAGTTTCCTTCCTGTGTGCTATCTTATATCAGTACGCCGCACGGGAGAGGCTTTTAAATGTGTGCCGTTTAGCCGCTGCCTCATGGCTGAAACAAGCCATTCTTTGCCTTCAAGACAAGCCCGGCTGGTAAAATTATTTCAGGAGGTGCTGCTACAGTGTACGCTATCATTGCGACCGGCGGCAAACAGTATCGTGTGTCCGAGGGTGACACCATCTACATCGAAAAGCTCGAAAACGAGCTGGACGACATCGTTTCCTTCCCCGTTCTGATGCTCTCCGGCGAGACCATCGAGGTAGGCAATCCCTACATCGCGGGCGCTTCCGTAACCGGCAAGATCGTCAAGCAGGGCCGCGGCCAGAAGGTCATCGTGTTCAAGTACAAGTCCAAAAAGAACTATCGCCGCAAGGCCGGCCATCGCCAGCCCTATACGCAGGTTCTCATCACCGGCGTCAACGCATAATGATTCGCGTCACCCTTTTCAAAAGGGACGATGATATTCTCGGCTTTCTTTGCTCCGGCCATGCCGGATATGCCGAAAGCGGCCGCGATATCGTCTGCGCGGCGGTGTCCGCCTTGACTGCCGCCTGTGCAAATTCTCTGGAAAGCGTCGCTCATATCCGCCCGAATGTAAAATGCGGCGAGGGTTTCTTAGCCGTGCATCTGCCGGAGGGTTGTGAAAGCCGCGATGCACAGATCCTGTTTCAGGGACTATTCCAAGGGCTGCGCGACATTCAAGCGCAGTATCCATCCTATATCCGCCTGTCTGAACAGACGGAAGCAGAACGGAGGAAACATTCATGTTAAAGCTGAACCTGCAACTGTTCGCTCATAAAAAAGGTATGGGCTCCACCCGCAACGGCCGCGACAGCGAAAGCAAGCGCCTCGGTCCGAAGCGTGCGGACGGCCAGTTCGTCCTCGCGGGCAACATTCTTGTCCGTCAGCGCGGCTCCAAGATTCAGGCCGGTTTGAACGTCGGCATGGGCAAGGACGATACGCTCTTTGCCAAGGCTGACGGCATCCTGCGCTTTGAGCGCAAGGGTCGTGACGGCAAGCAGGCGTGTGTCTATCCCGCCGAAGCCGCCGAGTAATCTTATCTGACTTTACTGAGAGGATGCTTTTCATGGCGGACAGCATCCTCTCGTATTTTTTTGCCCAAAGGCGGTTTGAGAATTGACAATCATGAACCGCTTTATGTATAATAACTTGTTATGTTCGGCGCTTTGAGCGCCGATGGTCTTGAAGGAGGAAGCATGTCAACGCTGATTCGGGAAGTCGAAAAAAGGCGCACCTTTGCCATTATCAGCCATCCGGATGCGGGCAAGACGACCCTGACCGAAAAGCTGCTTCTGTACGGCGGGGCGATTCGGCAGGCGGGCAGCGTCAAGGCACGCCGTGCCGAAAATTTTGCCACCAGTGACTGGATGGAAATTGAAAAGCAGCGCGGCATTTCCGTCACCTCCAGCGCCATGCAGTTTTCCTTTGACGGCTATCACATCAACATTCTGGACACCCCCGGCCACCAGGACTTCTCGGAGGACACCTACCGCGTCCTCGTCGCGGCGGACAGCGCCGTGATGCTCATTGACGCGGCCAAGGGCGTGGAGGAGCAGACCATCAAGCTGTTCAAGGTCTGCCGTCTGCGCAACATTCCGATTTTTACCTTTGTCAATAAAATGGATCGCGCCGCCAAAGACCCCTTTGAGCTGATGGAGGAGCTGGAGCATGTGCTGGGTATCCGCGCCTGCCCCATCAACTGGCCCATCGGCGTGGACGGCGATTTTCAGGGCGTTTACCACCGAGATGAAAAAACGGTGGAGCTGTATTCCGGCGGAGACCACGGCCGCACCAAAGCGCAGAAGACGGTCGTCGGCATTGATGACCCCGCGTTGGAGGGTGCGTTGGACGCGCATTACCGCAAGCGCCTGCATGACGAAATTGAGCTTTTGGACGAGGCAGGCGACGCCTTTGATTTGGCTGCCGTCCGCCGCGGGGAACTGACTCCGATGTTCTTCGGCTCGGCCGTGACCAACTTCGGCGTTGAGCCGTTCCTGTACCGCTTCCTCCGCTTTACGCCTCCGCCCGCGCCGAGAGAGAGCGATGAGGGCGAGGTTGAACCGACGGATGAGCGCTTTTCCGGCTTTATCTTCAAAATTCAGGCCAACATGAATCCCGCGCACCGTGACCGGCTGGCGTTTTTGCGTGTCGTGAGCGGCACATTCAAAAAGGGCATGACGGTCTGGCATTCCGGCACGGGCAAGGACATTCAGGTCAAGCAGCCGCAGCAGTTCATGGCGGATGAGCGCGAGGGCGTGGAAGAGGCATATCCGGGCGATATCATCGGCCTGTTTGATTCCGGCCTTTATCACTTGGGCGACACGCTGTGCGTGGGGCGAAAAATCCGCTTTGCCAAAATTCCCGTGTTCGCGCCGGAGCGCTTTGCGCGGGTGCGGCCCATGGACAGCATGAAGCGCAAGCAATTCCAGAAGGGCATTTCCCAGCTTTCCGAGGAGGGTGCGATTCAGACCTTTCGCCGCGATGAAACGGGCTTGGAGGAGTTCATTGTCGGCGTCGTTGGCGAGTTGCAGTTTGATGTGCTTGCCTACCGCTTGAAGGGCGAATACGGTGTGGAGCTGGTGATGGACAGGCTTCCCTACCGCTTTGTGCGCTGGGTGCTGGAAACGCCCAAGGATATGCATGATTTGAATCTCACCTCGACCACCGCCCGCGGCTATGATTCGCTGAGCCGGAATGTCCTGTTCTTTGAAAATGATTGGAGCATCCGGCTGGCCGGAGAGAAAAATAAAGGGCTGGAGCTGAGCGACATCGCGCCGCGAGAAATAAAGGCCTAATGCATATGGGAGAAAGAGTGACCTGGATTGAACACAATCTCGCCAGAGCGTCTGGAAAAGCAGCGGCATAAGCCGCCGGACGGCAGGGCAATAAGGTTCAATTGATAACAGGAACGGCTGCGGAAGGGATTTCCCCGCCGAGCGGCTATGACGCCGTCAGGGAAAATCTTGATTGTCCCCGCAAGGATACGGATTTGGGTCTTTGCAGGAAAATCCGCATGCCGAATGAAGGACTGCTTCAGCGCTCTTTCATTTAAAACGATGAAATAAGGCAGGTAAACGTCCATGATTCGTGATGATATTCGCAACATTGCCATCATTGCCCATGTTGACCACGGCAAGACCACCCTGGTCGACCAGATGCTCAAGCAGGGTCATGTGCTTCGTCAGAACCAGCAGATTGCCGACCGTGTAATGGACTCCAATGATTTGGAACGCGAGCGCGGCATCACCATTTTAGCCAAGAATACCGCCGTCCATTACGGCGACCACAAGATAAACATCGTTGATACCCCCGGCCACGCCGATTTCGGCGGCGAGGTGGAGCGCATTTTGAAGATGGTGGACGGTGTGCTGCTGCTGGTGGACAGCTTTGAAGGCCCGATGCCGCAGACCCGCTTTGTTTTGCAGAAGGCGCTGGCACTGCAGCTTCCCGTGCTGCTCGTTATCAACAAGATTGACCGCCCCGATGCCCGCTGCGATGAGGTGGTGGATGAGCTGGTGGATTTGCTGGACGACCTGAATGCCGACCCCGACACCCTCGACCGCCCGATTTTGTATGTCTCCGCCCGCAAGGGTACGGCGACGACCGACCTTGATAAACCCGGAACTGATTTGAAGCCCCTGTTCGATGCCATTTTGGAATACATCCCCGCACCGGAGGGCGACCCCGAAGGCCCCGCGCAGGTGCTGATTTCCACCATTGATTATAACGACTATGTCGGGCGCATCGGCGTCGGGCGCATCGCCCGCGGCACGCTGTCGGACGGCATGATGGTCGTCCGCTGCAATGACCAGCACCCCGAAGCGCAGACCGCACCGTGGCGCCTGACCGCCTTGAGCGTGTTCGACGGCCTGAAGCGCGTGCCCGCTCAGAGCGTTTCGATGGGCGATATCGTGGCGCTGACCGGGCTTGCGGATATCTCCATCGGCGATACCGTATGTGACCCCAATCAAAGTGAACCTCTGCCCTTTGTCGCCATCACCGAGCCGACCGTGACGATGACCTTCTCCGTCAACGATTCCCCGTTTGCGGGCCGCGAAGGAATCTATGTGACGAGCCGCCATCTCCGTGCCCGCCTGTACCGAGAGCTGGAAACGGATGTGTCCCTGCGCGTCAAGGACGGCGATACGCCCGATGCGTTTGAGGTCTGCGGCCGCGGCGAGCTGCACCTGTCCATTCTGATTGAGACCATGCGCCGAGAGGGATATGAGTTTCAAGTCAGTAAGCCTGAGGTGCTGTACAAGGTCATTGACGGTCAGAAGTGCGAGCCGATTGAGCGCATGATTGCCGATGTCCCGCAGGCGTATGCCGGCGCGGTCATCGAAAAAATCGGCCGCCGGCGCGGTACGCTGGAGCATATGAGCGGTCTGGACAGGGTACGCCTTGAGTTCCTTGTTCCCAGCCGCGGTCTGTTCGGCTATCGCAGCGAGTTCATGACCGATACCCGCGGCGAGGGCATTATGAGCGCCGTATATGACCATTACGAGCCGTATAAGGGCGATATTCCGCACCGCAGCGTGGGCGCCCTGGTCTGTTTTGAGACCGGCGAGGCAACCCAATACGGTCTGTTCTATGCGCAGGAGCGCGGCACGCTGTTTATCGGCTCTCAGACGCCCGTTTATTCCGGCATGATTTGCGGTGAAAACAGCCGCCCCGGTGACATCGTGGTCAATGTCTGCAAGCAGAAGCATGTCACCAATATGCGCAATGCCTCCGCTTCCGAGGACAGTCTGCGCCTTGTGTCCGTCCATCCGCTGACGCTGGAGGAATGCCTGGAATTCATCGATGATGATGAGCTGCTGGAAATCACGCCCAAATCCCTCCGAATGCGCAAGCGCGTCCTGTCGCACGAGCAGAGAGCGAAGAATGCGGCGAGATTAAAAAGCTGAAGGTATCTTTTTTGCGGGGGAAATCATTCTTTGGTATACAAAGTATGATTTTCCCCGCTTTTTTCATATAAACGGATAAATCGCTCAGCAATTCGATGTTTCAGAATACAGATTCTATAAGCGGCTATCCGTTTGTTAACAAATCAATGCGTTTTCTTGATTTTTGTTTAATTTGTATGTTATTTTATCAATAATTTCATTGTAATCCCGTATTCATTCTGTTTTTCGTATCTTTTTTATCAATTTCATTGAATTTTATGTTGACATGATCATGAATCATAAGGTAAAATATAAAAAGAAATTTGACAAACAAAAAACTGCAAGTAAGGAGTGCTGAACCATGAAGAAAAGCATCTGGCTCTCAATCGGGATACTCGCCGTCGCCGTTGTTCTCGTCATCGTCTTCACCGTGCAGAAGCACAACATGGCCGAGCAGCTGACAGCCGCCAATGCCTCGCTGGAGCAGACGACGGCGGAGCTGCTGACCGTCAATGCGAGTATAGAGACCCTGCGCAGCGAAAATGAAAGCCTGCATGCCGCCAAAGATGAAACGGACGCGGCGCTAAAGAATGCGCAGACTGCCTTGGAAACAGCCAACGCAGAGCTGACGAGGACGAAGGAAGCGCTGACTGCCGCTGAAACGGAAAAGGCTGCTCTTCAGGGCAGGCTGGAAAATGCGGAGGCTAACGGGCAGGCGCTGACCGATGAAAAGGAAGCACTGACCCAAAAGGTCGCCGATCTGACGGAGAAGATTTCTTCTCTGGAGGCAGAGTCGGCAGCACAAAAAAAGGCGCTGGAAGCAAACGCTGCCGAGCTGACCGCCGCCCTTGAAAAGAAAGAAGCACTGGAAGCACAGCTTGCCGAGAGCGGAGAAAAGCTGATCGCCGCGCAGGAAGCTGTCGGCACGAAGACGGCGGAAATCGAAACGCTGACGGCTGAAAAGGAAGCGCTGCTGGAAAAGGTTCAGGCGGCCGCCGAGCAGGTGACGGCACTGACAAGCAGCACCGACACGCATACCGCAGCCATTTCGGTGCTGGAAACAGAAAAAAAGGAGCTGACGGCGCGCATCGCCGTCTTGGAGAAGGAAGCCGAGCAGCGCGATGATGAACTGAAAACCGCAAAAAATGACCTGACCACCGCCCAGGAAAAGCTGACAAAGGCAGAAGCGGACGCGGAGGCACAGCGGAACAGCAACGCCGACGAGCTGGCCAAGGCTGAGCAGCTGCTTTTGACGGCGAAGGATGAATTGACCAAGGCGCAGAGCGAATATACCGCGGCAAAGGATGCGCTTGCCGCCAAAGAAGCGGAATTGACCGCAACTAAGAATGACCTTGCCGACAAGGAAGCAGAGCTGGCCACAGCTGCCAAAGACCTTGCCGACACGAAGACCGCACTGGAAGCGGCTGAGAACAACCTTGCCGCCAAACAGACAGAGCTGGATACGGCGACCGCGTCCCTCGCCGAAAAGGAAAAGGAAGCGACCGCTGTCAATGCCGAGCTGACCAAGGCAAAAGAAGTCCTCACCGCCAAAGAAACGGAGCTTGCGCAAACCAAGGAGGCTTCCGATATCATCAGCGCAGAGTACAACGCGCTGCTTGCCGCCGTCAGCGAAGCATTGGAAAACTATCATACCCTCAAGACCGAAGAAAATGATGTCCTGCTCCTGCAACTGCTTGAGCCTCTGCTCAGCCTGATGCCGACAGACGCTGAATAAAGTCATCCTCCCTTCCCCGCATAATGCGGAGAAGCGTATCAAAAAGCCGTTCCCCGGTCATCCGTCGGGAACGGCTTTGTATGATTCGATTATTTTAGAATAAACCTCAGTGCGTCGTCCAGCCAGCTGCCGTCAAACATCTCGACAAGGCCGGCATCGCAGGCGGCAGCCAGCTTCCCGTTCAGCGGAATGCGGCCAAGCACCTTCAAATTAAATTTATCGGCTATCTCCTGCGCGTGGCTTTCACCGAACAAATCAATCTTCCTGCCGCAGTCCGGACATTCGACATAGCTCATGTTCTCAATGATGCCAAGAACCGGAATGTTCATCATGCCCGCCATGTTGACGGCCTTTTCGACAATCATGCTCACCAGCTCCTGCGGGGTGGTCACGACGATGATGCCGTCCACAGGGATGGACTGGAACACTGTCAGCGGCACATCACCCGTTCCGGGGGGCATGTCAATGAACATGACGTCGTTCTTTCCCCACTTCACATCCGTCCAGAACTGCTTCACCGTGCCGGCGATTACGGGTCCGCGCCAGACGACAGGCTCCGTTTCGTCCTCCAGCAAAGAGTTGACGGACATGGTCTTAATACCCGTTTTGGTCATCACGGGGTTGATGCTTTCACCGTCGCCGGTCGCATTCTCATGCAGACCGAACATCCGCGGCACGGACGGGCCGGTGATATCGGCATCCAATACAGCTGTCTGATAGCCCGCCCGCTCGCTCAAAACGGACAAAAGCGCCGTGACCATTGACTTGCCCACGCCGCCCTTGCCGCTCACCACGGCGATGACCTTTTTGATTTCCGTCCCCTCCAAGGGCTTTTCAAGAAGAGACTGCGGCTCGGTACGGGCGGAACAGCTCTGGCCGCAGGTGCTGCAATCATGTGTGCATTCGCTCATCGTAACACTCCAAACATCCATAAAATCGGAAGATAGCTCTTCCTATCTTCCGATATTTTACGCCGATTTTCCGATAATTACAAGACCTTGTTCAGGAAATCACGTGTCCTTTGCTGTTTGGGCGCAGAGAAAATTTCTTCGGGGCTGCCCTCCTCCACGATGACGCCGCCGTCCATGAAGATGACATGGTCACCCACCTCGCGGGCAAAGCCCATCTCATGCGTGACGACGACCATCGTCATGCCCTCTAAAGCCAGCTTCTTCATGACATCCAGCACCTCGCCGACCATTTCGGGGTCAAGGGCGCTGGTCGGCTCATCGAAGAGCATGACCTCCGGCTCCATGCACAGGGCGCGGACAATGGCAATGCGCTGCTTTTGCCCGCCGGATAATTGGCTGGGGTAGGCATTGGCGCGGTCAGCCAGACCGACGCGCTCCAAAAGGGACATGGCCTTCTTTTCCGCCTCTTCCTTAGACTTTTTCAGCAGCTTCATGGGCGCAAGGGTCATGTTCTTTAAAATGGTCATGTTGGGGAAGAGGTTGAAATGCTGAAACACCATGCCCATCTTCTGCCTGTGCAGGTTGATATTGACCTTGGGGTCGGTGATATCCACGCCCTTAAAGGAAATCGTGCCGCCGGTGGGCAGCTCCAACAAATTCAGGCAGCGCAGGAAGGTGGATTTGCCGCTTCCGGACGGGCCGATGACGACGACCACCTCTCCCTTATGCACCTTCGCGCTGACCCCGTTCAGTGCCTTGATATCGCCGCCGGAAAAGTGCTTTTCCAGATTTTTGACTTCAATAATGATATCAGTGGTCACTGTTGCGCAGCCTCCTTTCCAGCTTGCCGACGAGCCATGAGAAGAAAATGACCAGAATCAGGTATATCAGCGCCACGGCAATCAGCGGCAGAAAGGCCGAATAGGTCACGCCGCGAATGGTGTCGCCCGCCTTGGTCAAATCCTTGATGGCGACATAGCCCGCCACGGAGGTTTCCTTAATCAGCACGATAAATTCATTGGCCAGCGCGGGCAGGACATTCTTCAGCGCCTGCGGAATGATGATGTACTGCATGGTCCGCACATAATTGAAGCCGAGGCTGCGTCCGGCCTCAAACTGACCGTTGTCAATGGACATGATGCCGCTGCGGATGATTTCCGCCACATATGCGCCGGAATTCAAGCCGAAGGACAGCATGGCGACCAGCATGCTATTTCTGGAGGAAGCAAAAATAACATAATAGGCCAGCATCAGCTGAATGACCACGGGCGTGCCGCGAATCACGGTCAGATACAGCTTGGCGAGCTTGTTGACGAGGGAAAACACCGTCCGGCCGATACCCTTGCGCATCGTTTCCTGATTCTTATCCCATGTGGAACGAATAATGGCAATGACCGTACCGATTGCAATACCGATGAGGCAGGCGACCAGCGTAATCTCCAGCGTCGCGCCGAGGCCGTTCAAAAGCAGCTTCCACCTGTCCTTGGCAATAAAATTCAGGTAGAAATCCGCCTGAAAACCCTGAAACCATTCAGCCATGTCTTTTCCCCCAGTTTTACTCTTGTATCCGTGAACAGGCGAAGCGGGGGCGATTACTCGCTCCCGTCCGCTTAGCTTTCTGCCGCCGCTCCATTATTCGGCGGAGATGTACTTATCGACAATCGCCTGCACGGTGCCGTCGGCAATCAGCTCGTTCAGCGCGGCGTTGACCTTTTCCAGCAGCTCGGTGTTGTCCTTGGCGATGCAGATGGCATAGTCTTCCACGGCATACGCGGTCTCCAGAATGACCAGACCTTCGTTTGCTTCGACAAACTTCATGGCGGGCTGGTTGTCGATGATGACGCAGTCCAGCTTGCCGGCGACCAGAGCAGCCACGGCGTCAGCCCCGTTCTTATAGGTGTAAACCGTACCGGTCTTTCCGTCAAAGTCATCAGCCGCATAAATCGCGCCGGTGGTCGCTTCCTGTGTGCCGATCTGCCAGTCCTTACCTTCCAAATACAGGTCATCAACGCTCGTGATGGCAGAGCCTTCCTTCACGATAATGGACTGGATGCCGGTCGCATAGGAATCGGTGAAATTGATGCTCTGGAGGCGCTCTTCGGTGACAGTCATGCCGGCCATACCCATATCGGCCTTGCCGGTCTGCACGGCCACGATGATGGCGCCGAATTCCATGTCGTCAATCACCAGATCCATGCCCAGTTTGTCGGCGATTGCCTTCGCAACCTCGGCATCGATGCCGACGATGGTTTCGCCTTCGTAATACTCATAGGGCGGGAAATTGGCGTTGGTCGCCATGTGCAGCTCATCGGCCAGCGCGGTCGCGGAAATCGTCCATACCATCATAACAGCCAAGGTCAAAGCAAGCAGCTTCTTCATAGTCTCGTTCCTCCTCAAAATCGTTTCCTTCAAAAATTGATGTCCCTCAAGTGAACAACGTCAGTATAGCACCGCCCGATTTCCTTGTCAATACTTTTTTGAATTTTTATTCATGTTTTTTGAATGTTCTTTCATGTTTTATGCATACCGCAGGGCTTTTTATGCAGCTTTTCTGCATATTTTCATTTTGATGTCTGATTCGTCACTTTTCTACCCTGAAAATACCGCACTTCAGATACTGTGTTTCGGGCGCAGCCGGAAGGATGGGATGGTCGCGTCCCTGCGTCCTGTATTCCGCCTGCATCAGCCGCACATGGGCATCATGCGCGGCCTCCAGCACCACATCCTTGAACTGCCCCGGCAGCATATGCTGGGAACAGGAGCAGGTGACAAGGTATCCCCCGTTCTTAATCAATTTCAGCGCCCGCAGGTTTATCTCCTTATAGCCGCGGGCAGCGGCGGCCACGGCGGAGCGGGTTTTGGTGAATGCGGGCGGGTCCAAAATGACCGCATCGTACTGTTCGCCGGAGGCAGACTGCTCCTTTAAAAAGTCAAAAGCGTTCGCGGCAACGAAGCGGACATTTTTAAAGCCGTTCAGCGCGGCGTTTTCCCGCGCGCATTCGCAGGCAAATTCTGAGATATCCACGCCGATGACCTCCGCCGCGCCGAATTTGGCGGCATGGAGAGCAAACGAGCCGGTGTGCGTAAAGCAGTCCAGCACCCGCGCATCCTTCACAAACGGTGCGATAGCCGCCCTGTTCTCTTTCTGGTCTAAGAAAAAGCCCGTCTTCTGGCCATTCTTCACATCCACAAGGAAGCGCACGCCGTTTTCTTTGATTTCCACCTTATCCGGCACTTGGCCGCGGAGAATGCCCGTCTGCTGCCGCATTCCCTCCAATTCACGCACGGGCACATCATTGCGCTCATAAATGCCCAGCGGGTGCAGCATTTCCTCCAGCGCATCACAGACGTCCTCCTTCAAACGGTCCATGCCGAGGCAGAGCGACTGCATGGACAGAACGCCGCCGAAGGAATCCACAATCAGCGCAGGCAGGCCATCGCTTTCCGCAAAAATCAGGCGGCAGGAATTCAAGTCCGCAAACCGCCTGCGATAGTCAACGGCACGCTTCACGCGGTCAAAAATAAACGTCCTGTCCACGCTTTCATCCCGATAGGTCATGATGCGCAGGGCTATCTGCGAGGCGGGATTATACAGCGCCCTGCACAAAAACCGCCCGTTGGCCGCTTTGACGCTCACCACATCGCCCGGCGCAAAATCGCCGTTCACGCGCTTGATATCGCTCTTAAAAATCCACGGATGCCCGCCGAACACCCTTTTTTCCTTGCCTGCCATCAGTACACAGTCCGCCATAAGCCGCCTCCGAAATCAAACTTGCATTTGCATTATAGCATAAAATCCTATATAATGTAGCTGTTCATCCACTTTTTTGCATTGACGGAGTGATGATGATGGTGGTTTGGATAACCGGCGCATCGAGCGGTCTGGGGCTGCACACGGCGGCCGCGCTTCAAAAGGCGGGCATGACCGTTGTTTCCGGCGCCCGTTCCTTTAAAAATCATGAGGGCAAAAGTGACTGCGGCCATCGGCTGCAGCTTGACGTGACTGATGACGCCTCCTGCGCCGCGTTTTGCCGAAAGGCGTTTGCGCTGTACGGCGCACCGGATGCGCTCTGCTGCTGCGCGGGCGTGCTGACCTTGGGTGCTTGCGAGGACTATACGGACGCGGAGCTTTTCGATGTCCTGAACACAAACTTTTTAGGCATGGTGCGCGTGATTCGGCGGGTGCTTCCGCTGCTGCGCGAAAAAGGGCTGGGAAAAATCGTCCTGTTCTCCTCCGTAAACGGTGTGCTCGGCATCCCGTTTCAGGGCGCGTATACCGCTGCCAAGCATGCCGTGGAAGGCTTTGCGGAATCGCTCCGCATGGAGGTCAAGCCCTTCGGCGTCTCCGTCTGCGTGGTTGAGCCGGGCGACCATCGGGGCGGCTCTGATATCTATCGGCGGCATGCGGAGCATACGGACGGGCATTCGCCCTATGCCGCCGCTTACCGCAGCGCCGTGGCAAAAATCGCCCATGACGAGCAGCAGGGCAGCGACCCCGATAAGCTGGGGCTGCGCATCGCCCATGCGCTTCAAAAAAAGCGTCTGCCCTGCAAGCTTATCATTGCTAGCCCTTCGCAGCGTCTGGCCGTGCTTCTGCACAAGCTGCTTCCCACCCGGCTTTTCGCCCGAATCATCCGTTCCTATTATGTTTCATCCAAAACTTAAATTGCTGTTTTCATTGCAAAACCTTCACGCATCCTGTATAATGGTGACTGGTATAGAAACACTGTTGGAGGTCTGAGGATGTACAAGCTGCTGCTGGCGACCGATGTGGCTGAAATCAACGAGCTGGTGCAAAAGGACATTGACTGGATGCAGCGGGGTTTTAAGCCACCCGTGCTCGCTTCCACCGTTGATGAAGCCGTTTCCCTGCTCAGTGTGTCCGACTTTGACGCAGTCGGATTTCGCTTTGCACACGAGGACACGGCCAGGTTAGAAAAATATCTGGAAGAAAAGAAACCGACGCTTCCCATCTTCAACATCCGCTCCGCTGCGGACAGACAGCTTGTTATTTTAAAGGATTTGAGGCATCTTCTGAACCGTCTCCATGCCGATTTTGCCGATGAGGTCTATGACGACGAAGCGCTGATGGGCTTGGTGCAGGACGAAATGACGCATTCTCTGCTGGCGGGAGAAATCACGAAAAAATCCGTGATGGTCAACTGGCTGCATATGCTCCGTGCGCACATGGATCCCGAACGCACCTGCATGCTGTTTGAAATCGATATGCCGCAGGGCGAGGTCTATCTGGCCGACCGCTGGCATCACGGGCAGGAGCGTCTGGAAAACGCGCTCCGCTCCAATTTCTTCGGCCGCTATGCTGACAACATTTATTACGCCGTGGCCGTGCTGACCAACCGCCATATCCGTCTGGCCGCCATTCCCGCCCTGACGCTCAAGGCCGATGACAGCGCCTTCTGCCAAAGCGCGGCCGCGCATGTGGACAATTCCCTGCTGCTCATCAAGGAATATCTTGACCTTGACCTGAGGATTGTAGATACCAAGGTTTTGCCGTCCATGACGGCGCTGGTGGCGCCGCAGACGGGCAAATAACATCATGCTGACATTACGCTTATGATATAAAGGAGGCTTATCCTATGGGCATTTTTTCCAACATCATCCGCGGCCAGCTTGTCGATGTCATCGAATGGAAGGATTCGACGGCGGATACGATGGTCTATCGCTATGACTGCGGCGGCAAGGAAATCATGATGGGCGCACAGCTCACCGTGCGCGAAAGTCAGGTCGCCGTGATGGTCAATGAGGGTCAGCTGGCGGATGTGTTCACCCCCGGCCGCTATGAGCTGCAAACCCAGAACATGCCCATCATGACCGCGCTCAAATCGTGGAAATTCGGCTTTAATTCCCCCTTCAAGGCTGAGGTGTACTTCGTGAACACCAAGCAGTTTCTTGACCAGAAGTGGGGCACGAGCAATCCCGTGATGATGCGCGACAGCGAATTCGGCATGATTCGCCTCCGCGCCTTCGGCATTTATTCCTTTGCCGTCAGCGACCCCAAGGTTTTCCTGCGCGAGGTGTTCGGCACGAACGGCGAATTTACGACCGCATATGTGACCGGGCAAATCAAACGCACCATTGTGTCCGGTCTGTCCGATGCCATCGCCCAGAGCAAGATTCCCGCGCTGGATTTGGCCGCCAACTATGACGAGCTGGGCGCTTACGCTTTGCAGACGTTGTCGCCCCGCCTTTCCAACATCGGTCTCAAGCTCACATCCTTCGTCATTGAGAACATCTCTCTGCCGGAAGAGGTCGAAAAGGCAATGGATCGCCGCACCTCCATGGGCGTTGTGGGCGATTTGAACAAGTACACTCAGTTCCAAGCAGCCGAGGCGCTGCGCGAGGGCGCAAGCACACCCAACAGCATGACCGGCATGGGCGTCGGCATGGGTGCAGCCGCCATGATGAGCCAGATGATGAGCGGCGCACTCGGTCAGCAGCCAGTCTCCGCCCCGCAGCAGGCCGTTCAGCAGCCCGCCGGTCAGATGCAGGGTGCCGTGTGTATCTCCTGCGGGAAACCATTGAGCGCGGGCGCAAAGTTCTGCCCCGAATGCGGCGCAAGCCAGAATCCCGTTTGCGGAAGCTGCGGCTCGAAGCTCACGGCGGGTGCGAAATTCTGCCCCGAATGCGGACAAAAGCAGTAAATCTGTTTGTTAAACTTTACTCGGCGGCGGGACGATTTTGTCCCGTCGCTTTTTGCCAGCGCAGAAAAGAGGGTCTCTGCCATGGAAAAAATGCTGCTGATGCGCCCCGACGCATCGTATTTAGAGGAAGCAAGCGCTTACCGCGCCGAATTTTGGGCTGCGGGCAGTTCGATGGACGGCACGGGCATGCTGCGCCAGACGGATGCCGCCGAATGGCTGCGGCTTCTTCCGATTTACGAAAACCCTCAAACCGTGCCGAAGCCGCTCGTGCCTGCGACCCAGCTCATCTATGTCCGTGAGGCCGACCGCTGCCTTGTCGGGATGCTTCAGGTGCGGCATTTTTTAAACGACTATCTTCGGCTCTTCGGCGGTCACATCGGCTATTCCGTCCGCCCATCCGAGCGGCGCAGGGGCTATGCCTCCGAGATGCTCAAGGCCGCCCTTCCCTTCTGCAAAAACCTCGGCCTTGACCGCATCCTCATCACCTGCTTCAAGGAAAATGAGGCCAGCCGCCGGGTCATTCTCAAAAACGGCGGCATATATGAAAGCACCGTCCGTCATCCACATGAAAATAAGGACTTGGAACGGTATTGGATAGCCTTATCGTAACGAAACCGTGAAGGAGTGTTCCTCTTTCTGGATTTGAAGGCAGCACCGCGTCAATGAGATGCTGCCTTCAAATTTTCTTTCCGCGAATATTGACTTTTTTCCCGATTGCGCGTATGATATAAATAAATTAAATCGAAAACGATTTAATTAAAAATACAGGCGTTCACCGACAAAATGAGCGGCCATGCCTGAGAAAAGAGGAACGTTTATGCCGGATTATCGGACGATTCCCGCAAACGAGCTGGGAAAGGGCAGCAACATCAAGGTGGAGCTGTGTGAAACAGAGGTCGACCTATACTGGAAGATGGCCATGGAAGTGGCCGAGCTGATTGAGGAAAACAACCAAAAGAGCGAGCCGACCGTGATGATTATCCCCTACGGCCCGCTTGGACCCTACGCTCGTCTGGTGGACATGGTGAACAAGCGCCGCATCAGCCTGAAAAACTGCTGGTTCATCAATATGGACGAATATCTGGATAAGGACAACCAGTACCTTCCCAAGGACGACCCGCTGTCCTTCCGCGGCGGCATGGACCGCACCTTCTACAGCCTTGTCGATGCAGAGCTGAACGTGCCCCAGGAGCAGCGCTTCTTCCCCGAACCCGGCAACGAGGGCAGAGTCTGGGAAATCATTCAGAAGTTCGGCAAGCTGGATATGTGCTGGGGCGGCGTCGGCATCACCGGCCACATCGCCTTCAATGAGCCGCCCGAACCCGGCGAAGCCTGCACGAACGAGGAGTTCCTCGCCCGTCCGACCCGCATCCTGCACATTGCCCGCGAAACCAAGACCATCAACGCCTACATGAACGCCGGTGCGGACTTGGACGCCATCCCTGATACCTGTATCACCGTGGGCATGAAGGAGATTTATTTTGCCCGCAAGGTGCGCATGTGCATGCCCCGCGACTGGAATGCCGCCATGCTGCGCAAGGCGCTGCACGGCCCTGTCACCTGTCATGTGCCGGTCTCGCTGTTCCAGAGCCACCCCGATGCGAAGATTTACGCCATTCGGCTGGCCGCGACCACGCCCGTCATCCCCGAAATCCGCATTTACAACAAGTAAGGCAGGGCGGCACCATGAAAAATGCGCTTTGGATAGGACATGGCCGTCTGGTGCTGCCCGACGGCGTCATAGAGGACGGTTCTTTGCTGATTGAGGACGGCATCATCGCCGCCCTCTGTCAGGCCGCTCCCGAAAATGTGCCGCAGGCGGACGCGAAAAACGGATACATCCTGCCAGGCTTCATCGATTTGCATGTTCACGGCGGCGGCGGCGGAGACTTTATGGATGCCGCCGAGGACGTCTTTGAAAAGGTCGCCCGCACCCATATGCTGCACGGAACGACCGCTCTGGTCGCCACGACCATGACCTGCCCCGATGCACTTTTGGAGCAGACGATTTCCTGCTTCTTGAATGCTAAAAAGCATCAGCAGGACGGAGCGCAGCTGCTGGGGCTGCATCTGGAAGGGCCGTTCTTTTCCTCTATCTCCAAGGGCGCACAGCCCGTCGGCGAGCAGAGAACGCCCACGCGGGATATGCTGGAGCATATGATTCGCTTGGCCGAGGGCAATATTCTCCGCTGGGACATGGCGCCGGAGCTGCCCGGTATGGAGCTGTTTGCGCAGGTCATGAAGGAAAACGGCATTTTGCCTGCCGTGGCGCACACCGCCGCGAACGCGGAAACTGCCATGCATGCCTTTGACTTGGGCTTTTCTCACGCCACGCATTTTTACAACGCCATGACGACCTTCCACAAGGAAAACGGCATCGTTCATGCGGGCGTGATAGAGGCAGTCTACCTGCGCGACGGCGTGACCATTGAGCTGATTGGCGACGGCCGCCACATTCCGAAGGAGAGTATGCAGCTTGCCTACCGAATCAAGGGTGCGGACAGGATTGCGCTCATCACCGATGCCATGCGCGCCGCCGGAACGAATGATGTTCACAGCATCTTGGGGCCGCGTGCGGGCGGTGTGCCGGTCATCGTCAAGGACGATGTCGCGCAGCTGGAGGACTTTTCCTCCTATGCGGGCAGTGTCTGCACGATGGACCGTGCCCTGCGCACGGCGCATGTGCAGTACGGGCTGCCGCTTCCCGCTGTCAGCAAAATGCTGTCCATGACCCCCGCCCGCCTGTGCGGTATGGAGGGGCAAAAGGGCAGCCTTGCCATCGGAAAGGACGCGGACATCGTGCTGATGGACAGTGACTTTCAGGTGCGGCAGGTCTATATCAAGGGAAAATGCCGCCTGCAAAAGGAGGAATAAGGATGGAAAAGACGCTTCCCTGCGGGATAAAGCTCAAATTGGTGGACAGTGAGAGCAGCCTTTACCTGGACATGGCGCTTGCCATGCTGGAAAAAATCATCGCCTGTCAAAAAGAAAACCGTCCCTGCGTGCTGATTGTTCCGGTCGGTCCGACAGGGCAGTACCCCATTTTGGCGGAGCTTGTCAATCGGCTGAACATTTCGCTGCACCATGTACATTTTTTCAACATGGATGAGTATCTCTGGTCGCCGGAAAAGGCCATCGAGCCGGAGCACTTCATGAGCTTCCACAGGCGCATGAACAGCGAATTTTACAGCCGTGTGCGGCCTGATTTGGTGATGCCGGAAAACCACCGGCATTTCCCTGAGCCGGGGCATGAACAGGCGTACGACCGAATGCTTGCCGATTTGGGGCATGCGGAGGCCTGCTTCGGCGGCCTCGGCATCAACGGGCACATCGCCTTCAATGAACCACCCGAAGCGGACGCACCCATGACGGCGGAAGCTTTCGGCAATCTCGGCACACGGGTTCTGCCCATCAGCCGCGAGACCCGCACCATCAATGCCTGCGGCTATCAGCGCGGCGACATCCGCGGGATGCCGGAATACTGCATCACGGTCGGCATGAAGGAGATTTTGGCATCCCGTTCCGTGTATATCGCCCTGAACCGCGATTGGCAGCACGGCATTACCGGACACGTTTTCAACGACCCCGTTCAGGCGCAGATTCCCGCAACGCTCCTGCAAAGCCATCCGAATGTGCTGTTTTGTGCGTCGGAGAGTATTGGCAGCGGGCTGTAAATCGTGTATAATGAATCTCAATGAGGCGGCGGAGGCTTTGACCTCCGCCGTCAAACGTGCAAAGAGGGAGGCCGGCTTATGGCCGTCAGCGAAAAAACAGCCCTGCGGCACACACTCTGGAAGCGGCAGATTCTGGAGATTATCCGCCGGTCTCCCAATCCGAGCAAGGCCTCTGTCAAGCGTGAAACGGGGCTGAGCATGGAAAGTGCCCTGTCGCTGGTGGAGGAGCTTCTGAACGAGGGGCTCATCAGCGCGGGCGGAAAGGAAACACGGGAAAGCGCGGGGCGGCGGGCTACGGTGCTGCGCATCAATCCGGACGGCTGCTATTTTATTGGCATCCGCTTCAGCGCAGGCGGCATTTCCGGCGTGTGCATGGATTTTGAGCATCGGGTGGTGCTGTCCGAAAGGCATGAGCTGAACGGCGTCCCGACGGCAAAAGAGGTCATCGGCCGAATCAAAGCGTGCATTCAAAGCCTGATTGAAAAGATGGGTGAAAGAAGCAGCCGGCTTCGGGGTATCGGCATCGGCGCGCCGGGCATCATTGATTTGGAAAAGGGCATTGTGACCCGCTATGTGCATATCCCCGATTGGGAAAACGTCCCCCTGCGCGACATCATCGAAGCGCGGTTTCATGTGCCGGTCTATGTGGAGCACGGCGTCAAAAGCGCCGCCCGCTGCTTTTTGAAGGGGCAGGACGTCTCCTGCCTGTTCGTACAGATGGGGCGCGGAATCAGTATGTGCATGGCGGTGAACGGGCAGATTTGGAACGGCGCGAGCTATCTGTCCGGCGAGGTCGGCCATATGCATATTGAGGGCAACGACCTGCCCTGCGACTGCGGACGGCACGGGTGTTTGGAAACGGTCGTCGCCGGCGGTGCGCTGAAACATGCCGCGCAAGCCAGCCTGTACGAGCCTGAATTCACCCTTTTGCGCGCATCGGCGGATACGGATAAGCCTGTCAGCCTTTCCGCCATCTGCAAGGCGGCGGACGAGGGCTGCGCAGGCTGCATCCGGCTCATGGAGCGGGCAGGACGGGCGGTCGCCCATATGCTCTCGGCGGCCATCATGGTGGTCAACCCCGCCGCGGTGCTGCTGAAGGGACGGCTGAGTGAAAGCAGGACTTTCATTCATGCTTTACAGGAACAGATGGCGCTTTTGTGCCTGCCGGAAATTTTATCCGCATCGACATTCACCTATCTCCCCGCCGATGAGGAGACGGACGCAAAGGGCGCAGCAGAGCTGCCGTTTGACCGTCAATTCGGCGTGGAGGAAATCGGAGACACGGCGCAGCAGGCGCTGAAAGCGTCGCTGTAATGAAAGGATGAACCTGTATGGACGAAAAATTTCTGATAATTCTGGCCAATATTTTATCCGGCATCGGGATGCTGCTGAATTTAATCAGCGTTGCCATGAAAACGAAAAGGAAAATGGTGGTCGTGCAGACCTTCCAGAACCTGTGCGTCACGGCAGGCCAGCTCTGCGTGCGCGGCTATGCCGGCGCAATTCAGGACGGCGTGGCGGCCGTGCGCAATGTGTTTGTGCTGAAGGGGTGGGACAAAAAACCCGTGAAGGTCTTCTTTGTCGTCATCGCCTTTACATTGGGCATGATCTTTAATAATTCGGGGCTCATCGGGTACCTGGTGGTTGTCGGCGCCACTGTCTATGCCGCCGCCGTCGTTGCGGAGCAGGCAAACGAAAAAACGCTCAAATGCATCATGCTGTTTTCCTGCGTCATCTGGGGGCTGTATGATTATTCCCTTCAAAATTACGTCAAGGCGCTCGGCAACCTCGCCTCTCTCATCATGGCTGTTGTTTACCTTCTTCGCCACCGCGACGGCAAGCTTTGGGGCAAAGAAGAGACGGCAGAAAAAGCAGACGCTTAAAATCGCATAAAAATGACCGATCTTGCCGATGGGCAGGGTCGGTTTTTTGCTGTCTGTCACTCTTCGATAATATCAAACGCTGCTGCGCGTGCCATGCGGTTCATCACCGCAAGCCCGACATCCGTGCTGTCAACGCCTTCGGCAAAAAGACGGTCGATATGCAGCGCATCCGCCTGCCGGAGCAAGGCGAAAATGTTGTGGGCGATTTCCGCATCGTTCGCACCCATATCCATCACGCGGCGGTCGCCGTAAGCGGCCACATGCCGGGTCATGGCCAAAATACAGGCGTTTTCGCTGGCGTCATACGCCTTTTTCACGGTCTCTATGACGCGCTGCTCATCCCCGCGCAGGATGGTCATTTTTCCCCTCGGCGCGTAGTGCTTGTGGCGCATGCCGGGCGACGGCGCGGTCTCTCCCACCTTCAGCGGGCGCATGACGCTGTCCGCCACGGACACGCTGCCGCACACCTGGGCAATCATTGCGGGCGTGACCGCGCCGGGGCGCAGGACAACGGGCGTTTCGTGCGTCAGATCCAGCACCGTGGATTCCACGCCCACATCACACGCCCCGCCGTCCAAGATGAGCGGAATCCTGCCGTTCATGTCCTCCATGACGTGCTGCGCCGTTGTCGGGCTGGGACGGGTGGAACGGTTGGCGCTTGGCGCGGCAATGGGCAGCCCGCAGATTTTCAGCATCTCGTGCGCCACGGGATGGCTGGGCATCCGCACGCCGACAGACGCAAGCCCCGCCGTCACCACATCGGGGACAGCGGCCTTCCTGGGCAGCAGCAGGGTCAGCGGCCCCGGCCAGTATGCCGCCATCAGCTTTTTCGCGTTCCCGTTGACCTCGCACAATTCGTCCAATTGCTCCGCACAGGCCACATGGACAATCAGCGGATTGTCTGCCGGACGGTTTTTGGCATCGAAAATGCGCCGCACGGCCGCTTCATTCATGGCATTCGCGCCCAGTCCGTACACGGTCTCGGTCGGGAACGCCACCAGTTCACCCTGTCTGAACAAATCCGCCGCCATCCGAAGCGACTGCTCATCGGCGGGCAGACATAATGTCTCGTATTCCATAAGCTCTTTACACCTTAATGCTTGCTAATTTTTCCGTCTGCTCCCGCATGGCCAGGGCATCAATGATTTCATCCAAATCGCCGTCCATGATGTCGTCCAAACGGTACAGCGTCAGCCCCACGCGGTGATCTGTCACGCGCCCTTCGCGAAAGTTGTAGGTGCGTATGCGCTCATTGCGCTCTCCGCTGCCCACCTGACTGCGCCGCTTCATGGCGTATTCCGCATCCTGCTGCGTCCTGTACAGGTCATACAGCCGCGCCTTCAGCACCTTCATGGCCTTTTCCTTGTTCTTCAGCTGGCTCTTTTCGTCCTGACAGGTCACGACCAAGCCGGTCGGCAGATGCGTCATACGCACGGCAGAGTCCGTTCTGTTGATGTACTGCCCGCCGTGCCCCGATGCGCGGTAGGTGTCGATGCGGATATCCTCCGGCTTCACCGTGACCTCTACGTCCTCCGCCTCCGGCAGAACGGCCACGGTCGCCGTGCTGGTGTGGATGCGCCCCGCCGTCTCCGTCACAGGCACGCGCTGGATGCGGTGCACGCCGCTTTCGTACTTCATCCGCGCAAACACCCCCGCCCCCGTCAGCGAAAATACGGCCTCCTTGACGCCGCCCAGCTCGGTCTCGGTCATATCGATGGGTTCCGCCTTCAGCCCGTGCCGCTCGGCATAGCGCGTGTACATCCTGAGCAGCAGCCCCGCAAACAACGCCGCCTCTTCTCCGCCCGCACCGGGGCGAATCTCCAAAATGGCGCTGCGTTCATCATTCTTGTCTTTGGGCAAAAGGTGCAGCCGAAGCTCCTGTTCCGCCTGCTCCTTTTCGGGCAGCAGCGTCTTCAGCTCCTCGGCAGCCATGTCCTTAAAGTCCGGCTCATTTTCCATCTCCTGCGCCTGTTCGATGCGCGACAGCAGCGCCTGATAATCCCGCCAGGCGTTCACCGCCGGTTCCAGCTGCTTCTGCTCCCGCAGAATGCTCTGATAGCGCGGGACGTCCAAAATAACCTCATTCTGCGCGGCCGCCTCGGTCAACTCCTCATAGCGCGCACAGATCGCCTCAAATTTATCTTCCATCATGCATCCTTGCGTCCCTCCGAAGCGTTCCAAGCACCACACGCGGCAGGCCGGATAAATCGTTCACCGTGCGGATGCCCTCAAAATGCACCTTCATCATGCGGGCAATAGCCTCGCTCTCGCCGTCACCCGCTTCCAGGAGCAGCGCCCCGCCCGCTTCCAAATGCGCGGGCGCTCCTTCGATGATTTTCCGATAAAAGTTTAATCCGTCTTTCCCGCCGTCCAACGCCAGGACAGGCTCACGCCGCACCTCCTCCTGCAGATAAGGCAGGTCGCCGGACGGAATGTAGGGGGGATTGGAAGCGATGACGGAAAAGCACTCTCCCCGCACGGCATCCCATAAATCGCCCTGCGCAAAGCGCACGACCGCGCCGTTCATCGCCGCGTTTTTTCGGGCAATGTCCAGCGCTTCCCCGCTGATGTCCGCCGCCGTCACGCGGCAGAAAGGGCTCAGCTTCTTAACGGCCACCGCCAGCGCGCCGGAGCCCGTGCATAAGTCCAGCACGGAAGCGCCGTCCGCAGCGAACAAAAGCGCCTGCTCGCAAAGCGTTTCCGTGTCCGCACGGGGAATCAGCACGGCGGGCGTGACGAGAAAATCAAAGCCCATGAACGGCTGCGTTCCAAGAATATACTGGAGCGGCTCGCGTGCCTTCCGCCGTTGCGCAAGGATAAAAAACGCCTCTTCCCGCGCCTTTGTCAGCATGGTGTCGCCCGACAGACACACAAGCAGCCGAGGCGCATCAAGCACCTCGGCCAGCAGATATTCGGCATCCAAGCGGGCGTCCGGCACGGCGGCCTCACGAAGCAGGGCTTCCGCCGTGCGAAGCGCCTCTCGAACGGTCATTGCGCCTTCTCCGTTTCCGTCTGCTTTTTGATGATGACCCAGCCCTCCGGCGTTTTTTCGCCCTCCGGCAGGCCGTGCAGCGCGGCGTTCATGGATGCGATGGCAACCTCGCACATCTCGTCCGTGGGCTGTTTAGTGGTCAGCTTCTGCATCATGAGCCCAGGCCAGCGCAGCGTCCGGCACACGAGCGAATCATTGTGCGCCAGGCCCTTGAGCGCCTCATAGCTGACGCCCGTGATGACAGGCAGCATCAGGAGGCTGCGCAGCACCTTGGCCAGATAATTCCCCGCGATGTTGAAGCCCGTCAGTCCCAAGATAATATAATCGATCACTGAGGCCAGCAGGATGGACAAAACAAATGTCAGCAGCAGGAAGCTCGTTCCGCAGCGCGGATGGAGCGTGGAAAACTGCTGCGCGTTCTTCGGGGTCAGCGGCAGGTTATGCTCATGGCAGTACACGGTCTTATGCTCCGAGCCGTGGTACTGGAACGTCCTGCGCATATCGGGGATGCGCCCGCACAGGGCAATATAGGCAATCAGGATGGCGATGCGGATAACGCCTGCCAGGAGGTTCACGGCCAGCGGCGACCAGCCCGCCTCCGTCAGCCAGCGCGTCGGGATATTGGGCAGCAGAACGAACAAGCCGACGGACATCACGATGGCCAGCGCGACGGCCACGCCCATCACAATTTTGTCCACGCCCTTGCCAAGCTTTTCGGCCAGCCATTTTTCAAACTTGGACGGCTCTTCCTCGGCGGCGCCCGCCATGTTCGCGGATGCCTCCAGGGTGTTCATGCCCATCACGAGCATATTGACAAAGTTCACCGCGCCGCGGATAAAGGGCTTGCCCATCCACGGATGCTTTTTCGAAATCGGCTCGTACTCATCGCGCTTGACGACGATATCGCCGTTTTCGCGGCGGACGGCGATGGCGATGGCCTCCGGCCCTTTCATCATCACGCCCTCCAAGACGGCCTGCCCGCCGATATCGACAGGCTTTTTCTGTGCTTGATTGTTGGTGTTGTTCAAATTTGTCTCCTTTTTATCCAATGAAAAGCCGATGGATTTGTTTTTTATTTGGCGTACGGATTTTTTTGAAAAGGGAAAAAGAAGATTTTCCTTTACAGCCGGGAACAGCACGTTTGCTTCCGCTTCTGCGCCCAAACCCGCTCAAAAACAAAAAGAAGCGCAGCAACATAAGCCGGCTTCTTTTTATGCGTACTTACAGGCCGAAACGCTTCTTGAAGCGGTCGACGCGGCCGCCGCTGTCCACCAGCTTCTGCTTGCCGGTGAAGAAGGGGTGACACTTTGAGCAGATTTCAACGCGCAGCTCCGGCTTGGTAGAACCGGTTTCGAACGTTTCACCACACACGCAGCGAACGATGCACTTACCATACTTGGGATGGATCTTTTCCTTCATGCCATTTCACCTCTTTTGTTGGTAACGGTTGCGGATTCATAAACTGGCGCTCTATGAGCCGCAAGAAGAATTATACCATGAACAAAACGGAAATGCAAGCATAAAATTAGGAGGCTCATGAAAATCGGGAATATCCACGGTGAATATCTATGCTTTCTTTTTTATCGGCGGCATAAATGATCCGGAAGGGATTTTTTCTTGCGAAAGCCTGTGGTTTTTAAAGGACATAGGCTTGTCTTTTGTAATCATTAATCTGCTCCGGGGTAGTATATGCTGTTTTTTTCTTTGTCAGCTGCTGTACGAGAGGGTCGGATGAGTTCATATCAGTGACCACATGGTCAAATGCTTTTAATGGCGCAACATTAAAGCTATGAAGTTTCAAATGTTGCCGTTCCCCGCCCCGTTACGCCCTACTACACCACTTATGAAACAGTCATGAATGAGTTTTGGCGTAATGTGGCTTCCGGCGCCGATGTAGATGAGGCCATTGAAGCGGCGATTGAAGCTTATTCGATTTACATGCAGTAATGATGCTGAAAGAGGGGCTGCCTCTTTTGATCTTCTCAGATCATTTTGAGACAGTCCCTTCAACTTTTATAGCGAAGAGGTAAATAGTATGCTGCGAGTAAAAAAATATGTGCCCTATATGATGATATCAGTAGCCACCATACTGCTGCTGTTGTTTCGCGTTGCTCCGCTTAGGTATTCTCTGCTGAGCAGTATATATATTGATGGTCACTTGACCTTGAAAGCCTTCGAAAATCTGTTTTTTCATGATACTGTTTTCTGGAAATCCATGCTCGTCACTTTGAAATTGAACGTCGTTTTGATTCCGGTTCAGATTGTTGTATCCTTTTTATGGCTCTTTTGGTGAACCAGAATGTCAGGGGTATCGGCGCGTTCCGTACCATGTATATGACGCCATTCAGTATTTCCGGCGTTGTTAATTGCTTGATTTGGGGAATGCTGTTGGCAAAAAGCAACGGCGTTATCAACGGTTTGCTCAATACGTTGAATTTACCTTCGCAGGGTTTCTGGTCTGACAAGAATCAAGCGATTTGGTGCATCGTGGCGGAATCCACATGGGCCTGTGCCGGCTACTGGATAATTTTCTTTTTGTCGGGGTTGAAAGGAATTGATACATCGGTCTATGAATCCGCTGCCTTGGATGGCTGCCGCTTTTTTCGCCGACTTTTTTCTATTACTTTGCCGATGATGAAACGCACCACTCTATTCGTTCTGGTAGCCAATACCACTGCGAATCTTTTGCTGTTTACACCAATGAAAACTATCACAAACGGAGGCCCTATGGACTCAACAAACGCATTGATGTACGAAGCTTACAAATCTTCATTTATATTTAACAAACCGGCTCGCTCTGCAGCTATCGTTACAATTCGGATTATGATGATAGCGCTGGTCTGTGCATTGCAGTTTTACCTGATGCGTGACAAGGAGCAAAAAATAACGATGAAGGGAGCCGGAAAAGCATGAGATGCGGAAAAGCCTATATAGTATGTATCTACATGATCTTAACGCTCATCGCCGTTATTATGGTCTTCCCGCTGATTTATTCCTTCTCTTTCTCATTGCGCCCAACGGAAGAAATATTTCGATATATATCTCCCGTGTCCATTCGCACGCTTATTCCGGAAAATGTAACCTTTGAAAATTATGTCGTTATTGTCCGTGATTAAGGGTTCTTGCAACCAATCGTCAATACGCTGATCGTTTGTTTATTGGCTATTGCTTTTGGATGCTTGATCAACAGCATTGCGGCCATGGCCTTTGCAATGATGGAATTTAAAGGCAGAAAATTGATTTATGCGGTGGCATTGCTAACGTTCACGATGCCGTTTGAAGCGATTTCCCTGCCGATGTATCGAATCACTTAGGAATTGCATTTGTTAAACACTTACGCCGGTATCATACTACCGGTCTGGCGAGCGGGATGTTTCTTTTCTTATTTGTTCAGTTTTTTAAGGATATCCCGAAAGAAATCATTGAGGCTGCCACCGTTGACGATGCCAGTCTGATGGAGGTATATTCAAAAATTATTCTCCCGCTGTCCGGTGCGGTTATTGTAACGGCGGCATTGATGCAGTTTATTGGTCAATGGAATAGCCATTTATGGTCCTTGTTGGTCGCTCAAAACAAATCGATGGCTTTGATACAAACTCGATTGGCTGATTTTAATACGGAGGAAGGCACGGAAGGGGGGCCTAAATATGCAGCCATCATCGTGACGGCATTAATTCCTCTCGGCCTGTTCCTTCCTTTGCAAAAATACTACATAGCCGGAGTAACCAGCGGAAGTGTGAAGGGATAATATACTTATCTTTCTCTTCAAAAACTCCATACAGCATTTGATGCCTTTTGAAGTGGGGATAACAACGGTTGTTGAAGCGTACCTCTTGATAACCCGCCAATGCGGTATGGTCATAAAGGATTGACCCTCGTGACCAAGGTTGATATGCTTGAATGCGGAGACAGCGCATCGAATGGCGTACCGGTTTTATGAACGAAGACACATGAATTCAACGTCCAAGCTCCGCACTATGCTCCGTTTAGCGTTGCCGTTGCCGATGACGCTTTTTTAAAGAATCAGGTCAACCCGCACAAGGCGAACTGACCTGAAACATAAGGCGCTTTTCTTGCGTCCGGATGGTGTTTCCCACTCAGCTTTGCGGCCACGGCGCTTCTTGCAAATGCGCGTAAAAGAAATCGCCGATGGAATCGAGGATATGCCGGACGGCTTCGCCGGAATACACTCCGTTCTGAACACCGGTCGTAGAAACGAGCGGGCGCGTTGCAGACGCTGCCGCAGATGCTGTGCCAGTACAGCGGCAAACCGATAACGAAGGTGTCCGCCTTCCCCATGGCGGCATCCAGCCCGCCGCCGGAAAGCTGCTGCCGTAAGCGCCGATGGTGCAGCAGGTCAGATTCAGGGGTTCGTATTCCCTGTTTGTGAGAAGCGCCAACGGAAAAGCGGTATGGCCGCACCGGTCGGGGCTGCCGTCGGCAAACAGAATGCGCATGTCGATTGCTCTCTTACACGTTTTTGCCCATCCGATACGCCTGCTCCATGGTGGGGGTATTCTTTACCTCGCCCGGCTCGTATACGCCGCTGCCGATGATGACGCCCTTTTCCTGCGCACCGTTTACACACGCGGCATAGCCGCGCAGACAGGCGAGCGCCGTGTCGGCGGAGGCAACGTCCTCATCCGCCATAGTGACGATGTAATAGAATTCCTTGTTCTTCACTTCCAGCCAGCGCGCCACCGTGCGGTCGATGACGGCCTTGAGCTGCGCGTTAACGGAATAGAAATAGACCGGGCTTGCCATGACAATCACGTCCGCGTCAATCATCTTTTGCATCACCTCGGTCATGTCGTCCTTACGGACGCATTCGCCGTTGTGTGCGCTGCAGTTATAGCAGCCGGAGCAGGGCGCGATTTTCTTCGCTGCCACGCGGATGATTTCGACCTCGCTTCCGCTTTCCTGCGCGCCGCGGGCAAATTCGCCGCACAGCAAATCGGAATTGCCGCCCCTGCGCGGGCTGCCGGATAAAATCAGCACTTTCTTGCTCATGAGTTTCCCTCCGATTATTGCAGCTTGCCGTATTCTTCACCGCCGACCGGCTCGCACCACTCGGTATGCGTATCCTCGCCGGGCACCTCGACGGCCAGATGCGAAAACCAGCTGTCGGGCGCCGCGCCGTGCCAGTGCTTCACGCCGGGCGCGATGTTCACCACGTCACCGGGATGCAGCTCCTGCGCCGCCTTTCCCCATTCCTGGTAATAGCCGCAACCCGCCACGCAAATCAGTATCTGTCCGCCGCCTTTTTGCGCCTGATGAATGTGCCAGTTGTTGCGGCAGCCCGGTTCGAAGGTCACGTTGAATGCATTGACCTGCTCCGTGGAAACCGGCGCAAGGTAGCTTTTGCCGGTAAAATACTGGCTGAAGCCGTCGTTGGATGCGCCGATGGGGAAGACCATGGCATTCCGGTGCGCCTGCATCGCCGAATCCGCTTCCGTCTCCGTCCAGACTTCCTTCGCCAGCCGGAACGCCGCCCACGCCTTGGGCCAGCCCGCATAGAACGCCGCGTGGGTCAGAATCTCGGCAATTTCGCTGCGGGTGATACCATTGGCCTTCGCCATTTCCAGATGGTGACGGAAGGAAATGTCTGTCAGTCCCTGCGCCATCAGCGCGGTCACCGTGACCAGCGAACGATCGCGGGCGGACAGTTTGTCCTCGCGGCTCCAGACCTCACCGAAGAGTACGTCGTCATTCAATTCAGCAAATTTCGGGGCGAAGTCGCCCAGATTGTTTCTGCCTGCCGTCTGCTTCTTCATCAAAAAGCTCCTTTCAAAATCAATGGTGAAAACTGGTAAAGGTTGCCGGTTCCTTCCGGGGCAGGCCAAACTGTGCCTTGCCCAGCTGAATGCTCTTCATCATAAACGCCATATTGCGCCCCAGCGTGCGCATGGTCTGCAGGCCCTCCGCGTCCTTCTGCACTTCCTCCGCCGAGCCGCCGTAGACCATGTTCCAGTACTGGCTGCTGGCGACCGGCATACCGGTCATGGTGAAATATTTGTTCAGCACGTCGAAGGACGCGGTGTTGCCGCCCCTGCGGCAGGTGACCACTGCCGCGCCCACCTTCATGGTTTTATCCACGCCCAGTGTGCTGAAAAACAGCCTGTCCATGAAAGAAATTGCGCCGCCTGCCGGAGAGGAAAAGTACACCGGCGCGCCGATGACGAAAGCGTCCGCCGCGGCTAGCTTGGGCGCAGCTTCATTGACAATATCATCGAACACGCATTTGCCCGTTTCGTGGCACTTGCGGCAGGCGATGCAGCCGCGAATATCCTTGTTGCCGATGTGAATCAGCTCGACTTCGATTTCTTCGGCTTCCAGCGTGCGTTTCAGCTCCGTCAGGGCGGTGCAGGTGCAGCCATAGGGACGGGGACTTCCATTGATCAGCAATGCTTTCATGAAGTTTCCCCCTTATTCGCATTCCAGCAGGATTTGATAGATTTCATCGTGAGTCAGCTTCTTGCAGCAGCCCGCGGTAATGTTCGTGGAATCCGCCACGGCGCGCAGGTCTGTGTCCGCCGGGATGCCCAGCTCGGCAAAGCTGGCAGGCAGGCCGATTTCCCTAATGAACGCTGCCAGCGCCTCAATGCCAGCCAGAGCCGTGGCTTCGTTGCAGCCCTTGGGCGCAATGCCCCAGACGTTCTGCGCAAACCGCGCAAAGCGCGCCGCACCCGAGTTGCAGATGTGCCGGTACAGCACGGGATGAATCACCGCCAGTCCCATGCCGTGGTTGCAGTTGGTGTATGCGCCCAGCTGATGCTCGATTTGGTGGCACTGAAAATCCGTCACCTTGCCGATTTTCAGCACGCCGTTTTCCGCCATCGCCGATGCCCACGCCAACTCGCTGCGGGCTTCGTAATTGTCGGCATCCCGCATCAGCACACGGATGTTGCGGATGACGCAGCGCATGACGGCTTCGCCCATGTCATCCGACAGGTTGTTGTCGTCCGGCTTGCCGAAATAGGTTTCCATCGCGTGGCTGAGCGTGTCGAACGCGCCGGAAATCACCTGACCGAAGGGCACGGACATGGCATACATCGGGTCGAGAAACGCAAAATCCGCCTGCGCGCCGAAGATGCCGGACTTGAGCTTCTTTTCCTCGTGGGTAATGACCGCGCCGTTGTTCATCTCGCTGCCTGTGCCGAATACGGTTACGATGACGCCCAGCGGGATGAACCGGCCGGGAAAGGTGTGCTTGATCATCTCCATGTCCCAGATGTCCTCGTCCAGCTTCGCCTGCGCGGAGACGATCTTGCAGCAATCGGACACCGAACCGCCGCCCACGGCGAGAATCAGATCGACATTGTTCTCCCGCGCCAGTTTCGCGCCCTCCTGCACCTTTTGATAGGTGGGATTGGGCATGATGCCGGAGAACTCGATTACTGTCTTGCCCTGCGCGTTCAGAATGCCCGTCACTTCGTCGTACACGCCGTTTTGCTTGATGGAACCGCCGCCGTAAGCCAGCATCACCGTGGAGCCGTACTGCTTCAGCAGGCAGCCGAGATATTCCTTCACGCCGCCCTTGCCGAAATATACCTTGGTCTTGTTCTCGAAGATAAAGTTGTTCACGGGTCTCCCTCCCTATTTTCTTTGGTTTTCTCGAAAGTCCGATTCGTTCAGCCACCCCTCCGCAGCCGTACCCGTATTCGGATAAACATGCAGCTCCGCAGGCTTGCTCAGCTTGCCGAGCCGCCCCCCTTTTCCCGTTTGCCTCATGCTTTCACCCCTTCTTCCGTTTTCGTCTTGATTATAAGAAAAGCAAGCCTTCCTGAGAAGTCTCGCTTTGTTCATGCGTATATACCTTTGGGTTATATCAGCCGTACAGTTCTTTGCCGACGACCTTCGCCACATCCAGAAATCGCCGAACGATAGACGACGGTTCGGGCGAATGCAGGATGCCGAAGGGGATGCTGTAATCCCATTCCACGGGAATGCTCTTCATCAGCGGATGCACGCTTGCCCAGCCGTGGATGGAGAGCAGCACGTCACTGGTGCTCTCGCAGCGGTTGAAAATATCCATACTGTAAATGTCAAAATCCACAATGTGAATCTGCGGGTGATGCTGCCATAAATCATCCCGCAGCTGATCGACATAGTGGCTCCAGCCGCGGTGCATCAGCATCAGGTTTTCGCCGTAAAGGTCGGAAAGCTGCAGCATGTCCCTGCCTGCCAGCCGATGGTGAACGGACATTGAGCACTGAAAGGGTGCGCGCACCAGCTCCAGCCCTGCGCAGCCGCGCAGAGCCAGCATGGTTTCATCAAAGATACCGCCCACGATGTCGATGTGCTTGCCGAGATTTCCCAGAATCTCACGCGCATTTTCCAATGAATTTTCAAAGGGCACAATCTGAAATTTGATGTCCGGACAGATTTCGTTTACCTTCGACCAGAGCCGCATGAGCAACTGTGCGGGGGTCATGGGCGATGAACCAATGCGGATAACGTTCGTATCCTCCAGCATGGCGTTCTTCGCACGCGCCACCGAATCCCGGCAGTAGTGAATGATATATTTTGCATCCTGATACAGACTGCGCCCGGCTTTGGTCAGCCCAAGCCCGCGATGGCTGCGTTCAAAGAGCTTTACGCCCAGCGATTCCTCCAGAAGGTTAATCTGCTTAATGACGGCGGTCGGCGTAATGTACGCTTTCTCGGCGGCCTTGCTGAAGCTGCCCGCATCGGCTACGCGCAGAAAAGTTTCCAGCTGCGGGTTATACACCCGTATCTCACACTCCTCCCCTTTTCCTTTATATATTATATCCGTAAAGCTGATTTTCCGCAAGCGTATACAAAAAATATTATAACCCAAACGTATATGCTCATAAACAAACGGAGACTTCCATGGCGGCTGAATCGGTCTTATAATGCAAGTGTCGGGTTAAAAGACGCCCGAAAAAAAACGTCCACAAAGGACGCAGGAAGGAGAGTTCCCTTATGAAAAAGCCGCTTGCCCTCGTACTGACCCTGATGTTTACCCTGACCTCCGTCGCCGCCTTTACGGAGGGGACCGCAGCGACCGATACGCCGAGCAAGACGCTGGTCGTCTGCTATTCCGCCACGGGCAGCACCGAGCGCATTGCCAATATGATTGCCGCGGAAACCGGCGCAGACGTGTTCTTCATTACGCCCTCAGAGCCCTATACTGATGCAGACCTGAACTGGACGGATAATAACAGCCGCGTCGTTTACGAGCACGAACATCCCGAAGTCCAGAACGAAGTGGCGCTGACCGAGATCACTCCCGAAAACTGGGACAATTATGACACCGTTTACATCGGCTATCCTATCTGGTGGGGTATTGCCGCATGGCCGGTCAATCAGTTCGTCACCGGCAACGATTTTACCGGCAAGGCCGTGATTCCGTTCTGTACCTCCGCCAGCTCCGGTCTGGGGCAGAGCGGCACACTGCTGGCTGAAGCGGCGGGCACCGGCGAATGGCTGGAAGGCGCACGCTTCTCCTATGACACTGAAGAGGCCGATATTCAGGCGTGGGTGAACAGCCTTGCGGATGCCATCGCGCAGGGGCAGACCGTGACCAAAGACTGAGAATGACCAATCGGGCGGGGACGTTTTCATAATGTCTCCGCTAATCTCTAAGAGGAGGATGCAAATCATGATGAAGAAAATTCTATCGCTCATGCTGGCGGCGTTCATGCTGCTGAGCGGCGCGGCGCTGGCCGAGGAAGCCAAAGCGTCCCTGTCCATTGCCGAGCAGGGTATGTTCTCCGCGGGCGGCACGGTGACCGAGCCTGTAGAGGGCGACTACGATCCAACGATGAACTGGCTCGATACCAGCCGTGCTGGCAATACGGCGCACGTCGATCATGCCAATGTGCTGTACCAGATTCCCAAAAGCGACAACGGCCATCCCATCGTCTATCTGCACGGCTACGGCCAGTCCCGCATGGGCTGGATGACCACACCGGACGGCCGCGAGGGTTGGGCGACGTATTTCCTGCGCAACGGCCACAGCGCCTATCTGGTGGATCAGCCGGGCCGCGGCGAGGCGGGCGCACAGGCGAGCATGTCCACAGACAGTTTCCTTGATACATGGGCGGAGGATTCCAAGGAATACAAGCCCGGCGATCAGGCATGGTACACGCATTTTCGCATCGGGCGCGTCGCGCCGGAGCGCTATGAAGGCTCCCAGTTTCCGGAGGGCGACGAGGCACAGGATCAGTTCTTCCGCCAGATGACTCCGAACACAGGTAATTTCGATCAGGCGAAAGCCGCCGCCGCGTTGGGCGAGGTCATGGCACAGGTAAAAGCGCGCACGGGCAACAAATCCATTTTCATCACTCACTCGCAGGGCGGCGCGGTTGGCTGGGCCGTACAGGTGGAAAATATCTTCTTTTCCTGTTTTTGAATGTCCATCTGCATCTTGCTCTACCCGCTCTCTTCCTTTTTAAAATACCTTCTCGGCAATGCGGCTTAGCTGCACTCTGCCGTAATGAAGTCATAGAGTTCTTCCGGCTCCTTTAGCACCCATTTCTGTCGGCCATTTTTACTCCATACCTCGTAGTTAGGTTCTCCCTCATAAAGCCACCAGACGTTATAATCATACCGGTCACAGACAGCTTCCTTCAGAACCATCAGCAGAGTTTTTCGATATTTGTTTTCTGTTCTGAACACGAAATGTCCGTTGCCCACACTCTGAAGCGCATCGGAGAATGCGTTGTCAATGTGTTCCTGCTCTCCGATCATACGAAGTGCCTTGCAAAAAAGCTCTTTTGCGATCATACCAGCACCCTCCCTAAAACTTAGTACAAAATTCACCAATAATCAAAAAGCCGCCGATAGTAATTTCCTTTAGCAGGGACGTCCCAGCAATTACGAATGCGTCGGCTTGTCTCTTTCTTCATCCATCTTTGGCAATTGCTGTTTTTGAGGTACTTGATGTACTTTCCACTATGAAGCAATGTACTTCCATCAAAGCCCCAATCTACATAGCCACGGTGAGGTGCGTAACCTCCGTAATTGATGATCCGCAACAGTCGGTCGTTTTTCCGTACAGCACTGAATCGCCGCAGCCTGACACGTTCCTTTTCCTTCTGATGTATTGTTACGGCATCCCCCCCTGAAGCTCGGCGATCCTCTCGTTTAATGCGGTTTCTGTCATAAACCCTCCTGCTCGGCACAATACGGGTTACAGGCGAGACACCATTCCAGGAGCCTCGCTTCGATGCATAAAATTTACGCCGTTCGTTTTTGCTTTGTTTTCTGAGTGGCGTCATTTTTATTTTGGCTTTCAGCTCCTTTCATCAATTTCACAGTTTCCATAAAGGTTCTTATATCCGCCTCATAATTCGGATATCCGCAAAGGATCATGCTTTTCTTCAAATCCTCCAAGGCCGCGAGGAATTCACCCACGTCCTTTTTCTTGACATGGCAGAAGATTGCGAGATACGGAGTTCCTTCCTTTTCATATTCACGGTCGAACCATACCCTTACCCTGTGTCGGATAAACGCCTGATCTGCCAAGCATGGGTAGCCGTCAAAGAACATGCAATAGTCCTTTGCGATATTGCCATAATAGTTATACCCTGCGCATATTCTCGTTGCGGGGAGGAAGCTCATACTATTCCCATCTTAAAACATATTCAAGATCCATTTTCTCCCGGTGATGCTTTTGATGATGCTATT
>CAVDRM010000025.1:0-35659 GCA_963611355.1 Anaerovibrio sp.
TGTGCCCTCTGCTCGGCATTATCTGTCTGCGGAGTGGTTTTCTGTACGGGTGCTGATGCGAACAAATGTTTGAAAAGCCTTTACAAAACGGCGTCCGCATGGTATAATTCAGGCTTGAAAACAAGGAGGTGCTGGCGATGCCAAGGCGTTCCCGCGGAGACACGCAGCAGTTGATTTTAGATTATATCGTAGAGCAGACAAAAGTCAAGGGGTATCCGCCCTCCGTCCGTGAAATCGGCGAAGCGGTGGGCTTAAAATCCACGTCCACGGTGCATGGGCATCTGCAGCGCCTTGAAAAGAAGGGGCTGCTTCACCGCGACCCCATGAAGCCCCGCGCCATCGACGTTTCCGCCAACCTCGCCCTGGAGGAGAACGTCCGCAGCGTGCCGATTGTGGGGCGCGTGGCCGCCGGCTCCCCCATTCTGGCCGAGGAGGACTATGAGGGCAGCATCTGCCTGCCGGAGGAAATGATTGGCCACAGCGAGTGCTTTGTGCTGGCCGTGCGCGGCGAAAGCATGATTGAGGCCGGCATCATGGACGGGGATTATGTGGTCGTCCGAAAGCAGGCCGAGGCCCGCAACGGCGACATCGTCGTCGCCATGATTGACGGAGACGCCACCGTCAAGCGCTTCTACCGCGAGCGCGGCCATTTCCGCCTCCAGCCCGAAAATGCCGCCATGCGCCCCATCATCACCAAGAAGGTCACGATTCTGGGAAAGGTCACGGCGACGTATCGGCTGCTGTAACGCACTTTTTCCGCTCAAGCATGGCCGCTTCGGGCGAATGATACCAATGCCTGGAGGTCCCATCCTATCAAAAGCCCGCAGAATAAGCAGCCCGTCAGCCCGATGCCTGCCCGTGCTTCCATTCCCCTTCATCCGTTTCCCGTGTTCCTTTTGTCCCATCCTTCCCGCCGTCCGCGCCGCGTTTTGCGGCGTGTTTTTTTCTTTTCCCCGCGCCTGGCTGTCATCTGGCTGTCGATTGTCCGCGTTTGGTGGTCATCTGGTTGTCAATTGTCCGCGCTTGGCTGTCATTCGGCTGTCGTTTGTTTGCGCTTGGCTGTCATTTGGCTGTCGATTGTCCGCGCTTGGCTGTCATTTGGCTGTCGTTTGTCCGCGCTTGGCTGTCATTTGGCTGTCGTTTGTTTGCACTTGGCTGTCATTTGGCTGTCGTTTGTCCGCACTTGGCTGTCATCTGGCTGTCGATTGTCCGCGTTTGGTGGTCATTCGGCTGTCCGTTCATACTATCCGCTGACCGCTGACCGCTGACCGCTGCCCACTATTTTCCATTTTCCTCGGAATATGCAGAAAATCCGCCGGTTTTGCACGGATGCGGAATGGTACAATACAGCCGAGGGCAGCGGAGCTTCTCTTGGTTTGCCTCACGGAGCGCCCGATTCCAAGCCCTCTGAAAGGAGTTATGCATGGCACAACAGCGGCGTATGTTTTCCGGCAATGTGCTGAACACGGACGAATTTTCGGAGCTGTCTCCGGTGTCGAAGGTGCTTTACTTTTTCATGAACATGGAGGCGGACGACTACGGCTTCCTCAAGTGCGTCAAGCAGCTCATGCGCGTGCAGAACGCCAGGCCGAAGGACCTGGAGGCGCTGAAGGCGGCCGGGCTCATCCTCTGCTTTGACAGCGGCGTGGCGCTGATTCGTCACTGGCACGTGCACAATTGCATCCGTCCGGACAGAAAGCGCGACACCGCGTTCAAGGACGAGCAGCGCCTGGTGACGCTGAACGAAAGCGGGGTCTATGTGCTGAAGGAAGAGTGCGCGTTGCCCGTGGAGGAAATCGAGCGGGAGAATCCGAAAAACAGCCCGCAAGCCGAGGAAAATCAACACCCCCTGTCCGTCAATCGTCCGCCCGACGGCAGTCAGATGTCCGCCGGATGTCAGGCAGATGACGGTCAGACGGCGGACAGATGTCCGCATAGTATAGGTAAGGTTAGTTCAGGTAAGGTTAGTCAAGAGAAGGAGAGTACAGGAGAGAGAAACGCAGGAGAGCATCAGAAAGGGAGAGAGACGGGGCTTTTCCCTCCCTCTTCTTCAGGGGACATATCCTCTTCGGCAGCCGCTTCGCAGCGTGACCAAACCGCGCACGACATCGCATGGGCGGCGCTCTATGCTCCGGAATCGCCTGTAAAGCCCCCGCTCAAACCACCCGAAGGCGCAAGGCCGTACCCGACCGTCGAACAGCTCTCGGCTTCCGCCGCAAGGATAGAGGCGGCCGTCCGGCAGATGCGGCAGGCGGGGGCAAGGGGAGGAGCGGACAGGGAGGCGTAAAAGCATTGCCGTTTGACTCTTTTTCCCGCTCCGCTTTCCGCAAAAGCGCCGATGCCGCGCAAAAACGCCGCCCCCGTGACAGGAGCGGCAAAAGGGTTCGGAAGGCGCAGCCGGCAGACAACGGTCTGACGTGAGCCGCCGGTCCTGCTTTACTTTGCCTTCAGTGCTTCGTACAAATCGCTTGCCGTGTCATACACAAGCTGCGCCATGTCGCTGCCGGTCTTCGTGGCGATAAGCTGCTTTTCCTCGGCAGTGGCAGCGGCGGCGATTTCGGCTTTCATGTTCTCAAAGGCGGCATAGATGGTCTTCTGCGCACTTTCGAAGGCGGCCACGGCAGCGGCCCTGTCTTCCTCGGTGGTGTCCCCGCCGTAGGTCAGCCTGTTGGCCAGCGCGTCCAGCATGCCGTAGTAGGAGCTTGTCCAGTTCTCGGAGTAGGTGACATAGTACTTGCTGCCCTTGTACCATTCGCCGGATGCGGGCTGCTCCTCGGAGCGGGTCACGGGGGCGACAGACTGCTGATAGAGGGCGTTGGTATCGGTGATGAGCAGCGGGCAGTACGGCACGAAGGCATTGTACACGTTGCTGTCAAAGGTCGTCCATTCGATGACGGCGGTGTCCGAAGGCTCGTCCTTCGCCACCTGGAAGACATGGGTCTCGCAGTTGCCGTTCTTGCCGATGGGCTCGGTCTTGAAGAAGCTCAGGACGTCGTCAACGGACAGCTTGTCGGCGGGCTTGATGTTGGAGTACAGGGGGACGATGCTCCCGTCCTCGGCGACATTGCTCACGGCAAAGTCTTCCTCGGCGTAATTCTCTGCCGTGAAGGTATCGACATGATAGAGGTAATTGAGGCCTGCGGCCATGCGCTCGGACTGGCTGCTGCCGTTGTAGGAGGCGTTAAAATCGATGACGCCCGCATCGGCGTCGCCCACGAACGTGCCCGCCTCCTGCGCCACGGAAATCAGGTTTGCGGAGGCGATGACGTTCTGGGTGTCATGGATGTTGATTTTTCCGACGGCGGCCACGTTGGGCTGCATGAAGATGACCCCTGCCGTCAGCTTCACGGCAATATAGGTGTGGCCGGAAATGGCCTCGACAAACCACGTTTCGTTCGGGTCGGCGATGAACACGCCCGCGCCGTCGCAAAGGCCGGCGGTGTCGTAGATGGAAAGCAGCAGGTCAACGCCCTCCCTGGCGGTGGCCGCCTCGCTCAAAAGCACGGTGGTGATTTCGGCTTCTTCAATGCCCGCGTCCTCGTAAGGGTCAACGGCGGCAATCTTTTCGTTCGCGTACAGGGTCTCGGTGGCGGAGACCATCACGCCCTTTTCATTCGTGCCCGCCTCCTGATAGGGGGTGTGCTCGTGCGTACCGCCGCAGTCGGGGCAGACGCCCTCAAACACATCGTCCATGCGGGCGGTGTAGCCGTAGCTGTCATGGGTGAAGGTGTAGGTAAAGCCGTAGCAGCCCTGATACATATCGCCCGCCTTGTGAACGCCCGCGGGGATGACGGAGAAGAGCTTGTTGTAGTCGTTGTTGCCGAAGTCTTCGATGCGGCCGAACATCGTCGTGCCGTCCTCTGTGTAATCGCTGCCGACATACAGCGCGGTGCAGGCCAGGGCGGAGGCAGCGCAGGTGAGGATAAACGCCAGCGCGCAGATGCAGGCAATAAAGGGCTTGAATTTCATGGTCGTAATCTCCTTCCTGAATGATGACAGGATGAATTATAATTCATAAACCATGAATATTCAAGCATATTTATTCATTTTTATGAAAAAATATTCTCCTTTGTTTCTTGTGCGTCCTGCACAAAAAAAGAGCCCCGCTTTTGCGGAGCCACGCTTATCAGGCGTTTTTTCAGGGATATTCCGGCACAAATTCCCGCGTGCCGTCCGGAAGACCGACGATTTTTCCGTGAATGCCGTATACGGAAAGCAGGTTTTCCTGTGTCAGCACCTCTTCGGGGCGGCCGGAGGCCGCCATGCGCCCGCCGTGCAAAAGATACAGGGTGTCCGCATAATGCAGCGCCAGCGGCAGGGTGTGCAGCACCACGGCCACGGCGCGTCCCTCCAGCGCCAGCTCCTTTAAGAGCTTCAGCACGGCCAGCTGATAGGCGATGTCGAGGCTCGCCGTCGGCTCGTCCAGGAGCATCACGGGCGTATTCTGGCACAGAGCCCGCGCCGTCAGCACCCTCTGCCACTCGCCGCCGCTCAAAGCCGCCGCGGGACGGTCGGTCAGCGCCGTCAGCCCCATGCGCTCGATTGCCCGCCGCGCCGCCTCTTCATCCGCCCGCCCGGGGCGCTCGAAGCGCCTGAGGTAGGGGCTTCGCCCCATCAGCACCAGCTCCCGCACGGTAAAGTCAAAGGCGGTGGCGGCGCTCTGCGGCACAAAGGAGATGCGCCGCGCCAGCGCCCGTCCCGAAAAAAGGGAGAGGGGTTTTCCGTCTAAGCTGACCGCCCCCGCGCCCGGCTTGAGCAGACCGCCCAGCAGGGAAAGGAGCGTGCTTTTGCCCGAGCCGTTCGGCCCGATGAGGCAGGTCAGCTTCCCCGCCTCAACGGTGATGCCGACGTCCCGCACGGCGGCACGGCTGCCGTAGGAAAAAGAGAGAGCGCGTCCCTCAAGCACGGTGCCTGTCCCCCTCTCCGCTGCGGTGCTTCCTGAGCAGGAACAGGAAGAAAGGCCCTCCCAGCAGGCTCGTCAGCACGCCCACGGGGATTTCGTATGACAGGAGCGAGCGCGCCGCGGTGTCCGCCGTCATGAGGAACATCCCGCCTGCCAGCGCGCAGGCAGGGAGCAGGCGCTTATGGTCTGCGCCCGTCACGCGGCGCACGGCGTGCGGCACCATCAGCCCGACAAAGCCGATGACCCCCGACACGGAGACCACGCAGGCGGTCATGAACGTCGCAATCGTCAGCAGCACCCCGCGAAGGAGCGTGACCCTCACCCCCAAGGACTGCGCCTGCGCATCCCCAAGGAGCAGGAGGTTCATTTCCCGGCTCATGGAGAAAAGCAAAAGCACGCACGCCAGCGTCACCGCCGCGGTCAGGCAGACCTTGCCGCCCGTCGCCGCCGAAAAGCTGCCCATCGTCCACATGTAGACCGATTCCGCGCTGTCGCGGTGGACAGCCAGCAGCCCGGAGAGCATGGCGGAGAGGAAAGCACCCATCGCCACGCCCGACAAAAGCAGCCCCGTCGTGCCGCTCTGCCCGCCGACCCGCGCCACGCAGAGGACGCAGAGCGCCGCCAGCAGCCCGCCGACAAACGCAAACAGGCTCACCGTGCCGATCCCCCAAATGGCGGTCTGGGCGCAGAAGATGGTGGCGATTGCCGCGCCCAGCGCCGCGCCGGAGGACACGCCCAGAATGTGCGGGTCGGCCAGGGGATTGGAAAAGACCGCCTGCATGGACGCGCCGGACACGGAGAGCGCCGCGCCCGTCACATAGGCCAGCAGCGTCCGCATCAGGCGCAGGTAAACGATGGCCCCGTGATTGCCCACCCTTTCCCCCACGCCGAAAAAGCGGTAGCCGGCCGCCGCGATGACCTGAGAGAGCGTGAGCTTTGCGCTGCCGAGGGTGCACAAAAACAGCAGCAGCAGGACACTCAAAAGCAGCAGCAGAAGATTGAAGCGAAAACCGCCGAGACGTTTCAAAAGCAAAACCTCACTGAATCCTTCGGTCAAGCCAAGCCGTAAAGCCAAATGAAAGCCCGGCGGCGCGGACTTTCATTTTGGCAGGTGAACATGGACTTATCGGGCAATGCACTCCGCAAATTCCTTCAGCGCGAGGGTGATGCGCTGAGACGGGCGGGAGGAGGTGTTGGCGTCCACGCCGTACACGCGGCCTTCCTGCACGGCGGTCAGCGTCTGATAGGTTTCAAGGGCGCAGAACGCTTCCGCGCCGGCCTCGCCGCCGGACACCAGAATGACGTCCGGGTCTTTTTCAAGGAGCTGCTCCGCGCTGTACTGCGGCCAGGCAACGCCCAGACCCGCGGCGATGTTCTTTGCGCCCAGCATGGTGAGCATGCCGTCAATGAACGTGCCGTCGCCCGCCGTCCAGTCGCCCCATTCGCCGAAGGAGAGGGCGAAATACACGGTCTTTCCCTCGCACCTGTCCCTGAGGGTCAGCGCTTCTGCCTGCTCCTCCATCATCTGTTCGATGACCGCATCGGCGGAAACGCCCATGACGTCCGCGACGAGCCGAATGGAGGGGATGATATCGTCATACGCCGTCGCTTCCACGGAAACGACCGCCACGCCGACCGCCTTCAGCGCGTCAATGGCCTCCTGCTGAAGGTAGTTGGACGCAAAGACCACATCGGGGTCGAGCGCTAAAATGCTCTCCACGTTCGGGCCGTTGTAGTCGCCCACGACAGCCGCGTTTTCCAGCGCCTCGGCGGGATAGTCGGAGAAGGCGTCCACGCCGGCCACCTTATCGCCCACGCCCAGGGCATAGAGGATTTCCGTGTTGCTGGCGGCCAGGGATACGACCGTCCTGGGTTCGGCGGCGATTTCCACCGTGTTGCCGGCGGTATCGAAAACCGTGAGGGGATAGGTCTGCGCCAGAGCGCCGACGCTGAGCGTCAGGCAGACCGTCAGGACGAGCAGCCATGAAAGAAACCGTTTCATAGGACAAGAGCCTCCCAATCGTATTTCGGCTTGCGCCGATAAAATAAGCATACCCCCTGCCGAAGCGGGCAGGGGGCATGCAGGACACAAACGGGCGGACTTGCCCGGCCTTTTTCGCTGTATGCATCAAGGCTTGATATGTTTTCGGCATGACCCTCTGATTCCGAGAGGAACAGCTCCGGCGGCGCCGGGCAGGTCTCCTGACTTTGCGCATACCGCCCTCCCGCCTTCCCGAAAAGAATCCTTCTCAGTGGCTGAAAAAGAATCCTTCTCAGTGGCTGATGAGAGGGCTGACCCCCTGAACACATCAGAGAGCAGCGCTTACAGTAGCGGTCCTGTGCGGGATTTGCACCCGCTTCCCTGTTGGGCATCCCTTCGGATGCACCCGACGCATGGCATATGCACTTGTCAGGGAGAGTATATAGCATTTGCGCCCGCCCGTCAAGCGCTGCCCCGCCTTAGAGCAGGATAGCCGATGCGATGCCGAAATAGATGGTCAGGGAGGTCAAATCCACGATGGTCGTAATGAGGGGGCTGGCCATGACCGCAGGGTCAAAGCCGAGCTTTTTGGCGCACAGCGGCAGGATGCAGCCCAGCACCTTGGAGATGACCACCGTGCAGAACAGCGCGATGGACACCGTCAGCGCCACGGACGCCTGCGCGCCGTTGATGATGACGACGCGGGCGAAGGTGAAGGCGAACAGCACCCCGCCGACAATCAGCGACACGCGGAATTCCTTCCACAGCGCCTTCAGCAGATCCGTAAATTTGATTTCTCCCAGCGTGATGCCGCGGATAATCAGCGTCGATGTCTGCGCGCCGCAGTTGCCGCCCGTGTCCATCAGCATGGGGATGCACGCCGTCAGCACCACGCTGGCCTGCGCCAGCAAGTCCTCGTAGTTGGTGATAATCATGCCGGTGAAGATGCCGAGGGTCGCCAGAATGAGCAGCCACGGGATGCGGTTGAGCGCCAGCTTCCACGGGGAGGTCTTCAAATACTGGTCGTCCGACGGGGTCAGAGCGGCCATCTTTTCAAAGTCCTCGGTGTTCTCATCCTCGATGACGTCCATGATGTCGTCGACCGTGATGATGCCGACCATCCTTTCCTCCGTGTCCACCACGGGGATGGTCATCAAATCGTACTCGCGCACGGTCTCGGCGACCTTTTCCTGGTCGTCCAGCGTGTGGACAAACACCGGGTGGTCGTCCATGAGGTTCTCGACCAGCGCGTCGTCCTTTGCCAGAATCAGGGTGCGCAGCGCCAGCGTGCCGACCAGGTGCCGCGCCTCGTCCAGGATGTATAATGTGTAAATGGTTTCCTTATCCAGGCCCGTCCTGCGGATGATGTCCATCGCCTGCTTCACGGTCGTCCCCTTGTGCAGCTCCATGTACTCGATGGTCATCAGAGAGCCCGCGGAGTTTTCCGGATAGCGCAGGAACTGGTTAATCAGGTTGCGGGTGTTCTCGTCGGTGTTTTGCAGGATGCGCTTGACGACGTTCGCCGGCAGCTCCTCCAGAAAGTCCACGGCGTCGTCCAGGAACATGTCCTCAATCAGCGAACGAATCTCGCTGTCGCCGATGGATTCTATCAGCGTCTGCTTCTGCTCGTTGGACATATAGGCGAACACGTCCGCCGAAAGGTCCTTGGGCAGGACGCGGAAGACAAGCAGCAGCTTTTCCCTGTCCAGCCCTTCCATGAATTTTGCGATGTCCACCTCGTTGAGCATCATCAGCGCGCCGCGCAGCTCGCTGTGCCTGCCCGAGGCCAGAAGCCTTTCCAGCCTCTCCTTGGTCTTTTCCCAATCCAATGAAATCACTTCCCCTGCTTGTATTTTTTCACACGCAAAAATCAGCACATACAGATGTACCTATGACCGTACACTGAAGTGCCGACGACAAGTGATACCGGCTGCGCCGCCAGGCGCTCCGAAGGACAAGGCAAAAAAGCCGTCCTTTCCGGAACGAAGGGAGGGAGCGGTATTGCGATGTGAGGAGAAAGTGAAAGCGTGATTGCCCGCTTTACGGCAGCGCCGACAGACGGCGCGTCCATGATCGCGGAACGCCTTCGCCCGCCTGACATCTCTCGCCGTCGTCCATCGAATGCCACCTTCCTTTCCGTTATGGATTTTAAGACCTTGGTTAGTATACCGCCGAAAAGCGCTTTATGTCAACCGTTTGGGCAGAAAAATTCGGAAAAAACCGGGAAAAAGCGCGGCGGACGCTTTCGTCCGATGCCGCAGCCGGGGCGTTCAAAACGAAAAGAGTCCCTTTGCTCTTCACTCTTTGCGCCGATTATGGTATACTACCGATGCGGACATCCTGCGGCAGGGAGGCGGACACATGAAGGCATGCGGCATCATCGCGGAATACGACCCCTTTCATCGGGGGCATCTGCACCAGCTGGACGCCGCCCGGCGTTTGTCGGGGGCGGATTATGCCGTCTGCGTCCTCAGCACGGCCTTCTTGCAGCGCGGCGTGCCCGCCCTGTTTGCCACGCAGGACAGGGCGCGGATGGCGCTTGAAAACGGCGCGGACGCGGTGTTTGCCCTGCCCGTCTCCTTTTCGCCGATGGAGGCGGAGCGCTTCGCCCTGGGCGGGGTGTCGCTTCTCCATGCGCTGCACACGGTCACGCACCTGTCCTTCGGCTGCGAGACGGACGATGCATCGCTGCTGAACGCTGCGGCGGACTGCCTGCAAACCGAGCCGCCGGAATATAAAGCGCTGCTCAAAGCGGGGCTTTCGGAGGGGCTTTCCCATGCCGATGCGCAGGGTCGGGCGCTGGCAGCCTGTACGGGGCTTTCGGAGGGGCTGATCAAGTCCCCCAACAATGTGCTGGCCGTCTGCTATCTGCGGGCGCTGAGGGCGCTCGGCAGCGGCATAACGCCCGTTCCCGTCAGGCGTTTGGGCGACTACCACGGCAGGACGCACGCGGGCTTTCCCTCCGCCTCCGTCCTGCGGGAGCGCTTCTTAAAGGGCGGGGCCGATGCCGTTCGGGGAGATGTCCCCGAAAAAACCATGGATATTCTGAAAAGCGCCGTTTTTTGCCCGCCGGATGCGCTGGATGAGGCGATGCTGTACCGGTTGAGCGAAATGGACGCGGAGGCTTTATGCACCCTGCCGTCCGTCTCGGAGGGGCTGGAAAACCGCTTTTTGCGCTGCCTGAACGATGCCGTGAGCCGCGAGGCATTGCTGGCCGCCGTCAAGACCAGGCGCTACCCCTATGCGCGGCTGTCCCGTGTCCTTGCCCATGCGCTGCTGCATTTGGAAAAGGCACAGCTGCCGCCATGCGCCCCCTATGCCCGCATCTTGGGCTTTCGCAAAACGGCGCTGCCCTTTCTGCACGAGTGCGCAAAAAAAAGCGGCATTCCCCTCATTGCCAAGCCGGCGGATTCCCGTGAAGCGCTTCGGGCGGACGCCTATGCGGAGCGCGTTTGGGCGCTGGGCGCACAGACGCCCTGCCGCTTCTATCGGGAAAGTCCCGTTATTATATAAGGAGTTTACCTGTATTCATGCGAGAGATTCACGTTTCCCGGCTGACAGAGGCCGTCAGGCGCCTTTTTTTAGAGGCGAATTACGTCATCGGCACGGACATCGAAAGCGCCGTCCGGACGGCGAAGGAGAAAGAGACCTCCCCCGTGGCCGCCTCCGTGCTGGAGCAGATATTGGAAAACTACGCCATCGCCAGGAAAGAGCGCATCGCCATCTGTCAGGACACGGGCATGGCGGTTCTGTTCATCGAAATCGGGCAGGAGGTGCATTTCGTCGGGGGAAGCTTTGAGGAGGCCGTCAACGAGGGTGTGCGCCGGGCGTACAAAGAAGGCTATCTGCGCAGCTCCGTGGTCGCAGACCCCCTCTACGAGCGCCAAAACACGGGCGACAACACCCCCGCCGTCCTGCACGTCTCCATCGTTTCCGGCAGCCGTGTGCGCCTCCTGGCGACCGCCAAGGGCTTTGGGAGCGAGAACATGAGCGCCGTCAAAATGCTCGTGCCCGCCGACGGCGAGGAGGGTGTCCTCCGCTTTATCACGGACACCGTTCGGCAGGCCGGCCCGAACCCCTGCCCGCCCGTGGTGGTCGGCGTCGGCATCGGCGGGACAATGGAGCAGGCGGCGGAAATGGCGAAAAAAGCCACGGCGCGGCCGATTGACCGAAGCAATCCGGACAGCCGCTATGCCGCCCTGGAAGCAAAGGCTTTGGAGCGCATCAACGCGCTGGGCATCGGCGCGGCGGGCATCGGCGGACAGACGAGCGCGCTGAAGGTCAGCATCGACTTTGCGCCGACCCACATCGCGGGTATGCCCGTCGCCGTCAACATCTGCTGCCATGCGGCGCGCCACGCCGAAACGACGCTGTGAAGGAGGGGACGCATCGTATGCGCAAAATCTCCGTTCGGCTTCCCTTGGACGAGGAAACGGCGCGCTCCCTGCGGGCGGGCGACGTCGTCCTTTTGTCAGGCTCTCTGTATACGGGGCGGGACGCTGCGCACAAGCGGCTGATCGCTCTCCTTGACGAAGGCAGGCCCCTGCCCTTTGACATCCGCAGCCAGACCATCTATTATGTCGGCCCCGCCCCCGCCTCCCCCGGCCATGCCGTCGGCGCGGCGGGACCCACGAGCAGCTACCGCATGGACGCCTATACGCCGCGCCTGCTGGACTTGGGACTGCGCGGGATGATAGGCAAGGGGCTGCGCTCCGAGGCGGTCATCGCGTCCATGAAGAAAAACGGCGCGGTCTATTTCGGTGCCGTCGGCGGCGCGGCGGCGCTGATTGCCAGAAGCATCGTGCGCAGCGAGGTCGTCGCCTATGAGGACTTGGGCACGGAGGCCATTCACCGCTTTGAGGTAAAGGACTTTCCGGCGCTCGTTCTGATAGACAGCCTCGGCGTCAGCCTGTACGCGCATTAAATTGACGCGATCCTTTTTCGCCCTCCGGCCGCATTCTGTACAAAGCCTCCGCCCTGTGCTATAATGGGATGCGGCAGACGCTCTCTGCCTTAAACCCGCTTTGAAAGGTTGGAGTTCTATCCCTCCAAAAAAGGATGAATGGATAACCGTTTTATGCATTTGTCGGTCTCTTTTCGGACGGTCGTCTGTATTTGGACGGCTGTTCTTTGCCTTCTGTTTTTTCTTGCGCCCGCCCATGCCACACAGAGCAGCTATGACGCCTCCATGCCGCAGTATTTGTCCGCGGACGACCTGACCTGCTCGGCGGCCATCGTCATCGAGGCGGACAGCGGCGACGTCGTCTTTGAAAAGAACGCGGACGCCGTCATGTACCCCGCGTCCACCACGAAAATCCTGACGGTCTACCTGGGGACGCTCATGGATAATCTGGATACGCCCTACACCGTCTCCGCCACCGCGCTGGACGTTCCGGCCGATTCGACGACCATTCCCCTGGCCATCGGCGAAGAGGTGACGCTGCGCGATCTTTTATACGCCACCATCGTCAAGTCCGGCAACGAAGGCGCGAACGCCATTGCCGAAATCGTGAGCGGGAGCATTCCTTCGTTTGTGGAGCTGATGAACAGCTACGCCCAGCTCCTCGGCTGCACGAACACGCACTTTAACAATGCGCACGGCTATCATGACGAAAACCACTACACCACGGCGCGGGACATGGCCATCATCGCCCGCGCAGCCATGCAGAACGACCTGTTCCGCGACATCGTCTCCACCACCTCCTACACCATGCCCGCCGATAACATCTACAAGGAGCGCAAGCTGACGATAGACAATCCCTTCCTGCGCCAGAGCCAGAATCCCGACCTGTACTATCCCTACGGCATCGGCATTAAAACGGGCACGCACAACGCCGCCGGACGCTGCTTTGTCGGCGCGGCGGAGAAGGACGGCGTGACGCTGATTTCCGTCGTCTTCCACGCGACCTCCGATTCTGCCCGCTATACGGACACCGTTAAGCTCCTGGAATACGGCTTTTCGCAGTACACGCGCATCAACATCGCCACCCTGTACGCCATGAATCCCCGCGTGGTGGACATTGCCTATTACGCGGAAAACGATAGGAATTTGGGCAAGCTGACGCTGTCCCTGAAGGAAATCAGCAGCGAGGGCTCGGACACCTTCACCGCCTCGGCAGAGACCATCGACTATCTGTCAAGGCACCTGTCCGACATCACGGTGACGGAGTATACCCGCTCCTTTACCGCACCCGTCGAGCAGGGCGAGGTCATGGGGACGCTCACCTATTACAACGCTAACCGCGAGGCCACCGTCTATGAATTGGTCGCCTCCCGCAGCATCGAGCGCCGCGATAAAATCGCCCCCACCCTGGAGGACATCGCCGCCTATACCGACGCGGACCCCAATCCCTTCCCCCGCTTCACCTTTGAATTTGCCCTGCTGTACATCGTCTGCCCCCTGCTCGTGCTCTGGCTCCTCATTCACCTGCTCCGCAGGCTCCTGAATAAGGAGCGCAAAAAGAAAAAGCCGCGTATCCGCACGGTCGAACCCACGGAGCGGTATTACAGATAGCGCGGAGTTCCGGGTTAAAAGAAGCTTTTTGCTTCCCATGCCGGTCCGTTTGCCAAAGGCGGCGCCTGCCGGCCATGATGGTTCCTGGATGATGCGCCGCACATATGAGTTTTTCCGATACCATCATCATGAAGACCGAATTTGTCTTTTTGAGCCGATATCCTTTCATCGACAAAACAAACAAAATAGAAAATAAAAATTTACAGACCGTCAAAAAGTCCGCAGACATTCTTTAGGATGCATGAAGGGGCCGCAGCCCCTTCATTTTATATCGTACCGACCGGCTTTGCCTCTCGTGCGGGGCGATTGTTCGAAGCATCAGCGAGAAAAAGCATTTCCGCAGCCTTGCCATGCAGGATGCAGCCTTTCATCCTGCATGGAGCGTGTCAAAAACGCAGTTTTTGAAAACGCAGTTTATTCATTTTTCACAAAAAACATCTTGACAATATTTGGGGTTGATGTTAGTATGATTACAAGATAATACTACACAGCATCCAACTTCGCATGCAAATGCGAAGCAGGAAAGGATGATACCGTGGTTCAGACAAGTAAACCGCTGACTTCGATGGTCTACGAAAAGCTTTACGCATCGGTCATCAACGGCGAGATTACCAGCAACGATATTCTGACAGAAGGAGCCCTTGTCAGTCAATTCGGCGTCAGCAAGTCCCCCGTGAGAGAGGCGCTCATTCTGCTTTGTGAGGAGGGTATGTTAAAGTCCATTCCGCGTCTTGGCTATAAGGTTATGCAGATTTTGCCCGGTCAAATAGAAGAGCTGACTGAAGCACGCTGCGCCCTTGAACCTTTTTTGCTGAAAAAAGCATGGAATCAGATCGGAAATGCCGAGGTCACAAGGCTTGAAAAACATCTGGCAGTTTCTAAACAGGACGAGCTTGTCAACACAACCATCCTCGCCAACTGGGAACGCAACAGCGCGTTCCATCTGATGATTGCTGGCTTTGCCAAAAATGACTATCTGCTGTCTATGCTGGACAGAACGCTGCGCACCTGTGCGCGAGCTGCGGCACAATACTTTCATCAAACCCGCAATATTCCGCATGGCGACCATGACCTTCATGATGATTTGATGAATGCGCTGCGGGAACACAATTTGAAACGCTCGCTCAGCGTTCTGGACGCAGATATACATCAAATCGTCTGAGAAATACTATCTATTTGTCAAGCAGCTGAAAAGGAAGGTGTTACTTCATGAACAAAACAGAACGAATGCTGGCGGCCATTAACCATCAGCCGGTAGATCACGTGCCGGCTTGTTTCTCGCTCCATTTTCCGAAGGAGATTGCGTCCGGAGAAGCGGCAGTCAAGGCGCACATGGACTTTTATCGGCAAACGGACTGTGATGTTCTGAAAATCATGAACGAGAACCTTGTGCCCGAAATCGGTGCAATGAACAGTCCCGATGATTGGAAGAAAATTCCGGCATATAATCGTCATTCGCCTTTTATCGTTAAACAGTTGGATATGATCAAGCGCATCCTGGATGCGGCAGGCGAGCCTGTTTATTCTTTGGCCACTGTTCACGGCATCTGCGCAAGCGCCATTCATCCGATTGAACGGCGGTATGGCTATATACCTGTTCGAGAGATGATGGTCGCGCATCTTCGCCAGAATAAAACCGTTGTTTTAGATGCTTTTCACCGTATCGCCGATGCGCTGAGCGACCTTGCTGCGGCGTGCATCGAGACAGGCGCAAACGGTATTTATTACGCTGCACTCGGCGGCGAAAAACACTTTTACACGGACGATGAATTTGCGGAGGCTATCGAACCTTTTGACCGTCAGATTTTAAACGCAGCGCGTGAAGCCGGAGGGCATACCCTGCTGCATATATGCAAGAATCATCTTGAAATGTCACGTTATGCAAAATACGGCGAATTAAGCGATATTGTTAACTGGGGCGTTTTTGAGGCGCCTTGTTCCCTGGAAGAAGGAAGGCGCTTGTTCCCCCGTGCTGCGATAATGGGTGGTCTTGCCAACCGCTCCGGCGTGCTGATGAACGGCACGGAGGATGAGCTGAAGGAGACTGTACAATCCATCATTCGAGGCTTTGGCGAAATCGGCTTCATTTTAGGCGCAGACTGCACCTTGCCGACCGAAATTTCCTATCAGCGGATAATGGCCGCAGTTCATGCGGCTGTTAAATAAAATTCCTGGAGGTGTCCACACATGAAAAGAATGCTGGCTCTGGTTCTCTCTCTGTCCATGCTCATGACCATGGCGCTTATCCTGCCGGCGCAGGCTGAGGAGCAAACCGTCTATCCTGACGGAACAGTATCCATCTACTGCACCGGTCAGCCTCAATTCCTGCAAATGTACTTTGATGAATGGCTGGAACGCAACCGTGATATTGCTCCCGGTGTAAAAATTGAGTTTGTCCAAATCGAAACAATGGCGGCAGGCCGCCAGAAAATTTCCATGGACTACCTGGCCGGTGCCTATGAGGATATGCCGGATGCAATCTATTTGGACGCAGTAGGCATTGTCGATCTCGCGTCCGCCGGGCTGCTTCTTGATGTTTCCGACTTCTGGAATCCCATCGCAGGTGAATTCGTTGACGGCGCTGCAGGGGATGCTGCGCTTCATGGCAAAGTGTACGGCCTTCCGGATGCCGTACGTCCTCAGCTTCTGTTCTACAATGCGGAGCTCTTTGAAAAGTACGGCATTGATCCCGCCAGCATGTCCACCATGAACGGCTATCTTGAGGCAGGGCGTATGCTCAAGGAAAAATCCAACGGGGAAGTTTATCTTTCCTATATCGATCCGACCACTTACACTTGGCGTTATTGGGGACGCCGCGGTCTGATGCCGCAAGCAAATGCCCGCATCTGGGATGAGGAAGGCAATGTTGTGATCGGCTCTGACGAAGGGACAAAGCTTGCTCTCGGCTTCCTTGACACGCTGCATTCAGAGGGACTGCTTTACAAGACGACCATGATGTCTCCGCCCCTGTACGAAGCGACCGATGAAGGCAAGATTGCGACTTTCTATATCGGCGCATTCTGGGATGAATTCCTCCGTGCCAACTTGACCAAGACTGCCGGTCAGTGGCGTGTCATGAGCGCGCCCGTATTTGAAGAGGTGGGGACAGCCGGCGCGCCCGTGGCCACCAATCTTGCCCTGGTAGACAACGGTATCAATGAATATGCCGGTCTGGTCAAAAAAATGTGGTACGACTTCCATACCGACAGCGAAAACCGCAATGCATGGGTCAATCAGATGGTGGAAATCGGCGGTGCATACTCGAACCCCATCAATCTCTCGATGCTGGCCGATCCATTCTGGCAGGAGCCCTCTGATTTTTACGGCGGTACTTCCTTCCGCAAAGCAGAAGGCGACGGGCTTTCCAATTCCTCCGCCAATATGCGCGTTACTGCCAAAGACAGCGAAGCAGACAGCATCATCAGCGCTGAAATTGAAAAGTATGTTGCCGGCGAGCAAACGATGGAACAGGCTATCGCCAATATGGACAGCGAACTGAAGATTCGCATCGGAAAAGCCGAAATGCCCTGATTTTGTTTAGCTGCCATCCTTTTTCCGGTCTTTCAGCGCCACTGGAGGGCTTCGGCCCTCCGGTGCTTTATCCAAAAAGGTGCATTGCATTTTCTGAAACAGTTTCCGGAAATGGCCATTCCGCAACGCATAAGGAGGCATGGGCAATGTTAAAAGAGCTTCGTAAGTATCGTTGGCCGTATCTGTTCATATGCCCATATTTCATCTTGTTTCTGCTGTTTCAGCTGATTCCGGCTGTATGGACGGGCTTTATCAGCTTTGCCGAATGGGACGGCCTCCGAGAGCCCAAAATGGTAGGGCCTGCCAACTATCAGCTGATGCTGAAGGATTACATGTTCAAGGATGCGCTCCGCAATACGCTTCTTTATTGGGTCGTGACGGCCATTGGCGTCATCATGATTGCGATGCTGATTGCCGGTTTGCTGAACGGCAAGACACTCCGATTCAAACATTTTTTTAAGACGGTTACATTTCTGCCTTATGTCTGCGCTTCAGTCGCTATGGGGCTTATTTTTAAAATGCTGTTTGAGGAAAATGCCGGCTTGATTAACGGAATCATTGTTTCCTTGGGCGGTGAAGCCGTGCCGTGGCTTACCAGCAGCAAAACGGCGTGGATTCCTGTCGTCATATTGCATATCTGGCGTTTGACGCCTTGGTATACGCTCATCATTCTTTCCGGCTTGCTGAACATATCATCGGAATATTATGAGGCTGCAACGGTGGACGGTGCGAGCGGTACGCAGCAGTTTTTCAAAATTACGCTGCCGCTGCTGAGCAATATCCTGTTTTTCTGCTTTGTAACCGTCACGGTGGATTCCTGGAAGATTTTTAATGAACCGTATGTACTGTCCGGCCCCGGCTCATCGAATATGTCGTTATTCCAGCTTATGTATACATCCGCATTCCAGACATTTAAAATGGGATATGCCTCGGCATTGGGCGTTGTGCTGATCTTGATTTTGTTCATCATTTCTGTCGTGCAGTTTGCGGTGCGCAGACATCATGGCGAGATATAAGGGGGTGCATGTGATAATGAAGATTCAAAAAACTGCCTTTCGTATTTTTGTCTATGCTGTCTTGCTCGTTATCGTGTTCGTTTGCCTTTTTCCCGTCCTTTGGATGTGCATGATTTCCTTTAAAACCGTAGGCGAAAGTATTTCCGGATTTAATGCCCTGAAGATTGAAATGCCGACGCTTGCCAACTATAAACGGCTGTTTCAGCTTATCCCTATCTGGCAGAATCTTTATAACAGCCTGTTCACCACCGTCATCGGAACGCTTACGACATTGTTTTTCTGCGCTCTCGCCGGATTCGGGTTTGCCAAATATCAATTTCCGGGACGCAAGACGCTGTTTTATTTTGTCATTGCGACGATGATGATTACCACCGAGGTGGGTGCAGTTCCTTTGTTTATTATTATGCGCAAAGCAGGGCTGATCAATTCATTGTGGTCACTGATTATCCCGCGCATTGCAACAGCAGTCGGCATTTTCTATATGCGTCAGTATATCACGGAAGTTCCTGATGAAATATTGGAGGCGGCTCGTATTGACGGCTGTAATGAATTCTCCATTTTCCTTCGAATTGTGCTTCCTGTCATCAAGCCGGCGCTTGCTTCTTGGGCAAGCCTTACAGTCATTGCTCGATGGAATGACTTTTTCTGGCCGCTGCTGTTTTTGCGCAAGACCAAAATGTATACACTGATGGTTTCTGTATCCATGCTGCCGACAAGCGATGGTCTTTCTACGCCATGGCAGGTTGTTCTGGCCGGCACAACGCTGGTTATCGTTCCCAGCATTCTCCTGTATCTCGGCATGCAGACATTCCAAAAGGAAGGAATCACCGCCGGCGCCGTAAAGGGCTGAGAATTGTTGATACGAAAGGGAAATGATTCCATGCAGAAATCCGATCCTAAATATGCGGCTTATGTCAAAGTGCTCCATAGCCACTTGCGTCCGGCGATGGGATGCACGGAGCCGATCGCCATCGCATATGCTGCCGCTCTTGCCACGCAAGCCCTTGGCTGTGTGCCTGAAAGTGCGCAGGTGCTGGTAAGCGGAAACATCATCAAAAACGCAAAGTCGGTAACCGTTCCGAATACGGGCGGCAAAAAAGGAATTGATGCCGCCTGCGCTGCCGGCATAGTGGCAGGAAAGCCCGAACGAGAGCTGGAGGTTATCGCCTCCGTTTCTGCAGAACAAGCTTTTCAAATTGACGAGCTGCTGCATAAACATGTCATTGATGTCCGTTTGAAGCAGGATGCGCGCCTGTTTGACATCCTTGTAAAAGTGCGCTGCGGAGCGGAGTGTGCAAGTGCCCGCATTGCGGATCGTCATACGAATGTAGTGACCGTGGAAAAAAACGGGAAAAAGCTCTGCAGCGAAACGCTTTGTGACGAAAGTCAGGAATTTCCGGCAGCGGAAGCATTGCTGACGATTGAAGATATTTTTGATTTTGCCGTTACCTGTGACATTGCCGATGTTGAGGATATTCTGCAAAAGCAAATCGAATACAACAGCCGCATTGCTCAGGAAGGAATCGAAGGAAAATGGGGCGCGTGTGTAGGCAGCGTGCTGCTCGGCAGCTACGGCAATAAAGATGTGCGTGTACGAGCGAGAGCGTATGCAGCAGCAGGGTCTGACGCTCGTATGTCGGGCTGCGAGCTGCCGGTCATCATCAACTCCGGCAGCGGCAACCAGGGAATAACCGTGTCCGTACCGGTCATAGAATACGCTAAAGAGCTTGGCTCGTCAAAAGAGCAGCTATACCGCGCTCTTTTGATTTCCAATTTGATTGCCATTCGCCTGAAGACATTGATTGGCTGCTTGTCCGCCTACTGCGGCGCAATCAGCGCGGGCTGCGCCAGCGGTGCAGCCATCGCCTATTTGTGCGGCGGAGATTTGTATATCATTAATCATACGCTTGTTAATTCACTGGCCATTTTATCCGGCACAATTTGTGACGGTGCAAAGCCGTCATGTGCAGCCAAAATTGCCTGTGCCGTCGATGCGGGGATAATGGGCTACCAATTGGCGCTTGAGCATAAGCAGTTCAGGGACGGCGAAGGCATCATTAAAAAAGGCGTAGAAAATACAATCATGAGTATCGGTCGTCTCGGACATGACGGCATGAAGGAAACCGACAATGAAATCTTGAGAATTATGATTGGATAAAGAGCAAATAATATGATGACCCGTGAATCCCAATCGGCATTGCCCCGCATGCACTCCGTTTTTCTCCGCTCCCACGCTTGACGAATGCCGCCGTTCGTGGCATAATACCGACGTAAAATCGGTATGGATTTTTCGGAGACACCGACGCTCATTTTTCGCCATACGCCCCAAACGGGTATATGGCTTTTTTTGCGAGGAGGAAAGACCATGAAAAAACGAACGGTTTCCGCGGAGCTTGCCTATCTTCTGGCCATCCTGCTGCTGGCGCTCGCCGTGGCGATTTTGGCCTCGGCGGACTTCGGCCTCTCCATGGTCGTAGCGCCCGCGTACCTGTTGAGCCGAAAACTGGGAATCCTCACCTTCGGGCAGGCGGAATACATCGTGCAGGCCATTCTCTTTGCCGTTCTGTGCTGCGCCCTGCGCCGATTTAAGCCCGTTTACCTCGTTTCCTTTGCAACGGGGCTGATTTACGGTCGGGTGCTGGATTTCTGGCGGTCGCTCCCCTGCTTTGACACAAACGTGACGATGCCGGAAAGCATTTCCCTGTGGCTGCGGGTTCTGATGCTCATCGCCGGCATCCTGCTGACATCGTTTTCAATCGCCCTGTTTTTCAAGACCTATCTGTATCCGCAGGTCTACGATTTTTTTGTCAAGGCCGTTTCCATGAAGTACGGCGTCAAGCTCTCCGTCTTCAAAACGGGCTTTGACCTGAGCTTCCTCGTCCTCAGCGTCGTGCTGACGTTCTGCTTCTTCGGGCGCTTTGCCGGCGTCGGCTGGGCGACCCTCGTCATGGCGCTCATCAACGGCAGCATCATCGGCTGCTTCTCCAGGCTCTTGGACAAGCACTTTGAATTTACGCCCCGCTTCCCGAAATTCGCCGCGCAGTTTTCGCTGGAGCGGAAAGCATGAATGATGTTTTTCCGCGGCTCTGCCGAGCGATAAGAATCAAATAAAAGCAGCGTCCGAGTCGAAGTCAGGCGCTGCTTTTGCGTATGCCATCCATCGTTTGCAGCCGTCAGCAGTCCTCCGGAGCGCCCGGCGCGATGAAGGCTTTATGACGATACACATAGACGAAATAGATGATTTCGGCAATGGCGGTAATCGTCCAGGAGCTGACATACAGAAGATACAGCGACATGATGGTGTGGAAATAGGCGAAAATTGTATACACCCACGCGACGCGGAACACGCACGAGCCCATGATGACGATAATCGTCGGCACGACGCTCTTGCCGAGCCCGCGGGATGCGGCAATGGTGCAGTCCATAAATGCGGAGAAAGCGTAGGAATAGCCCATAACGGTCAGGCGCACCATGCCGGCCTCGGCGACGGCCGCATCCGTTGTGAACAGGGACAGAAATTCCTTGCCGAACAGCAGCAGCGAGCCGCCCAGCACAGCGCCTGCCAAAAAAGAAAAGGTCAGGCTGATAAAATAGCTGCGGAGCACGCGCTTTTTGTTGCCCGCGCCCATATTCTGCGCCATGAAGCTGGCGCACGCGGTATACAGCGCGGCCATCACGTCATAGACCAGCGCATCTGCATTGGTGGCCGCAGCCGTGCCCTCCACAATGACGGCGTCAAAGGAATTAACGCCCGCCTGAATAAAGAGGTTCGCAATGGCGAAGATGGAGTTCTGCGCGCCGGCGGGCAGGCACAGCCCAAGGAGCTGGCGCGCCTTGCCCTGATGAATTTTCAGCTCCTGCCGATGCAGCGTATAGCTGCTGACGGATTTTTTCAATGACAGCAGGATAAGCCCTGCGGACAGATACAGGGAAATGGCGCTGGCCAGCGCGACCCCGGCCACGCTCAGATTGCACACGATGACAAAGAACAGATTGAGCAGCACATTCACCACGCCGGCGATGGTCAGGATGTACAGCGGATTTTTCGTATCGCCCGCGGCGCTTAGCACGCCGTTGCCGTAGTTGTACATGGCGGCCGCCGGAATGCCGAGGAGGTAGATGCGCAAATAGAGCGCCGCCCCGTCAATCAGCTCGTCCTTTGTGTTCAAAAGCTCCAGCAGCGGGCGAGCGAAAAGAAGACCCAGCAGCATTTCGGCAAGGCCGATGATAAGGCTCAGCAGAAAGCCCGTATGCACCGTCTGGCTGACGTCTTTATGAAGACGCGCTCCCAGATAACGCGCCGTCACCGCATTGATGCCGCTGCCGACGCCGATTAAAAAGCCGGTGAACAGGCTGATCAGAATGGTCGTTGAGCCGACGGAGCCGAGCGCCTCCGCACCGGCAAACTTGCCGACGACGGCGATATCGGACATATTGAACAGCGCCTGCAGTACATTGGACAGCATCAGCGGCAGACTGAAGGACAGAATCCCGCGGGTCAGCGAACCCTCGGTCATGGAATACGCCTGCTTGGTTTTCATCGTCCCTACACCCCCCTGCCAAAAGGTCAAAATAATACACACGCTTTCAGCGTGCAGGGTGTAGTGTAGCATAGAAAGAGCGGGATTTCAACATGATTTTTTGCATTTTTTCACAGTCTCCGCAATCAGAAACCGCCCTGCTTTTCGGCATGGCGGCGGGCATGATATAAGCCGTCTGAGCGTGAAGGGGCTTTGCGCCGAAAGAGCCTTTGCTTTATCGGCTGATGCGCGCAAGGCGGCGGACGGTCAGCCTGCCGGAGACGGTTCTCCGGCTTAACTCAGGCAGGATTTAACCTTCCCTTCCAGCCTTTGCGTGTGTCTATGTCTGTCCCTTACAGCCGAACGTCCGAACCGTACGCATACAGACCTTTGCTGCTTCTGAGCTGTGTTGTTCAAGATAATCGTCAAAGTTCCCGCCAGCCTCCGGTGGGCGTTTTGACCATTCATCATAGAGCCGCCAGCCTTGCATTCCAACGGTTGGCTCATAAAACCAACGCTCTGCGGATACCCGCCGCCTGTTCCTGCGCGTCAGCCGACATAGCAGTGTTTTCACTGCCTTTTCGACTGCGCAACGGCAGTTGACGACCTCCGCGGCCGGTGCGGTCGGGAATGCCGCCGAATGATGCAGCGGCGCTTGAAAATCGTGGCGCGGTATGCGATAATAAGATGCATTCTTTTGTATCGGAGGAAGCGGAAATGGCATCGGGAATTTGGGTGCGTCTGGTCACGAAGAACCATATCGACAGAGATACGACGGCGGAATGCGCACGGGACGGCTGGGAGGAGGCGCTGACGGAGGCGTGCCACACGCTGGATATGCCGCGCCCGATTGTGATGCCCAAGCATCGGCGTGACTTTGAACAGTTTTCGCAGACGCGCTTTTTGAAGGAGCATTTTGTGGAAAGCGTGCCGTTTGACCGGATGGAGGTCGAATATATTGACCCGGAGAGCAGGAAAAAGAAAAAAATCAATGAACAGTATTTATAAGGGAGCCTGTATGCGCAAGAGGTTTTTGTATGGTCTTCTGCTGCTTTTGCTGTGCCCGCTTTTCGCACGGGCAGAGGTGCGCATCAATGAGGTGATGGCCTCCAACGGCACCTATGAAAACGGCCATGCCTACGACTGGCTGGAGCTTTATAACGATGGGAAAAAGACGGTTGATTTGAGCGGCTGGTATCTGAGCAACAGCAGCGCGAACCTGAAAAAATGGGCGTTCCCGAAGGGAACAACGCTCAAGGCCGGGAAATATCTGACCGTGTACTGCACGGGGAAGGATAATGAAACGGCGGGAAAGGGCAGCACTTTTTATGCCGATTTCAAAATCTCCGCTTCCGGCGACACCCTGTACCTGTCGGACGCGGGCGGCACGCTCGTGCAGACGCTGATTTTGCCAAAGCAGTATGGCTGCATCAGCTACGGCCTTTCCGCGGATGGCAAAAACTGGGGCTATTTTGAAAACGACACCCGCGGGAAAAAGAACGAAAAAGCGGTGTACGGCGTCCGCACGGATGCGCCGGCGCTTTTGACGGCGGGCGGCTTTTATGAAAAAGCCGTGCAGGTGCTTGTCTCCGCGCCGGAGGGCGCGACGGTGCGCTATACCCTGGACGGCTCGACGCCGACGGCAAAGAGCAAAAAATTTCCGGCGCAGGGGCTGACCGTCGGCAAAACCTCGGCGCTGCGCGTCCGCGCCTTTAAGGAGGGCGAGGTGTCCTCCGAAACGGTCAGCGCCACCTACCTTATCAATGACGCACCGGTCACGCCGATTGTCTGCCTGACGACCGATGAAAAATATCTGTTCAACCAAAAGACGGGGGCGCTGGTCAAGGGAACGGGCAGCATACCGAATTACGACAAGGAGCTGGAATACCCGACCAACATCGAATATTATACGGCGGACGGCAAGTGCCTCATCAACCAGATGGGGACATTTACGGCGGCAGGACATTCCGCCAGACAGAACACGCAGAAATCCATCGCCGTTTATGCGCGGAAGGCCTACGGCGACGAATACTTCCGTTTCAACCCCTTCCCGACCCGCGATTACACGCAGTATAAGTCGCTCCTGCTGCGCTCGACCAATTCGGACGCCTTCGCCACACGCCTGCGCGATGTGGTCGCTTCCTCCTTAGCGGAGGGGCAGGGGCTTTTGTATCAGGACGCGCAGTGCATTCAGGTCTACATCAACGGCGAATATTGGGGGCACTACAACCTGCGTGAAAAAATCAACAAGTATTTTATTGCCCAGTACGAGGGCGTGACGGACAAGGAGGATATTGACGATATCGACATTCTGGCGCGCACCGGCACAGACCGCTTCATTCAGAACGGCGATAATACGGACTGGCTGGCGCTGTGCGATTTCTGCAAGACGAACGACCTGAATGCAGCGGAAAATCTGGCATATGTCGAGGAACGTCTGGACATCGACAGCCTGTTTACCCATGCCGCATTTGAAATCATTTTAGGCAACAGCGATTTTACCAACGTGCGCGTTTACCGCGTGCCGGGCGGCACATGGAAATATCTGCTGTTTGATGTGGAGGCGTGCTTCAAATCGCTGGACAAAACGCCGCTGGAATACTACATTAAGCCCGTTTCGGGGAAAATACAGGGCTTTCGGCACGAGCCGCTCAACGCGCTGCTGAACGTGCCGGAGATGAAGGCGAAATTCCTGACCCGCGTGGCTGATATTTTGGAAAACCGCTTTTGCTGGACATATGTCGAGGAAAAATTTGCGCAGTGGGAAACCATATTGGAAGAAATTCTGCCGCGCCACATCGCCCGCTGGAAGAATCTGTCGATGGACGACTGGCGCGTCAATGTCAAGGCGGCGAAATATTACGCCCGTGTGCGCCCGAAAAAAATCCCCGCGCTGCTTCAAAAGGCCATGAAGCTGACGGACGCGGAGGTTTCCCTGTACTTTGACCACGCGCTGGAGGTTTTGGAGCAGGCCGACCCATAATAAATTCTGAAAAGGAAAATCTCCGAACGGTAAGCCGCCCGGAGATTTTTTAATACGATTGCTGTATTTTTTATTTGTCTTCAAAGACGAGGCCGTTTTCCGCAAGGAATTCGTTCATCTTTTCAATCAGGGTGTTCAGCTCCTCCACGTTCTGCGTGAGCGTGGCGACGCTGTCCTCGGCGTCCTTCCTGGCTTTTTCCAAATCGGTGATTGTTTGATTCAGCTTTTCCGCTTCGGCGGCCTGCTGCTGATTGGCAGTTTCCAGCGCGGCCTTTTCGTCCTTCAGCGTGCCGATGCTCTTCTCCAGCTCATCCTTTTCGGCCTGGAGCGCAGCGGCGCTGCCTTCCAGCTCGGCGATTTTTTCGTTCAGCGCGGTCTGCGCGGCGGTCTGCTCCGTCACCTTCGTCTGCGCATCCAGCAAAGCCTTCTCCGCCTTGGCGATTTCCTCGGCGGCGTTGTTCTGCGCGTCAGCCGCGCTGCTCTGCGCCTTCGCAAGCTCGGCCTGCGCTTTTTCGGCGGCCTCGGCAGCTTCGGCGGTCTTGTCCTCCAAGGCTTTGGCCGCTTCCTGAACGGCGGCCTGTGCGCTCGTCAGCTCGGCTGCCTTGGCTTCGGCGTCGGCCTTGACGGTGTCCAGCTCGGCGTTCGCGGCGGCGAGCTTTTCTTCAACGGCTGCCTTGGCGTCCGTCAGCTCCTTTTCGGCGGCTTCGGACTGCGCTTTCTGCTCCTCCAGCTGCGCCGTCAGCTCGGCTGCCTTGGCTTCGGCGTCGGCCTTGACGTTCTCCAGCTGCTGCAGCAGCTCGGAATTGGCGGCGGTCAGGCTTGCATTGTCGGTTTTGGCGTTGCTCAGGTTGGCGCTGATAATGCACACGGCAACGATGGCTGCAGCGAGACAGATGCAGACAATGGTCAGGGTCTTCTTCATGGCAGGAACACGCTCCTCTTTCAAAGTTCGCCTGAAACGGCAAAGTATTACCCAAATGTTTCGCTCTTAATGGGCTCTTTTCCTGCATGGTTGCGTCCATTTGCGCAAAAATATTTTTGTATTTGTAAAAACATGCCCGTAACACAGAATTTTTGATAAAAATGAAGCATATGCCGTGCAAAAAGCCGAAAAATCTGCTATGATAGGAGCGATAAAGTTCCGTGCGTAAAGGAGCGGCTCTGATGCGGAAATTTTTATGCTTTTTGCTGGTTTTAATGCTTTTGCCCGTGCTTTCGCTGGCGCAGGCGGAGCTTTCGCTGGATACAACGCTTTTATCGGTCGGTGAGACGGTGACGGCCACGGCCGGCGGCGGCGTTTCCTATCGCTATACGCTTTTGAAGGACGGAAAGCAGATTTTTGACGGCGAAAAGGACGTGTCGGAAAGCGTTGCGGCATATCGGGCGCGGGAGGCGGGAGACTACACCCTGCGCGTGCGCGTGACAAACGAAAACGGCGAAACCGATACGGCTGAAAAGGATTTCCGCGTGACAGGCGCATCCGCCCTCAGCTTTTCCTGCGGTCGGGACACGGCCGCGGCAGGCGACGTGCTGACCTTCACGGCGGGCGAAAAAGCGGCGGACGGCTGTACCTATGAATATGCCGTCGAAACGGACAATGAGCGTATCGAAAAACAGACGAGCGCGTCCAATACCTTCGTCTATATGCCGAGCCGTGCGGGGACGCTGCGCGTCCGCGTGACCATGACGGATGAGCGCGGCAAATCCGTAGAAGCGGAAACGCAGGTCGAGGTGACCGAAGGCAGCGGCATCGGCGTGACGGGCGACCAAAGTGCGCTGTATGCGGGCGGCGGTCTGCGGACATGGACGGTCTGCGCACCCGGCATTTGGACGGCGACTGCGGAAAGTGATTTTATCACCCTGCTCGATTCCTGCGGAGAAAGCGGCGGCACACTCACGTTTTTTGTCTCTGCGCTGAACGGAGAAAGCAGGCGCGTCGGCTCAATCGTCATCGAGTCCGGCGGCGTTCGGCGGGAGATAGCCGTCACGCAGCGCGGCGAACGCGGTGATGAGGAGGAGGTCTATCTTTTTTCCGAGGACACGGGGCATTTGTATGTGGACGGCTCCATCAATTTAACCTGGGCGGAGGCCGAGGGCGAGCGGCTGTTCTATGTGAACGCTTCCGAGGCTTGGACGGCAAAGACGGACGCTGATTTTCTGACGCTCCGCAGGACGGAAAAGGGGCTGTATGTCACGGCCTGGAGAAACACGCTTTCCGAGCCGAGGACGGGGCTGGTGACATTCATGAGCGGAAGCAGGCAGACGCTGCTTCAGGTCTTCCAGCCGGCCGCGGACGCGAATGCCGATGTATTGGCGGTAGCGCTGGATAAGACGGAGGGGCTTGCGTTTGAGGACAGCCTGACCGCCGTCGTGCGGACGGAAGCGGACGCGGAGCGTTTGACGGTCGCCTGCGATGCACACAAGCAGGCGCTTTCCTATGCGCGTGTCGATGCCGCCGTGCCCGAGGGCGGGGAGCTTGTCTGGACGGTGAATATCCCGCTTTGCGGCAGCGGCGAGCAAAGCCTCTTGTTTTCCGCACAGAACGGGCGCGGCACGGGCAAAAAGCAGCGCGCCGCCGTCTTGGTAACGGGCGAAGCCGCCGGTTTCGGCAGCGATTCAGCGCGCCTGACCGCGCAGGCGGACGGCGGCGGGACGCTGACCGTGCTTGTGACGGCCGCGACGGAAAGCATCACGGCGCTGGACACAAGCGGGCGCGTACTGAAGGAATTTACGGCTGCGGACGCCTTTATCGACCGCTGTGCGGACAGCGAGGGGCGATTTTCCGAATGGTCGATTCCGCTGAGCGCGGAGCAGGAAGCACCGACGGAGCTTCGCATCGGCGGCAGCATCGTGCCGGTCAGACAGGGCGCAGCCGCATCCGCCGAAACCAAAATGACCATTTACAGCCAGAGCGACGGCTGGTGGAAGGACAAGAAATACAAAACCAGCACCTTGGAGCATTCAGGCTGCGCGATTTTTTCGCTTGCCCATGCGCTGCAGCTCCTGGGCTACACGGGCGAGGACATTCAGCCGGAAAACCTGGCGGTGACGTATGCCTTCTGCCTGCTGGACGGCGGCACGATGAACAGCACGCTCATCGGTCACGCGGCTGAGGACTTCGGCTTCAAAACGCGCTACGAGCTGTATACCGCCAAAGCGGATATCATCAAGCGCTTCTCGCAGGGCGCGGTCTTTTCCTTCTCCATTGTCAGCGGGCACATTGCAATGGCAGCGGAGCTTTCCGAGGACAAAACCAAATGCCGAATCATCGATTCCGCGCCGTCGGCGACCTTCAGCCGCATCAGGAACGGAAAAATTTATTATATGGACGAAGGCGGCGCGTTTATCGAGGCCTCCTCGCCTGCGGACATTCCGGGCGCCGTATACTATTTTGAAAACGACGCCTACGGCGGGATGAGCTATTGGATGGATATTTCCTATGTAGCCAAACGCGGTGTGCGGCTTATTCAGCCGCAATGAGATAAAGCATAAGGAGGAACATTGCATGAAAACGAAAATCTGGGCGCATCGCGGTGCATCGGGGCACGCGCCGGAAAACACCTTGGCGGCGTTCCGTCTGGCGGCGGACATGCAGGCGGACGGTATCGAGCTGGATGTGCATTTCACCAGGGATGGTCAGGTGGTCGTCACGCATGACGATGACGTTCGGCGCGTCACCGGTCATGAGGGCGCTGTCGGCAGCCTCACGCTGGCGCAGCTGAAGCGGCTCGACTTTTCCAATCACATGGCTGCGTTTGCCGGAGAAAAAATCCCCACCTTTGAAGAGGTGCTGGCGCTGGTCAAGCCGACCCGAATGATGATAAACATCGAGCTGAAAACAAACTGGGAAACGCCGAACGGCCTGGAGGAGGCGACCCACGCGCTGGTCAGTCAATACGGCATGGAGGAGCGCATCCTGTATTCCAGCTTTAACCATGATTCGCTTCTGCATATGAAGAAGGTCGCGCCGGAAATCCCCTGCGGCCTGCTCTATGACAACAAGGTCGCCCGCCCGTGGGACTACGCAAACATGCTGGGCATGGAGGCGCTGCATCCGTATTTTAAGAGCATCACGCAGCCCGACTACATGGACATCTGTGCCGAAAAAGGCATTCAATGCAACTGCTGGACGGTCAACGAGGAAAAGGACATCATCCGTATGCTGGACGCGCATGTGACGGGCATTATCACGAATTATCCCGCGCTCGCCCTGAAGCTGCGGGAAGAGAGACAAGGCGCTTAAAATGAATGTACGCCGCCGCAAAAATGCAAATTAAAAGGAACAAGTTCAAATAGGCCGTCATGCGAAAGGAAAAAATTGCAGGAGTGAATTTTCAGTTCTGCAATTTTTTGTTCACAGATTGTACATTTTTTGTTTTTTCTCCATTTTGCCGCCGAACTGTTATTGACAGGGCAGCGTTCTGATTGTAATCTATACGAAATGAGCAAGATGGGGCGGATGCATCCTGTCCGCGCCGCTTTGTTCTGTGCCCAAGGGCACGAAGAAGAATGAGGAGGAGAACCATAATGAAGAAAATTCTCGGCCTGCTTCTGTGCGCTGTCATGGTGCTTTCACTGGTCAGCGTTGCCTCTGCCGAAACGACCGCTGCCGAATATCACATCGGCATCGTCACCGGCTCCGTTTCCCAGTCTGAGGACGACCGCCGCGGCGCGGAGGCCTTCCAGGCGATGTACGGTGAGGACATGGTCAAGCTGGCCATCTATCCCGACAACTTTACCGACGAGCTGGAAACCACCGTTCAGACCATCGTCAACCTGTCTGACGACCCGCTGATGAAGGCCATCATCGTCAATCAGGCAGTGCCGGGCACCACCGAAGCCTTCCGCCAAATCAAGGAACGCCGCCCGGACATCATCTGCATCGCCGGCGAATCGCATGAAGACCTGCCCGAAATCGGCAGCGCCGCAGACCTGGTCTGCAACAACGACTTCGTTGCCCGCGGCTACCTTATCATCCGCACCGCGCATGAGCTGGGCTGCGACACCTTCGTTCACATTTCCTTCCCGCGTCACATGGGCTATGAGACCATGAGCCGCCGCGTTGCCATCATGAAGGCCGCCTGCGAGGAATTCGGCATGACCTTCGTGCTGGAAACCGCTCCCGACCCCACCTCTGACGTTGGCATCGCCGGCGCTCAGGCTTACATTCTTGAAAAAGCGCCCGAATGGATTGAGAAGTACGGCAAGAACTCCGCTTACTTCTGCACCAACGATGCGCACACCGAGCCGCTGCTCAAGCAGCTTCTGGCCTACGGCGGCTACTTCATCGAAGCCGACCTGCCCTCTCCTCTGATGGGCTATCCGGGCGCTCTGGGTCTTGACCTGACCGACGCCGGCGGCGACTTTGAAAAGATTCTGGCTGCGGTTGAAGCGGCTGTCTGCGAAAAGGGCGGCGCCGGCCGCTTCGGAACCTGGGCTTACAGCTACGGCTACACCGTGTCCGCCGGCCTTGCCCAGCACGCCAAGAACGTCATCGACGGCGAGAGCGAGCTGGCCGACATCGAGGACATTGCCAAGGCCTACGAAGTCTTCTCCCCGAAGGCCGAGTGGAACGGCAGCAGCTATACCAATGCCGATACCGGCGTCAAGTCCGAGAACGTCTTCCTCGTCTATCAGGACACCTACATCATGAGCAACCCCGGCTGGTACATGGGCTCCACCGATGTTGAAGTGCCTGAGAAGTATTTCACCATCAAGTAAGATTGAATAAAAACCAAGCGGACAAAGGGGAGGCTCATCCCTCCCCTTTGTTTTCATAGAGGAAGAAGATATGATGAACGAGCATGCTCCGCTGCTGGAAATGAAAAACATCAAGAAGGCTTTTTTCGCCAATCAGGTGCTGACAGACATCAACCTCACGCTGAATGAAGGTGAGGTTCTCGGTTTGGTCGGAGAAAATGGGGCGGGAAAAAGCACGCTGATGAAAATCCTGTTCGGCATGGACGAAATCAGGGAAACAGGCGGCTATGAGGGCGATATTCTGCTGAACGGCCAGAAGGTCAATTTCTCCACCCCGTTTGACGCCATTGCGGACGGCATCGGCATGGTGCATCAGGAGTTTTCGCTGATTCCGGGCTTTACGGCAACGGAAAACATTCTGCTGAACCGTGAGCCGCATAAGCGGAGCGTGCTTGAAGCGGTTTTCGGCGACCGGATGGACACGCTGGACAGAAAGAAAATGCGTGACCAGGCTTCCGAAGCCATTGACAAGATGGGCGTTCATATCGACCAGGACATGGTCATCAGCAATATGCCCGTCGGTCATAAGCAGTTCACCGAAATTGCCCGCGAATTGAGCAAGGACAACCTGAAGCTCCTCATTCTGGATGAGCCGACGGCTGTTCTGACCGAGAAGGAGGCCGTGAAGCTGCTGGAGTCCATCCGCGGCATGGCTTCCCGCGGCATTGCCGTCATCTTCATCACCCACCGTCTTCAGGAAATTCTGGACGTCTGTGACAAGGTGGTCGTCATGCGTGACGGCTACGTTGTCAAGGACGTTCCCGCGAAGGAAACGACGGTTTCCGAAATCACCCGCTGGATGGTCGGGCGCAATGTGGTCGCTCCGGATTTGTCGGATAAAGCGGGCGCGCATCCGTCCGGACGGGACATCATGCATATTCAAAACCTTTGGGTGGATATGCCGGGCGAAATCGTGCGCAATGTTTCGCTGGATGTCAAGGAAGGCGAGATACTGGGCATCGGCGGCTTGGCCGGACAGGGCAAGCTGGGCATCCCCAACGGCATCATGGGGCTTTACGAGGCGGGCGGCACCGTTGAACTGGACGGGAAGGAGATACCTCTCAACCAGCCGAGAGCCTGCCTGGACGCATCGCTGGCCTTCGTTTCCGAAGACAGGCGCGGCGTGGGGCTTTTGCTGGATGAGTCGCTTGAATGGAACATTTCCTTCCCCGCCATGCAGATACAGAACAAATTTTTGAAGCTCCTTCTGGGCGGCCTTATCCGCTGGCGCGATGAAAAGGCCATCACCGAGGTGACGGAAAAGTACATCGACGAGCTGAAAATCAAGTGCATCAGCCCCAAGCAGAAGGCGCGTCAGCTCTCCGGCGGCAACCAGCAGAAGGTCTGCCTGGCCAAGGCGTTTGCCCTGGAGCCGAAATTCCTGTTCGTTTCCGAGCCGACCCGCGGCATTGATGTCGGCGCAAAGGCGCTTGTGTTGAACGCTCTGAAAAAGTTCAATCGGGAAAGCGGCGTCACCGTCGTGATGATTTCCTCCGAGCTTGAGGAGCTTCGGCAGGTCTGCGACCGCATCGCCATCGTGTCCGGCGGACGCATTGCCGGCATCCTGCCCGCGGCGGAGTCCTCCGAGGCGTTCGGCATGCTGATGGTCAGTCAGGTGAAATGAGGAATGGAAAAATGAGCGAAAACATCAAGAACGATGCCTTGGCGGGCAAGATGAAGGATATGCTGGAGCGTTTCGGCCTGCCTCGGCTGATCATTGCGGCCTTCCTGCTGCTGCTGTTTGTTATGGCTCCCTTCGTCGGCTGCGATTTCTTTACGCAGCTGACCAACACCATCAACCGCTTCAGCTGGAACGCGGTGCTGGTGCTGGCGATGGTGCCGATGGTGCATTCCGGCTGCGGCCTGAACTTCGGCCTGCCGCTTGGCATTATCGCGGGGCTGCTGGGCGCAACGCTGTCCATTCAGTTCGGCTTCACCGGCTTTGCGAGCTTTGTGATGGCCGTCGTGATTGCCACACCCTTTGCCATTCTCTTCGGCATCGGTTACGGCGCGCTGCTCAACAAAATCAAGGGCGGCGAAATGATGATTGCCACTTATGTGGGCTTCTCCGCCGTTGCCTTCATGTGCATCATGTGGCTGCTCCTTCCCTACAACAAGGCCGACATGGTTTGGGGCTTGGCCGGCAAGGGGCTGCGCACCACCATTTCCCTGGAAGGCTACTATGACAAGGCGCTCTCCAATTTCCTGCAAATCAACATCGGCACCTTGTCCATCCCGACAGGCGCTCTGCTGCTCTTTGCGGTGCTGGCGTTTGCGATGTGGGCATTCCTGCACACCAAGACCGGCACGGCCATGACCGCCGTCGGCTCTAACCCGAAGTTCGCCCGCGCTGCCGGCATCAACATCGACAAAATCCGTATGCTGTCCGTGGTGATGTCCACATGGCTGGCAGCCATCGGCATCCTGGTGTATGAGCAGGGCTTCGGCTTCATTCAGCTTTACATGGCGCCGTTCAACATGGCGCTGCCCGCCGTGTCCGCCATCCTGATAGGCGGTGCGAGCGTCAATAAGGCGTCCATCGCCAACGTCATCATCGGCACCTTCCTCTTCCAAGGCATCGTCACCATGACGCCCACCGTCATGAACAACATGATTCATATGGATATGAGCGAGGTCATCCGCATCATTGTGTCCAACGGCATGATTCTCTACGCCCTGACCAGAAAGACGGAGGCATCAAGATGAGCAAGCAGAATAATAACAAGTCTCATGTGCTTCTTGACCTGCTGCGCAACAATCCCGTGCCCCTGATGTTCATCCTCATCTGCGCGGTCTGCATCTACCTTTCCGGCTTTTCGGCCAGCTACCTCTTAAATGAAATTGTCACCCGCATGGGGCGCAATGCGTTCCTGATTCTGAGCCTGCTCATTCCCATCATGGCCGGCATGGGTCTGAACTTCGGCATGACGCTGGGCGCGATGGCCGGCGAAATCGCCCTGATTCTGGTCTCGGACTGGCAGATTTGGGGCATTCCCGGCGTAGTCTTGGCCATGATTATCTCCGTCCCCTTCTCCATCCTCCTGGGGCTGCTGTGCGGCAAGCTGCTCAATATGTCCAAAGGGCGCGAGATGGTGACGAGCTACATCATCAGCTACTTCATCAACGGCGTGTACCAGCTTGTCTGCCTGTACATGATGGGCTCCATCATCCCGATTATCCACACCTCCATCAAGCTGCCCCGCGGCTACGGCATCCGCAATACGGTCAGCCTGCTCAATATGCGCCAGTGCATCGACAACCTGCTGGCTGTGCGCATCGGCGGCGTAAAGATTCCCGTGCTGACGTTTATCATCATCGCGCTGATGTGCCTGGCCATCATCTGGTTCAGAAAGACGAAGCTGGGACAGGATATGCGCGCCGTCGGTCAGGATATGCAGGTGGCGCGGGACGCGGGCATCAACGTGGAAAAAACGCGCATCATCGCCATCGTCATCTCCACCGTGCTGGCGGGCTTCGGCATGATTATTTACCTTCAGAATATGGGTAATATTTCCACCTACAGCTCGCATTCGCAAATCGGCATGTTCTGCATCGCGGCGCTGCTGGTCGGCGGCGCATCGGTCGACAAAGCCTCCATAGGCAACGTATTCTTGGGCGTTATCCTGTTCCACCTGATGTTCATCGTCGCGCCCTCCGCGGCAACCAAGGCGCTGGGCGATTCCATGATTGGCGAGTATTTCCGCGTGTTCGTGTCCTACGGCGTCATTACCGTGGCGCTGGTCATGTACGAAACCAAGAAGCGCAGGAGCAAGAGCCGCACAAGCCATGAGCTTGAGCTGGCGCAGCGGGAGGAGGCGGCCGGCAAATGAAAACAAAGAAGCTGATTGTGCGTCTCGCCGCCCTGCTGCTTGTGCTTGCGCTGGCGGCCGTCATGTTCATCATCGGACGCGGGCACACCATTTACATCGACAACAAGACACTGGAATACGAGGGAGAGACCTACTCCGCTTACTACAAGACGGAGGTCTATATAAACGGCGACAGGCTGGCCAAGCTGATGAAGAAGGAAAGAGGCTCGACCACCTGTTTGGGGCAACACTTTACGCTGGCTGTCGAAGTGACCGAGAAAAAAGGAGACGACCCTGTCCGGTATACCATTGATTTGACCCTCCCCTATGCTTTGGACGGCATCGTTGTCAACATCCCCGGCTATCTGGCCGGCCTCCCGCAGGACGTCTGGATGACCGAATTCGTCTCTCAGGCACAGGATACCTCCACGGAAGAAGAAGAAATCGTCACGGACGAATTCGGGCTCGGAGATATTTAAGGCATCACCGCACAATTCGGCGACTCGCAAAAATGTGCCTTTTGCGCCATCTACTTCTTGCAAAAATCTCGATTTACATCCAGTAAACCATCGATTTTTGCAATCGTATCTGACACAAAATTCACGATTTATCGTGCCCCTCATTTGTGCGGTGCTGCCTTAA
>CAVDRM010000026.1:0-35375 GCA_963611355.1 Anaerovibrio sp.
TTCTTCCCCCCCGTGCCTTCCCGCTTTCCGCCTTCTGAATATCCCCGCGGGATTTCCGAAAGCGTCAGAAAGAGGGCAGCGCTCAATTTCTCTTTTTCAAAATCAGCTGGCTCAGCGCAACCAGCGCAAACACGGCGACGAGCATCACCGTGCAGAGCGCATTGACCTGCGCGGACACGCCGTAGCGCACGGAGGAATAGATTTTGAGCGGCAGGGTCGTCGTCTGTGCGCCGTTGACGAAAAAGCTGATGACGAAGTCATCCAGCGACATGGCCAAAGCAAGCAAAGCGCCGGACAGGACGGCGGGAGAAATCAGCGGCAGCGTGACCGTCAGAAACGCCCGCGACGGGGTCGCGCCCAAGTCCCGCGCTGCCTCCAGCAAAGCATCGTCCATTGTCGTCAGGCGGCTCTTGACGATGATGAACACATACGGCACGCAGAATGTGATGTGCGCCAAAATCAGCGTCAATAAGCCGAAGGGCAGATTCAGCAGCGTAAAAAGGGAGAGGAACGCGAGCCCCAGGATGATTTCGGGCAGCATGACGGGCAGCGTCATGATATTTTCCATCAGCCCCACGGCAGCCGAGCCCGCGGCGCCGAAAAAGCCCTTCTTCGCCTTGCGCCGCGCCAGGCCGAGCGCGCCCAGCGTCCCCAATACGCAGGAGAAGAAGACGCTTACAAAGCCCACAAAAAGGCTCGTGCGGAAGGCCTCGCCAAAGCCGCGCTCATCGTCAAAAAGCTGCGTGTACCATTGCAGGGAAAACCCCGTGAATGTGTTGGACGAGCGGGCGGTGTTGGCGTTGAAGGAATACAGCGCCACCACCACGATGGGAAGGTACATTAAAATCAGCAGAAAGGCCAGATAGAACTTTTGAAAGAGGGTCGTTGAACGGCGCATGACAGGCCTCCGAGCGAGCAGGCAGTGGTTAGTCATTAGTGGGCAGTGGTTAGTGGATAGAATCAAGAGTGGGGTGAAAAGCAGCTTTTCGTTATTTCTCACGGAGGCGGTTGCTTCGCCGCAATCATAAAAAGCAGGTATCATGTTTCGGGCGGAGCAGGGGGCTTTTTCAAAAGGGACTCCGCCCCGCCGCTTGTCTTTTCCTTTTTTATCCCCGCGGGAAAACACGGTCGTAGTAGCGCAAGAGGTTTTGACCGGCAATGCCGGAAATTTCCGCGTCCGTCAGGCCGCGCCGCTGCAGCTGCTGAAGGAGCGCGGGCACATCGGCAGGCGTTTCAAGGCCGGGCACTTTGCATTCGATGCCGTCAAAATCCGAGCCGAAGCCCACCTTGCCCTCGCCGCCCAGCGACAGCATGTGCAGGATATGATTGACGACCGTATCAAGTGTCGCGTCCGCATCTTCTGAGAGAAAGTAAGGGTAAAAATTGACCCCGACATAGCCGCCCGCGCCGAAGAGGGCGCGGAGCTGCTCGTCGGTCAGATTGCGCGGATTGCCGCACAGCGCCTTGCAGCAGGAATGGGACGCAAGCGGGACGAGCCCCATGTCCAATAAATCCCAGAACCCGCGCTCGTTCAGGTGCGATACGTCCGGCGCAATGCCGACCCGCGCCATCTCCCGCACCGCATCCCGTCCGAAGGGCTTCAGCCCCTTGCCCGTGTCGTGTCGGGCTGGCACGCCCAACCGATTCTCGTAATTCCAGACCGGAGCCGCCATGCGTACGCCCTTTTGCCGCCACGCGGCGACTGTGTCAATGCCGTCCTCCATGATTTCGCAGCCCTCGACAGACAGCATGAAGCGCGTCTCACCCTCGGCCGCGTCCCGCGGGTCATCGATGAGGCGAAAGCCTTCAGCCTTCAGCTTGTCCAGCTCCGCCAGCATCTTTCGATTGAACGCCATCACCTGCTCATGCTCGCCGCTGTCGCCCACGAACAGCGCCAGGGTCTGGAGGGAAATGCCGCCCTTTGCGAGCGTTTCCTTCGTCACATCCAGGGACGGCGCTCTCGATGCCAAGGCATAGAGGGTGTCCGCGTGGGTATCGCAAATCAGCATACAGGGTTCGCCTCAATCGTGATTTTGATTGTACTTGGGGCCGAGATTGGCATAGCGGCGGGTAATCCACTTGCAGATGCCGTCCAGCCCCGGATAAATCATGCGCTCCGAAATGTTGATGTAATCCAGCTTGTCACGGATCTCCAGCTTGACCTCCTTGGGAATGACGAGCTTTTTGAAGCCCGCGTCCAAATTGGGCAGCTGGTCAATGCACACGGTCGGGTCGGTCGTGACGGAAAAGAGGGCGTACTGGTTGGCGATGCGGTTGACCGCGCTGGCGGGCTCAAAGAAAAAGGCAAACGGCGCGTCCGAAAGCACGCTCAGATCCTCAAAGGTGTTGCCGACACGGTCCAGCATTTCCATCGTGAAAATGCGGCCGCGCTCGTTTTCCAGCATGACGTTCAGCTTTTCCGGAAGCTGCGCGTTGACCGTCTCGATGTCGGCACACCAGATGGCGCCGTCCAAGCCGTAGGCATCGACATCCTCGGTCGCAAAGTGCGCCGCAACGAGCGGTGAATATGTCCAGTCGAGCAGGCGTGTCGGCAGTCCGAACTGCTGCGCCATCGCCAGGGTCTGCCAAAAATTGGTGACATGCGCCAGGTCCGCATAGCCGTACTTCTTGAACGAACGAAGCATCTGCTTTTCGAGCTTTAAATCATGCGCACAGGCACGGTTCAGAGAAGGAATCAGCCCCCAGGTCTTGTCCGCCACGCCGCGGTACACCCGATTGTCCCGATAGCGGCGGATGGCGGGGTCCCAGACGTCGGAAAACACCTCGGCCTGCAATTCGTTAAAGCTGTGGATGACGACCTCCTGCATACTCCTTCAACACCTCAGCTTTCATTATAATGGAAAAGTTCTTGAAAGTAAAGCAACGATGTGGTATCCTTGAGGTAAATTACGCGGGCTTTTTCGGCGCCTGCAAACCATCTGCAAGGAGGGCTTTTTTCATGGCGACACTGCATAATACGGCGGAAAAGGGCGACTTTGCCCGTACCGTGCTGATGCCCGGCGACCCGCTGCGGGCGAAATTCATTGCGGAGACCTATCTGGAAAACCGAAGGCTGGTCAACAATGTGCGCGGCATTCAGGGCTATACGGGCGAATATAAGGGCAAGCGCGTGTCCGTCATGGCCTCCGGCATGGGCATGCCCTCCATCGGCATTTATTCCTATGAGCTGTTTCATATGTATGATGTGGAGAACATCATCCGCGTCGGCTCGGCCGGACTGATTGACCCGAATCTTAAAATCCGCTCCGTGGTCGCGTCCATGAGCGCGTACTCCAATTCGGCCTACGGAGACCAGTACGGCTTCCGCGGAAACTTAGGCCCCTGCGCATCCTATGACCTGCTCTCCCGCGCCGTGGAAGCGGCGAAGCGGCTGAACGTCACCATGGCCGTCGGCCCGACCTATTCGTCCGATACCTTCTATGATGAGCGCAGCCAGCTGGATGTGCTGCAGAAGCTGCACGTCCTTGCCATCGAAATGGAGGCGTACGCGCTGTATCTGAACGCCGCCCGCGCCGGCAAAAACGCCTTGGCGCTGCTCACCATCTCGGATAACCCCTACACCGGCGAAAGCTGCACCCCGCAGGAGGTGCGCGAGACCTTCACGCAGATGATGGAAATCGCCCTGGAGATAGCATGACAATCCTTGTTTCCGCGTGTCTGCTCGGCCTCCCCTGCCGCTATGACGGGAAGGTGAAAAGCTGCCCCGCCGTGCTGCGCCTTGCGCAAAAGCATACGCTGATTCCCGTCTGTCCAGAACAGATGGGCGGGCTGCCGACCCCGCGTGTGCCGAGCGAGCGGCAGGGCGGGCGCGTCATGAGCAGGGACGGCGCGGACAATACCGCCGCGTTTCGGCGCGGCGCCCGGTGTGCGCTGGATATTGCGCGGCTCACGGGCTGTCAGACGGCCGTTCTCCGCGCCAAAAGCCCCTCCTGCGGCTGCGGGAAAATCTATGACGGCACATTTTCGGGGACGCTGACGGACGGAAACGGCGTCACGGCGGAGCTGCTGCTGCAAAACGGGCTTCGGGTGATAAGCGACGACGGCTCCGAAATCAAAAATCTGTAGCTGCGGGATAAAAACGCTTCCGCCTTCCGTTATTTATGGTGCAGGCGTCTCACGCATCGGGCGCTTGCGCGGGAAACGGAAGCCTTCCCGCAGAAAGGAGTATATCGATATGAAAAAACTGTCGGCGCTTTTGCTGATTCTCTGCCTGTGCTGCTCCTGTGCCCTGGCCGCCCCCGTGCGCGATGCGCGGGACATGGCCGTGGAAGAGGACGGCAACCTGTCCGCGCTGGTCTCTCTGATGGGCGGCGCGGTGCTGATGCGGGATGTTGCCTCCCTGTCTGCCGGCGAAACGCCGTCTCAGCCGCTGGTCGAGGGCGCATTGCTGCTGGGGCTGTTCCGCTTTGTCCTGCCGCGGGTGGACGAGCAGCCGCTGGACGATGTGGAGACCGTCCCGGTGGATATTCTGAAAACCTATTACAAGGATTTATTTGCATCCGGCGAATTTGAGGCTTGGGATGCGCCGCAGTGCCCCTGCATCACGCGCACGGACGGCAGCGCCTTTTCCTTTGATTTTTCCGATTTGGAGGACGACAGCTACGGCGGCGCGAAGATTTACGAAATCACGAAAAGCGGGAATGATTTGATTGTCAGAGCCGACCTTTATTCCAGCATCGGCAATGAGGGCGTTCCGGCGGGCGATGTGCCCCAGAGCGTGCTGTTCTGGGAATCGGGCATGACGCTTGAATTACAGCCGTCCTCTGCCTCGCGCTTTGGCTATCAGGTGGTTTCGCTGACAACGACGCCCGCCTATGAAAGCGGCGCGTTCAGCGAATGGAACGTTACCGAGGGCGAAGGCTACAGCATGTCTCTTCCGCAGATGCTTGAGGATAAGGGCGGTAATGTTTATCAGAGCGCGGACGGCCTTGTCACGCTGCGCGTGGAGGCCATCACGGATACCCGCTCCGACAGGCTGAGCTATTATTTGGAGCAGTATCAGAGCGGCCATACTGATGCGCGGGTGCTGGCGGAGGCCGATATGGGCTATTTCACCGGCGAAACGGACGGCGAGTATACCATCTGCTTTGCTAATGAGTACAGCGACAGCGTGTACCGCCTGATACTGACCTTCCCTGCGGAGCGTCAGGCCGAGTTTTCCTTCTACGGGGAGATTATCCGCAATTCCTTTTACGGCTACGGCTTGGCCATGGGCTGACGCCCTGCTTGCCGATATTTCATCTCCATTCAATCTTTTTCTTCCGTTCTTCGTCTAATCTATCGGAACATATCAGAAAGGAACGATACCCGCCATGAAAAAGCCGCTGTGTCTGCTGCTCGCGCTGGTGCTGCTCTGTGCCTGCCTGCCCGCCCTTGCCGAGGACTTTGTCTGGGGACAAGACCCGCTGTGCTTTGACGGCACGCCGGATTTCGCCTATGACGACAGCTCCACTCCAAACGGCCATCTGAAAATCAACATTAAAAAATTTCAGGACGGCACGAAGCTGGTCTACTATGTCTGCGATATTCAGGTATCCTCGCCGGATGCGCTGATGACCGCTTTTTACAACGACAAGAAGGTCTCCGCGACCGGCCTGATGGAGGATATTGCGCAGGCAAACGGCGCTGTTCTGGCGGTCAACTGCGACTTTTGCGGCGACCATACCTCCGGCGTCATCATCCGAAACGGCAAGCTCTACCGCGCCAACAAGACCAACAAGCTGGATATGCTCATCATCGACAAGAACGGCGATTTTTCCCTGCACTACGACCGCTCCAAGGACGACCCCCAGCAGCTTGCGCAGGAGCTTTTGGATAAGGGCGTGATGCAGACCATCGAGTTCGGCCCCGCGCTGGTGGAAAACGGTCAGGCGCTGCCTTTGGACAACAAGACCCACGTCATCTCCACTCGCTCTACCCAGCTTGAGCCGCGCACGGCCATCGGCCAAATCGGGAAGCTGCATTACATCATCATCATGGTGGAAGGCCGCCGCGAAGGATACTCCGACGGCATCTCCCTGCAGGGGCTGCAGCAGCTTTTCCTGCAATACGGTGCGCAGACCGCTATCAACCTGGACGGCGGCGGCTCGGCCAAGCTGTACTTCTACAATCAGGTCATCAACCGTCCCTCCAGCCCGACCAGACAGGTGTCTGACGCGCTGATTTTCAAATAATGCGCTTCACCGACAAAGAAGGCTCCCGGCGAGCCTTCTTTTTGCATAGGGAAGACCGCCGAGCGCCGGCATAAAATCCCGCGTTTCGCTTGTGTTTTTCAAAAGGCATGATAGAATATATCGATGAAGCAAGTATCAATCAGCCTGACAAAGAAGCCGCATTGCGAGATGGCCATATGTGGCTTCTTTGTCAGGCTGCGCGGGTGTGTATTCGGCAAAGAATACGCTCCCGCTTTATGATTCGTTTCCGAACATAAAATCGCAGCTTTCCCGCACCCGGCAGGCTTGAAAATAATATTCTTCCTTCGGTATCCAAAGCGTTTGAAAGGCATCGACAAGCGCGGGATTTCGCCGCCTGAGCCGTGCGAGCTGTTCTTCTCCGGAGATGTCGAGAAAGACACGCAGGTCGTACAGAGCCCTGATTCGCGGATGGCAGGCATACGAGCCTTCCACTATGATGCACTGTGCCGGGTTCAGGTGCTGAGACGGCAGAAATCTGTCGGCATGGCAGTCATACGGGCGATAGACGGCCTCCCTGCCGTCCGAAAGCGGCAGCAATACCTCCCGCCTCAGCCGCTCGATGTCCATATGGCCGGCCGGCTGCTGTTCGCCGTCCGCCGTCCGCCTTGCAAACGGCAGATAAAAATCGTCCGTATGAACGATGCCGCACCGCCCGTCCAACGCAAGGCGCAGTTTTTCCGCCAGCGTTGTTTTTCCAGCGGCGCAGCGCCCGTCAATGGCAAGCAGCAGCGACTTTTCCGCCCGCATGAGATATGAAAGCAAAAAATCAAAGGTCTCCATTGCGCTCCTCAAAACGGCAGATAGGCGGCGGCAACAGCCAGCAAAACGGCGGGCAGCATATTCGCCACGCTCAATTTTTTGCCCCATACAAGATTGATGCCGATGCAGAAAATCAAGATCGAGCCGATCATGGACAGATAAGCGACAGCCGTTTCCGTCATGACGGGCGAAACGAGCCGCGCCAGCAGCGTGATGCTGCCTTCAAACGCAAAAACGGGAACGGCGGAAAAGGCGCAGCCCGCCCCCAGCGAGGAGCTCATCACGGCAATGATGATAAAGTCTATCACGGATTTGACCGCCAGGGTGGAATAATCGTGCAGCAGCCCGTCCCGAATTGCGCCCACGATGGCCATCGCGCCGATGGAAACCGTCAGCGAGGCCGTCACGAACGCATGGACAAAGCCAGCGTCCGAGCCGTTGCCCGTTTTTTGTTTCAGCCATTCGCCGAAGCGCTCGAAGCCCCGCTCGATGCCGATGATTTCGCCGAAGACAGTGCCGATGGCCAGGCAAAGCACCACCAGCATGGACTGCCCGCTGCTGATGCCGCCGTCCTTCACGCACAGCATCCCCTCCATCGCGCCGGCCATGCCGATAAACAGCACGCTGATGCCGCACGCCCTGCTCAATGCCTCCTGCTGACTGCTTTTGAACAGCCTGCCCGTCCAATGCCCGACCAGCCCGCCCACCACAATGACGGCGCTGTTGATGATAGTCCCCAGTCCGAACATACCGCCGCACTTCCTTCCGCAAAATATGCCCCCGATTATAGCATGACGGCGGAAAAATCTCAATCATGAATGTACGGGAAAGAGCTGCCCCCTTCAAGCCCAATCATTCATAATACTTCTGTGGGGGCTCTTCTTTGCGCATGCCTGTGTCCTGTGTTTTCCATGAAAAAAATTCTCCATCGGCGAATTATTGCTGAGTACATTTGGCGGCATTAAACGCTGCACGATGCTGATGGAGAAGAGCAGCCATGGCGTATATCGAGATACGGAATGTCACAAAAGCATATGGGAATCAAATGGTTTTAAATCATGTTTCCGTATCATGGGAAAGAGGGAAAATTCATGGGCTGACAGGAAGAAACGGAAGCGGCAAGACACAGCTTTTCAAATGTCTGTGCGGCTATGCTGCCCCGGACAGCGGCGTGATTTGCGTGGATGGACAAATTATCGGTCGGGACAGACCTTTTCCTCAGTCGATGGAATTGCTCATTGATGGGCCGGGCTTCCTGCCCGATTTTAGCGATCTGTTTAATTTGCAGCTGCTTGCCGTGATACGTTCCGAATTAAGGCATCACCGCACAATTCGGCGACTCGCAAAAATGTGCCTTTTGCGCCATCTACTTCTTGCAAAAATCTCGATTTACATCCAGTAAACCATCGATTTTTGCAATCGTATCTGGCACAAAATTCACGATTTATCGTGCCCCTCATTTGTGCGGTGCTGCCTTAACGACAGATACACTGCGTGCCTGCATGCGGACGGTCGGATGCGGACAGGTCGGCAAAAAGCGGTATGGACAATATAGCCTTGGGATGAAGCAAAGGCTCGGCATTGCGCAGGCCATCATGGAAAGCCCCGATCTTCTTATCTTGGACGAGCCGTTCAACGGATTGGATAGAAGAGGCGTAGAAGACATCAGGCAGCTGTTGCTGGATTTCAGGGATGCGGGGAAAACCATTCTGATAGCAAGACACTACGCAGAAGATATTGACGAGCTGTGTGATACTGTGCACCATATGGACGCAGGCGTCCTGTCAGGCAGTAACCCGATGAGATAGGGCGGAAAAAACGCAATAATGAAAACGATAGCTACGCCTCCGGCTGTCTCGCCCTGCTTCGCAGCCAGTCGACAAGGGGCTGAAGGTTGCTCTCGTTCACCCGTGAGCCGCCGTCCGCCAGGAGCGTCAGCACATCGGCCTCCTCCGGCGAACGCTTTTCTTTCTTCTGAAGCCGTCGGCGGAGGCGGCGCATATGCACCCGCTCCCGAAACGAAAGGCCGTCCGTCCGATAGCCGCCCTGCATCAGCAGAAACGGCATGGTCAGACGGTTCTGCTCTATCATCTCCTGCGCCGCGCCGCTCGTCGCCAGAAGGCCGACGGCGCAGACGGCGTCCAGCAGGTAGCGCTCCTTGACCTGCTTTAAATGCATGATTTCCCCGTCCCGCACGGGCGCCAAATAGATAATGCGCGTGCCCTTGGGCACGGCGCTCCACGCATTCTTCAGGGGGTACACGGTCAGGCCGGCCAGCCGCCCCAGCATGCGGGCATATTCGCCGGTAAATCCGGTTTTTGACGAAAAAACAACGGCGTCCGCCATGCCCCTTTCTCCCTTCCTTCTTTCGTCCGGTTTTCAAAAGGACTGCCAAACGGCAGTCCTTCCATTCAAGCGCATATCATTCAACGCTTCTGATTTTGTTAAACGGATAGAGCACGCACTTGACCTTGCCCATGATGGCGCTGCGCGAAATCGGGCCGACATCGGAAGAGCGGCTGTCGTGCGAATTGCCGCGGTTGTCGCCCATGACAAAATACTCGTCCTCCCCCAGCAGGGTGCGCGGGTAGTTGGTCGTGGCGGCGCTGCCCATCAGTTCGGGATTTTCGACCTGCTTGCCGTTCACGAACAGCACGCCGTTCACCATTTCGATGATGTCGCCCGGCACGGCGGCCACGCGCTTGACAAACAGCGTATGCTCCGTCACCTCAATCGACGCGCCGATATTGAACAGCACCTCATTGCGGTCCGGATAACGGCAGATGACGATGTCCCCGCGCTGCGGGTCGGCGGTCCAATAGTCGATTTTCGAGCAGAAAACAATCTCGCCGTCCGCCAGGGTGTTGCTCATGCTCCTGCCGTCCACGCGAATCGGCTCAAAAATGTACATGCGCACGAGGCTTGCGATGACCACGGCGGCCAGCAGGGTGACGACCCAGCTCATGATTTCCTGTCCCACTGTTTTTTTCGGCTTATCCTTTTTCGCTTTCTTGCCCTTTTCCTTCGGGGCTTTCAGATTGGTTTCCTGTTCTGCGTTCGGTTCCATGATTGCGCGGTTTCCTCCTTGTCAGAGGGCAGGCTTCGCGGGGGCGGCGGCCGGTTCGGGGCCGCGCTCCAGAAGCGCCTTCCTCTTTTTTAAAAATACCTGCCTGTCCAGCATCACAATGCGGCCGCATTGAAGACACTTGATTTTAATGTCCGCGCCCGTGCGCACCACCTGCCATTCGTCTCCGCCGCAGGGGTGCGGCTTTCTGGTGCGGATTTTGTCGCCCAGCCGTATCTCGTCCTCCATGAACGCCGCCTCCTTTTGATGCACCGAAACTATTATATACGCTTTGGCCATATTTTTCAATCGGAATTTACGGGCTGAAGCAGGGCAGAGGCTTTTCGCCGTTTATACATGAAAAATCCGCCTCGTTTGAGACGGATTGTGGTGCGCCATCAGGGACTCGAACCCGGGACACCCTGATTAAGAGTCAGGTGCTCTACCAACTGAGCTAATGGCGCATAAAAGGGATAAGCTGGAGCGGGTGATGGGAATCGAACCCACGTGACCAGCTTGGAAGGCTGGAGCTCTACCATTGAGCTACACCCGCAAGTTGGAGCGGTAGACGAGACTCGGACTCGCGACCTCCACCTTGGCAAGGTGGCGCTCTACCAACTGAGCTACTACCGCATAAAAGAAGCAATGAAACTGGTGCGGGTGAAGAGACTCGAACTCATACACCGTGAGGTACCAGATCCTAAATCTGGCGCGTCTGCCATTCCGCCACACCCGCAGGAAGCCCGTGCAGGGTCTTGACCGGGTGTCCGGAAGGGTGGTGACCCATCGGGGATTCGAACCCCGGACACCTTGATTAAAAGTCAAGTGCTCTGCCAACTGAGCTAATGGGTCACAGTGGCTGGGGTGGCAGGGATCGAACCTACGAATGCGGGAGTCAAAGTCCCGTGCCTTACCGCTTGGCTACACCCCAACATCGTCTGCCAGCCTGAAGCAGCAAAAATGGGGTGGGTAGTGGGGATCGAACCCACGATATCCAGAGCCACAATCTGGCGCTCTACCGCTGAACTATACCCACCATAAAAGACTGGCGCGCCTGAAGGGATTCGAACCCCCGACCCACGGCTTAGAAGGCCGTTGCTCTATCCAGCTGAGCTACAGGCGCAGGCCGCGGAGCGGTTGTCAAGGTGAGTACCGGACGGCACTTTTCCCTGCTGACAGGTCAATATCATACTACACCTTTCGCCGCTTGTCAAGCGTTTTTTTCGTCAGGCCGTCAAAAAATTCACGGAAAAAATCAAAGAATGTACGCATAAGATTTTTCCCCGACCTATGTAAAATCCCGCTATTTTTGCTTGACAATCCATTGCACTTTGCGGTATTTTGTATGCTGTGATGCTTTGGCATCCGCTTGGACAAAAAGACCTTGTGAGGAGGGGCGGCTCATGCTTTTCATCGGCATCTGCGGTGCCAGCGGCTCCGGAAAATCGACCCTTGCGGAGGAGCTGACACGCGCCATCGGCGTTCAAAGCACCGTCATCAATCAGGATGCCTACTATCTGGACCATGCCGACCTGCCCTTTGAGGAGCGCGCCGCGCTCAACTATGACGAGCCGTGCATCTTTGACCATGACCTTCTGTACAGGGACATCTGCACCCTGCTGGATGGCAAGCCCATCGAGCGCAAGTCCTATGACTTTTCCCTCCATGCGCGGTGCGACACGCATGAAAGGGTCGAGCCGTCCGAGGTGCTGATTGTCGAGGGCATTCACGCCTTTTATGACCCGCGCCTATGCGAAAAAATGTACCTGAAGCTCTACATTTCCGTTGAGCCGGACATCTGCCTGCTGCGCCGCATTACGCGGGACATCAAGGAGCGCGGGCGGCAGATTGACAACATTTCCGCCCAGTATCTCGCCACCGTCAAGCCCATGTACGACCGCTACATCCGCAACTATGTCCACGAGGCGGACGTCATCGTTGCCCGCGGCGGCAAGAATGCCCGCATTGTGGAAATTCTGGCGGGCTATCTGCGGGATAAGCTGTCTGAAAAGGAAGACTGAAAGGACGCTCTGCCTGTTATGAAACGCTTCAATCAATTTTTCTGCCTTCTGCTGGCGCTTTTTAGCGTTCTGCCCGCCGCCCTCGGCGAAAGCACGGACGATGCGGCGCAGTTTGCCGACTTTTCCGAAAAATTCGGGGCATATTTTCTGGAAGCAGGTGCGGAACCCGTCATCACGGAAAACAGCTATCAAAGCCACGATATGTATTTTGAAATCCGCTCTGAGCGGGCGAACAGGTCGGATGTTTACGTCGTCGATATTTATGTGCGCTCGGTGGAGGTGATTCGCCGCGCCTTCGGCGGCGGGCAATGGCACGAAAAGCTGGAAACCGTGCCCGCCATTGCGGAGCGCAGCGGCGCGATTTTGGCCTTGACGGGCGACAACAGCCAGAATTTCAATGCCGGCTGGGTCTTTGCAAACGGCGAGCAAAAGCGCAAGTGTACCGCGAAGCCCGGCAGAAACCTGTGCATCCTCTATAAAAACGGCGTGATGGAGACCATGCGGGGGAAAAATGTAGACAATGACGCCGTCGCCGATGCCGCAGAGCGGATTTGGCAGTCCTTTTTCTTTGGCCCGGCTCTCCTGAATGATGAAGGAAAAGCTTACGGCAAATTTGATTCCGGCATTGCGTCGGCCAACCCCCGCTCCGCCATCGGCTATTTTGAGCCGGGACATTACTGCCTCGTGCAGGCGGACGGGCGCTCGACAAAGAGTGCCGTCGAAAGCGGCGGCAAAAACAAGGGCATGGAGCTTACGGCGCTGGCTGCCTATATGGAGGGCTTGGGCTGCAAGGCGGCCTATAATCTGGACGGCGGCCGCTCCTCCGTCCTGTGGTTTAACGGGAGCATCGTCTCCACCCCCTATAAAGGCGGCCGTGAGGTGGGCGACATCATTGTCTTAGCCGAGAAAAACTGACGCGCTTTTTTTCTTCGGGTCATCTTCTCTTTTGATCCGCCTGACGAAAAACGGCACGACCATGCGCATTGATTGTGAAAGGACTTTAAAAGGATGAAAATCATCAAAAATTTTCTCTGCCTTCTGCTGGCGCTTTGCTGCGTTCTGCCCGCCGCCCTCGGCGAAAGCACGGACGATGCGGCGCAGTTTGCCGACTTTTCCGAACAATTCGGGGAATATTTTCTGGAAGCAGGCGCAGAGCCCGTCATTACGGAAAACAGCTACCGAAGCCACGATATGTATTTTGAAATCCGCTCCGAGCGGGCGAATAATTCCGACGTTTATGTCGTCGATATTTATGTGCGCTCGGTGGAGGTGATTCACCGTGCCTTCGGCGGCGGGCGCTGGGGCGGCAGCTTGGAGCGCGTGCCCGCCATTGCGGAGCGCAGCGGCGCGATTTTGGCCCTGACCGGCGACAACAGCCAGAATTTCAAAGAGGGCTGGATTTTTGTCAACGGCGAACGCAAGCGCAAATGCTCCGCCACCATCGCCCGCCACCTGTGCATCCTGTACAAAAACGGCGTGATGGAGACCATTCAGGGTAATAAGGTGGACAACAAGGTTATTTCAAAATCCGCCGACCAAATCTGGCAGACCTTCCTCTTCGGCCCCGGCCTCTTGGACGGCGACGGAAAAGCCTATGCAAAATTCAATTCCAGCGTTTCCCCTGCCAATCCCCGCTCCGCCATCGGCTATTTTGAGCCGGGGCATTACTGCTTCGTGCAGGTGGACGGCCGCTCGACAAAGAGCGCCCTGCAGAGCGGCAGCAAAAACAGCGGCATGACGCTTGTAGCGCTGGCTGCCTATATGGAGGGCTTGGGCTGCAAGGCGGCCTACAATCTGGACGGCGGCCAATCCTCCGTCCTGTGGTTTAACGGCAGCTTCGTCTCCACGCCCTATAACGGCGGGCGGAAGATTGCGGATGTCGTGGCGCTGGTTCCTTCCGCCGAATAAAATCAAAAATTTGAAAGACCGCGTCTGTAACGACGCGGTCTTTTGGCACGGTCAAATCAGGTCGGCGTATTGCCCGCGGACAATTTCGGCGAGCTTATCCGGCGGAAGGAGCATCTGCTCGCCGCGCAGACCGGCGCTGACGGCGATTTCATCGCAAAGCTGCGCCGTTTCGTCGATATAGGTCGGGAACAGCTTTTTCATGCCGACGGGGGAGCAACCGCCGCGCACATAGCCCGTCAGCGGCAGCAATTCCCGGACGGGGAGCATCTCCACGCTCTTGTTGCAGCTGGCCTTGGCGACCTTTTTCAAATCCAGCTCCTCGCACACGGGGATGCAGCAGACCAGATATCCCGTTTTGTCGCCCTTCAGCACCAGCGTTTTGAACACGGTTTCCGGATTCAGACCGAGTGTTTCGGCAACGAGCCTGCCGTCAAAATTCTCCTCCGGCACCTCATACTGCAGGGTGTGCAGAGGAATGCCCGCGCTCTCCACGGCGCGCATGGCGTTGGTTTTCTGCATTTTCCGCATCATGCGTCCTCCAAGGCGGCCTCCAGAACAGCGCGAATCTTTTTCTTGTCGGCAATGCCCTCGTGCAGCTTCTTGTTGCCAAAGAAGAAGGCTGGCACGAGGTAGTAGTCGTAGGCGTCCGCCAGCGCCTTTTCCTGCGTTTCCTCGATGAAGCGGATACTGACGGCCGCATAGCGCGGATTTTCCGCCTTCAGCTCCTCCAGCCATTTCCCCGCCTGACGGCAGTACGGGCAGCCGCTCAGGTAAAAATAATAAAGTTCTTTCACTGTTTTCTCCTCCTCCTATCATTGATTATCGAAGAAAAAATCGCTATAATGGCAGGGGTCTGTGCGTCAAAATTCTTCGGCACACTTTGTATTATAACACACGACCCTTGGAATTTCACCGAGAGGAGCGTCATTTTTTATGAAGTATATGCTGGTCATCAGCGACGGCATGGCCGACACCTCCCTGCCGCAGCTCAACGGGCAGACCCCCATCGAATCCCTCGCTCTGCCTGCCTTCAATACCTTGGCGGGCAGCGAAATGGGCACTGTGCAGACCGTGCCGGAGGGCATTGCGCCCGGCAGCGATACGGCCATTCTGAATATTTTCGGCTATGACCCCCGCGCCTGCTATTCCGGCCGCAGCGTGCTGGAGGCGGCGGGCGTGGGCGTCCTTTTGAAGGAAGGGGAGGTCTCCTTCCGCCTGAATCTTTGCGCCGTCGAAAACGGCGTGATGCTTTCGCACAACGGCGGCGGCATCGAGGGTGATGAGGCGGAAAACCTGATGAACGATTTGCTTGCGGACGAGCGCTTCCGCCGTGCCGCGCAGCGCGTGGGGCTGTCCGTCACCGTGAGCCGCACCTTCCGGCACATCGGCGTCATCAACGCCTCCGACGGCGCGGAGTTTTGTCTGACCGAGCCGCACAACATCTTAAATCAGCCCGTTGCGGGTCATATGCCAAAGGGGGCGCTCTCCGATGCGCTGACCGACATCATGCAGACATCCTTCTGCGTGCTGGATAAGCATTCCATCAACCTGTCCCGCCGCGCCCGCGGGCTGCTGCCCGCCAATATGCTCTGGCCGTGGGGCCCGGGGCGCGCCATCGTCCTTCCCAAATGGCAGGAAAAATACGGCCGCGGCGGAACGGTCATCAGCGCCGTGCCGCTGGTCTGGGGCATTTCCAATTTAGCCGGGCTGACCGTCGTCCATGTGGACGGCGCGACGGGCGACTTGGACACCAACTACGAGGGCAAGGCGGACGCAGCCCTTAACGCCCTTCAAAACGGCGACGATTTTGCCGCCATCCATGTCGAGGCGCCGGACGAAATGGCGCACGCGGGGTCGCTTGAAAAAAAACTGGAAGCCATTCGGCGGGTCGATGCCCGCGTCGTGCGCCGCCTGCTCGAAAAGCTGCCCGGCATCGACAAAGACTTCCGCATCCTCCTTCTTTCCGACCATCCGACGCTGCTGACCACCCGCACCCACGACGGCGCTCCCGTTCCGTATGCCCTCTACGACAGCCGCCGCCCCGGCACGCCCCGCAAATTCAGCGAAAAGGCCGCCCACGAAACCAAGGTCTTTCTCCCGAACGGCGACCTGCTGATGCCGCATCTCTTTGAAATGGATGTATAATTCAAAACCATATTGCACATTGTACAAATATTTTCCGAAATTTATATTGTAATTTTCTCTTGTATTTTTATCAGATTTAGCCTATACTATAGCCTGTAGGGATAGGGTCCCTACAGAAAGAGGTGTATACGATGCTGGTTCACATCAAGGTTGAAAACATGAAAGAGGCAGAGCATCTCAGCGATATCTGCAAGCAGTATCCCAACGAGCTGGCGCTGCGCGGCGATCGCTTCTGCGTTGACCCCAAGTCTACGCTCGGCATCCTTGCGATGATGTACTCTGCCCGCGACAAGATGTTCCTCGACACCGGTGACATCGAAGACGACGTGCTGCCCGATTTCCTGGCTGCCGTTGACAGCTATCTGGTGCGCGACCCGGAAGAGGAATAATCCCGCGCATAGGGTGAGGCACGCCTCTCCCGTCCCATGTTCAACCATCTCGGCCAATTGCCGACTGACATAAGAAACCGTCCCGTGCCTGTGACACGGGACGGTTTTTCGTTATGCGGTCAGCACAAATTTTTCAATCGCCCGTGCGACGCCGAATGCATCGAAGCTGGCGGTTGTATAGCGGGCCTTTTGCTTCACATGCTCCGGTGCGTTGCCCATCGCCACGCCGTAGCCGGCGCAGGTCAGCATGGGCAGGTCGTTTTCCTGGTCGCCCAGCGCCATCACCTGCGCAAGCGGAATATGCAGATGCCCCGCCAGCTCGCGAATGCCCGTCCCCTTATCGACGCCCTCCGGCATCAGTTCTATATTGTTGGGCGACGAGCTGGTCACGCACAGATGCGGGATTTGATTCAATTCCTCCCGAAGCGCCGACAAATCCCTTCCGTTCTTCGGAACGAAAAATTTATATACGCCCGTTTCCAGCGCCGCCCGCACATCAGCAGGGCCGTGGCCGTAATAAAAGCCGTGCTTCCGCAGAAGCTCCTCCTGGCTCAGCTCCGAATGATGGTGCTCCTCCGTGCGGCTGGTCGTCACGCGCTTTTGGGAGAACAGAAAAAAGCCGGCCTCATGCGCGTTCAGCATCTCGGCCGCTGCCCGTGCCGCGTCCGCATCCATAAAATGCTCAAACAGCAGCCGTCCCATCGGCTCTTCCATGATTTCGCAGCCGTTTGTGCCAATGACGGGGATGTTCAGCCCCGCCTCCTGCAAAATCAGCGAGACATTTTCCGGAAAGCGGCCGGAGGCGATGACCGGCAGCACGCCCATGCTGAGCGCGTCCCGCATGGCGCGCAGATTTTCCGGCGGGATTTTTCCTTCCCTCGTCAGCAGCGTTCCGTCCATATCCATCGCAATCATGCGGATATCCGTCATGCAAGCTCTCCTTTTCTTTATCTCCCGCATCATCAGCGCCCTCTGTGCGTTTTTCGGACGCCACGCCTCAAAACGGCGGCTGAATTTCAAATGTTTGTCCGTCCAGATAGCGCAGTATGCCGCCTGTATGCATGGTCAGCTCCGCGGCGCACAGCATCAGGCGGGTCGTACCCATGCGTTTGTTAAAGGCACGGTCGCCGTAAACGTCATCGCCCAAGACGGGATGAGCCAAAAACGCCATATGCGCCCTGATTTGGTGTGTGCGTCCCGTGTACAGCGTGACGTGGACGCGGGAAACATCGCCGCTGCTTTCCAGCGTCTCATAGCCCGTGCGGATGGGCCGCGCCTCCGGCGTGCCGTGCGTCACCACGCGCACCCGCCCGCGCACCGAATCCTTGACCAGAAAGGCATCCCTGACGGCGCTTTCCGGCCGCAAGGTGCCGCGCACCAGACAAATGTATCGCTTGGTCAGCGTCCTGTCCTCAAACGCCCGCAGCAGGCACTGCTCGCTCTCGTCGTCCTTGGCCGCAATCAGCAGCCCGCAGGTTTGGTTGTCCAGCCGATGGCAGAGCCGGGGCCGATACGCGCCCTTCGCCTGCTTATCCAGCACGGACTGCACCGTCATGCCGCCGCGGAAATCATCGTCCGCGCTGATGCCTGCCGGCTTATTCACGATGAGCACATGCTCATCCTCGTATAAGACGGGCAGCGTGGCCTCATAGGGCGTGAACACGCGGACAGCCGCGCCGCGCCGAATAGGGGCATCCGCCGGCACGCGCACGCCGTCCACCTTGACGTCCCGCTTTTTAAAGGCTTCCCGAAGCACGCGCTCCGGCAGCAACGGCAGCGCGTGCAGAAGATATACGCCTAATTTCCCGTCCGGCTGATTGTCCGGAATCGTCGCTTCATACACATTCATCGTTCATTCAAACCGCCGCACGCCTGTTTCCCATGAGCCGCCATGCGCGGCCCTGTTTCATTATACCGACATTCGCGGGGTTGTCAAGGCGGGGCACAGGGCGCAGGCACGGCCGCAACATCGTATTACACATGTCCTTGTTGCCCGCGTCCCAGCCGTTCAAGCCCGCATTCCGCACCATGCTTGTGTAGCTGCCCTTGCCGTTGTACATCTCCGCAAAGGGTTTCCTTTTCTCATAGGTTATCATTCAGTTCGTTATTGCATTTTCTTTGATTTTATGTCACAATATACCCATCCGCATAACGCGATTTCAGGAGGCTCTATTGATGGAAAAAGAGTTTATGACCACCCATGTGAAGCTGGACGCGGCGGCGTTCCGGCGATTTGCCGTGTTTGACAATCTGCTGCTCAGGCGGCGATGGGCAAGACCGGTGATTTTTTTCGGCATCATGACCGCATTTGCCGCCGTCTGCTTTCTGCTTAAAAAGGAGCAGTCCGCACTCATCGGGACGCTGCTGTTTCTGGTGGGGCTTGGCATGCCGCTGACCTATTTTGGCACATTCTTTTATCAAATCCATACGCAGGTGAAAAAGCTGAAGCTGAAAACGCCGCAGGCATTTTATACTTTGCGCTTCAGCCCCGACGGCATCCAAATCGAGAACGACAGAAAAAAGGAAGAGACGCAGAGCCTGCCGTGGGAGCGCGTTCACGCCGTTTACCGCGTGGCGGGCTGCATCTACCTCTACGCCGCACCGACCCGCGCCTTTCTTCTGCCCGATGGCCAGACCGACGCCACTCCTGCCGAAATGTGGGCTCTCTTTGAGCGCCATATCGACAAAAAACGTCTGTTTGCGAAAAAGTAATGGATGCCGAGATGCTCAAGCGGATCATGGATGCTCTGTCCGCACTCCGCGCACCGCTTTCCTTCAGCGAGTATGACCTGCACGCCTTGACTGCGGGAGCGCTTCAGGACGCGGGGATTGAGTTTATCCACGAAGCGCCGCTGAAAAGCCGATGCCGCATTGATTTTTTGTGCGGGGATACGGGCATTGAATTAAAGCGCGGCAGGCCGGACGCAAAGCACTTAAAAAAGCAGGCGGAGCGCTATTTATCCAGCGACAGGCTGTCCGCACTGATTATCGTCTCCGAGCGCCCCTGCGCACTGCCGTCCGCACTGCTCCGCAAGCCCGTTTTTCAAATCTGCCTGCAAAGGCTGTGGGGCATTGCGCTTGATGAGCCGAGCGAGCCCGTAAAACCGCTGCCTCCCGCGCCTATTCAAGAAGAAGCGGCTGCATTTCAGGACGACCCGGACGCCGCATCCGGCGCGCTGACGGGCGGCGAGGAGGAAACCCCGCAGGAAGAAATGCGGGATGAAGCGCTGTCTGCTTTCCGGCTGTTTGAAAGTGAAGAGGCACTGAACGCGATTCCGCTGCCCGCCTATCTCCAAGCCGCGCCGAACGCGCCGCTTCATTATTACGGAACGCTTTCCTATAATAAGCGGGCGCAGCGCTGGGTCATCAAGGGCGAGCCGTGCGTGACGGAAATGTGCAAGCGTCTCTTTCCCGGTTCCTCCGGCGCAAGGCGCGGCGAAGCGCGGTTTACGGCGCACAGGCGCATTGTCGGGGACGTTGGCTGGCTGATGCTCCGTTTCCCCCTGGCTGTCGCCCCGCAGGACGAACAGCGCTGGCAGGAGACGCTTCACGAGGCGCAAAACGACTATCGTCTGCGTGAGCTGGCGCGGGTCGCGCCGCAGGCCGTGCAGCCGCCAGCGGCTGTCTTTCGGGGCGAATTAAAGCCCTTCCAGCAGACGGGGCTGGCCTTTTTGCTGCGCACAAAACGCGCTCTGCTGGCGGACGATATGGGGCTTGGCAAAACGGTGCAGGCGCTGGCGGCACTGGCAACTCTGCGTGCGTTTCCGGCGTTGCTGGTCGTGCCGCCGCATCTGGTGCTGAACTGGCAGGCGGAAATCAGGCGCTTTGTCCTCGTATCCGGCCGTGCGCCCGTTATCCATGTTATTCGTGGGCTGACCCCCTACGCCCTGCCCAAGGCGGACATTTATATCATCCATTATCTCCTCCTGCGCGGCTGGAAGGACGCGCTGAAGGGGGGCTTGTTCAGCGCCATCGTGTTTGACGAAATTCAGGAGCTGCGCCGCACGGGATCGGAAAAATATTCGGCGGCAAGCCTTTTATCCGAGAACTGCGGCCGCGTGTACGGGCTGTCCGGCACGCCGATTTATAATTTGGGCGGCGAGATTTGGAACGTCGTTAATATCTTGGACTTCCATTTTTTGGGCGATTATGAGTCCTTCTCCCGTGAATGGTGCGTGGGGTATGGCCGAAGAATTGTGCAGAAGCCGGAGCTTCTGGGCAATTATCTGCGCAATGAGGGGCTGATGCTGCGCCGCACCAAGCAGGAAGTGCTGCCGGAGCTGCCGGAAAAGCGGAGGCTGATTCAGGAGATTGACGCGGACGATGCGCTGTATAAAACGCTGATGACGCCTGTTCTGGATAAGCTGCACAGATGGCAGACGGATACCGCGCTGACCGCGTCCGAGCGGGCATTGCTGGAGGATCAAATCAGCCAGCAGGAGCGGCAGGCAACGGGCTTGGCCAAAGCGCCGTATGTCTGCCAGTTTGTCCGCGCCCTGTGTGAAGCGGGCGAACGGGTGCTGCTGTTTGCACACCACCATGCGGTGATGGACGCCTATAAGAAGGAATTAAAAACGCTGCATCCCGTGTTCATCACGGGCAGGGAAACGGCGGCGCAGAAGGAGGAGGCATGCAGCCGCTTCATGCAGGATAAGACCGCTCTTTGCTGCGTTTCGCTGCGCGCCGCCAGCGGATTAAACCTGCAGCGCGCCACCTGCGTGGTGTTCGGCGAGCTGGATTGGTCGCCCGCCGTGCATTCTCAGGCCGAGGACCGTGCGCATCGCATCGGCCAGACGGATTCCCTGCTGTGCTATTATCTCGTCTCCCCGCACGGCAGCGACAGCGATATTCAGGCCGCGCTGGGACTCAAGGTCAGCCAGTTCCTTTCCCTCATGGGCGATGCCCCGCAGAGCGAGGTTCGGCGCAGACAGGATGCATCGATTGCCAGACAGCACGTTGAAGCGCTTGTCAGGCGGCTGAACGGCTCCAAATAGGGCGAAGCGCGGAGAGCAAAAACAGCAATTCGTTTATTCGTCCGCTTTCCACGCACGCCGCTGTTTCGTTTGATGCAATCTTCGGAGGACACGGGAAGGCTTTTCTTTAGATGAGCCTTTCGCAAAATATCGTTTCATTGCTTTTAGCTTTCATTCATGATACAATTTTTTGCAGCATAACACGGAGGAGCGGGGCGGTATGGAGCAGCACGAGGGACACAGGCAGCGGCTGAGAGAGCGGTTTTTCAAAAACGAGATGGACAGCTTTGCGCCGCACGAGGCGCTGGAGCTGCTGCTGACATATGCCATTCCGCGCAGGGATACCAATCTGCTTGCGCATCGGCTGATCGAGCATTTCGGAACGCTTCACGCCGTGCTGGAAGCGCCGCTTGAGGAGCTGACACAGGTGGACGGCATCGGGGAAAACGCGGCGGTGCTTGTCCATATGCTGTTGCCGCTGTACCGGATGTATGAGCAGGACCGTTTGGCGCCGTCGCTGTCTTTGACGACATTTAAGCAGGTGGAGGATTTCTGCGCCGGACTTTTGAAGGGGCTGAACGCGGAGCGGTTTTATGTGCTGTGCTTTGATGCGCGGCTCAAGCTGATTCAGACGCGCCTTGTTTCGGAGGGCACGCTGAATGAGGTCGCGGTCTATCCACGGCGCATTCTGTCCATACTGCTTCGGCATAACGCCGCCGGCGCGGTGCTGGCGCATAATCATCCCGCCGGAACGCCTGCGCCGTCCGATGCGGATATTATACTGACGAACACCCTGAACGGGCTGCTGCGGGGCGTAGGTATCCGGCTGTATGACCATATTTTGGTTGCCGGCGGGCAGACCTTCAGCTTTAAGCAAAACGGGATTTTGAAAGATGAAGAAGGATATTTTTATGCGGAAAAATAAGCACAAGCGAGGTTTTTTCATGAGCTGTCTGCTGTTTCTGGTCATTTTGGGCTGCGTGTGCTTTTTGGGGCTTTGCACCTATGCCGTCATTGCCGAACATACCGTTCAAACGCCTGATGAGCCGACGGACGCAATCATCGTGCTGGGTGCGCAGGTGAAGGCGGACGGAAGCCTCAGCCTGCAGCTGGAATGGCGGCTCAAGGCGGCGCTGGAGGAATATGAAAAGCAGCCGCGCTATATCGTCTCCTGCGGAGCACAGGGTGAGAATGAGCCCGCGCCGGAGGGAGAGGTCATGACCGAATGGCTGATTCTCCACGGCGTTGCGCCGGAACACGCGCTGACGGACGCGGACAGCTATAATACAAAGGAAAATCTGCTGAATGCGCGGGCGATGCTGCCCGATTCCGTGCAGACCGTGCTGATTGTCACCAGCGATTATCATGTCCCGCGGGCTCTGGCCATCGCACGGGATCAGGGATTGACTGCCTACGGCAAGGGCGCGTATACCAAACCCGAATATTGGCTCAAAAACCATGTCAGGGAAACGCTGGCGTGGGGGAAATATTTACTGCTGAAGGTATTCGAGAAGTAAAATACGGCGTCAAAACAGCGGGTTTTTCCCGCTTGACAATTCCATCGGTCCGCTTATAATGACCAATGATAATTATCAGCGGTAATTATCATTGGCTTTTTATGCGGAGGCATTTCATGACGACTGACGGACAGTCAAGGACATGAAGCGGAAGGGATATTTGAAGAAGCGGGTCTTGGACAACAACGGGCGTGGGACGCACCTGAGCGTGACGGGAAAGGCGCAGCTCTGTCCGAACCATTCGGCAGGCGGTATTTTCAAACGCCGGAGCAGTATCCCAACGGCATAACGGATGAGGATGCGGACTGCATGGTGCGCGTCATCAAAGCATTGGACAGCGCCATGTGCAAGGGGAGGAATGAACTTGAATCATTCAAAATCGGATTTTACACAGGGGAGCATCCTCAAAAAACTAACCTCGTTTATGCTGCCGATTTTAGGCGCGCTGATTTTACAGGCCGCCTACGGCGCGGTCGATTTGCTGGTGGTCGGGCGCTTCGGCAGCACGGCGGGGCTGTCCGGCGTGTCCACGGGCAGTCAGGTGATGAACTTGGTCACCTTCGTCATCACGCAGCTTGCGATGGGCATGACCGTGCTGATTGCACGGTATCTGGGCGAGAAAAAGCCGGAGGAAATAGGACCGGTCATCGGCGGTTCGACCGTGGTGTTCGCCGCCATCACCGCCGTTTTGCTGGTGGTGCTGATTTGGCTGGCCGAGCCGATTGCCCTTTTGATGCAGGCGCCGGAGGAGGCCGTTGAGGAAACCGTCAGCTATGTGCGCATCTGCGGCGGCGGCATCTTCTTTATCATCGCCTATAACCTTTTGTCCGCTGTGTTTCGCGGCATGGGGGACAGCAAATCACCGCTCATTTTTGTCGCAGTCGCGTGCGTTGTGAACATCTTCGGCGACCTGTTGCTGGTGGCGGTCTTTCACATGGATGCGGCGGGCGCGGCGCTGGCGACGGTGCTGGCGCAGGCCGTCAGCGTGGTGTTCGCTTTCGTGATGCTTGCCAAGAAAAAACTGCCGTTCACCATCGAAAAAAAGGACTTCCGCGTGAATGCGCAATGCAAATATGCGCTCAAAATCGGTCTGCCGCTGGCGCTTCAGGAGTGCCTGACACAGGTTTCCTTTCTTGCGTTGTGCGCGTTTGTGAACAGACTGGGGCTTTCGGCCTCGTCCGGCTATGGCGTGGCGAACAAGATTGTCAGCTTTGCCATGCTCGTGCCCAGCGCGCTGATGCAGTCAATGGCTTCTTTCGTCTCGCAGAATGTCGGCGCGGGCAACGAAAAACGCGCCGGTCAGAGCATGATGACCGGCATCTGCGTGGGCGTGGGCATCGGCATTTTGGTGTTCTTCCTCGTTCTTTTGAAGGGTGACGCGCTGACGAGCCTGTTTACGAGCGATGCGGAGGTGATAGCGCACGGGTTTGACTACCTGAAGGGCTTTGCGCCGGAGACCATCGTCACCGCTGTGCTGTTCAGCTTTATCGGCTATTTTAACGGGCATAACGAGACGATGTTCGTTATGGCGCAGGGGCTGATTCAGACGCTGCTTGTCCGTCTGCCGCTGGCGTACTGCATGAGCATCCGGCCGAATGCCAATCTGACCGGCATCGGCCTTGCCGCGCCTGTCGCAACGGTGGTCGGCATTATCCTGAATGTGATGTATTACGGGCGGTTTCAAAAAAAGCTGAAGCAAAGAAAATTGCTTCAATAAATGAAAACGGGCAGTGCGGTCAAATGCACTGTCCGTTTTTTATCAGTTGATTTTTTCCAAAATATCCAGTGTGAAGGCGGGAAGCGTGACGCTTTGGGCGTCTTCCGTCGTATATGTATACAGGCCGTCAAACGTGCCGAAGCAGGCGACACTGTCGTTTTCGGCGGGGGAGAAGTCCGGAAATTGTATAACGGCATAAACAACGAGCGTACCGTTATCGCCCGTGGCGATGCGCAGCCGATAGCTTCCGTCCGCATCCGCAAGGCTCTGGACGACCGTGCCGGTAAATCGGAGCTTCTTTCCCTGATACCTGTCAGGTTCCTGCCCGACAGCGGAAAAATCGAGCTTTCCGTAGGCTGCGCTGCGGTTGGGCGTTTTGGTGGGCTTGGGGGTCTTTGTGGGCGCGGGCGTGGGCTTAAACGGGGCAGTTTCTGCAAACAGCGCGATTTGATCCTCCGCCGTTGCTGTTCCGTTAACCTTTAAGCCGGCCTCCTTTTCAAACGCTTTCATGGCCTTGACGGTGGCATTGTTGTACTTGCCCGTCACCTCGTCGGTCAGATAGCCCAGCTCCCGCAAACGCTTTTGCAGCGCCTCGACCTCGGCGCTTTTGTCGCCCGACTTGAGCGTCACAAACGGGTACGCGCCCAGTGTCCGAAGCCGTGCGTCGATTTCCTCTCGCAGCGCCAGCAGCGTCTCTGCATCCATGCCGTCCACATCGACCGCTTCCGAATAGGCAGCCGCGGCACAGAACAGCATCAGCGCCGCAAGCAGTACACAGAAGACCTTTTGCATTGTTCATTCCTCCGTTTTTCCGATGATTTCTCCGTCAAATGTGCCGTCTGCATAGGCGGTCAGGCGCACATCACAGATTTCGCCCGGCGGCGCGCCCTTGCAGCGCACATCCATATATTGCGGCGTATATCCGCGCGGGCAACCGTCCTCCTCGTCTTCAAACAGTACGGGCTGAATCGTTCCGAGCAGGCTTTTTGCATAAGCGCCTGCGGTCTCATGCCCCAGTGCAATGAGCCGCCTTGCCCGCTCTTCGCGCACACGCTTTTCCACCTGATTCGGCATTTCCGCCGCCTTTGTCCCCTTGCGGGCGCTGTACGGAAAGACGTGCAGGCGGGCAAAGCCGATTTTCCGGCAAAAACACATGGTTTCCTCAAATTCCGACTCCGTTTCACCCGGAAAGCCTGTTATGACATCGGTCGTGATTGCGCAATGCGGAAACGCCGCACGGAGCGCCCCGCACGAGGCCGAAAACTCCTCCGCGGTGTAGCGCCTGCGCATCCGTTTCAGCACGGTGTCCGAGCCGGACTGGAGCGCCAAATGGAACTGCGGACAGACGGTCTTTATCCTGCTCAATTCCGCCGCGAACTCCTTTGTGGCGATGACCGGCTCCAACGAGCCCAGGCGGATGCGGCGCACGCCGTCCGCATTCGCGGCGCGGACGGCATCAAGCAGGGTTTCGCCGTTCAAATCGCGGCCATAGCTGGTCAGATGAATGCCTGTCAGCACCAACTCCCGAAAACCGGCCTGAGACAGGCGCAGCGCCTCCGCCCGAATGTCGTCCGGCGTTCTGGAACGGATGCCGCCGCGCACATAGGGGATGATGCAGTAGGTGCAGAAGCGGTCGCAACCTTCCTGAATTTTCATCACGGCGCGGGTATGTCCCGCGTCCGCCGTGATGGACAGACGCTCAAACGGTGCGCGGGTCACATCGCCGACGGCGGCAATCTGCTTGCCCTCGGCAACGGCTCTTTCCAAAAGGTCAACGATTTCGCCGCGCCGTGCCGTGCCGATGACGAGCCGTGCGCCTGTGTCCAGCAGCTTTTCGCCGTCCCGCTGCGCAAGGCAGCCCGTGATGATGACATCCGCAGCCGGATTTTGCCGTTGCGCGCGGCGCACCGCGTTCAGCGATTTTTTGTCGCCTGTGCCCGTCACCGTGCAGGTGTTCACGACATAGACGTCGGCACGTTCTTCAAAGGCGCGTATTTCATAGCCTGCCCGCTGGAAGCACTCCAGCATGGCCTGCGTATCGTATTGATTGACCTTGCAGCCCAGCGTGTGAAAGGCAACGGATGGCATGGTGTTTTGCTCCTTTTGAGTGGCGTTATGACGGCGGACGTTTTCGCCTCTTTATCCCGCATGGTCTGTTTATATGCCGAAAACAGCATGAGGGGGGCGGGAAAAGGCAGTTTGCAAGAGCCTCCTCCCGCCACAATATAACTTACAGTCCTTCTCCCCCGCCGGAGATTTCATCCAGCGTCATGCTGAAGCCGGGAACGCATTCGCGCATGAAATCGCGGACTTCGGGCAGGTCAATGCGGTCAATGGAGCAGCGGACGGAGTAGGCAGCGTTTTCAAACTCCTGATTGCCGGCCTTTTTCTCTTCTAAGCATTTGATGTAGGCGCAGATGCGGTCGGCCGCCTTGACAAGCCGCCATTCGGGGGTGGTCTCGTCATGCTGAATGAGCTGCTCATAGGAGGGGCGGATGTCGGCGGGCAGCATGGACAGGAGCTTTTCGTTGGCAACGGCCTCCAGCTTCGCGTACTCTTGGCGAATCATCGGATTGTTATGCTTGACCGGTGTGGGCAGGTCGCCCGTGATGACCTCGCTCGCGTCATGATACAGCGCCAGCGCCATGACCTGCCCCTCGTTGTAGTGGCTGCCGTAGCGCGTGTTGGCGATTACCGCCAGCGCATGCGCAATCATCGCCGCCTGCAAAGCGTGTTCCATGTCGTTTTCCGGCAGGGTGTTGCGCATCAAGCCCCAGCGGTTGATGTATTTCATACGCGACATATAGGCGAAAAAGTGGTGGTGCATAAAATTTTTCTCCTTTTTTGTTCTTGCGGTTGCAATCCGCGGGGACGAATGCTATAATAAGCAAGCATCCGCGGGGGCGTCGTCTGCAAAGTATGCAGACGGCTGAGAAAGTACCCTTTGAACCTGTGTAGGTCATCCTACCGTAGGGAAGCGGCACGCCGTGAGAATTCCCGCGGCTCGTCCGTTTCCCGCATACTAAAACGGTATGCGGGTTTTTCTTTTGCGGAGCAGATTGATACTCTTTTTTTCAATAAGGAGGTTGGTATCTCATGTTCCTGTTCTCATCCGCATTCGCCGAGGTCGCTGAGGCTGTCGAAACAACAGCCGAGGCCGTTGCGACAGCCGCGCCGGAGGCCGCGCAGACAAGCGCTGCCGTTGATTACGTTTCGTCCGTGTTCAAGAAGTTCAGCGGATTCACCCTCTCCACCTGGATTATTCTGGGCATCCTCGTTGCGCTCGGCCTCATCCTGCTGGCGGCGGCCAAGTCGGGTAAAAAGTGGACGGCGAAAACCATCGCCTATGCCGCGCTCTCCATTGCGCTGAGCTTTGTGCTGAGCTATGTCAGGCTCTTCAGAATGCCGCAGGGAGGCTCCATCACGCCGGCCAGTATGCTGCCGCTGATGCTCTTTTCCGCCTCGTTCGGCGTTGCGCCCGGCGTTGTGGCCGGCCTCGCGTACGGCATTTTGCAATATTTGCAGGGCGGAGACTTTTTGAATGTCTGGCAGTTCCTGCTCGACTACCCCATTGCCTTTGCCGCGCTGGGTCTGGCCGGACTGTATAAGCATCTGAATAAGACCTGGCAGGCTTATGCGGCGCTCGCCGTGATGTTCGCGGGGCTGCTGCTCCTGTGCGTGTCCTATCCGTCGCTGTGGGTGCTGTACGCCTTGCTGATGGCCGCCACGGTCGCGCTGTTCTTCGTCTGCCGGAAAAATCCGGACGGGGCGCGGCTGCTGCCCGCCATGGGCGTTGCCGTGCTGGGACGCGCCGTGTCCGCCGTGTGCGCGGGTCTCATCTGGGTCGCTGTCTATCCGCTGGAGGATCCAAACGAAATTCCCCTCATTTACAGCCTCGTCTATAACGGCGCATACCTGCTGCCGGAAGCCGCAATCTGTATGGTGCTGGCGTTCATCACAGGAAATCGAATCATGAAAACCATGCAATAAATCGGATGCCCCTGTCCCGCTTCGGCGGGATTTTTTTATTGCCTGGGCGCAAGCGAAGTGCTTCCTTCCGACAAGGCCTTCAGCGCCGTCATAACCAGTGCGCGAAGCTCACGATGCAGGGTCGCCACCGTTTCCGGGTCGCCGGCAAAGCTCTTGCGGAAGGCGGCAGGCAGGTTGAAGAAAAAGCGCGCATCGATTTCGTCAATGCTCTTGAGGTTTGCCTTCTCCAACACGTCAAACAGGGCGTTCACGAAGGCGCGGCGTTTGTCCACGGACATCTCGTCCAGCCATTTTTTGATGACATGGTTGATGTAGCGGCTTGTCTGCGTCGGCTGTGCCATGCGCAGAAAGCTGTCGCGCTCCACCTGCCATGACGAGGTGTAGTGCTGCAAAATGCCGACCCCGTCGCTTTTGATGACGGTATAATTATCCTCACTTTCAAGCAGCATCCCGACAACGGAGGACTGCGGCACATATTTTTCAACACGGTCTGCGATGCGCCGATAGCCGTCCGTTTGCAGGACGCTTCTGTCAAGCCCCGGCCCGTCGCAGCTCACGATGGCCGCAATGCGGGCCTGAACGCTCTCCGGCGCGCAGGCGCCGGCATAGGCGGCCAGATTTCCGCCCTTGGAATGCCCGACCACCAGCAGCCGGTCGTCCGTCATCTCGGCAATCTGCTGTAAATAGTCCACGCTCATGCGCTGGGCGGGTACAGGCTCGGAAAAGGCCAGCGCACAGTCCTCCTTCCAGCCGACCAGACTGCCGTCCGTCCCGCGAAAGGAGATGCAGGTCAGCCCGTCCGTTAAAGAGAAGGTCAGGGCGGCAAACTGCGCGTCCTCTGACAGGACGCTCCGGTAATTCGCCGCGGGAATGCCTGCGTAGCGCGGTGAGGTGAGGATAAGCTCCAGCAGCTTTTTGTCATCCGCCCACAGATAGCCGACCTGCTGTTTTTCCTTGACGCCCTTTGCCGTCTCCAGCACCTGCTGCGCCGCATCACCCAAGGGAATGCTGCCCGCATCGCCCGGCTCCGGCACAATGCCGTCAAAAAAGATGTAGGAAAGCTGGGACAAAATCAGCTTGTCCGCCTCGCAGGGCGGCACGAGGGAAAACGGCAAATCGCCGCGCCACATCAGGTAATCGAAATAATTCGCCATGAAAGCTCCTCAATGCGTATATTGATAGGCCAGCCGCTCATCTCCGTTTTTCAGATGGATGATTCCGCAATAAACAAAGCCGTTTTTAAGCAGCAGTTTCTGCATGGGGATGTTGTCTCTGTGCGTGTCTGCCCGTACATTCAGCCCCTTGTCTTTGGCGTATTGCAGGCAGAAGGAGCCGACACCGTGGCCGCGCCCTGCGACCGCCAAGCGGTGAACGGTCAGATACGGCGCATCGTCCGGCCACGCGCCGCCCTCGATGACGTCATAGGTCGGCTCGTGTCCGCACAGAGCAAAGACCCCGCAGGGCGCACCGTTTTCCATGCACACTTGAAGCGCGCCGGATTCAATGTCCTGCATAAGCTGCGCATCGCTCGGATACCCGCCTTCCCATTGGGTCAGGTTGCCGCTCTTGCGCATGAATGCCCGTGCGCTGTCAAAAATGCCTTGCAGCATGGGAATCTCCTCGGCGGTTGCGGGACACACTGACAGGACGGCGGGCATTTTCATTGCGGCCAGCACCTCCTGCGGCGCGGGGATATATGGCCCGTCCGTTCCCACCTTCCTGCTGCGCCGTTCATATAAAACGGTGTCGTGCCAAACGCCGTCCTTCGTGTAGCTGACGCGCTCCCGATAGCCGTAAAAGCGGAAGCCTGATTTTTCGTGCATACGGACGGACGGCAGATTGTCCGCCACAATGATGCTTTCCAGCGTCCAGATGCCGCATTTTTCGCTTTCCTCAATCAGCGCGTGCATCAGCTCGGTTCCCAGTCCGTGCCCCTTCGCTTTTTCATCTAAATAAACGCTCAGCTCCGCCACGCCGTCATACGCGGGCGCCAAATGGTTGACGCTCAACGCCGCGAAGCCCAGCACCTGTCCGCCCTCCTCGGCGACCAAACGGCATTCCCTTCTATGTTCCGCGCTCCATGCTTCCCATGTCGGCACGACTGCCGTAAATGTCGGCAGACAGGCATTCACACCCTCGGCATAAATCTTCAGCACAGCCTCCGCGTCCGTGTCCTGCATCAAGCGAATCAAGCGCATCGCCCCTTTCCTCCGTTACCCGCTTATTGTAGAAGAGCCGTGCAAAAATGTCAATGTGTTTTCATTTTTAAGGTTTTTCGTTTTGACAGAAGAGAGCATCATCATATATAATAACAAACGAAAAAGCGACGCGGTGCGCATAAAGATACAAGCGGAGGAACGCACATGGACTACATTGAATTGACCGTTTCCACCACCACGGCTGGGTCGGAGGCCGTGTCTGAGCTGCTGATGAGCCTGGGCGCGGCGGGAACGCAGATCATTGACAGGGCGGATTTGCCTGACCCGAATAAGCCCGGCAAAAATTGGGAGCTGATGGACAGAAACCTCATTGACGAAACGCCGGAGGATGTGCGCGTCAAAGCGTGGTTTCCCCTGGACGAGCAGGCGCGGAGGACACTCGGTCTTGTGCGGGAGAAATTAACGGTCATGAAGCAGGAGGACGCGCAGGGCGCGTTCGGGGCGCTGACGCTGTCCTCGGATGATGTGCATGAGCAGGACTGGTCGGAATGCTGGAAGCAGTATTACAAGCCCTTCCGCGCCGGGAAGCGGATGGTCATCAAGCCGACATGGGAGAAATGGGACGCACAGCCGGATGATTTAATCATTGAGCTTGACCCCGGCATGGCCTTCGGTACGGGGACGCATGAGACGACCGCCATGTGCATCACGCTGATTGAAAAATACTACGCAGGCGGTCGAATCCTGGATGTCGGCACGGGCAGCGGCATTTTGGCCATTGCCGCGGCGCGGCTAGGCGCAAAGGATGTTATAGCGGTCGATATTGACCCGGACGCCGTGCGCGTGGCAGAGGAAAACGTGGCGCATAACGGGCTGACCTCCTGCATCGATGTGCGCGTGGGAGATTTGCTGCAGGGGCTCAATGAGACCTTTGACTTTGCGGTTGCCAACATTTTAGCGCCAGTCATCTGTATGCTGGCCGCTCCGCTCAAAAATCACCTGAAGAAAAACGGGCTGTTCATCTGCTCCGGCATCATCAGCGAGGCCGAGCAGGATGTTCTGAACGCGCTGCAGGACGCGGGTTATGCCGTGCTGGAGGTCATGCACAAGAATGACTGGGTTGCTGTGGCGGCGAGGGCATAAGCGATGCACAGATTTTTTGCGGTATGGGCGGATGCACAGACGGCGCGGCTCAACGGCGACGAGGCGCGTCACGCGCTGACCGTGCTGCGCCTTCAAAAGGGCGACAATGTGCGCGTGGTGCTGGACGGAAGACTGTATGACGCGGTCATTGCGGATATATCGGACGGCGTGCTGGTAACAGTCGGCGGGGAGCAGCCGTCGCCGGAGCCTGGCACGCACATTACCCTGTATCAGGGGCTTCCCAAGGGCGACAAGATGGATATGCTTACGCAGAAATGCACCGAGGCGGGCGTGTGGCGCATCGTGCCCGTGCAGATGCCGCGCTGTGTCGTGCGGCTTGACGGGAAGGACGGCGAAAAAAAGCGCGAACGTTGGCAGCGTATTGCATTGGAGGCCGCCAAGCAGTCCGGCCGGACGCATATTCCGGAAATCTCGGCGCCGATTTCGCAAAAGGAAATGCTTGTGCGCCTTTCCGCGCACGGCTGCGCTCTTGCCCCGTGGGAGGACGCGAGGGGGCTGACCGTCCCCGCTGCGCTTTCAAAAACGGAGGCGGACGACATTGCCGTCGTCATTGGGCCGGAGGGCGGCATGAGCGCGGAGGAAATGGAGGCGCTGCAAGGCGCGGGCGCACTGTCCGTGACGCTCGGCCCGCGTATTTTCCGCACGGAGACGGCGGGCTTGGCGGCCGTCATCATGGCGCTGAGCAGCCGCAATGAATATGCCTGACGAAGAAAAACGCATCGCACGCTATCATCTGCCCGGCCTGTTTGAATTTTACGAGCTTTATCGGCTGTTTCTGCCGTTGTTTTTTGAGCATCGGGAATATTTTTACGATTGGTGTGACATCGGCTCTGTTTACGGTGCTCCGGCGGACTGCATTTGGGGCGGCGGGCGCATGGGCGGCGGGGACTGCAGGGCGCGGGAGACGCTGGCACTCCTCAAAGAATACGGGATTTCCGCAAGACTTACGTTCAGCAATTCCCTGCTTCGGGAGGAGCATCTCAGGGACATGAAATGCAACGCCCTGTGCAGCTTATTTGCGGACGCGGGTGAGCAGAAAAACGGCGTCATCGTGCATTCGGAGCTGTTGCTGGAGCATCTGAAAAAGCATTGGCCCGCGCTTTATTTTGTGTCGTCCACCACCAAGGTGCTGACGGATTTTAACGACCTTGTGCGGGAATTAAAGCGGGACGATTTTTCCTTTGTCGTGCCGGATTTTCGGCTGAATCCGGCGATTGACCGCCTGAACGCCCTGCCGCAGCGTTTGAAGGACAAGACAGAGCTTTTGTGCAACGAGTGCTGCTTTTTTACCTGCGGAGACAGGCGGCGCTGCTATGAGGCCGTCAGCCGGAGAAATTTGGGCGAGGATGACGATTTCTGCTGCACCGCGCCGGACGCGGCCGGCGGCTATCGCTTTTCCAAGGCCATGCAAAGCCCCGCCTTCATCGGCATCGATGCAATTCGGCATACCTTCCTGCCGATGGGCTTTTCACACTTCAAAATCGAAGGGCGCTCCCTCGGCAGCGCCCTTGTCCTGGAATTTCTTCTTTACTATATGACCAAGCCGGACTATCAGATTGATGTAAGAGAAAAGATTTATCTGGAAAATACGCTGGATTTGTTTTGATGAAGGTGGCTTTTTATGCCGCTTTCCGCATACTTTTATTCCCGGACACTGCGGATTGATTTTTCTCCGGCAGGGAGGGGAAAAAAGTCTTTCTTTGTCAGACGCAAAGGTCTCCCGCTTATATGTTCTCCCGCGCACCCGTAAATTTTCAAAATATTCACATTGCTTCGGCAGGAATAACGCTTGTAAAGTCGGTGCGTTTCCTGTATAATAAGTAAAGTTATCATCACGAGGACGGCTGTGCGAAAAAGGTTTCTTGTGCCGAATCGTGGGATATGTCACCTAAAACAGATTGGAGATGCCTGATACCTATGCGGAAAAAGATGTTTTTAGCCCTGCTGCTTGCGGCGGCCATCACCCTGAGCGGCTGCTCGCTCGTGGTCAAGGATGCGGATGTGGATGCCAAGCGCACCATCATTGACGTAAACGGCGAAACCGTGGATAAGCAGACCGTGACGGCGCTGGTCAACCAGCAGGCGTCCACACAGGCCTATTACTACTATTACTATTACGGCTATTCCATCGACACCACCGATGAAACCTACCTTTCCTCCATCCGTCAAAGCGTGATTGACAGCAAGGTGGAGGACATGGTTATCGAGCAGAAGATTAAGGAGCTTGGCTTTGACCGGTTCACTGATGAAGAGCTGGCCGAAATGGAGACCTCCGCCGAGGAAGAAGCGGCCGAAATGCTTGAAACCATCAAGACGCTGTATCTGTCCGGCTCCGAGCTGGAGGGCGATGCGCTGGAGGCAGAGGCGCAGACCTATGCCAAGCAGTACGGCGTGGACAAGGACAGCCTGCTCACCTCTGCCAAGAGCGAAAAGGAGACCGAGCGACTCAAGGCCGAGGCTGCCAAGGATGTCGTCGTGACGGACGAAGAGGTGCAGGCGGACTTCGATTCCAAGGTCGAAAGCGCCAAGACCGAGTATGAATCCGACCTGGAAGCCTACGGCGAAGCGGTTAACGGCGGCGATACCGTGTATTACGCGCCCGCCGGTTACCGCTATGTCAAGCAGATTTTGGTGAAGTTCACCGATGAAGACAGTCAGGCCATCGAGGATGCCAAGAATGAAATGAGCGCCGCCCAGACCGCGCTGACTGAGGCACAGACCGCCCTGTCCGACAACACCGCCGCGCTGGAAGCTGAGGACATCACGGACGAGGAAAAGACGGAGCTGACCGAGGCACAGCCCGCTTTGCAGGCCGCTGTTGACGAAGCACAGAAGACACTGGATGCCGCCTCCGAGAAGGTGACGGCCGTCACCGCTGCCGCACACGCCAATCTGCAGCCCAAGGTGGACGAGGTCATGCAGAAGATTGCCGACGGCGAGGACTTTGAGACCCTGATGGAAACCTATAACGAAGACCCCGGCATGGACACCCACGCCGACGGCTACGCTATCTGTGCCGGCTACAGCTCCTTCGATTCCGCCTTTGTGGATGCGGCGATGGCGCTGGAGAATGTCGGCGATGTGACCGAGCCAATCAAGAGCGATGCCTACGGATACTACATCATCCGCTATCAGTCCGAGATTGCCGAGGGATCTGTGGATATCGGCACCGTTGAGGACGGCATCCGCTCCGACCTGCTTTCGACCAAGCAGGACGAGGCGTATGAGGCGGCCATCCAAACTTGGATCGCCGCAGCCGATGTCAAGACTTACATCGACCGTCTGACGGACTAATAAATATAAGGCATCACCGCACAATTCGGCGACTCGCAAAAATGTGCCTTTTGCGCCATC
>CAVDRM010000027.1:0-35292 GCA_963611355.1 Anaerovibrio sp.
CCGATTTAGCCCATGCCCGCTATCTGGAAAATCTGGCGGCCAAGGGCGGGCAAATTAAGCTGGCAGATGATTATGAATTTGCCGACTATATTGAGCATAAGATTATTGACGAGCACAACAAAATACATTATTATCGCGCTGCCTCATTTGCGCGGCGCTATTATACAAAAATTAAGCCACGATTAACTGTGAATCATGGCTTTTGAATGTTCCTTTTGATATTTTTAAGATATTCTTAAAATCATATTCAGCACTCTTCGCACGCTCGTCTTGACATCCGCGATATCCAGCTTGCCTTCATCAATCATCCTGAGCGTATGCTCCGGCATACCGCAGCCCATCTTGATGTCATTGCCTGCTGCAATTTCACGCCACTGTTCGCCGTGCGTGAACCAGTCCGTGGTCACGACGCCGTCAAAGCCCCATTCGCCGCGCAGGATGTCCGTTAAAAGGTCACGGTTTTCGGAAGCGCGGGTGCCGTTAATGATATTATAAGAACTCATAACAGTCAGCGGCTGGGCTTCCCTGATACAGATTTCAAACGCCTTGATATAGATTTCACGCAGGGCGCGTTCGGACAGGCGGGAGTCTGATTCACGGCGATTCGTTTCTTTGTTGTTGCAGGCAAAATGCTTGAGCGAAGCGGCCACGCCGACGCTCTGAATGCCGCGAATCATCGCCGAGGCTAGCTTGCCGGCGACCAGCGGGTCTTCGGCATAGTATTCAAAGTTTCGGCCGCACAGAGGGCTTCTGTGAATATTGATAGCGGGCGCAAGCCACACGCCGAAGCCGTTTTCCGCCACCTCTTCCGCAGCGGCATGACCGACCTGCTTAATCAGCTCTTCGTCCCATGTGCAGGCCAGCAGCGTGGCGCACGGGAAAGCTGTCGTATGAACTCCGCATTCGGGCTCAATGCGAAGACCCGCCGGTCCGTCTGCCGTCATTACGCCGGGGATGCCGAAGGCAGCCTGATTGCCGAAACCAAATGTATTCGCACAGCCTCGATTCGGCTGTCCGCAAAGGAGATAGACAAGCTGCTCGTTGCTCATCTTTTCAATCAATGCATCGACCGAGACCTTACCCTCATATACATCCATGAGGGTCGGATTCTTGCCGAAGGAAAAATCCGCTGCCTGCTGCAATTCTATCGGCTGCTGACCGTCAAACGGATATTCCTTGTCCTCAATGGGCTCGGCAGGACCGTTGTCCGGCATATTTTCATAAGTACCGTCGGCACACAAGCGCCTCTTGAGATTATGCGGAATGCATTTTGCCGAAAGCTGAGAAAGAATCACCGTTTTATCCAATGTATACATGAACGGTATCTTCTCCGTATCCTCCACATTCGCGCCGATATAGAAGGAGTATTCTCCCGCTTCCAGCAGATAGGCGGATTTCCGTACCTTACCAACATCGTCATAGCAGGCAAAGCGTTCGCGGTCAAAACGGATGGTCACTGCGCATTTCTCGCTCGGCGCAAGCAGGGGTGTTTTCTTGAAGCCGACCAGCACATATTTTGGCTTTCCGAGCTTGCCCTGCGGGGCGGAGCAATAGATCTGCACCACATGACGACCGGCGACATGACCTATGTTTTCAACATCGGCAGTGACGGTCATCTGTCCGTTCTCTTCGGCCATATGTGCGGTGCCGATTTTGAAGGCCGTATAGCTCAGGCCGTAGCCGAAGGGATAGCAGACCTTTTTGCGTGCGCCGGGAATGGTTTCAAAATAGCGATAGCCGACATAAATGTCGTCCTCGTATTCGACATAATTCTCCGACTCATTGAAGCTCGCCGAGGACGGATAGGCAGCAAAATCCGTGGCAAAAGTGTCCGTCAGGTGACCGCCGGGGCATACATCGCCGCACAGCACATCGGCCATCGCCCTGCCGCCCTCCATGCCGCCCTGCCACGCAAGCAGCGCGGAGGAGATACGCGCATCCTCCTTAAACCAGATCGTGTCCATCATGCCGCCCGTATTCAAAACAACGCCGATACGCGGGAAGGTCTGCTTGACGGCTTCGACCATGTGCCATTCCTCGCGGCTCAGGAAGAAATCACCGTCAAAGGCCGTTCCGGTGCGGTCATAGCCTTCACCGGAAAAGCGGCTGATGGTAATCAGCGCAGTGTCGGTAAAGGCTCTCGCGCCTTGCAGCAATTCTTCGGGAACGACCGGCTCCTTGATGCAGCCCGATTGCTCGCCCGATGCATAGCGTTCCGCGACATAATCATGATAATAAGCGGACAGCGCGTCATACAGGGCGATTTTTCCTTCGGATTCCTTTTCGCTCAGGCCGTCATACAGGCTGCGCACATAGGCGACCGTGACGTCGCCGCTTCCGCCGCCGCCCTTGACATAATCGGCCTGCGCCTTGCCGAATACGGCAAGCTTCTCACCATTTTTGAGCGGAAGCAGCGCGTTTTCATTTTTGAGCAGAACCATGCCCTCCGCAGCGGCCTTTCTGGAAAGCGTACGATGCTCCGCAGAGCCTGTCACGCGCATCATACGACCGTTCAGGGGCGTTCCGGGCATAAAACGAATCCTCTGCCATTTATTCTCATTCAGCATGTAATCTCTCCTCCCAAAAGTCAACCTAAATGTGAAACTTTTTTATATTATTTTTCCTATGCCGATACCAAAATTCACATCTAAAGATTAGCACTTTACCGCGATAAAGTCAAGCTTTATTTTTCGGCAATGTGCGTTTTTCACGGACGGCACCGCGCAGCTTGGCGGCGGCGCTCCAGTCGCCCTTCGGGGTTGAGCGCATTTGGGGGCAGATGCATCAGCAGTTCGCCGCTTTTCGGCTTGGAAATATCTTCTAATTTCGTGGCTCCCGCCTGCCGACAGTCATCTGCCTCGGCACGCAGGCAGACACCATCCGCCGCGGCAATTTCGATGGACAAAAAGCAGCCCATCGTTTTTTTCGCTTTCCGCGTCTGATGTGGCATCTACAGATTTATTCGCATGTTGCCATCACTGTGAACGTACCTTCCACATTCAGTGTTGCATTGGCGGGCAAAAGGAAATTAGAACCTTTTTGCACTTTAAAACCATTGGCAATCCCTGCTCCATCGATCACTGTCATCAGCTGATAAAGCGGGAAAGATAGTTGCGTTTTTCCGTGTACATCAAAACGACGAATGCAGAAACTGTCGCACTGAGTATAGGTAGTTATTGAAATCCCTAACGTTTCTATGCATTGACTGTGCGGCGTGGCGTTTTTATCGCCTAGCGTAAAATCTACGCAGCTAACTGCCTCCTGCACATGCAGAGGACGTTCACGACCAAACGAATCCTTGCGATGATAGTCGTAGAAACGGTAAGTTACATCTGTTGCCTGTTGGATTTCATACGCTACGCAGCCGGCCGAAAGCGCATGCAGCATACCGGCAGGTACATATACAAAATCGTCTTGCTGTACAGGCAGATGGGAAATAATATGTTCCCATTCGTCACGAGCAATCGCCTCGCGCAATTCTTTTTCATTATGAGTATGCTGACCGTAAACAATGCTGCCGCAGTTCGGAGCTTTTAGAAATACCCAAGCCTCGTTTTTCCCGGAAGGATATCCATGCAGCTTAGCGATGGCATCGTTAGGATGAATTTGGATGCTTAAATCATCGACAGGTGCAACCAATGAAATAATGAACGGAAATCTTTCATAACGGCTTTGAAAAAATTCAGGATGCTTACGCCACAAATCACCGAGCGTGCCGCCGCCTTCTAAGGGGCTTTCGTTGCCGTCCTGACAACTGAAAGCCCAACACTGTCCGATTCGGTCCGTCATACTCCGATAGCCGAATTCCGTTGCAAGCCGATCTCCGCCCCAAATTGCAGTCCGAGCAATAGGCTTTGTGAAATAAAGGCTCATAAGTCCGTACCGCCTTTTCCATTTGGGGAAACCATCACTTTAAGAGAGGCGTCGCTCATCTGCATACGAATTGCTTCTTCAACATTTTGCAATGAATAGGTATGTGTAATAATGGGCTTTGTTTGTAAACGATGGCTGTTAAGTAAACGTACAGCCCGTTCAAACGTATCCGGATTGATAAAAGCACCAACAATCGATAATTCTTTTTGATACACATCCAACAACGGAAGATGAATAGCTGCATCAGGAGAGGGCACAGCAAAAAAGAGAATGCGAGTACCACGCCGAGCAAGTGCTATGGTTTGCTGCGCTGCTTGCGTACTGCCGGAGCATTCGATGATCACATCTACACCACGACCGTTTGTGCCTTGTGCTATTGCATTGGCCACTGTAGATGGTTCGGCGCATACATCCGCGCCGATTTTCAAAGCTACTTTGCGGCGAAAAGAAATCGGCTCGCTGACCAATATGAAGGAAGCACCACTTAAACGACATAATTGTGCAAAGAGTAAACCAATTGCACCGCCGCCAAGAATAGCAACCGTATCGCCTTGATGAATTTTTATTCGGTCCATGCCATGCAGACAGCAGCTAATCGGTTCAGCCATTGCACCAGCAGCCCAATTTACGTCATCATTTAATTTAAAACATTGATTTTCCGGTACGATGCTTTCTTCCGCAAAGCCTCCGTTTTCATTGACACCAATAGCGTAAAGATGCTCACAAAGCTGCTTCTGACCGTTCAGACAGAATGTGCAGTTGCCGCAATATCGGTTTGGATCAACACAAACGTGATCACCAACCTTCACTTTATGTACATCTTCGCCGATTTCTAATACGAGACCGCTATACTCATGCCCCAGCACGATCGGCGGCATGACATCCGCAGAACCTTTATCACCATGGTAGATATGAACATCCGTACCACAAATTCCTGCGGCCATGTTGCGGATGCGAACTTCGTTGGGTTGCAGTTTTTGTTGTTCCATATCTCGGAGTTCAAAAGTTGCGTTTCCCAAAAAGAAATTCCCTTTCATCAACAAACAATCCTTTCTTCATTTAATTATGGAATCCGTAGTCAGAAATGCCGCACCGATTAAAGGCGCGAAACTTCCTAGATGTGCTTTAAGCACGATTGGACGGTGTTGCTCAGTCCATGCCGGATAGCCGTAGGAACGGACTTTATCGGCAAGCGGCTCAATGATTAATTTTTCATGGATACAGACTCCTCCACTAATCGTAACGACACCGATTGACAAAATGTTCATCATTGAAGCCAGCCCGTAAGCAAGCTTGTCAACACACTCAGAGAGAAGATTGAGCGCATCTGCATCACCTTCATAAGCAAGGTCAAAGACACTTTCTGTTCGTTGTGGACGACCGTTTAGTTTTTCCGGAAAGCGTTCCAATGCTTGTGTTAAGATTGCCGTGCCTGAGGAATATGCTTCTAAACAGCCACGACGTCCGCATCCGCACAGTCTGCCGTTCGGCACGACTGATGTATGGCCGATTTCTCCGGCAGTATGCATGGCTCCGCCATAAACTTTTCCATTCATAATGATGCCGCAGCCAATCCCTGTGCCGATTGTCATGCAAAGCATATTGGACCATTGTTTGTTTTGTCCAAAGCAATATTCAGCCCAAGCAGCAGCCCATGAGTCCTGAACAATGGTAGCACGCATGGACCATCGTGCTTCAAATAAATCAGCCAACGGAACATTAACACCAAAGAGATTGGGACTATATTTGACGATACCGTGGTAAGAATCGGCCGTCCCTGGTATACCGACACCAATATGATGGATATCCGCCATTGATAGCTTGCTGCGAGCAAGTAGATTTTCAGCGCAATCACAGACGGCAGTCACGAGAGATGCTGCATTTTTAAAACCCCTTGATGAAAGCGAACACTGGTCAAGCAGAGCCCCCAGGTCAGTTAAAATTCCGATATTAATTTTCGTACCGCCTATGTCAATCCCTATGCGATACCCGCTTTGCATAGATAATCCCCCATCTTCCAACCCTCTAATTAAAATTCATGCATAGTAAGAGCTTTTTCACAACCGTATCAGTTTAGGGTACAGCTGCTTTTTTAATTATATCATAGTCTCAAAACTTTTCAACACTATTTTTACAAAATAATTTTTACAAAATATTTTTTAAATAATACTTTACAAAAGTTTCTGTATTTGCTATAATATGTTCGCTAAGCGAGGTGGAAAGAACTTGACCATTGAAGACAAGCAAAAGGGTAATCACATTACCCTTTTGAAGGAAGCAAACAGATACTTGATTATGCAGTGCATCATCAAGTACGCTCCTTTATCTACGGAGGACATCATAAAACGCACTAATCTCAGTCGCCCGACTGTTATCAGCGTTATTCGGGAGCTGAAGGACGAGCGACTGATTGTCCATGACGGATTTTCTGAATCAAATGGTGGACGAGCAGCGAATTTATGGGCACTGAATGGCGAAGACCACTTTGCAGTCGGAATTGACTTTGAATTTCCAAAGGTGCGAATGATGATTGCAAACATGAAACGGCAAATTCGTGCTTCCCAGACGCTTGCTTTTTCACAGGAGGTTGATAAAAAAGAATTATTGACCGAACTTTTTAATAAGCTCAATGCATTTATTGATGATTCCGGCCTTGAACGACAGTCAATAAGGGGTATTGGAGTAGGCCTGCCTGGTGTCATTGATACAGTGAACGGAACGTCTCTGAGTATAGAACGTATTCATGGCTGGAAAAATGTACAGTTCAAAGAGGAACTGGAAAAACGTACCGGTTTGCAAGTCTATATGAAAAATGATGTGCATCTGATGGGCTTGGTGGAAAAGAGTCTCTATCTCGGTGATGAAATTAAGGACTTCATTTATATTGGCTTCCGTTCAGGTATCGGCTGCATTGTTTATCAAAAAGACCGGCCTATGCGAGGCGAAAAAGGAAATGCCGGCTTTATTGGTCACACCACTCTCAATCCGAATGGCCCCGTCTGCTGCTGCGGAAGTCGTGGCTGTCTTGACGTCTACGCCAGCAAATTGTCTATTGTACAGAATTATGTGCGGTTTAGCGCCGAACAAGGTGTTAAATTAACGGAAGCGCCAGAGTTTGACTATTTGCTGTCACTTGCAGCAAGTGGAGATGACGTTGCAATTAAGGTGATGCGTGATGCTGGATTCTATCTTGGGGTTGCTCTTTCTAACTTAATTAAGATTGTTGAAATACCTCACGTAGTGATTGGCGGCTGTCCTGCCCTTGAAAACAGCGTCCTTTTGGAAGCAACGGAAACATCCATGAAGCAATACCTGACTGACAGCCTTTCAATGCAAGTGTCTCTGCGCTGCGGTGCAATGTTGGAAAATCAGTTTGCTTTAGGCGGTTGCTTATTGATATTTGATCATTTGCTTTCAAAGCCGAAGCTCAACCTATCTTCGATTTGATGTCTGATAGAAATACTGGCCAGATTTCTATGAGACATGAAATAAAAAATTGACACAGAAAAGGAGCAACAATCATGAAAAAGATCATTTCTCTGCTGATGGCACTCGCTCTGGTTTTCACGATGGGACTCGTATCTGCGAGCGCTGATGAAGGCCTGACCGGTGAGTTTACCGTGCTGCATTTCAACAATGAAGCGGACACTTCGGGTACCGCCTATGGTTTCTGGCAGGCTGCGAAAGCATTTGAAGCTGCAAACCCCGGCGTGACTATTCACTATGAGTTCGTGGCGCATGATGACTACGAATCCTATATTAACACCCTGATGGCTGGCAACAGCCTGCCTGATGTTTTCCTGACCAAGGGCGACCTCGTCTCTTCTATGGCCGAAGGAGACCTGATCTACGCGGAAGAAAATCTGATTAAGGAAGACGTAGAATGGTATAGCCAGTATGCAGAGGGCGCATTCTCTGATGGCAGCTACAACGGCGTTGGCTACACCGTTCCTTTCCAGATGCAGGCGAATTGCGTTGTTGTTTATAACCAGAAGATTTTTGATGAGTGCGGTGTAAGCTTCCCTTCCACCTTCACCGAGCTGCTTGAACTCATCCCCAAGTTCCTCGAAAAGGGCTACACTCCCATCGGCCTTGGCAACGGCGGTCAGTGGCTGGCTCCCAGTTGCGTTTTGAACACCTTCTGCTATCGTTATGTGGATAACGAGTGGTTCTCCAGCCTCCGTGCCGGCACCGGTGCCAAGTGGACTGACGAAGCCATCGTGAATGCGCTGACCGATTTCCAGAACCTTGCAAAGGCTGGCGCTTTCAATTCAGACATGAATTCTATTGACCAAGATGGTATGTATCAGCTTTACTACAACAGCAAGTGTGCTATGATGATCAACGGCGCTTGGATGATTGGCGAAGTGATGGCCAACTGCCCCGCAGATGTCTTTGAAAACACCCATGTGGCTCTGATGCCGGCTGTCGAAGGCGGCCTCGGCGAAAACAAGAATGTTGCTGCCGGTGCTGGCTGGGGCTGGACCGTTAATAAGTCCGTCAAGGATGAAAATCTGACTGCTGTTCAGGCATTCCTCAAGGCTATCACTACCGGTGACTATGCTGACAAGGCACTTGAAATGGGCTTCTTCTCCGCTGCGAATACTTCCAACGTTAATGAAGAGGCGCTCAATCGTCTGTTCAAGGAGTATTGGGAAGTTGAAGAAACCATGAACTTCCTGCCCATTTGGGATGTTGTTCTGCCGGCATCCTTCGGATCTGGCGAATACTATGCCAGCACGCAGGAACTGCTGATTAGTGCTATTACGCCGGAAGAAATGGCGGAGCGTCTTCAGGATGCTTGGGAGATGGCACAGTAATCATTAATATTATTTTAGGCGAGGGATCGTTCGTTCAGTTGATGCTCTGGCAACAGCAGCGGGGCGGACGATCCCCGTTCTGCTTTATGGCTTCTTTATCAAAGACGGGAGGCTTCAATGAACACACGTGAGCTGCGAACCAACAAGCAAAAACTGTTAACCTACGCATTAGTCCTGATTCCATTCATATTCTTTCTCTATATTTTGATTGTTCCTCTTGGAACCTCCATCTATTATAGCTTGTGCAAATGGAAAGGCGTTGGAGCACCGAATTTTATCTGGTTTGATAATTATGCTAAGCTCTGGAAAGATAAGAATTTTTGGCTTGTTGTCAAGAATACTTTGCGCTATTCACTGTACTGTACATTGGGGCAGGTTGGTTTGGCGTTGCTCGTATCTTTGCTGCTTACCGGAAAACAGCTTCGATTAAAGGCCTTCCACCGTGCAGTCATCTTTTTTCCGGTTGTCATGGCTCCGGTCGTGGTGGGCTTCGTTTGGAAGATTATTTACAATACAAATTACGGCGTTTTGAACACTATTTTGCGTTCACTTAATTTAGATGGATGGATTAAGCCTTGGCTTGATGACCCTAATATTATTATTTACACAGTTTCTGTACCAGTCATCTGGCAGTATATCGGCTTGTATATGGTCATTTTGTTGAGTGCAATAACAAGCATTCCGAATGAAATTTATGAGTGTGCAGAATTGGATGGAGCAGACGGTATTAAGCGGTCTTGGTACATCACGCTGCCTATGATCTGGGATACGCTTAAGATTGTCATCATTTTGGTTGCTTCAGGGACGATGAAGATATACGATCATATCTATGTCATTTCAGGCGGTGGCCCCGGACGATCTTCAATGTCGATGGCCGTTTACGCTTATCAGAATACCTTTGTTTTCGGTAATTTCGGATATGGCTCCGCAATTGCAGTGGTAATCCTAGCTATTGCTTTGTTGATTGGTTTGCTTGTTCAGGCGATTATGGGGAGGAAAAGCGCATGAAGAATAAACTGCATCGTGTTTCATTGCGAAAGCTTTTTCTTGGTTTGCTCATCAACATTCCCGTATGTCTGCTCTCAATTACTTGCATTTTTCCGGTAGTATGGTTACTGTATTCGTCACTTAAAACGGAGCAGGAGTTCGCCGTTTCATCGCTTGCGCTTCCTTCGTTGATTCAATTTTCAAATTATACTGAGGCATTCAAAACGGCAAATTTTGGCACTTTCATTTTTAACAGCGCGAAAAATAGCATCCTATCATTGGGCCTGGTGCTGGTGATTTCCTTCGTCATGGGCTATCTTTTATCTCGATATCGGTTTAAGGGCCGAAATATGATTTATGTTACTTTGCTTGCAGGAATCATGATTCCGGTTCATGCATTGATGGTGCCGTTGTTTATCCAGTTCAAGAATCTCGGAATATTGAATCAGTGGTATACCTTGATTCCGGTATATGTCGTTTTTGAACTGCCGACATCGATTTTCTTAATTGACAGCTATCTGAAAGGTGTCTCTACGGACATGGAGGATGCGGCGTCCATTGATGGCGCTGGTATGTTAAGTACAATGTTTCGTATTATCATGCCGATTTGCAAGCCTGTATTAGCCACAGTCATCATTCTGACCTTTATGCATGTTTGGAATGAATTTCCCTTCGCACAGATATTGGTCAGCAGTAAGGGGTTGAAAACAATTCCTGTCGGTTTGACTTACTTCACGACCGACCATTCTACGAAATACACGTTACTGATGGCTGCACTCGCAATGGCGACTTTACCCGTTATTGCAATCTATTTGGCCTTTTATAATAAGGTTATGGAGGGCATGATGGCGGGCGCAATAAAAGGATAAAAAGGAGATAGGACTATGTGGATTGAAAACAATTATCGACGCAACTTAATGGATATGCACATTGACGATTGGAATGAAGAATTCCTTTCAAAAATCAATGTAGACGAGTATGTCGATGCGCTTGCTGATGCCGGAATACAGGCAGCAATGGTGAAGGCTAAGCCCCATACTGGCTTGTGCTATTGGCCTTGCGAAATTGGCCGGATGCATAAGGGCCTTAAAGGGTTTGATTTTTTTGGCACAATGGTGCGTAAATGCCATGAAAAGGGTATCGCAGTTATTGCTTATTATACCCAGATTTTTGACAATTGGGCCTATGACAATCATCCGGATTGGCGATTGATTGCCCCTGATGGAAAGACTTTCCGCGAATATCGTGGAATGGATCATTTTCGCAATGGTCGTTATGGCATTGTTTGCCCTAATAATCCGGACTATCGAGCCTATGTCAGGGCAAACTTGCAAGAACTGAATCGTAAATACGATTTTGAAGGTATGTTCCTTGATATGACCTTCTGGCCGGATCTGTGCTTCTGCCCGCATTGCCGTAAACGGTATTTTGAGGAAACCGGGCGCGAATTACCGCGCAAGATAGACTGGAATGATTCTGCTTTCCTTGATTATGCTTATCGACGCGCAGTTTGGATGGCTGATTATGCGAAATTTGCCACAGCCGCCGTGAAAGAAATTAAGCCGAATGTGACCATCGAGCATCAGTTCTCGATGATTACTTCGCCTTGGCTTCACGGCAGCACCGAGCTGCTGACGGAAGCTGTCGATTATTCCGGCGGCGATTATTATGGCGGCTATCTCCAGCAGACATTTATCAATAAGTATTATAAGAGTGTTACGCCAAATCTTCCGTTCATCTATCATACAGGCCGCTGTGACCCTGAATTGAATATGCATACGACAACCAAGACGGCGGAGCAGCTTACCCTGCACGTCATAACGGCTTTGGTTCATAATGGTGCATTTTTGCTGGTAGACGCAATCAATCCAGATGGGTCTATTGTTCCAGAAGTCTATCACAACTTAATGAAAAATATTTATGCCAATACCCGTCGCTTTGAACAATATGTTAGTGGTGATTTGATCACTGATGCTGCTGTGTGGTTCGCTTCATTCAGCAAATATGATCCGGATGAAAGCGGCATAGATGTAAGCGAAAAGAGCTTCGAGCCTTCAATTTATATGGAAGCTCCTGTTGGCATGGCTTCTATTTTGCGCGAAAATAACCTTTCCTTTGATGTCATCGGCTCAAAGAATCTGCGTCACTACAAGGGAAAAGCAATTTTACTGTGCAATGTTTCAAACATTCGCGATGAAGAGATGGACGCGATTGAGGACTATGTAAACAATGGTGGCAATCTTTTTGTGTCTGGACCGATTGGACATCCTCGTCTCGCTGCTTTGCTGGGGCTTGAATTGACCGGAAAAACAGCACATAATTTTACATACATGGCTCCCACGGAAGCAGGCGCAGCATATTTTTCTGGTTTCTCACGCCTTGCACCGTTGACGGTAAATCGTGCACAATACAAGGCTTCCGTCATCGCTTCTAAAGACTTAACGGTACTTGCAACTCGTACCTTGCCCTATACACCGACTGATACCGATGCCTTTGCTGCCATTCATTCCAACCCCCCCGGCATTCATACGGAAGAGCCTTGTGCAGTGCTGAAGCGTAGAGGCAACAGTAAGCTGCTGTGGACAGCAGCGCCGATTGAAGCGTCTAAGCCTTATATGAGTCGGCAGGTTGTACGGCATTTGGTGGAAGAGCTGATCGGTGAACCCTCCTTCCGCTCTAATGCACCTAAATTTGTTGAGGTGCTTGGCTGGTATAAAGAAGAGCATCAGTATTATGCGGTACTTAATGAGCAAGAGGATACTCCTGTTGTGCCGATGAGCGACCTGTGGATCGAAATTCCCGGCGAGAATCACAGTGCTAGGCTGTTGCCGAATGGCGAAAAGATTTGCGCCGAAAATCATGATGGATGGACAAGAATCCTTTTGCCAAAGCTTGAGCTGTTTGAGGTTATTGAAGTTATTTAAAAATTTGTTAGACGATCGGCATGATTTTGGTCTTGCCGATCGTCTAACGCTGTGGAGGAAAGACTATGCATGGACAAATATCTGCATCAATGATGTGCGCAGATCTGATGCATTTGGAAGATAGTGTTCATCAATTGGAGAAAAGTCATGTAGAGTGGCTGCATTGCGATGTGATGGATGGACATTTTGTACCTAATTGGATGATGTTTCCTGACATGATCAATGCTCTTGCAAAAAATTCAACCATACCAATGGATGTTCATTTGATGATTGAAAACCCTTCGGAGATTCTTCCGTCGCTCAAATTACGAGATGGCGATATGGTTTCTTTTCATTATGAAAGCACGCCTCATATTCAGCGTATAATAAGTATGATACGCGATCGTGGCTGGATTCCGGCAGTGGCATTAAATCCGGCTACGCCTTTGGAACTGGTGAAGGAGATTTTGCCGGAGTTAGGTATGCTGCTCGTTATGACGGTCAACCCAGGTTTCGCTGGGCAAAAATTAGTCCCGAACGGCTTGTCAAAAATAAGCCGCGCTCGCCAAATAATTAACAATTCCGAAACGCCGAACATTCTTATTGAGGTGGATGGAAACTGCAGCTTGATTAACGCTCCGTTGATGATAGAAGCAGGAGCAGATATTTTAGTGGCCGGAACGAGCAGCGTTTTTAATTCTAAGCTCTCCATTGAAGAAGGAGTTACATCGCTCCGCGCAGCAATGTCAAAAGCGCGGCATGCTTGATACTTTGGGCTTCACTGTAAAACTTACCATTTTACTGCAACTATTGATGTGCAGGGGAGTATCCTCTCAAAAAGAGCTTGATTTTGTATTAGAGCTTATCAAAAATCATGCGTTAGGCGGCGTGCAGGTTCGTGCGGACAGCCAAGCGGCAGCTACGATTTCTGCCATTCAGCAGGCGGCAGATTATCCCGTTTTTGTTGCAGCGGATATGGAATGCGGTTATGAGCCGGGCGGACTGACGATTGCGGGCAATATAGCACTCGGCGCAGTTGATGACCCGATGGCAGCCTACCATTTTGCGCGTATTACGGCTACACAGGCAAAAGCGGTCGGATGGAATATGATTTGGGGGCCGGTTGTGGATATGGCACCCGTCAATGCTCCGTGCAGAATCTGTCGATGCATTAGCGCGAATAAGGAAAAAACAGCGGATATTGCCTGCGCATATATGAAGGGCTTTGCCGATTGCGGCGTAATCGGTACAGCAAAGCACTATCCTTCTGTGTCGGATATTGTCATTGATACTCATATGCAGGAGGGAGCATCCCACATGACGGAAGCCGAGCTGACAGAAGGCCCACTCTATCCGTATCAAAAGATGATTGAACGTTTAGGCTCAGATATGATGGGTGTTATGACGGGGCATTTCAGATGCGTGAACATCGATTCGGAATATCCGGCCACTTTATCCTCTGTATTGATTGGTATTCTGCGTCGTATGGGTTTTAACGGCCTTGTGGTTACGGATTCCTTTGCTATGATGGGCGTTTTACAGCGTTTTGGCGAGGAAAGAGCACTCGGTCTTGCGATTGCGGCAGGAAACGATTTGGTATTGCCGAATTACCGCACATCCCTTGCGGAAAGCTACCAGCAGATGATGAATTGTTACCGCAAGGGTATATTTTCGGTGGATAGATTAAATGACGCGGTATCTCATGTGTTAAAGGCACAAGAAAGAACGCTGCGTTTTCCATCAACATTTAATATTACGGAAGCAGATCGAAAAGCAATCAGCAGAATCAACAGAAACAGCCTTTGTGCAATTACAGACCCAGGGCTTGATATAAAATTAGACACAAAAGGAAATCATCTGTTTGTTATTCTGACAGAAAACAGCTATCAGGAAAAAAATCAAACAGACAGTGAAATTAATTTTATTACATGGTGGAATTCGAAGCATATGACGGATTTGCTGCGAAGATACTTTCTAAGGTCGAGTTTCCTAACAATCTGCGAATTCCCGAATAGCCGACAAATTGAAGAAGTCTGCGTAGCAGCAACAGAACACGCGGATATCATTTTTGTCACCTTTTGTGATACCGGTGCATATTACGGCACAGATGGCTTGACGGAAAGAATCCGAAATTTGATTGCTTCTCTCGGCGAAAAGGTCTCTATGGTGGTACATACGGGGAATCCCTATGCAATGGAACAGCTTCCGCATATACCGAGGCTCCTTTTTTGCTTTCAGTCATCAGAAAGCATGGCGTGCATTCCGGAAATTCTTTCCGGAAATATGAAGCCGTCAGGCTGTATGCCATTGCCGCTCAAGCTGCATTGATATCGACGCGATGGCTGAGCGGTATTCTTAGCTTTCCGGCACTTTTACCACAAGCTTTTTCACAAAGCAGGGTGCGCCGTCAGCGCATTTGACTTTGTGGGCTTCGCCGGGAAAGACGATTAGAACATCGTCCGTTGACAGACGGAAGCGGCATTGCCAGTCGCCATCGGAGGCAATATAATCCGCGTTTTCATCTCCTGATGTTTCGTGCAGAGAGGCTTCGTCAGCCGCCATGATGAGTTCGCGGCCGGACAGCACCATATGAATATCGGTGTATCGGATATGCGTCTCAAACAATTGACCTTCCTCCGGCCGGGTCTCATAGTCAAATCGATTGGCGTACACGGTATCATTGATTTCGTTTCGCCCCGTCTGCAGAGCATTCAGGTTGTTTTCCAGAAGAAAACGGATGGCCGTATCCATGTGTTCGCTGAGACCAAAATAGCGCTTTAATTCGTTTTTTTTGCAATAAATCATGCATCTTTCCTCCTTAAAGTTGTGTTGACGGGTGCAGGAAAACAATCATCTGATCCTCAAAGTGGTTGATGCGCTCATGGATATATTTAGGGTACAGAAAATGGCGTTTGGGTTCCGGTGCGGCGGCATAAACAGCCAGCTGATTTTCAGGTGGAGACACAGAATCCATCCCGCCGGTCGCCATCAGAAAGGGCTGGTGCAGCAGCGAAGCAAAGCCAACACAATCCGCATAATCGCCGCCGCACAGCGGATTTTGGGCGATGCATTTGGCAACGCCGAAAAAGGCGCTGACGGCGATGGCCAGCGTTCCGCCGAGTGAATCGCCCCAAGCGAACACCTGATTTGAGTCCGTATGCTGAAGAGAAAAACCAATCTGCGCCGCGCAGAAAGCGTCTGCCGCCTGCTGCGCAAACGGGATATTTTTTCTGTTTTCCGGCGCAAATACAGCATACCCCAAGGCGATAAAGCGGGTCATATAATGCCAGCCGCGTACCGGCAGGTTTTCGGCATGAAACATCAGTACCAGGGGATGTTTCTCATCGCCGACAGGCCGGATATACCGTGCTTTTAACGTTTCACCATCCGTGCCGGTAAAAAAAACTTCGCTGTATACAGCCATTTTTTCGTTGCCGGATATAAACGGCGTGCCATGAATGATGCGCGTTTTTGCAGCTTCCGCTTTGCGCGCCTGCCATTCAGACAGAAAGCTTTCAGGCAGCACAAACGGCGGCAGCGCCTTCAAACCTGCATCCCACTCCTTTTGAATCATGCCGTTTCACCTTCTTCCGTAAAGAACATAAGCAGCATATCATCAAACGCCTGAATTTCCTCATGCCCAAAGCCCGGAAAGAAAAAGCGCTTTTTAGGGCAGGTGAGGCTGTTATACACGCCGTCCTGCGTAATCGGCGTACAAACCGTATCCTCAAGGCCCGTGCCGAACAGCACGGGACATTTGACCCACGGAGCCAAGTTGTGTACATCAATATAACCCAGCTTGGCAAACCATTCCTCTGTCCGGCTTCCGTCCGGATCAAACCAGCGGGAATAATAGCGCAGCCCCTCATAGGCGATCTCGTCCGCGCCCATCTCCCACACCTTTTGAAAATCGCTCAGGAAGGGATAGAGGATGGCCGCTTTTTTCGGCACATCGGGGTTCAGCGCCGCACACGCCAGTCCCAATCCGCCGCCCTGCGATGCGCCGTTGATGTAGATGCGGTCTTGGTCAATTTCCGCCATCTTTCGCACAATGCGGCACAGAATGCGCATATCTTGATACATCCGTACATAATACATATCCTTGGGGTCGCCGTCCAAACCGGCGACCAGATGCCCTGCGACGGTCGTCCCCTTATAACCGCCGATATCCTCGCTGCGGCCACCCTGCCCGGGGCATTCCATCGCCAGCAATGCAAAGCCCATACCCGCAAAGGAGGATTGCTCCATCCAGCCTCGGCTTGCACCCGGATAACCGTGGAACTGAAGCACAAGGGGCAGAGAGCCTTTTCGTGTCGGGCGGACGTAGCGGGCATAGAGCTGCGCTCCGTGCATTCCCCGAAACCACAAATGAAGATATTCGCAGGTTGGGTAGGCCGGAACGCCGCCGGGTGTAAAGCTGTAATCAAGCGGGACGGAGTCCGCTTCCGCCATGCGTGCCTGCCAGAAGACATCAAAGTCCTTGGGACGCGGCGTTGTGCCGAGATAAAGCTGTTCCTCTTGCCGCATAAAGCATAACCCCTGTTCATGTTCTGCCGATGTATAACAGCAAAATTCTGATGGCGAAAATGATTCGCCATCAGAACGCTGAATCGGTTATTTTGATTAGATATTCTTTAAGAAATCCAGCCCCAAGTCGCCTGTATCGGCTTTGATTACAGCATAATCGGCCTTCAGCGCTTTGATTTGCTCATCGCTCAGCCTGGCAAAGGGGCGACGGCAGAATCCGCCGTCCACCTTGCCGCCCAGGGTGAGGGTGGCCTTCAGCGAGGGCATCAGGTTATGGCTGAGCAGGGTGAAAATAAAGCGGTTTGCGAGCTTCTGCATTTCACGCGCAGAATCAACATCATTCTTTGCCATGAAATCATGCAGCTTCAGGAACAGCGGCGCCAGCACGTTGTAGGTAGAGCCGATGATGCCGTCCGCACCGAACGAAAGCCCGCTCACGGCCAGCTCGTCACTGCCGGAGAATACGGCAAAATCATGCCCCAGCGCTTCCTTGATGCGGAACACATCATACAAGGTGGCGGAGGTGTATTTGATGCCTTCTACGCCCTCGATGGCGCCGAGGCGTTTAATCATGTCGAAGCTCACCAGACCGGCCAAAGCGATGTTGTATACGATCATGGGTAGACCGGCGGCCTGCACCACGTCGGCATAATAGGCGGCGATTTCATCGTTGCTGAATTTCCAATAAATCGGCGGAACGGAGGAAACAGCGTCGACACCTGCCTGCGCAGCGTGGCGGGCAAGCTCTTCGGATGTACAGGTGCTGATTGCGCCCACATGGACGATAACGGGAACACGCCCTTTTACCTCATCCACAACCGTTTCCACAAACGCTTTGCGCTCGTCCGCATCACACAGAAAGCCCTCACCGGTAGAACCGGTCAGGTACAGGCCGGTCACGCCCTGATGCAGCAGCTCCGCAGTCAGCGCACGGGTGCGGGTCAAATCCAGTTTTTCGTTTTCGTCAAAGGGAGTGAGCAGGGCGGGAATGACGCCGCGGATCTCGTTCATCTTGAAATGACTCATCGTTCGTTCCTTCTTTCCGTTTGTCTTTATACGGGGAAGAGGCTGATTTTTCAGCCTTTCCAAGCACATTGAAATGCCCTTGTGCCTCTTTGCGGGCGGCGGCCGAAACCTCGCCAGCCATTATCCCACACGAAAGAAAAAATAGCAATAACGAAAATGCGCAGTGTTCATACTTTTTGACCGCATCACCGCACAAAATCAGCCTGTCCTCAAAAGAATGTTTGTTAATACTCCTCGTACGAGGTCATGCCCAAATATTTCCCGGAGGAGAAGTGTGCATCCATTGCCCGCGCAAAAGCAGGGTAGCTGTGCCGCTCCAAGGCATCGACAATGGCCTCGTGCTTGGCAATCGTATGCTCCAGATGCGGCTGCTTCTTTTCAAGCTGAAAACCGTCGTCCACCGACCAGATGGCTTCCAGCAGCGAAAGCAGGATTTGGTTTTGCAAAGGACGGAAGAGGGTCAGGTGAAATTCCCTGTCTTCCTGAATGAAGAATTCTCCATGCGACCATTTTTCGCGTATAGCGTCCGCACAGGCGCGCATGGCCTGAACATCTTCTTCTGTGATCGCATGAAAAGCCTGGCGCATATACGCCAGCTCCAGCACCTTGCGGATGCCGAACATTTCTCTGATGGAATGCTCCTCCTCAGGTCCTATCTGAAAAAACAGCACGTTCTGGAAGATGAAGTCCAAATTAAAGGTCTGAACCATCGTGCCTTTGCCGGGCTGAGCGCGCACCATGCCCATCAGCTCCATGCTCTTGATGGATTCACGAAGGACATTTCGGCTGACCCCCAGCGTCTCGCACAGCTTTTGCTCGGTGGGAAGGAGGTCACCGGGTTTCAAATCATTCTGCACAATATATCGTCTGATTTCACGGTATGCCTGAATATACAGCTTTTCATCCCGATTCGCGTTTGGCATGGCAGCTCACCTCCTTTGCATACTTTGTAGGACAAACTCGAATTGTATTATAAGGTATCTTTACGGAAAAGTCAACTAAAATATAAAATACGGTGCAAATTTTGAAAATTTTTATAAAAACCTATTGACACACTCGATGGTTTGTAGTACATTTAAACCATGAGATTGTTCGTCATCTCAGAAAGTCAAGACATCGTTCCCACCGTTTCTTCCCCCTTGAAGGGGTTGAATCAATACAGTAAGGAGGATTGTACAAATGAAGAAACTGATTGCTCTGCTCCTGTGCCTGATGCTGGCGCTGCCTGCGGCCGTAGCCCTGGCAGACGATGCGACAACTGAAATCACCCTCTGGACCTTCCCCATCGGCGATTGGGGCAAGGAAGAAGTGGTCAACGAAATCATCGCCAGCTTCAATGCCGTTCATCCTGAAATCAAAGTGACTGTTGAGTATCTGGATTATACGAACGGAGATGCGCAGGTGACGACCGCCATCGAAGCGGGCACTGCGCCTGACCTCATCATGGAAGGACCAGAACGCCTCGTGACCAACTGGGGCGCTGCCGGCAAGATGCTGGCCGTGAACGACCTGTGGACGGAAGAGGCGCTGGCGGACATCAACGCCAACAACGTTATCATCGCCGAATCCTGCAAGGGCACTGACGGCAACTATTATATGTATCCGCTGTGCCTGACCGCGCACTGCATGTGCATCAACAAGACCGCTTTTGAAAAGGCGGATGCGATGCAGTACATCGATGCGGAGACCCGCACTTGGACGACCGAGAACTTTGAAAAGGCGCTGCGGGCGCTGGTAGCCGCCGGCTACAGCCCCACCGGCCTCATCTTCTGCTCCGGTCAGGGCGGCGACCAGGGCACCCGCGCACTGGTGACCAACCTGTACGACGGCCGCTTCACCAACGATGAACACACCAAGTACACGCTGGACAGCGAAGCTAACATCAAAGCGCTGACCACCCTGCAGAACTGGGCCAATGAGGGGCTGATTACCTTCGACCCCGCCATCAACGGCGGCGAGGAAATCGCTCTGTTCGTCAACGGCACCAGCCAGATGGCGTTCTGCTGGAACTCCGCTCAGGTTGCCAACAACAAGGATAAGCTGGCTGAGGGCGTTGAGCTGTTCCACATGGCGTTCCCCTCCGAGGACGGCGTCCCGCGTCTGGACGGCGGTCTGTGGGGCTTCGGCCTGTTCAACAACGGCGACGATGCCAAGGCTGCCGCCGCGAAGGAATTCATCCGCTTCGTGTGTGATGACGAAACGCAGACCCCCAAGAGCGTCTATGCTTCCGGCTATTTCTCCGTGAAGAGCTCCATCGACAGCGTGGCGCTTTACGAAGGCACGGATAAGGGCGTGCAGGCTGAATACGCCATCTTCGCTCCCTACCTCGGCGACATCTATCAGGTGACCACCAACTTTACCACCCAGCGCTACGAATGGTGGAATCTGCTCCAGCGCATCGGCGCGGGCGGCGATGTGGCGACCGAAGTGGCAGCTTACATCAATGTTGTAAATCAGTGATTGCTTTGACATAGGTCATAGGGGCGCTTTCATTCTCCCGGCGGGCGAAGTAAGCGCCCCTTTTCAAAAGGGGGAACTTCCGCAATGCAGACTACCGTGAAAATGAGCCGCGGACTTCGCGCCACGCGCAGGCGCGAAAACATTTCCGGCTACCTCTTTATGGCTCCGTCCCTGCTGTTTTTCTTTGGCTTCGTGGTTTTTCCCATGGTCATGTGCTTGGTCAACAGTACCTTTAACTACACCATGTCGGACTTTACCTTTATCGGCCTTGATAACTATAAAAAGCTGTTTCAAGACCCCAAATTCACAACTTCCTTTGTGAATACCATGATTATCGTGCTTGTCAGCGTGCCCTTCACCTGTTTTTTCTCTCTGTGGGTGGCATCGCTTATCTATAAAATGAAAGATATGTACACTTCCTTTTTCCGGTGCGTTTTTTATCTTCCCGTTGTCACCGGCTCCGTGGCGGTCACCGTCGTTTGGAAGTGGATGTTTAATTCCTATTACGGCCTGCTCAACTATGTATTTCAAACCCTCGGCATCATCAGCCGGAATGTGAACTGGCTGGGCAATGCCGATACGGCGCTGGGCTGTATCATTACGATTCTGCTGACCACCTCCATCGGCCAGCCCATCGTTCTGTATGTATCGGCGCTGAGCAATGTGGAGCCGTCGCTGGTGGAAGCGGCGCAGGTGGACGGGGCGAACAATTTGCAGACCTTTTGGCGCATCAAATGGCCGCAGATTATGCCGACAACGCTGTATATCCTCATCATCACCACCATCAACAGCTTCCAGTGCTTCGCCCTGATCGACCTGCTCACCTCCGGCGGCCCGAAGGATTCGACCCTGACCATTATGTATTATATCTATCATAACGCCATCAAGCTGAATAATTTCGGCTACGGCTGCGCGATGGGCATCATTTTGGCCGTCATCATCGCCGTATTCAGCGCACTGCAATTCCGCTTTGCGAAAGTCAATTGAAGGGAGGCATCAGAGAATGGAACACAGTGTACAAAAGAAATCCGTTTATCGGATTATCAGCATCATTCTGCTGGTTATTCTGGCCCTGCTGATGCTTTTCCCCCTGTACTGGATTATTACCGGCTCATTTAAGGATGCGCGCACCATCAATTCCCGCACCCCCAGCTTCTTTCTGACATCACCGACGAATGCCAATTATGTCAAGCTGTTCACCAAGCCAGCATGGGCATGGCTGGGCAACACGGTGTTCATCTGCGCGGCGGCGATGCTGCTCACCTGCCTGTGCGCTTCCATGGGCGGCTATGCGCTGGCAAAAAAGAAATTTACCGGCCGAACATTGATTTTCAGTATTTTCGTGGCGGCCATGGCACTGCCCAAGCAGGTTATTATGATTCCGCTTTTGAAGGAAATGGCGTGGCTGAACCTGCATAACACCCTCTGGTCGGTCATTTTCCCGACGGTGGGCTGGCCGTTCGGCGTCTTTTTAATGAAGCAGTTTTCCGAAAACATCCCCGATGAAATGCTGGAGGCGGCAAGAATCGACGGCGCCGGCGAAACACGCACCTTTGTGGAAATCGTATTTCCGATGATTAAACCGGGCATCGGCGCATTGGCCATCTTCACCTTCATTACCGCGTGGAACGACTACTTCTTACAGCTCATCATGCTCAATTCCATGACCAAGCTCACCATTTCCCTGGGTATCGCCAAAATGCAGGCGGAAGCCAGCACGGACTTTGGCCTGATTATGGCAGGCGCAACCTTGGCGAGCGTCCCGATTATTGCCATCTTCCTGCTCTTCCAGAAGTACTTTACCCGCGGTATTACGATGGGCGCGGTCAAAGGGTGACTTGACAAACGGAAATTCATTGACAAATACTGTGCCGTTTGATAGAATCTTTTTGAAAGTATTACATGATGCAAGAAACGATTTGCGGCGTATGTCATCGTTTTAGTAACTCCGAAACCCTCCTTACGCCGCTTAGGATGAGGAAGCGCAAGCATGAAACTGCAAGGTTCGACGATTGATTTTTTAGGAGACAGCATTACCGAAGGCGTGGGCGCAAGCTGCAAAAGCAATCGGTTTACCGATGTATTGGCGCGGGAATTCGGCCTTCTGAAAGCAAACAACTATGGCGTAAGCGGTTCTCGCATCGCAAGACAGACCGTCATGACCGACCAACCGCACGACCGTGATTTCTGTATGCGGATGTTTGAAATGGACAAGGACGCGGATGCCGTGGTGGTTTTCGGCGGAACAAATGACTATGGTCACGGGGATGCGCCGCTCGGCACACCGGAGGATAGAGTGCCCCTCACCTTTTGGGGCGCGTGCCACTATCTGATGGACAATCTGCTGACGCTGTACACGGGAAAGCCGGTCGCTATTCTGACACCCCTGCACCGCGACAATGAAGAAAATCCGCGCGGCGATGGGTTGAAGCAGACGGACGTTGCCCCTCTGTCCGTTTACCGCGATATTCTTCTGGAAGTTGCCCGATATTATGCCCTGCCTGTGCTGGATCTGTACGCTGTCAGCGGCATTCAGCCGAAAAATGCGCGCTGCCGTGCGCTGCTCCTGCCGGACGGCCTGCATCCGAGCGATCAAGGGCATGCGTTGCTGGCCGGAAAAATCGGCCGATTCCTGCAATCTTTATAAGAGGTAAAACAACATGACGAAAGAAGCATTGTTTTCTCTGATGAAGGGGACAATCATCGTGTCCTGCCAGGCGACGCAGGGCGAACCGCTCTACGACAGGGAGCGTTCGGTCATGCCCCTGATGGCGCGGGCCGCAAAGCAGGCCGGCGCGAAAATGATTCGAACAAGCTCTGTCCGAGACATCATCGGCATCAAGGAAGAAACGGGTCTTCCGGTCATCGGTCTCATCAAGCGGGAATATCCCGGCTATCAGGGGCGCATCACCATGACCATGCGCGAGGTGGATGAATGCATGGCTGCCGAAGCGGACATCATTTCCATCGACTGCACGGACTGCCCGCGCGGGGACGGCCTGACTCCGACAGAGTTTTTAAAGCAGGTCAAGGAAAAATACCCGAACATCATCATCATGGCGGACTGCGCAACGTTTGATGAGGCTGTGGCCGCCTATAACGCCGGCGCGGACTTGGTCGGCACGACCATGAACGGCTATACTCCGCAGACAGCTGACCAAACAGGCGAGCCGAATGCCGAGCTTGTGGAACGCCTTGCCGCTGCGCTTCCCTGCCCCGTCATTGCGGAGGGACGCGTTCATACGCCGGAGCAGGCGAGGATCATGCTGGAAAAAGGAGCATGGGCTGTCGTAGTCGGCGGCGCAATCACCCGCCCGCTGGAAATTGCGGCCCGCTTTATGCAGGCAGTCAACGGCTTTTCGGGCGGTCAGGCATGATTTTAGGATTGGATATAGGCGGAACATCCGTCAAAATGGGGCTGATTGACGAAGGCGGCAGCATCCGCGCACAAACAGAAGCGGATGTCGGCTTTGATGGCTATCAGACCCCCATCATTGCTACCGTATGCAAAGAGGCCAAACGCTTTTTGAACGTTCAAAACGTACAGGTCAGTGGCGTCGGCGTCTCTGCAACGGGTCAAATCGACAGCCGGACGGGCGTTGTCATCGGCACAAACGGAAAAATTCCGCATTATGAAGGAACGCCTGTCAAGGAGCGGCTTCAACGGGCACTGGATGTGCCCGTCTGGGTTCTGAATGATGCCAATGCCGCTGCATTGGGAGAATGCTTCACAGGGCGTGCGCGTGGACTTAAAAATGTCATCATGGTCACCTTGGGGACAGGCGTAGGCGGCGGTCTTGTACTGGACGGAAGGCTCTACAGCGGCCAACGCGGAATTGCCGGCGAATTAGGGCATTTCTCGCTTTATCAGGACGGTATTCCCTGCGCCTGCGGCAAGCGCGGCTGCTTTGAAAGCTATGCCTCCACGACTGCGCTGCTTACCCGAGTCCGCAAGGCTTACCCGCAGGAGACCGAATGGACGGGTCGTCTCGTGTTTGAACGCGCGGCGCAGGGCGATGCCGGTCTGCGCGACATTCTATCGGCATGGATTGATGATATTGCGGCGGGCGTCACCGGCCTTGTGCATATCTTCAATCCGGAAATGGTGATTGTAGGCGGCGGGGTCAGCAGTCAGGAAGAGCTTCTGATGCAGCCCCTGCGTGAGAGAATCCTCAGGCATGTCATGCCGCGCTTTGCGGAAGGGCTGCGGGTTGAAGCGGCGCTCCTTGGCAACAATGCCGGAATGATAGGCGCTGTTAAGTTCTTTATGGAGCAGGAAAAGACAAGGTGATTGAATGCTGCGCTTCGCCGGCATATGCCGGTGAAAATAAAGGAAACTCGGTCAACAAGGAAGGAGAAAAACACATGAAGAAACTACTCTCTCTGCTGCTTGCGGTCTGCCTGCTGTTCACCATTGCAGCCACTGCTTTAGCCGCCGAAGGGTCCGGCGGAACGGCGTATGTGAACCCGCTGCAGGATGTTCGCGTTCGTCAGGCACTGTGGTATGCCATCGACATGGATGCCATCGTGGACGCACTTTGGAACGGCACGGTCACCGCTGCCGACAAATCCCTCGTGCCGGAAGGCTACTGGCAGGCAGACGGCCTGACGGAATACGCCTACAATCCCGATAAGGCAAAGGAGCTGCTCAAGGAAGCCGGCTGGGACGGAAGCCGCACCCTGAAGGCTGTCTATTACACCGGCAACCTGCTGGACACCATTACGGCGATTCAGGCATACTGGGCTGATGTAGGCGTCAAAATGGAATTCCAGCTGCTCACGGATAACCTGACCGCACTGCTTTGGACGCCCTCCGCAGACGGCGTGCATTCCGCTGTGGATTGGGACCTGTGCTTCGCCGGCACCAACGCGCTGACCCTCGGCGAATTCTACAACCGTCATCACAGCACGGCGGTGAACAACTCCACCGTTCTGCCGGATGAGAAGCTGGACAAACTCATCGAAAATGCCCGCGTGGCTGTCAGCAAGGAAGACCAGAAGGCGGCTTACGACGCCATTCAGGTCTATGAAAACGAGCAGGTTACCGTTATCCCGATGTTCTACATTCCCTCTTGGGTCGTAACCTCCAAGCATCTTGACATGAAGGGCAATCCCGTTGGCAACGACCAGTTCTCCTATCAGAAGAACATTCTGGATTGGACAACTGACCGCGAGGATCATACCCTCTATACCAACACCGGCGCGGTCAATGCTTTAGAGCATCCCGCCACCAACCCCGGCCTGTTCTGGCATCAGGAAATTGTGTTTGACCGCCTGCTGAATGCCGATGAAAGCCTTGCGCCGACCGATGGTTCTCTGGCGGAGAGCTTCACCGTGTCTGAGGACGGTAAGACCATCGCCTTTACGATTCGTGAAGGCATCAAGTGGCATGATGGCGAGCCCTTCACTGCGGAAGACGTTGCGTGGACCTTCAAGTACTATCCCACCATCCCCGGCGCAAATACCGTCATGACCGATGTTATCAATGATGCGAAGTCCATCACCGTGGACGGCAATACCGTCACCTTTGAATTCACCAATCCTCAGCCCAACGCACTGACCGTCTTCTCTCAGTGGCCGGTGCTGCCCAAGCATAAGCTGGAAAATGTCGCACCGGAAAACTTCAGCGCGGATACCTTCTGGCAGGCGCCCATCGGCACCGGCCCCTTCAAGGTGGAAACCGTGAAGCTGGGGGAATACACCATTCTGACCCGCAATGAAGATTACTTCATGCCCGGAACCGGCAACATCGAAAAAATCTATATGTATCCCTCCACCGATGCGGGCGATGAAAACCTGATTACCAACGCGATGGCCGGTAAGATCGACTATGCTTTCTGCAAGGATTCCTCTCAGATTCAGCAGCTGCAGAACATGGAAGACTATGCCGTTTACACCGTCAATGTCACCTTCCCGCGCTATATCTTCATCAATATGTTTGAGCGCTGATCAAGGCATCACCCAAAGCATCAGGGGCTGGCTAGCCACCAGCCCCGTTTCTTCATCATATCAATTATTTCGATGATAGAGAGGACCAGCCTATGCTGAACTTTATCCTTCGAAAGCTGCTGGGCATGATCCCCATGCTTTTGATTATTACGTTTCTCATCTATGTGGGCATTGAACTGATGCCCGGCGATGTGATTGACTTTTTGATACCGATGGATCAATTGGCGGAAATGACACCTGAGCAGATTGCCGCGTTTAAGGCGGCCAAAGGGCTGAACGGGCCGATGATTGTCCGTTATCTGAATTGGCTCAAGGGGGTTTGTACGGGCGACCTTGGCTATTCACTGCAAAATAATATGCCCGTCAGCACCCTGATGATGCAGAAACTGCCCGCAACGATTGAACTGTCTTTGGCGGCGCTTATTATATCCACCGTCTTGGGCATTGTTCTGGGATTGATTTCAGCGCTTCGAAAGGGGAAATTAGCCGATAATATTCTGACCGTCGCCGGAATGATTGGCGTAGCCATTCCGCAATTTCTGTTCGGCGTACTCTGCATTATTCTGTTCTGCCTGAATCTTCACTGGTTTCCCGTCGGGCAGCGCGGCACAGCGGGGCTGCTGGATGAGCTGCATCATCTGTTTCTGCCGGCCTTTGTGCTGGGCATTTCCATGACCGCAGGCGTCATGCGGTATTCGCGTTCCAGTATGCTGGATTCCATGAATTGTGACTATGTAAAAACTGCCCGTGCGAAGGGGCTTCCGGAATGGAAGGTCAATCTTTTCCATGGTTTTCGTGTGGCGTGTACGCCTGTGATGGTGCTGATTGGCTTTCGTCTGCCGATGCTGATCAGCGGCTCCATTGTCATTGAAAACATCTTTCAATGGCCCGGCGTCGGCCGTTGGTTTACGGATGCCGTCAAAACACAAAATACGCCCATTATTATGTCTGTCGGGCTGTTTATGGTTTTATTGGTTTTGATTTCATCATTGCTGGTTGACGTTTTGACCGCAATTTTAGATCCGAGGGTGAAGCTGTCATGAAAAATAAAATCAGACGAACGCCATTGGAGCGAAAAATGGATCGTATTAAGGCGCTGGAAGAAAGCGGCCGTCTTGCGACTAAATTCACGAGCCGGACAGCACGAAAGCTCCTTTCCAATAAGCTGGCGGTCTTGGGCGCTGCTTTATTCTTGGTCATTTGCGTGCTTTGCTTTGCTGCACCGCTTTTTACACGCTGGCAGCCGGGCAGTATTTCTCTCCGTGACCGCATGGCAGCGCCCTCTGCCGACCATCTGTTCGGCACGGATCAGCTGGGGCGCGATATTTGGGCGAGAATCCTCTATGGGGGACGAATCAGCATCATTGTCGGCCTCGGCAGTGCGCTGGGCGCTGCGCTGATCGGCGTCACGCTCGGCTTGTTTGTCGGATACAAAGGCGGATTATTGGATAAGATTATTTTGAAAATATCCGATGTGTTTCTTTCCTTCCCGCAAATGGTGCTGATTATTATCATGGTTGCGCTGGTTGGGCAAAGCCTGCAAAACATGATGATTATTTTCATCCTGACGGGCTGGCCGAGCATGTACCGTATGGCCAGAAGCAAGGTGCTGTCCCTGAAAGAGGAAGAATTCGTGCAGGCGCTTCGCGCTTTCGGCATATCTCAAGGGAAAATAGCGTTCAAGCATCTTTTGCCGAATGCGGTCGGGCCTATCGTGGTCAACATTACTCTGTCCACCGCTATGTTTATTCTTCAAGAGGCGTCCCTTTCTGTTTTGGGCTACGGTGTGCCGCAGGAGACAGCCACATGGGGAAACATCATCAATGTCATTACGAATGCCGGAACGATTCGTTATGACTGGCTGGGCTATTGGTGGATGTGGCTTCCCTGTGCCGTCGTGCTGGTGCTGTTTGTGCTGGCCATCAATTTTATCGGTGACGGACTTCGTGATGCGAGCGATCCGACACAAATCGGTTAAGGAGGGGGCAGCATGTCAGAAAGAACAAACGACGTCGTGCTGAGCGTCAAGGATCTGCACGTTAATTTTTACACCAATAAACGCTGCAACAAGGTGCTTCGCGGAATCGATTTTGATATTAAACGCGGGAAAACGCTGTGCCTCGTCGGTGAATCCGGCTGCGGAAAATCCGTTACGGCCAATGCCATCCTGCGCCTCTTGCCGGAGCTGTCGCGCATTGAATCCGGCTCCATTACCTATTATCGGGAAAACGGGGAAGAAATCCGGCTGGACCGGCTTGAAAAGAACGGCAGAGAAATGCGCTCCCTGCGCGGAAAAGACATTGCCATTATTTTTCAGGACCCCATGACGGCGCTTAACCCCGTCTATACCGTCGGAAGCCAGATTCGGGAAATGATTCATCAGCATAAGCCGAATTTGAATGCAAAAACGCTGAAGAAGGAATCCATAGAGGATCTTGCGGATATGGGCATTCCTGCGGCCGAAATTCGTTACGGAGAATATCCGCACCAGTTCTCAGGCGGCATGCGTCAGCGGGCAATGATTGCCATGGCCATGTCCTGTGAGCCGAAAATTTTGCTGGCTGACGAGCCGACCACCGCCTTGGATGTGACCATCAGTGCACAGATATTTGACTTGATGAATAATTTGAAGCAGACGCACGGAACGGCCATTATGATGATTACCCACAATATGGGAGTTGTCGCGGAAATGGCCGATGATGTGGCGGTCATGTATATGGGAAATATCGTGGAATACGGAACGGTTGAAGACATTTTTACGCATCCAGTGCACCCGTATACGAAAGCCCTGCTGCGCTCGATACCGGTGCTTGGAAAGGGGAAAAATCAACAGCTTGAGCCGATTCGCGGCTCTACGCCCGACCCGTTCAACCGGCCGAAGGGCTGCCAGTTCTGTCCGCGCTGCGATTATGCGGATTCATGCTGTGAAGAAAAAATTCCGTCCAAGGAATGGGTTTCATCCGGACACTACACACGCTGTTTTCATTATAGGGAGGCGCTTGCAGATGGAGAATAAGGAGGTATTGCTGAAGGTCAGAAATGCGAAGACCTACTTTCCTATTCGAAAAGGTATTATCAAGCGAACGGTTGGCTATGTCCGCGCCGTAGACGGCATTGATTTGGATGTTTATAAAGGCGAAACGCTGGGGCTTGTCGGCGAGTCCGGCTGCGGAAAAACCACCTTGGGCAAGTCCATCCTTCAGCTTATTCCGACAACGGACGGAAGCATGGAATATCATTTTGAAGACGGATGGAAAGATTTGCATAAGCTTTCCCCAAATGAACTGGATAACGCACGACAGAAAATTCAGATTGTTTTCCAAGATCCGTATTCCTCTCTGAATCCCGCTTTTACCATCTACGGCTCTCTGGAAGACCCGCTGATTAAGTTCGGCATGAAGGACAAAAAGGAGCGGATGGAGCGGATCGCCGAATTGCTGGAGGAAGTCAACCTGCCGCGCGAATATATGATGCGTTATCCCAATGAGTTTTCCGGCGGACAGCGTCAGCGCATCGGCATCGCCAGAGCGCTTTCCGTTCATCCGGAGCTTATCATCTGCGATGAAGCCGTCTCTGCCTTGGATGTATCCATTCAGGCGCAGGTATTAAAATTGCTAAACAAGCTCAAGGAGGAATACGGCTTAACCTATATCTTTATTACGCACGATTTGTCCGTCGTGGAATATTTAGCGGACAGAATCGCCGTTATGTATCTTGGACGGATTGTTGAATTGACCGCATCGGAAGAGCTGTTCAGCCATACCATGCATCCGTACACGCAGGCACTGCTCAGCGCGATTCCCGTGGCCGATGTTCGTCAAAAGAAAAAGCGTGTCCCCCTGCAGGGCGATGTTCCGTCTCCTGCCAATCCGCCTTCCGGCTGCACCTTCCATCCGCGCTGTCCATATTGTACGGAACGATGCAAAAAAGAACGGCCGGAGCTGCGGGAATATATGGTTAACGGCGTCAGCCATTTTGCTGCCTGTCATTTGGCGGAACAGTCCGTGTCCGATTCGTAACGCTAAAGAAGCGACAGCCTGTTTTTCTGACGGTATATTAAACGTTCGTTGGGCAAACTGATTACCGCGAAATGATATTTAATGCTATGATTGAAAATTTCTTGGTCTGCATCAAAGCTAACCAACGGCCAGGAAAACGACAGCATGAGCGTACGTTCAATTGCTCATGGAAGCGTTCAATCGCATGACCGACAAAGAGCTGCATCGGGTATCATGGCGCCTAAAAGTCAGAGCATACGAGTGCAAAAGTATTTTTGTACTCAGCCCATCAACAAAGTCTCGTCATGCACAAGCGTGGCGAGATTTTTTACTATATAGCTCCATACAGCCCAAAATCACGGCGAGAAAAAGTTGAAAAAACCAAAAGGAAAAAGCGAGGTGGATGTCGAATCATAAAGGTATATGCGTGAGCAATGCTTCCTCACTGCCGCTGTGCAGAACATAAAGCGATTGGTAAAGGCCACATAAGGGCTTTTTCTTTTGGCTTGTTACCAACCTTACTGTGCCGCAAACAAGCTAAACCCATGCTATTTTTTTGAAAGCAGGGGTTTGTCGATGGGCAGACTTGGAACCCTTTCGGGTTTTCAACTTTTACGTATCTGCTTTTTGCAAAAATCTCAATTTATAGCAAGCAAACCTTCGATTTTTGCATTTCGCATCGGACAAAAAATTTATTATTTATTGTGCTGCATATAAGCATTGATGCCGTGATGTTCAAACAAGTGAACGACCTCTTCCTTAATGAACTCATATCGATCATCTGTTAACCTGCACATCTTGCATCACCTCATTCCTCATCGCTGAGAAGGAGGTTGATCAGCTCCTTCTTTTCTGGCAATGTCATCTGCTTGAGACTACGGGCTATAAGCCTTCGCGCCTCCGGAAATCCTTCTGTTGATTGAGTCGACGTTCCTTTCATCAAATAGTCTGATGTTGTTCCGAGCTCGGCAGCTATTTTTGCAAGGATGGTTGAACGTGGCACGCGATCCCCTTTGATATAGTGTGACATAGCTGCTTCGGTGATCCCAACTTTCTGGGCCAGTTGCTTTTGGTTCAAGTGCTGCTCGTGTAGAAGAGTCAGTAACCTTTCGCCCAATGCGCTCCTTTCCATCGTGTTTTCCTCCTTTTCGTATTTGTCGTTCTGTAAGACTGTGTATAGTATATCATGTAATTATCATATTGTCAAGCATGAATTAACTTTTATATCAGCCAGACTTGTAGCGTTACAATAGATGTGAGACCAGAGGGGAAGAAAAAGACGATTGAACCTGCTAGAATATAGCGTGTCTTTGCAAGCAGTGTGCGATGAGCCTGTATGAATAAACGCCCCTTTCACAAAAAGTATAACAACGGAGATGGGCTCAGGGATGTGCGAAGCCAATCTCCGATTTTCATCAAACAAGAAATGCCGCGTGTCTTATTTGCTGGCGTTGATTTCGTCAAAGGCAGACTGGGCTCGTCCAGGATATCAGCAGGCGTCAGGCTGCGGTCAGCGCAGAGGCCTTGGGTGATAGAACGCCAGGCGGTCAGATATTCACCGCTGAAGGAGGCAGTCAACGCGCCTTCATGCGCAATATTGCCGCCTTCCTTGGCTTGGATGGCCGTCATGATTACTTCCGGCATTTCCGTTTCAACGCCGGGCACAACGGAAGGAGAAAGGGTCTCGGCGCTCCACTGACCGGCGACTTCGGGGCTGAGCAGGTATTTCATGAAGTCCATCACAACCTCTTTATGCTCACTCTTGTCGTTGATCATGAAAATCTGATCCAACTGCACACAGTATACAAGAACGGATGTCATTCATGAAACCAAGCGGCTTGGCATGCTGTCTATTCCGGGCGCAATGACGCCAAGCGAAATTTGCCGGTCATGGGATGAGGGCGCGGACATCGTTAAGCTGTTTCCGGCGGACGATGTCGGCTTCCATTACATTCAGAATTTGAAAGGAACGCTGCCGCACATTCCCCTGATGGCGACCGGCGGTGTCAATCCAAGCACCATCCCGCAATTTTTGTCCGCAGGCATCAACGCTGTCGGAACAGGGGTGACCGTGCTGAAAAAGAGCTTCATTGAAAAAGAAAACTATGATGCCATACGCGATTTGGCGCGTATGCACCAGGATGCCATCCGTTTATGGTAGGAGGAAAATGCAAAATGAAAATCACTGATGTGAAAGCGTTTGCGATGGATGCCTTCCGCACGAATTGGACCTTCATTAAGGTGGAGACTGATGCAGGACTCTACGGCTGGGGTGAAGCCAGCTTAGGCACACGCGAGCACGCGCTGGAGGGCTGCGTGGAAGACATGAAGCGCATGGTTGTCGGCCGTAATCCAATCGATATCGAAAAACTGTGGTTTGAAATCTATCGGGACAGCTATTGGAAGGGCGGTCCCGTGATGATGAGCGCTCTCAGCGGCATTGAAATTGCTTGCTGGGATATCGCCGGAAAATTCTACAATACTCCCGTATGCAATCTCATCGGCGGCCGTCTGCGGGAGAAGGTTTCCTTATATGCAAACGCTTGGTTTACCGGTGCGCGGACGCCGACGGAATTTGCGGAAAAGGCGAAATATACCGTATCCAAAGGCGCCAAAGCGCTGAAGTGGGATCCGTTCGGCAAAGCGCATATGACCCTTTCGCGCCATGAAATGGATGCTGCCGTGGCTTGCGTCGGCGCAGTGCGTGAAGCCGTCGGTTGGAATACAGAGCTGCTCATTGAATGCCATGGCCGTTTCAATCATTTTACAGCCGTCAATATGAGCCGCGAGCTGGCACAATTTAAGCCCATGCTGATTGAAGAGCCGACCGTGCCGGACTGCATTGATTCGCTGAAATGGGTGCGGGATCACAGCATGATTCCCGTAGCGGTAGGTGAAAGATTTTATGGAAAGTATGCTTTCTGGGATGTTCTGCATAAGGAAGCCATTGACATCGCCCAGCCCGACATTTTCCATAACGGCGGTATTCTGGAAAGCAAAAAGGTCGCGGCCATGTGCGAAAGCTGTCATGTACCGGTCTCCTTCCATAACCCATCCGGTCCTGTGTCCAATGCGGCCATTCTGCAGCTGGCGGCCTGTACGCCGAATTTCCTGATTCATGAAATTATGATTACCGACGACTCTTTCCGCAGTCAAGTGACTGACGAAGAGGTGCGCTACGAAGACGGCTTCATTCTTGTGCCTGACAAGCCGGGGCTTGGCATTGAAGTCAACGAGGACTATATCAAAACCTGTCCCTATGTTCCGCGCAGCCTGCGCCATTACACCGGCATGCTTACGGATATCCGCCCGAAGGATGATACTGTGTATTATTTCAAGGGATGGGATGAGGAGTGAAAAAAGCGAAGGTGAATCAGCCGGGCAAATTTAAATGCTTGCACGGAAAATGTTCCTGATTTCATAACTGCTTAAAAGGTGAACCGTTGTGAAGGGCTTACCGGTGTGAATTATTCGGATATAAGGGTCTTCAGTCTGCGGGCGAGGAGAACGGTTTGATGGTGCGCAACGGCGCAGACCTGAAATACTGATTATTCTCTAAGAAACCGTGAAGACCCCCAAAATGCCTTTTGTATCATTACAAACACACCCTCATTTGCACGGCGCTGCCTGAATCATTCGTCCGGTTGCTGTGCCATCGTGTCCTTTACGACAAGCACCGAGCCTGCAATCATGACGGCAAGCGCGAGAAGGTACGTCCATGACAGCGTTTCCCGAAAAAACAGGAAGGACAGGAACGTGCCGATAAAGGGGGCAACGGCGTAATAGGCGCTGGTTTTCGCCGCGCCCAAGGTGTTCTGCGCCCGCACATAGAGGAAAATGCTGAGTCCGTAGGCGACAAAACCAAGCAGCATGGCGGCGGCGATATATTGAAAACGAGGCATGGCTTCGCCCTTTAACAGGGCAATCATCAGCGAACCGAATCCGGAAAAAATGCCCTTCAGCACCACGATTTCATAGGTGCTTTTGGAGGCAATATTGCGGGTGCAGTTGTTTTCAAAGCCCCAGCAGACGGTCGCCAGCAGGACAAACAGCGAGCCGCAGGAAAAGCGGAAGCTGTCCATGCCGTCAAAGGAAAGCAGAATGCTGGACAGCGTAATCAGCGCAATGGCCGCCCAAAGCCGCTTGGAAACAGTCTCCTTGAAGATAAAAAGCGCGATGACGGAGGTTGCGACGATTTCAAAATTGCCCAGCAGAGAGGCGCTTGCGGACGAGCCGTAATTGAGGCCGAGCATCAGAAAAATCGGCGCGGCAATGTCCAGCACAATCATGCCGATGACAAAAGGAAGATCCTGTTTGGTCAGGCGCTCCGAGGCTCGGCGTTCCTTCTTTTTGAAAAGAGACACGATACCGACGCCGAATCCCGCGCCCAAATAGAGGAGAGAGGCCATCGTCGTCGAGCCGACATATCGCAGCAGAAGCTTTGAAAACGGTACATTCACGGCATAAAAAACCGCCGCTGAAAACGCATAGATAATGGCGCGCCGCTTCTGCATGACAGTCCCTCCGTGCTTTAATCTCAAAAACACGGGACAGATTATATCATATGCCGTCCATAAACTCAACAAACGAGCAAAAAAACAGAGCTGTCCTTTTTGGGGGACAGCTCACAGCCCATCAACAAACCCCTGTTTTCAGAAAGGCGGGGGTTTGTTCTATTTGCGATGCAGGGTGTCAACAAAAGAAAAAGGAAGGCCTTATGCGGCCTTCACCAAGCGTTTTATGTTCTGC
>CAVDRM010000028.1:0-34843 GCA_963611355.1 Anaerovibrio sp.
GCAGCCTTTTCCTATCGTAAATGCCAGGTGTTGCGGACAGCGGCTTTTACTTTGGGAATTCACGGCTTATCTTTATCAATCTGACGTCATTCGCGGGATAAAAAAGGACTGTGACGGACAAAGCATCCGTCACAGCCCATTGGCGCCGTATGATTTTTTACGCAGCGACCTGCTCAAACTCATCACGAATCTGTTCGGAGGGGCGGGCAGTGCAGAGGGAAACGGCGACAATCATGATGCAGCTTACGATAAAAGCGGGGAGCAGTTCATAGATGGCGAACACGCCGCCAAGCGGCTTAATCAGCAGCTTCCAGATGAACACCATCGCGCCGCCGGAGACCATGCCCGCAATTGCGCCGTACCAGTTGGTGCGCTTCCAGAACAGGGAGAACAGCATCAGCGGGCCGAAGGCTGCGCCGAAGCCGGCCCACGCAAAGGAGGTGATGCCAAAGACGGTGGAATCGGAATTCCATGCAATCACCATCGCAATCAGCGTAATCAGCACCAGCGTGATGCGGGAACACCACATGACCTGCTTGTCGTTTGCATCGCGCTTGAATATTCCGCGGTAGAGGTTTTGGCTGACGGCGCTGGCGGCAATCAGCAGGTAGGAGTCCGAGGAGGAAATGGATGCGGCCAGTACGCCGGCACAGGCAAAGCCCGCCAGCACAGGAGGCAGGAACTGCGTCGCAGCATCAATGAACACATTTTCGGCCGCGCTGTTGGAAAGATAGTCCAGCCCGGCCACGCTGCGTCCCACGATGCCGATCATGATGGCGGCCAGCATGGAAATGCTCACCCAGATGATGGCCACGCGGCGGGAGCGCCCCAGCTCATGCTCGGAGCGGATGCCCATGAAGCGCAGCAGCACCTGCGGCATACCGAAGTAGCCAAGCCCCCATGCCATGGTGGAGATGATGCTCAGAAAGCCGTAGCTGCTGCTCGTGCCGAAGACGTTGGCCTCCTCTGTCGAAGGTGCTGCGGTTCGGAAAAGCGACAGATAGCCGTCATAGCTCTTGGCATTTTCGATAACCTTTTGCAGGCCGCCCGCCGCGCTGATGGACAGCGCCATAATCAGCACCAGCACGGTAATCATCACCACGGCCTGCATGAAGTCCGATGCGCTCTCGGCCAGATAGCCGCCCAGAAAGGTATATACCAGAACGAACACTGCCGCCACAATCATCATGCCGCCGTAGGACAGGCCGAACAGGTTGGAGAACAGCTTGCCGCAGGCGCTCAGACACTGCGCCGCATACACGGAAAAGAAAATGATGATGATGAGCGAGGAAATGAGCATCAGCACCTTCTTCTTTTCATGGAAGCGCTTGGAAAAGAAGTCCGGAATGGTGAAGGCATCCACCTTGATACTGTAGCGGCGCAGACGCTTGGAGACAATTAAAAAGTTCAGATAGGTACCGACGGCCAAGCCGATGCATGTCCAGCCGACGTCGGCCAGACCCGTCCAGTATGCAAGGCCGGGCAGCCCCATCAGAAGATAGCCGGACATGTCGGAGGCCTCCGCGCTGAAAGCCGTTACCCACGGGCCTAAGCTGCGCCCGCCCAGAAAATAGCTTTCCGTGTCCCTGTTTGCGCGGCGCGCAAAGACCACGCCGATGGCAATGACCGCCGCCATGTAAATCACCATAGCCAGCAGATGCTGCAAGTTCGCTTCGGTCATAGTGTCCCTTCCCTTCTGAAGCGCGGCGTTTCCCGCCCGCTCTGCCCGTTCTGAAACGACTGAAAATAATTTCATACAGGGGCTTGATTTTTCACACATGAAGGTTTATAATGCATAACATGAAGCCTTCAAATGCGATGGCGCTATCATAGCACATCACGGAGTGAAAATCAAGGGGGTCAAACAAAAAATGGACATAAAAAAATATGAGGTATTTGAAAAGACGGTGGATACAGCCTCACTGACGAAGGCGGCGGAGGAGCTGGGGCTTACGCAGTCCGGCGTGAGCCATATCATTGCTTCCGTTGAAAATGAGTTGCAGCTTCCGCTGCTCAAGCGTTCACGGGTGGCCACGCGGCTGACGCCGGAGGGGGAGAAGCTGCTGCCCTATATTCGGGAAATCGTGCGGCAGGAAAAGCTCCTGCGCAGCGCGGCGGAGGAGCTGAGCACGCGGGTGGCCGGCTCCATCCGCATCGGCACATTCACCAGCGTCGCCACGCACTGGCTGCCGGCCATGATGATGTCCTTCCAGCAGGCGCATCCGCAGGCGGACTTTCAGCTTCTGAGCGGGGATTATCATGATGTGGAGGGCTGGGTGAATGACGGGAGCGTCGATGTGGCGTTCACGACCCTGCCGACGCCGCTCAAATGCCGCTGCATACCGCTGTGCGAAGACGCGCTGATGGCCGTGCTGCCCAAGGGTCATCCGCTGAGCAGGCAGACCGTTTGCCGCGTGGAGGATGTGGCGAAGGAGGCGTTCGTATCGCTTTTGGAATCCTCGAACCACGATGCGCGGCGGGCGTTTGAGGCCGTCAAAATGCGCCCGAATATCCGTTTTCGCACGAAGGATGATTATGCGGTGATTGCGATGGTGCGGCAGGGCTTGGGCGTGAGCATCATGCCGTCCCTGCTCCTGCGCGGGAACGACGACGGCATCGAAATCCGCCCCATTGACCCGCCGGCCAGCCGCACCATCGCCTTGGCCATCCCCGCCGCCGTCCCCGGCGCAGCGACCCGCCGCTTTGCGGAGTTCGCGGTGGAATGGGTAAAGGGGAGAGGGGAGACGCCGGAAAAGAAAGCGTGAAAGTTATTCTTTTTTATCATTTATGAAGGAGCATTCAGCAGCGCTGTTAAATCTGAATTTCAGTCAAACCACGAACGATACAACGATATAAATCACAGCACAGGCAAGGTCGGACAGGAGACAGCAGACATCCTTTTCGGCGTCGTCCAGCTCGCCAAAGGTCACGGGCTTTTCGTCCACATAGTCAATGATATCGCCGTAGCTGCGCGCAGGCTTTTTGCCGATGTTGATGCGCTTCATCATCATTTTAGGCAGACGGACGCCGTCCAGACGGAGCCAAGCAATCCAGCCGAGCAGGATGAAGGCGATGCCCAGCAGCAGCGCCGTATACATGCTGACCTGCGCTCCGCTGAACAGCCGGCCGGAGACCAGCAGCAGAATCAGGGCTATCAAAAAACGATTCACGGCCATATAAATGGTCGGGCGCAGTAATTCGCGGGTGTACACGGAACGAATTTTCTTTATCATAGGAAGAAATACCTTTCAATGCGGTCGCAGGGGCCAATGCAGGAGCATACAGTAGTGCCTGCTCCATCGTGCTTATTATATCATAGAGGCGCTCAAACGCAATGGCGGATTTGAGCCATCCCGCATAATTTGGCGGCATCGCCCGATGCGCCTGACAAAAAATATGCATTTAGGTTGTTTCGTTTATATGATGTCGACTTTATACAGAAAAAATACAAAATGCATAAATCACACAGCAAAAATTCAAGTACATCATTTCTCACACACCAAACGTGATTGAATTGTACATTTTTTGTATTTGAAATGAATGATTTATTGACACGGAATGCAATCTTTCGTATAATAGCTTTATATAAATGCGGTGAAGAGCCGCATTTGGAAGTAGAAGGAGGATGGAACATGAAGAAGTATTTGTCCCTCGTGCTGGCACTCATGCTTGTGCTCAGCAGTGTCGCGTTCACGGCATCTGCGGACGAGATCAAGGATCTCCATGCCTATGAGACTGTCGCCCGCGAAATGGAGACATGGTGCTACCATTATTCTCAGATGGCCGTTGACCTGAACGTACTGAGCAATTTCTATGACCATCTGCTCACCAACAATGCCAGCGGCGAGCTGGTCGGCTGTATTGCCAAGGACTGGTATTCCGAGGACGGAGGCCAGACTTGGGTCTTCAAGCTCAATGAGGGCGTGACCTGGGTCGATTATCAGGGCAACTACAAGGCAGACTGCACCGCACAGGACTGGGTGACCGGCCTTGAATGGGTGCTGAACTTCGGCAAGAACCAGTCCCAGAACACCTCCATGCCGATTGAGATGATTCGGGGCGCCGGCGACTACTATAATTACACCAAGGAGCTGGGTGCGGACGAAGCCAAGAAGCTGGGCACCGAAAAGTTCTTGGAAATGGTCGGCATTGAGACTCCCGATGACTACACCATCATCTATCGCTGCACCGATCAGCTGAGCTACTTCCCCTCTGTGGCCTGCTATAACTGCCTGGCGCCTCTTTCCGCAAAGCTGATTGAGGAAATCGGCGTGGACGGTTACTTCGGCGTTGACTACACCACCATGTGGTACAACGGCCCGTACACCTGCACCGAATACATCTACCAGAATGAAAAGGTACTGACCAAGAATGAGGCCTACTGGAACAAGGACAATACCAAGCTGTTTGACACCGTGACCATCAAGATGGCCGAGGATGTCGATGTGGCATTCCAGTGGTTTGCCGCCGGCGACTTGGACTTTGTCTCTCTGAACCAGTCCAACCTGAGCACCATCTACAACAATAAGGACAACGAATTCCACGATTATCTGGTGGAGAGCCGCCCGACTAAGTATTCCTATCAGATTCATTTCGTCTATGATAAGAAGAACGAGGACGGTACGCCCGATACCAACTGGAACACCGCCGTTGCCAATGAGAACTTCCGTCTGGCGCTGTACTACGGCCTGGATGCCACCAGCTGGCTGGCTACCATCAACTTCATCAATCCGCTGAGTTGCCAGAACTTCTGCTACACGGCAAACGTTGTGTCCGTCAACAGCGAAGGCGTTGACTATACGCAGCTTGTGCGCAATGAGCTTGGACTTCAGTATGACAGCACGACCTTTGTCCGCCGCGATGGGGCCAAGGCTGCCGATTATAAGGCCAAGGCCATGGAAGAACTCACTGCCGCCGGCGTTGAGTTGCCTGTCAAGATGACGTTCTACATCAAGGGCTCCGACCAGACCAATAAGGACAGAGCGGACACCTTCGCGCAGATGCTCAGCGATTGCTTGGGCGATGAATTTGTCACGCTGGAGATTCGCACCTATGTTTCCAATCAGACCACTGAGGTCCGCAAGCCGCAGCTGGCTTCCTTCTTCATCAACGGCTGGGGCGCTGACTTTGCTGACCCAATCAACTTCTTGGGACAGGAAACCTACGCCGACGATAACGCCTACTATTCCGTCAACTACTCCATGATTAACAATGCCACTGACGAGAAGCTGATTGCCACCTACAAGGAATTCAGCGAACTGGTCTATGAAGCCAAGGCAATCACCGATGATTTGGATGCCCGCTATGCGGCCTTCGCCAAGGCGGAAGCCTATATGATTCAGCATGCGCTGGTCATTCCGTGGTACTATGATGTATCTTGGAAGCTGACGGGCGTGAACGAGTATACAAAGATTTACACCGCTTATGGCAACCAGTCCGAGCGCTATGTCAACTGGGAGACCAACAGCGATTTGTACACCACGGAGGATTACGAGGCTTTCAAGGCCGCACAGTAATTCCCGATGCGAATGGGGGGAGCGGTCTTCTTGCGGGAGACCGCCCCTTTTCAGATATTTTTTGAAACGCAAAGGCAGACCCGCGCCGAACCGTGCGGGGGTGCTTTAGCAGCGGCTTTGTGATAAAGCGGCTGTTTTAGGATATTATCACAGGCAGACGTGATCATGCCCTAAGACAGCATATCTTGAGAACAAAGGGGATGAACCGATGGCAAAGTACATTCTGAAGCGTTTTGCACAGTCCGTGCTGACGATTTTTTTGGTCGTCTGCGTGGTTTTTCTGCTCATGCGGCTTCTGCCGACCGATTACTACTTTACCGAGGAACAGCTGATGAAGTTGACGGCGGAGCAGCAGCAGGACATTCTCCGTCAGGCCGGTATGCTGGACCATCCCCTTGTGCAGCTCGGACGGTATTTGCGGGATATCCTGCATGGTGATTTCGGCGTGTCGCACCGCATCCAGACAGGCAAGAGCGTTTCCTCCATTATCGTTGACCGCTTTGCCGTTTCGATGCGCTTGGGGCTGATAGCATTGGCCTTTGCGCTGGTCATCGGCGTGACCTCCGGCATTTTGCAGGCGCGGTTTAAGGACGGGCTGTATGACCACATCGGTACGGCGTTCACCATCTTTGTCAATGCGGTGCCGCATCTGGTGTCGTATTCTCTGGTGATGGTCTTCGGCGCACGGGTGCTGGGGCTTCCCAGCATGTATTCGGGACGCAAGGTATGGAAATTTGTCCTTTTTGGAATGCAGTGCCAATTCAATTATTCGCAGATTCTTCCAATCATTTGTCTGGCGCTCGGCTCGACGGCCAGCTATATGCTCTGGATGCGCCGTTATATGGTGGATGAGCTGAACAAGGACTATATCCGCTTGGCCAAGCTGAAGGGGCTTTCCAGCACCAAGGTCATGTTCCGCCATGTGATGAAGAACGCCTTCCTGCCGCTGGCGCAGTATCTGCCGTATTCCGTTCTGCTGACGGTCGGCGGCTCGATTTTGGTAGAGCGCTTTTATTCCGTGCCGGGCATTGGCAACCTGCTGCCGGACGCCATCGCCAAATACGATGTGAACTGCGTGCAGGCGCTGGTTATCCTGTATGCCGCGCTGGGCATCACGGGACTGTTTTTGGGCGACCTGCTGCTTACGCTGCTTGACCCCCGCATTTCGCTGGTTGAGAAAGGAGAGACGCGCTGATGGCCAAAAGAATGATTGTCGATTTGAATGCGGACAAGAATGCCATCGACACCGATTTGGATAAGCGCTATAGTTTGGGAAGCGTTCATTCGGATGCGCGGGCTCAGATGCCCGAAAAGCAGCTCTTCAGCTTTGCGAAATATAAGTCTCAGGATGCGGAGCGCATCGGCTACAGCAACTATTCCTATTGGAAAAGCGTCTGGCAGAATTTTCTGAAGAAGAAAACGGCCGTCGTAATGGCGTTAGTGTTCTTTCTTCTGTTCATTTTCACCTTTGTGGCGGTCAGAATCAGTAAGTTTGACGTGAACAACCTGCGCATTGATACGCAGCTTATGTTCACCTCGCCCAACAGCGAATTCTGGTTCGGCACGGATAATTTGGGGCGCGATTACTGGTGTCAGGTATGGAGCGCCACGCAGACGTCCATTCTCCTGTCTGTGTCCGTGTCATTCGGCCAGATTTTTATCGGCGTCTGCATCGGGCTGGTGTGGGGCTACGTCCGAAAGCTGGACCGTTTTTTCACCGAGCTGTACAATTTTATCGACAATATCCCCACCATCATTTATATGACCCTGATTGCCCTGATGGTGGGCAAAAGCACGCTCATCATGGGCATCGCAATGGTGGCTTTCTATTGGCTCGGTACGGCGCGAAATGTACGCAATCTGGTGTTCATGTACCGGGACCGTGAATACAATCTCGCCTCCCGCTGCCTTGGCACGGGGCTGTGGCGCATCCTGGCCAAGAACATTTTTCCGTATCTGGTCAGCGTAATCATCCTGCGGCTGGCATTGTCCATCCCCGGCATCATCGCCTATGAAACCACGCTGTCTTATCTGGGACTGCTGGATATTTCCACACCGTCGCTCGGCATTCTCCTGCGCAATGCCCGCAGCTATTTTCTTGATTATCCCTATCTGCTGATTTTTCCGGCGGGCATCGTATCGCTGATTACCGTCACCTTCTATTTGGTGGGCAACGCATTTTCGGATGCCTGTGACCCGCGCAATCATGTGTAAGAGGAGGGGACAAGATGAGCGAACAGGCAGTCAGGCAGCTTGAAACAAACTTTGAAGAGCGAGCCAAACAGATTTTAAGCACAGAGCCGATTTTGGTCGTCAAGGATTTAGAAGTGCAGTTTACGCTGCGCGGCGAGAAGCTGAATGCGATTCGGCGCTGCTCCCTGGAGCTGTATGACGGCGAAACGCTGGCCATCGTAGGCGAATCCGGCTCCGGCAAGTCTGTGTTCACCAAATGCTTCGTCGGAATGCTGGACAAGAACGGAACGATTACCGGCGGCTCTATCACCTATAACGGTCGGGATTTGACAAAATTTAAAACCGAACGCGAATGGCGCACCATCCGCGGCGGAAAAATCGCCATGGTCACGCAGGACCCCATGACCAGCCTGAATCCGCTGAAAAAAATCGGCATCCAGATTCAGGAGGCCATCGAGCTGCATCAGGGGCTGCACGGGCGCGAGGCGAAGCGCGAGGCCATCCATATGTTGGATTTGGTCGGCATCCCCAATCCGGAGCGCCGCTACAACCAATATCCGCATGAATTTTCCGGCGGTATGCGACAGCGCGTGGTGATTGCCATTGCCGTGGCCTGCCGTCCGCAGATTTTGATTTGCGACGAGCCGACGACAGCGCTGGATGTGACCATTCAGGCGCAGATTTTGGATTTGATTCGCAAGCTGCAGCGAGAGCAGCACATGACCATCATTTATATTACGCACGACCTCGGCGTGGTGGCCAATGTTGCGGATCGTGTGGCCGTCATGTATGCAGGACAAATCGTGGAAATCGGCATGGTGAACGAGATTTTCTTTGACGCATGGCATCCGTATACATGGGCGCTGCTGGGCGCGCTGCCGCAGCTGGGCGTCAAGGGTGAAAAACTTCCTGCCATCGACGGAACGCCGCCAAACCTGTTCAACAAGGTGGTCGGTGATTCCTTTGCCCCGCGCAACCACCAAGCGCTGAACATTGATTTTCTTGCAGAACCGCCGCTCTTTGACGTGACCCCCACACATCAGGCGAAGACATGGATGCTTGACCCCCGTGCACCCAAGATAGAGCAGCCGGATACCATCCGCAAGCTCAGCAGCCAGCACCTGATGGAGGCCGAGCCGGTCAGCCATATGACGCATCCGCATTTAGACCCAAACCGTGAGCCGCTGATTGAGGTGAATGACCTTCAGATTACCTTCGGAACGGGCAGAAGGAAATTTGAAGCCGTCAATGATGTAAACTTCACCATTTACCGCGGCGAGACTTTCTCTTTAGTCGGCGAATCCGGTTCCGGTAAAACGACCATTGGCCGAGCCATCGTGCGCATCAATCCCGTCACGAAGGGAGAAATCCTTTTTAAGGGACGGCGCATCAGCGGGAAAATCAGCAAGGAACTGGATACGGAGGTCATCCGGAGCTGCCAGATGATTTTCCAGGACCCCATGGCGTCCCTGAATGAGCGCGCCAAGGTGGACTATATCGTCTCCGAGGGCATTATCAACTATCATTTATATAAAGATAATAAGGACCGCGAAAACAAGGTGCAGCATGCGTTGGAGGAGGTTGGCCTGCTCCCCGAATTTTCCAGCCGCTTCCCGCATGAGTTTTCCGGCGGCCAGCGTCAGCGCATCGGCATCGCCCGAAGCCTGATTATGCAGCCTGAATTTATCGTGGCGGATGAGCCTATTTCCGCGTTGGATGTGTCCATTCGGGCACAGGTGCTGAATCTTTTGAATGAGCTGAAAAAGAGCCGCAACCTGACCTACCTGTTCATTGCGCATGATTTGAGCGTCGTTCGGTTTATCTCTGACCGCATTGCCGTCATTCATAAGGGACGCATTGTGGAGCTGGCCGAGGCGGAGGAGTTGTTCCGCCATCCGCTGCATCCGTACACCCGTGCGCTGCTCTCTGCCGTTCCAAACCCCAATCCGTATATGGAGCGCAGCAAAAAGCTGCTGATCTACGACCCGCAGATGCACGATTACAGCATCGATCAGCCCAAATGGTGCGAGATTATCCCCGACCATTTCGTGTGGGGCAATGACCGCGAATTAGATGACTACCGTAAAGAACTGGAAATAGAGTAAATTTGAAGGGTTGCCTCGTACCGGCCGAAGCAGCCTCAGAGCACTGAAAATCCCCGCCTTATCATCAAGAGGCGGGGTTTCGCTGTAATGAAAAGCAGCAAAGAGCAGAAAATTAAGAGGAAGTTATCCTCTTGATGTTCTGAACGGCGGCAGGTAGAAGGCATGGAACGAGCATATTCCGAATTTCGGGCATATGGGTAAAGCATAAGTCATGGTTGAGGTTTGTTTTGACGCAGGAAAAGCCGATTATTTCCTTGCATTGATTGCAAATGCTCCTGCCCTGCCGGTTCCGGCGAAGCATGCGGCCGCATCCAGAGCCTCCCGCCGAATATGTTTTGCCGATATTCTTTTTATGCTGAAAGCGCTTCATGAAGCCGTGACCGCGCTGGAAAACCTTTCCGGCCGTCGAATTTACTTGCCATTTACAAAAATCAATGCTATACTGATTTTGTTAATAAATGGATTGAGGACGCGAAGAAGCAGTTCATGCGCAATCTTGCGAGGATTGGAATAGAAGGAGGGCTGGTGTTTATGGCTTCCAAGCAGGAAAGGCTTTGTCAGGCGCTGAAAAGTCGTGCGGCGGATGTGACGGAACGGTATCGGAAGGCCGGTTATTTTCCCACTGCGTCCGTGCGCGTGTTTGACAGAGAAAAGACGCTTGCCGCCGTGCAGGTGGGCGATGCACGGGAGGACTCCGTATTTGACGCGGCGTCGCTGACCAAGATAGCGACGACGACACAGGTGCTGTTTTTAATTGACGAAGGCCGCCTGACGCTGGACACCCCCATTGCGGATCTCTTTGACGAAATCAAGAGCGATGCCTTCCTTCATGCGCGGCTCAAGGATGTGACCATCCGGAGGCTGCTCACGCATACCTCCTCGATTGTGGATTGGTATCCCTTCTATTGCCAGCGCGGGGATGATTTTTTCACCGTGCTTCGCTCGGCGCTGCTCAAAAACGCGCCTATCCGCGGTATGGTGTATTCGGATTTGAATTATATGCTGCTGGGTAAAATGCTGGAAAGAATTCATCACATGCCTTTGGAGGAATGCCTGCAAAAGAATTTGGTGCAGCCGCTTCAGCTTGGCATGATGACCTATAAGCCAAGCCGCTCCTTGGATGTCATTCCCTCTTCCTACGGCAACAGCGTTGAAATGGATATGTGCAGAGAGCGCGGCATTCAGTTCAACCATTTTCGTCCGTTGGACAAGCCTGTTCAATATGAAACAAACGACGGGAACGCGCATTACTATTTTAACGAGGTGGCAGGGCATGCGGGCATTTTTGCAAGCCCCGAAGCGTATGAGCGCCTGTGCCGCTTCTACATGACGACCGACCGTCCCATCTTTTCAGAGGCGCAGCAAGAACAGCCGAATGCGCCGACACGCGGCCTCGGCTTCCAGTTAGGCCCGATGTACCCCTACGGATGCGGGCATACCGGCTTCACCGGCACATGCATCTGGTTTTCAAGGGAAAAAAATCTCGGCGCGGTTGCATTTACAAATCGGCTTTTTTATCTTGGATACCATAACCCGAATGCGACGGCGGATTATCGCCGCGCGCTGCACGAGACCGTTCTGACCACAGCGGAACTTTTACGATAGGGGGAGGATTTTCATGGCGCTTGTCGTTGGCCTGATGAACGGGACTTCTGTGGACGGCTGTGATGCGGCCTTAGTCCATATTGATGAGGAGCAGACCAAGCTGCTCCAATATATCTCTCTGCCCACGCCGCCGGAGCTGAAGCGGCGCATTTTGGATTGCTGCTCGCCGGACAAGTCCAACATCCGGCTGACCTGCTCCGTCAATGTGGAAATAGGACGTTTCTTTGCTGAGGCCGCCAAGCAGGTGTGCAAGGCGGCGGAGGTTGATACCTGCGACCTGTTCTGCATCGGCTCGCACGGGCAGACTGTGTTCCACATTCCCGTGGATGAGGACGGGGCAGTGGCCTCCACCCTGCAATTGGGCGAGCCGGCCATTATCGCATGGGAAACGGGCGCGCCTGTCGTGTCATCCTTTCGGGCGATGGACATGGCGGCGGGCGGGCGCGGCGCTCCGCTTGTGCCGTACACGGAATACCTCCTGTACCGCTCCGATAAAAACAGGGCGCTGCAAAACTTGGGCGGCATCGGCAATGTTACCGTGCTGCCCGCGAATTGCGCCTTGGAACAGGTGTTTGCCTTTGATACAGGCCCTGCCAACATGATTATCGACGGGCTGACGGAGCATTTTTTCGGGTTGCCTTATGATGACGGCGGCAGGATTGCCGCCACCGGTACGGTCAATCAGGCGCTGCTGGCGGAATGGATGCAGATTCCCTTTGTATCGCAGAAGCCGCCGAAGGCAACGGGGCGCGAGCTGTACGGAGCGCAATTTGTGAAAGCGGCGCTGAACAGCCATCCCGATATCCGCCCGAAGGACTTCATCGCCACCGCGACCATGTACACAGCCTCTACCATTGCCTACAACTACCGCCATTTCGTGTTCCCGAAATGTCCGGTGGACGAAATCATTTTGAGCGGCGGCGGCAGCCATAACAGCTGCTTGCGGCGGATGCTCAAATCGCTCCTGCCCAAGTGTACGGTGCTGACGCAGGAGGATCTCGGCATGAACTCCGACGCCAAGGAAGCCGTGGCCTTTGCGCTGCTGGCCTATGAAACCATGAACGGCCGTCCCGGAAACGCGCCCACCGCCACCGGCGCAAGCTGTCCGGTCATCTTGGGCAACATTACCCCTGCCCCCATCCGTTAAAAAATACAGGAACGGCGCAGTCTGTCATCATACGCTTTTCCATCTAAACCATGCCGCTTCGGTCGGATGTTAGCCATGTTTCAGATGCCAAACAGTATAAGACTGCGCCGTTATGGACGTATCCATTATGCACCGACTGCCCCGACCATATCGGAGAGGACTTGATAGGAGCGGTCGAGGTATTCCTGCATGGAAAGCCCTTCCTCTCTATCTCTTGGGCTGTAAAAGGATTCGAGGTTATAGGCGGCCGGATGGTACTGGGACAGGCGCTGCATCAGCGCGGCAAAGTCGATATTTCCTTCGCCCGGCATCATATGCTCGTCTCCTGAGGCAGCGCCGTGATTGTCGTGCAGATGCATGGTGACCAGCTTGTCTCCGAACAGGGCCAACGGATCCTGCGCAGGCGTAAAGCAGTTGGCATGGCCGCAGTCAAAGCAGAACCTCAGCCGCTCAGACGGGATATGCTCATAGAGATATTGATTATAGTTCAGAAAGCGCGTGTTTTCCAGCGCGATATTGACCTGATATTGTTCCGCCGCCTCTGCCGCCCTTCGGAAGCGGCGGACGCCTGTCATATTATACGGCGGCGTGATAAATTTTTTGGTCGTATGCACCACCAGATGCTTGATGCCGCGCTCTGCGCAGGCGCGGAGCGCGGCAATCAGCGTCCGCTCGTATGCATCGCCCGCCTTGCCCTCCGTCCATGCTGCCGGCGTGGTCTCCGTCTGAAAATGCGCCGTCACCACATGGAGACCGGCGCGGAGCGCCATGTCAAACCGTTCTTCGGGGCTGTTGTCCCCCTCCGTTTCCCAATGGAGCATGACGTCATCAAAGCCCGCCGCACGGATGGCGCGCATCCGTTCGTCCATCGGCGCTTCATAAAGCCCGAAACGGTCGTTATGTCCCAAGGTCGGAATTTTACTCATCTTCCTTCTGATTTTCCGTATTCTTATTTTCCTGCAGGTCTTCGTCCGGAATGCCCGCGATTCGCAGCATTTCGCCGCGCAGGTAGGTACACAGCCGCTCCTTTTCGTCATTCGGCGCATTGTCGGGATTATATTTCGTGGGAACACCGAAGGTGATGACGCGCTTATGCTTGTCGGCATAAATGGGAACAAAATTGCATTGCCTGCCCGTGCGGTTGTAGTAAAGCTGCCCCAGCATGGTAAAGCCGGAAAAGAAATGGCTTACGCCCGTGAGCCGATAGCGGTGATCCGGCGTGTCGGACGAATCCTCCGGAAACAAAAGAATATTGTCGCCCGCCTCCATCGCGGCAACGCTCTCACGGAAGGTTTCCATCAGCTTGCGCGGGTTATGGAAATAGACGGGGATGCAGTCCACGGAGCGCATGACCCACTTGGCCCAGGGAGCCAAACGCCGCGCCAGCGGCTCGTGCCATTTTTTCGGAAACCACTTGGCATGGGAAAAAATACCGTTGACGGTGGAGTCAATGAAGGCATTCTCATCCACCATATTGCTGATGACCCACGGACGGAAGGAAAAGGGAACATACAGGTTGGTCACGACAGGACCGTAGATTTCGCCGTGGTTGCAGACGAACACATTGGGCGCATCGTTTGGGACGTTTTCCTTGCCCTTAATCCGATGGAAATACAGTGGGCGCAGAATCAGCATAATGATTTTAACACCGTAATGCTTGAACGAGCGACGGACGACCACATCCTCAAGCTGGCGGCGAAGCGGCGCATTCGTCTGTCCGTCGTCCTCTAATTCCACATATCGGTTCAGCTTGCGCAGATGCTCCTTGGTCATGGGAAACAGCAGCGCACAGACCAGCGCGGCGAATACCAACAGCATGGCCGGCATGACCATGAGCGGGCGAAAGCCCTTCGCAAAATCCTCCAGGGTATTCGGAAACCGATTCAAATTCAGCACACAGATCAGCGTGATGCCGATGAGCGCCAAGATCTGACCGCAAAGGGAGGCAATTTCGATGCGGAAGCGCAGCACCCTGTCATACGCCGCGCTGACGGGATGCCCCAAGGCAAAGGCTGCTGCCTGCCGCATGTTTTCTTCAAGGCTCTGCAGCACGCGCACACACGCGCCGATGCCCAGCATACATAAGACCAACGCCAAATAGGAATCCAGCAGCGCACCGCGCAGGATGTTGGTGGAAAAAAGCGCCAGCCCGCAGCACCACAGGAGGAGGCCGATTAAAAGAATATTGGACGGGTCATAGCCCTTGCGCAGCGTCCGCTTCATCACAAAGCCGGTCAGATAATAGGAAAGCACCGTGCTTAAAAAGGCGACGCCCATGCAGATGATCATTTCGCCCGCCGTACAGCCGATAAAGGTGTAGGTCATGACCAGCGTTGCTTGAATGGCCGCAGCCGTCACCAACAGCATCGTTTGAAAGGTACGGTGGGCATGTACGGCGGAAAGCGCGGCCATGTCCTTTTCATCCTCCGCACTCTTGAGAAGCGACCTGTCCTCATGCCGTGTCCGCCAAAGGCTGACGGTTTCCAGAATCATGGTGATGGCATAGCCGCCCAGGAGTGAAAATGCCGTGCCGGACGGAACGCAGAAAAACAAGATAAGCGCCAGCGGCAGAAGCTCTGCCGCCTGCACAAGAATCAAATTCCGGAAGACCCGCATGGGCTTGCGCCCTTGGCCGATGTCCCGATTGAGCCGGCCGGATGCCGCCATTGGCCGCAGCGTCATCAAAAACACCAGCAGCATCAGCACCCAGAAAAGCTGATTATCCAACCGAATGGGGACGGTGACCACCAAGGTCAACGCGACAAGCCCCGTCGCGCCCAGCACGGCGCAGGCGATGAGCTTGCTTTTTTTGGAAAGGTGCGCAAATTCCAAGGGATGCAGCCAGCGCCCGAACATCACGGCGATTCGCCCCAGCAGGAACAGACCGCCGCCAATCATGGGGTTTTCCAGCAAAAGACTGGACGAGAGCATACAAAACAAAAATGAAAACAGAACGGAGAAAGCGCTTAAATCAATCAGCGCCTGCTCCGGTCTTTTTTCCTGCCGCACGGTGTCGCTCTTCTTCTTTTCGGTCACGGCTGCCTCTCCTTCTTCTCTTCCTGTATGCGCCGGGCGGCACGGACAAGCGTTTCCGTCAGAAGCGGCGCTTTGATGAGGGTCACGCTGCCAAAGGGCAAATCAAGCGTCCGTTCCAGCAGATACCGCGCCGCGTCCAGCGTCTCCTGAACGGCTCTTCGGCCTGCCTCATCCGCGTTGATGCTTTTCCCAAGCAGCAGCAGACGGCGGTTCAGCCCCATATGCGCATCCCAGACGACCTCGGGCAAAGCGGGGCAGGGATAGAAGGCGAGCTTTTTGCTTTTCAGCTCCTCTAACAGCGCCTTCATTTCCGGCAGAAGCATTGCCCGCTGAGCATTGAGCAGGGCGGACAGCACTTCTTCGCCCTCCGGCAGGGAAATAAGCTGGATTAAAAGGGAACACATTCCCTCCTCCTCCGGCGATGCAGTCAGCGCACAGTACAAAAGCATATCCAGCTTCTGCATCGGGTCGCGGATGATTTCCGTCTTCTCGCGGTAACGATCAAACGCAGCCTGCGCATGTTCCACACACAGGGCGGACAAAACCTGCAGCTTGCTTTCAAAATGGTGGTAAAAGCTGCCCTTGGAGCAGCTCTGCGTTTCCAAAATGTCGCTGATGGTCGTTTCCGCATAGCCTTTGCTGAAAAAAAGCCGCTCTGCCGCCGCCAGCAGTTCCCGCTTTCGAAGCTCTCCCTTGCGCATGATTCTCTCTCACCCGTTCACCGTCAGTTATACTCAATGACCTGCTGAATCATTTTATAGGTGGAGGTACACAGCAGCTCACGCTTGTACTCCGTTCCGTTCCGCAAATAGACGCGGTAGGTTTCGTAGACATAGCCCGTCCGCGCCTTTTTCAGCACCTGCTCCGTCCCCGGCTCTAAATTCGTGTTCCGCTGATAAATCGGCTCGTCCGGCGGGTCTTCGCGGGAAATGAGCTTTGTTTGCAGCTCAATGCTGTCTCCCGCGCCCAGCGTGACCCCGTAAATTTCCACCGTCAGCTTGCCGCGGGAGGACATGGACTTGCCCTGCGTATAATAGCAAACGATGAAAATGGGATTATCGCTGTCGTTTTTAAATTTGAAGTCCAGATTCGGCCAGTTGACCGTCGCGTCGCGGCCGGGGTCAACATAGGTGCTGGGCCAGGTATGGGGCGAGCGGTATACAAGCGTCATATCGGCCATCATCGCCGCGTTAAACAGCGTGCTGGATACCTGACATACGCCGCCGCCCACCTCCTCGGTCGTCGTGCCGCCCGCAATGGCTGCGGCGGGCAGATAGCCCTTGGCGGTCGTACGCTGGCCGGTGGTCGAATTAAAGGAAAAGGTGTCGCCTGCGTTCAGCACCGTGCCGTTGACGGCCTGTGCCGCAAGCTGCACATTGGTGTTGCGGTTATAGTCCGCCGTCGTCTCCGTGGTATAGGAGGAAATCTTCGTGAACTTGTTCATCAGCTCGACGCGGGTCATGGCGGGCATGACGGATTCGGTATCCTGCTGCACGATGGCGGTAAAACTTTTCCGGTCGAGCTGGGCAATCAGCGCATTGTACAGCGCGTCCGTGTTCAGCTTTTTTCCAAGCACCTCATCCGAAAATGTGAACTGGCGGGACGAAAAGTCAAACGTGGCGACCATCGCGTCAGCGGCCTCCACATTGACGGCGGCAGCCAAGGTCTCCACATAGGTGCGAACATCCGTCTTGTCATAGGTCACCTGCGTGTAAAAATACGCCTTCTGCGAGGCCGTGTACTGCCGCACCTGATACCGCCATTCCATGGGAGTCACGGACGAGCCGAGTGTCTGCACCGTGTTCTGCCGTCCCAGCGCCCACGCCTCATCCAACACAGCCTGAATGTTTCGTTCAAACGGGACGGATGAGGAATCCAGCAGGTAAGATGTGCCGTCCACCTTTACGGTTATGCTGAGCTGCTGCCCCTGATAGCTCTCGCTGCTTAAAAGCGCCTGCTCGGCCTGTGCGCGGGTCAGGCCGCCGATGGACACGCCGTCCACCGTTACGCCGTCAATATAGGTTTCTGATTTGAGCGAGTCTGCCTTTTCCCGAAACGGCGCATAGGCCGTGTACGCCTGCGCGATGAAAAACAGCATCAGGGCAAGAATGACAAGCGAAATCAGCGAAACGGCGCCCCAAGGCGCTTTCTTTTTCCCGCTTTGACGGGTGCTGCGGGCGGACTGCTGCGGCTCATTCGTAAAGCTGCGGCGCCGGCGGTTGCCCTGCTCATTATACGGAGAATAGCCGTCACCACCCAAGGGGTCATCGCCATAGGGAGCATTTTGATAAGAAGCGCCGCCGCGCTGCGGCCGCTCCTGCCATGCGGCGTTGTCATAAAACGGGTCGGATGGATAAGCCGCCCGCCGCCCCGTCTGCGTATTGGTTGGCTGCGGCTCGCCGGGATATGAGGCATCCTGCAGATACCATTCGTCCTGCCGGTACACAGGTCGATGCGCCCCGTTCTGCTCGCTTCGTCCTGCCATGCAGCGCACCTCCTTAACCATACCGAATTCTACTTTCGTATTGTATCGGATTGTTTTTTTCTTGTCAAGTCGGGGAAAATCTCGTCTAAGCCTTGTCAAAACCGCTTTCTTGGGGTATATTGACAAGGAGGAGGTGAACATCCGATCATGTTCAAAAAATTGACTGCACTCTTGCTGTGCCTGGCTCTGCTGACCCTGCTTCCCGCTGCGTTCGCGGAGGAGGAGAAGGTGCTGAACGTCTTCACATGGGAGCTGTATATTGACGATGCGTCCATCGCCCAATTTGAAAGCGAAACGGGTATCAAGGTCAATTATACCAACTTCAATACCAACGAGGAAATGCTCATCAAGCTGCAAAGCGTACAGGGCGGCGAGTATGACCTCATCATTGCCAGCGACTATATTCTGAACATCGCCCGCAAGGAGGGGCTGCTTCAGAAGCTGAACAAGGATATGCTCCCGAACTACAAGAACCTTGACCCGGCGACGTTGTCTCAATACTACGATGAAAACAACGAATACACCGTCCCCTATATCGTCGGCACGCCACTGATTGTCTACGACCCCGATCAGGTGGATTTTGCAATCACCGGCTATGAGGACTTGTGGAATGAAGAACTGCGCGACAGCGTGGTGGTGATGGATGATGCGAGGAACATCATCGGCATCACCTTAAAGACGATGGGCCAGTCCTTCAACGTGACGGACGATGCCGTTTTAGCCGAGGCCAAAGAAAAGCTGGCAGCGCTTCGTCCCAATATCCGCGTGTTCAATTCCGATACGCCGCATCAGGACATTCTTTCCGGCGAATGCGCTGCGGGCTATATGTTCACGCCCTATGTCGTCATGGCGCTTCAGGAAAACCCTGATTTGAAGGTCGTCTTCCCCAAGGAAGGACTGGGAATCGGCATTGACAGCATGGTCGTCCCCGTTAACGCGCCGCATCCCGAAAACGCGCACAAGATGATTAACTTCCTGCTGGATGCAAAGGTCGGCGCTCATGTGGCGGAGGAGCAGCTTTTCACTACGCCGAATGCCGCAGCGCACGAATATTTAAGCGATGAACTTCGCAACAACCCCGTTCTGAACATCGATGCCGAATTGCTGGAGGACGCGGAATTTATCAGGGATTTGGGCGATTACGAGTCCGTCTATCAGGAAATCTGGAAAAACTTTAAGCTGCTGTAATGCTGATGCCGCGCAGTTGAAGCAATTGCGCGGCATTGTATTGCAAAAGGAGATTCATATGCTGCTGAAATGTCTGTTGGTGATTGGATTTTGTCTGTTGTACTGGCTGATGTGCTACATGCTGACGGGCGGGGATAAGAAAAACATGCACGGCTTTCGATCCTATCCCACGGCGGTGCAGGAGCTTGTCCGGCAGGACGAACGGCTTGGCAAGCTTGCGCCGAAGAAGGTCGATTTGAAGGCTGTCCTCGTGTCCAACATCCTTGCGTTCACCATCCTCTTTTTTGTTATCGGTGCGGTGCTGCATTATGCCGCAGATTTCAGGGGGTTTTCGGTCACCTTCCTGTATTTCCTGCTCTTCGGACAGGTGTTCAATGCGTTTGACCTGGTGGTGATTGATTTGCTGTGGTGGCGCAGTACGCCGCGTATTCGCTTTTCCTGTGTGCCGGATAAAGCAATGTATCAAGACCCCAGGCAGCATATTGATTCGTTTCTGCGGGGAATCGTGATGTTCGCCGTAGCCGCTGCGCTGGCCTCCTTACTGCTCCTGCTGCTGCCGTGAGCTTTTTAAAGTAAGCAGATGATACTGCGGCTCAGCGCCCAGACGAATCGGCAAAATGGACGTGCCGACTCCGTTGGACACCAGCATATTTACATTCTTTTCATGAAACCAGCCACTCCGATAGCGATTGCCGTAGTTGCTGGAGGAGCGGGGGGCAAAACCGAACGGCGCGACCTGTCCGCCGTGGGTGTGGCCGCATAAAAGAAGCTCAAAAAACGGCGCGTCAATGTCCGGTAATATATCCGGCGTATGGGAAACAAGCACGGTATAGCCTGCATTCAGCGCGGCCTCCCGTGCTTTTTCCAAATCAGGACTGCCGTTGTAATAATCGTCAATGCCCGCAAAGGCGATGGTCTGCCCGTCCCGCTCGATGATGACGGCATCGTTGACCAGCGGCGTGACGCCCGCGCTTCGCATGGCATTTTTCAGCGTCGGCAGGTCGCCCTCCGTATCCGTTTTGTCATGGTTCCCGATGACGCCCACCACGCCGCAGCGTGTTTGAACGGTCGGCAGCGCCTCAAAGAAGCGGACGGAATCAGCCGGTTTTTGACCGTAATCACCGCCGAAAATAACGATATCGGCATCTAACGCATTGATTTTTTCCGCCAGCTGCCGAACACGGTCGTCCTGAAAATACGCGCCGTAATGAATGTCCGATAAAAAGACAATTTTGAACCCATCGAATGCCGCCGGAACAAGCGGCGATTCAAGGGTCTTTTCTTTCAGAAAGAGCTGATTGGCCAGCCACAGGGGATATAAAATGATGCAGGATACCGGCAAAAACAGCAGGAGCTTACCTAAAAGCGGTGTTTTTGTGTGCGTTTTGCGCTTTTTGTTTTGGTGCATAATGTCCTCCCGCTCGTTTTTCGCACTGATTGTAGCATACTCTGCCATAATTGGCAACTTGCCGGCAGCGCCAGTCTCTGGTAAACTATACGGGTCAAAGGGGGCTTGCAGGATGCGGATAACAGAGGTGCGGATTGCCGCGATGACCGAAACGGCCTTCAAGCAGGCGTATGCCGCGGCAAAACAGTGGTTTTCAGCGCCTGATATGTATGACGAGGCGTTCAATATGCGGGAATATTTTGGGGTTTGCGCAAAAATCGGCACTGAAACGGATGATTTGCGGGCAATGTTCCTCCGCTTGCAGGAGGAAGGCAGGAACTTTGAGAATTTCTGTCCGCTGCGCAGCGCTGTCTATCTGTCGGGGCTGCTGTGCGCAGCGTTTGCCCATGGCGAGGCACGTGAAAATTTCCGCGCTCCAAGCAGCATTTGCTCCCTTATAGGGAGCGCTGCGCGCATGCCTGCGCAGGAGCATTTTGCTTCGCTGACGGAGGAAAACGCTCATACAATCGGCGAGCAAGTGTTTCTGCACTATGGTTTGCAGGGCGTGCGCGGCGAAGCAGCCGATTCTCTTGGCGTGCTGACGCTTTATGTCCTGCCCGCATTCGAGCGGGATATGGGCAGTATGGATGCAGCCGAAGCCGAGGCGCGGGCTTTTCTGCATCTTTTGACGCTTGTCAAGGACACATCTGCCGTTGCCGCGCTGGGCATGGAAAAAACAGTGGCGCTGTCCGAAAAAGCAAAGGCGCTCATGACCGATGTCTCCGCCGATGAAATCCGCCTGTTCGGGGAAGAGCTGCAGGCATTGCATGTCCCGTTAAACGGCTATATTTCTCTGCTTGCCTGCGCCTTCGCTCTGCGAAGCTTTTGTGCTGTCTCCTGACACATGAAAGACAGCTTCGGCGGGCTTGCCTCTGATGGTTTGAACTGCCTTAATTCTGCCTACCTTCAGCCATTCATTCAAATTGATAAGGTATGGACCGCGTGTTATAATAGTGCAGGCGCAGGGCTGGAAAAGCTTTTTCCATGTCACGGCAGCAAATCGCTCGTCCTGCTGCGCATATCAGGGAGGATAAACATGGGGAAGCTGATCGGCATTGACCTCGGTACGACAAATTCCTGCGTCGCTTTCATGGAAAACGGCGAGGCGACCATTATTCCAAACACAGAGGGCGGGCGCACAACGCCGTCCGTCGTCGCTTTTACAAAATCCGGTGAACGGCTCGTCGGGCAGGTGGCCAAACGGCAGATGGTCACTAACGCCGCCCGCACCATTTCCTCCGTCAAGCGCGAAATGGGCACGGACTGGAAAAAGGACATTGACGGGAAGAGTTACACGCCGCAGGAAATTTCCGCTATGATTCTGCAAAAGTTAAAAAGCGATGCGGAAAGTTACATCGGCGAAAGCGTCACGGATGCCGTCATCACCGTGCCTGCCTATTTTACGGATGCGCAGCGGCAGGCCACCAAGGACGCAGGACGCATTGCGGGCTTAAATGTGCAGCGCATCATCAATGAGCCGACCGCGGCGGCGCTGGCCTACGGCATAGACAAGGAATCCCCGCAGAAAATCATGGTGTATGACTTGGGCGGCGGCACATTTGACGTATCCATTCTGGACATCAGTCAGGATGTTATTCAGGTGCTGGCAACTGCCGGGAACAACCATCTGGGCGGCGATGATTTTGACCAGTGCGTGACCAAGTATCTGATTGAGGAATTCAAGCGAACAGAACATGTTGATTTAATCGGGGACGCGACCGCCATGCAGCGTGTGCGCGAAGCGGCGGAAAAAGCGAAGGTCGAGTTGTCCTCCTCCTTATCCGCGACCGTCAACCTGCCCTTTCTCTGCCAGAAAGCGGACGGACCGAAGCACATGGAGCTGACCGTCACCCGCGCCAAGTTCAACGAGCTGACGCACCATCTGGTGGACGCGACCACAGGACCGGTCAAGCAGGCCATGCAGGACGCAGGGCTGACGGCGAATGATTTGTCCAAGGTTCTGCTGGTGGGCGGCTCCAGCCGCATCCCGGCCGTGCAGGAGGCCGTCAAGCGCATGACGGGCAAGGAACCGTTCAAAGGCATCAATCCGGATGAATGCGTAGCGATGGGCGCTTGCATTCAGGGCGGCGTATTGGCCAGAACGGTCAAGAGCCTGCTGCTGATTGACGTAACGCCTCTGTCGCTGGGTATTGAGACCGTGGGCGATGTGTTCACCCGCATCATTGAGCGCAACACCGCGCTGCCCGTTCAGCGCAGCCAGGTATTTACCACGGCGGCGAATTTTCAGACGACCGTCGAGGTCAATGTTCTGCAGGGCGAGCGCGAGATAGCCTCTTACAATAAATCCCTTGGCAAGTTTAAGCTCACCGGCATTCGGCGCGCCCTGCGCGGCGTTCCGCAGATTGAGGTGACCTTCAGCATCGATGCCAACGGTATCGTCCATGTGACTGCCAAGGACTTGGGAACGGGGCACGCGCAGGACATCGTCATCAGCGGCTCGTCCAATATGTCGCAGGCCGAAATCAATCAAGCCATGCGCGATGCGGAACGCTTCGCCGAGGAGGACAGGCGCAAAAAGGAACATCAGGCGCAGAAAAACAGTGCGGAATCCATGCTGGCGCAGGCCAAGCGTGTTCAGCGCAAGCTGAAAAGTCCCGACAGGGAAAAACTGAATGATGCCATCCGTGAACTGGAGGAGGCCATTCAGCGCGATGATGACTACGCCATGAAAACGTCGACCGAGGCGCTGGAAGCGCTGCTCAACGCTGCCGGACAGTATGTCAGCAACGATAACGAGCAAAACGACGACGGCACATATGACGCTACGCCGCACGCCTAACGGCGCGGCAAGCCGATACCTGACAGGGGTCTCATGGAATGGGAGGAAAGGCAGAAGGTCATGTTTGGGTATATTTCCGCTAACCAGTCTGCGCTTGACAAGCAGTTGCAGGCGCGGTATCGGGCATATTACTGCGGCCTTTGCAGGGCGCTGAAGGAAAGGCACGGACAAATCGGCCGCATGACGCTGAGCAATGACCTCACCTTTCTTTTCATCCTGCTCTCTTCCCTGTATGAGCCGAAGGAAACGCTGGCCGAGGCGCGCTGCGCCCTGCATCCCGTCAAACGCCGCACATTTCTGCAAAACGAATTTTCGGCTTATGCGGCGGATATGAACCTTCTTTTATCCTACTATAAGGCGCTGGACAATAAGAAGGACGAGCATGACCCGGCGCAGGGAGCAGCCGAACAGCTTCTGCGCAAGCGCTTTCGGCGCGTGCGGCGGCTCTATCCGCAAAAATGCGAATGCATCGGCGAATGCATTGAGCGCATCGGCGTGCTGGAGGATCAAAAAAGCACGGATGTCGATGCCCTGTGCAACCTGAGCGGCATCATGCTGGGCGAGGTGTTTGCCTGCCGAGACGACCACTGGACGCCCATCCTGCGGCAAATCGGCGCAGGTCTTGGGCGCTTCGTCTACTTCATGGATGCCTATGAGGATTATCAGGCGGATCGCCGTGTCCATCGGTTTAATCCCCTGACGGCGCTCCATGAGCAGCCGGACTACGAGGCGCTGTGTAGGCAGACGCTGACGCTGCTCATTGCGGACGCGACCGAAGCCTTTGAGCTGCTGCCGCTGGAAAAGGATATTGACATTCTCAGAAACGTGCTGTACAGTGGTGTATGGGCGCGTTATGCGCGGATGCATCGACAAGAAAAGGAGCAAACGGATGGGCAGTGATCCATTTCAGGTGCTGGGCGTTTCTCCGTCAGCCTCGGAGGACGAAATCAAGGCCGCCTACCGCAAGCTGGCAAAAAAATATCATCCTGACCTGAATCCCGGCTCCGCAACGGCTGAAGCAAAGATGAAGGAAATCAACGAAGCGTATTCTGAGGCCATGAAGATGAAGAAGGGCGGCTATACCGGCTCGTCCTCCTACGGTCAAAGCAGCGGCTACGGCGGTTCATCCTCGTCTGGTCAGCAGCGCTATGGGCAGCAGGGCTACGGCAGCTCCTACGGCCGGCAGGGAAGCCCGTATGACCAAGATGATTGGAATCCATTTGGAGGGTTCGGTGGATTTGGAGGCCTCGGTGGATTTGACGGGTACGGGCGGCAAAATACATCCTACGGCCGCACGACCAACCGCTCCTATGACAATCCGGAATTACAGGCGGCCAGCGATTACATCAATACAGGGCGGTTTCAGGAAGCAATCACCCTGCTCAACCGCATTTCGAGCCGCGATGCCGCATGGCACGCTTTGAATGCCCGCGCCAACATCGGGCTCGGCAACCGAATTGCCGCGCTCAACAGCGCACGGCAGGCCGTGCAGATGGAGCCTGACAACCTTGAGTACCGTCAGCTTCTGAATCAGCTTGATTCCACTGCGCAGAGCTATCAGCGCTCCGGCTCGGCCTACGGCTTTCCCAATGTGCTCTGCTCCAATCCCTGCATCACCTGCATGATGGCCAATGTGCTGTGCAACTGCCTGTGCAACGGCTGCGGCATGGGACGTTTTTACTGCTGACGCAGAGCATATGTTTAAAAAAGGAGATAAACGCAATGTCATTCTGGCAAAAAGTCAAGGCGACCTTAGCGAATTTTATGAATGGCCGCTACGGTCAGGACAACTTGGGTACCTGTCTGTTCGTTGTGGCACTGGCGCTGCTGATTATCAATCTGTTTCTCGGAGCGGGCATTCTGTCGCTGCTGGCGTGGGCGCTCTATATCTGGATGATCTTCCGCATGTTCTCAAGAAACCGCGAAAAACGCATGGAGGAAAATCGGAAATACCTGGCGCTGACAGGCGATTGGAAGAAGAAATTCAGCCAATTCCGTGTGCGCCTCAAGAACCGCAAGGAATATAAATACTTCAAATGCCCCAAGTGTCACGCTCTCCTGCGCCTGTCCCGCGGCTGCGGCGAGGTAACCGTCACCTGCGGGCGCTGCCATCACGAATTCAAACAAAAGGCGTGAAACAAAAACCCATACGCAGAGAAATTGCAAGCGGCAGTTTCTCATAGAAAAAAGACGGCACTCATGTCGCCCTCAGTCTGTCAAAAAAGCCCCATTGCGCATTCGCAATGAGGCTTCATATATGAGAAAAACAAGCGAAAAAGCAGGCATATCCACTGATGGATCTCGAACTTTTTCAAATTCATCGCGGTAAATTTGCGCTTGACCCAGGCGGTGACCGCGGGCAGCCCTCGATAGTAAGTATAACGCATGGCGTGTTTTTCCTTCGCGTCGGCGAAGACGCGTTCAATGGCTTGCGAACGCAGCGCACAGGTTTCCCTGCCAATGGCCGAATACCGGACGTCCTCCGCCCGTTCGATGCAGTCGTGCCGGATGTGACGGGTACCCCGTCCCGGCAGCCTCCTCCTGCATCCGCCGGAATGCGCCCTCGATCACCTCTGCCGTAAAGCGATGGCGGAGCGCATGGCTGATCGCCGCAAAGTGCGGCAGACGCTGCGGCATCGTATGCCCCAAGAACCATTCACTTCCGCAACCCGCAATTTCCGTATTTTCGATGTTTTCCCCTTGAAATCGAACTGCATATATGATAGAATATTTATTTGGGTGAATCTTCCACTGCAATAAATGACGACAGGATCGATCAATTGAAAGGAAGGAACCGACACATGAGCAAGGTACACGTTTTTGACCATCCGTTGATTCAGCATAAGCTGAGCATTATGCGCGACACCAATACCGGCTGCAAGGAGTTCCGTGAGCTGCTCTCCGAAATCGCCATGCTGATGGTGTATGAGGTGACCCGCGATTTGCCCACCGCCGAAGTGACCGTTCAGACACCCATCTGCACAACCTCGACCAAGATGCTGGCCTGCAAGCCCATCGGCATTATCCCCATCCTCCGCGCCGGCTTAGGCATGGTGGACGGCATCATGAGCCTGATCCCCAACGCCAAGGTCGGTCACATCGGTTTGTATCGTGACCCGAAGACCTTAGAGCCTGTTGAATACTACTGCAAGCTGCCGGCTGATGCCGAGCATCGCGAGCTGTTCGTGCTTGACCCCATGCTGGCGACCGGCGGCAGCGCATCGGCGGCCATCAGCTTCATCAAGCAGCGCGGCTGCAACAACATCCGTCTGGTCAACCTGATTGCCGCGCCCGAAGGCATTGCGCGTGTGCAGAAGGAACATCCCGATGTAGACATCTATGTCGCCGCGCTGGATGAAAAGCTGAATGAGCACGGCTACATCGTTCCCGGTTTGGGCGATGCGGGCGACCGCCTGTTCGGAACAAAGTAAGCAAACCTATTGCATACATGACCGTCTCTGTCCGTATTTTATCATGGACGGAGGCGGCTTTTATATTCTCGGCGATGAAATGTGTCAGTAATGTATCGATATTTTAAGGATGGATAAAAAAATATGAATAAAACCAAATAATACATATTTAAGGGTTGACAAAGAATGGAAAATCGTTATAATGGTATTTGCGAAAAGTTAGCGGATTCGCAAAAAACGGAACGGAATGTTCATTCTTTTGTTCCGAAGCAGCGCAGAAAGCGGTGGCACGATGAAGGTACAGCCGGTCGTTTGGACGGAAACAAAAAAAATGGCTGTCGGTGTGGCCGGAATGTCCGCCGTGATGCTGTTTATTTTTTTGCTGCTCGGTCGTCTGGATTATACGGTTGTGCTTGGCGCTCTGCTCGGCGCAGGCGCGGCGGTGTTGAATTATTTTCTGATGGCGCTGACCATCCAAATCAACGCGGAATCAATGGCGGGCGTTCAGCTCCCGCCGGAAGATGAAAACGAAGAGGAAAAAGACGAAAAGAAGGAGCTGAGTCCGGAGAGCAAGGCGGCCAAAAAGCGCTCACAGTTTTCCTACACCTATCGGATGCTGATGCTGGCCGTCATCTGTATTCTCGGCGCGGTCGTATCCTGCTTTAACATTTGGGCGACCGTAATCCCCCTTCTGTTCCCCCGCATCGTCATTTCCATTGAAGGCTTCTTGATGAACCGCAAGAAGGAGGCTGACCCCAAGTGAATGAAAAAAACCGCCGCGCCAAGGTAAAAGACGCGCTGCTGATTGTGATGATTGTCCTGCCCTTCCTGTTGGCCATCACGCTGAAGGTGCTGACAACGCCGCAGTCGGACGACATTTCCATTACGGGCGCACAGGTTTATTTTACCATTAAAATGCCGGTTATGGACTTGCCCGTCAGCGCATCGCAGGTGAACACCGCCGCCGTGATGATTTCCATGCTGGGGCTGTGCCTGTACCTGACACACGGGCTGACCGTCATTCCGCATTCCAAGCGGCAAATCGTGGCAGAATGGATTGTGGAAAAGGTCAATGCGCTGGTGCTGGACAATATGGGAGAACGCTTCATGGGCTATGCGCCCTTCGTGGCGGCCATCATGGGGCTTTCCGCCTTTTCCAGCCTGTCCAGCCTGCTCGGACTGTATCCGCCGACCTCGGACTTGAACATTGTCGGCGGCTGGGCGATTCTTGTGTTCATCCTCATTACGCACTACAAGCTCAAGGGCGGCCTGCTGCCCTATGTCAAGGGCTTTTTCGAGCCGCTGTTTGTCTTTGGCCCGTTTAACATCATCGGCGAGATCGCGACGCCCGTGTCCATGTCTTTCCGTCATTACGGCAACGTGCTGTCCGGCGTGGTCATTTCAACGCTGGTCGCCGCAGCGCTGCAGAGCCTTTCCAGGCTGCTGCTCGGCTGGCTGCCCGGTATACTGGGGCAGTTCCCGTTCCTGCAAATCGGTCTCCCCGCGATTCTGTCCCTGTATTTGGACATCTTCAGCGGCTGCATGCAGGCGTTCATTTTCGCCATGCTGACCATGATTTACATTCAAACCGGCTTCCCGGAGGAAGACTACGAACGGCGTAAGGCAAAGCGAAATGCCAAAAAGGCTTTGCATACTGCATAATTAGAAAATCATTAAGGAGGTTCCTACCATGCTTGAACTTGCTATCGGAATCATTCTCGCCGGCTGCGCCATCGGCGCCGGTCTCGCCCTCATCGCCGGCATCGGCCCCGGTATCGGCGAAGGCAACGCAGCTGCCAAGGCCTGCGAAGCCATCGGCCGACAGCCGGAGGCGAAGAGCGCAATCACCTCGACCCTCATCATGGGCGATGCCATCGCCGAAACCACCGGTCTGTATGGTCTGGTCATCGGCATTCTGCTGATTTTCGTTGCGCCCAGTATGTTCATCAATCTTTTGAAGGAAGCAGTGACCACTTGGGGCGCAGGTCTGCTTTGATTTTTGTCAATTTTCCAAGCCATTCATAGAAAGGCAGAGCCCATGCAGACACTTGAAATCATTTCTGTCAACATTTGGCAGATTCTTATTTCGCTTGCCAATCTGCTCATCATGCTGGTCATCCTCAAAAAGTTTTTGTTTAAGCCCGTGCAGAAGGTCGTGGCCGAGCGCGAGACGCAGGTCAAGAAGATTTATGAAGAGGCTGACGAAAACCGCGCCGCCGCAGCCGACATGAAGCAGGCATATGAAAGCAGGCTGGCAGCCGCCCGCGAGGAAGCGGACGGTCTGGTTCGCAATGCCGTTCAGACGGCGCAGCGTAAAAGCGACAGCATGATTGCCGAGGCCAGCAGCCAGGTCAGCCATATGAAGCGGAAGGCCGAGGAAGAAATCGCGCGGGAAAAGAAGCAGATGCTTCAGGATGTGCGCGGAGAAATTTCCGATATTGCCGTCAGCATTGCATCCAAGGTCGTGGAGCGTGAAATCAACGAAAGCGACCATAAGGCTCTTGTGGATGAATTCATCAGGAACGTGGGTGAACAGCCGTGACGGAGCTGAGCAGAGAATACGGCGACGGTCTGTATGCCCTGTGCGCTGAGGAAAAAATCGAAGCCGAGGTGCTGGACGAATTAAAGGCGCTCTTGGGTGTTTTGAAGGAGCAGCCCGATTTCATTCGCCTGTTGTCCAATATGTCACTGCCCAAGGCGGAGCGGCTCTCCATTTTAGACAGTGCTCTGCGCGGTCAGGTACACCCCTATGTGCTGAATTTTCTGAAGCTCCTCCTGGAGCGTTCCGCGCTTCATGAGCTGAACGGGTGCGAACAGGCATACAGAGAGAATTTCAACCGTGACCACAGGGTGCTGGAGGCGCGGGTGACAACGGGCGCGTCGCTGGACAATGCGCAGCGTGAGCGGCTCCTTGAAAAGCTCCGCGGCATGACAGGGAAAACGGTCGTTCTGTCTGAGCAGGTGGATTCCGCCGTGCTGGGCGGCGCGATACTGGAAATGGACGGCAAGCGGTACGACAACACCGTTCGCCACCGTTTGGAGGCCATTCACCGCTCGATGACGGGGGATGAATGAAATTATCTGCGTTTCTGACGGCCAGCTTCATTGGCCGGATTGACTGAAAGCGGTGATACGATGCAGTTAAAACCAGAAGAAATTTCCAAGCTCATTAAAGAGCAAATCAAGCATTACGAGAACAAAATCAGCCAGAGCGATACGGGCACCATCCTGATGATTGGCGACGGCATTGCCCGCGCCAGCGGCTTGGAACATTGCATGGCCAACGAGCTGGTGCGCTTTCAAAACGGCGAATACGGCATGGCGCTGAATTTGGAGGAGAACTCCGTTGCCATCGTTATGCTGGGCAGTGACGAGGGCATCCGCGAGGGCGATACCGTGGAGCGCACGGGACGCGTCGTCTCCGTGCCTGTCGGCGAGGCGCTCATCGGGCGCGTGGTCAATGCGCTGGGTCAGCCCATAGACGGCCGAGGCACGATTGAATCCAAAGAATACCGCCCCATTGAGCGCAATGCCCCCGGCATCATCGAGAGAAAAAGCGTTTCCGTGCCGCTTCAAACTGGTATCAAGGCCATTGACAGCATGATTCCGATTGGCCGCGGTCAGCGTGAGCTGATTATCGGTGACCGTCAGACCGGTAAAACGGTCATTGCGCTGGACACCATCATTAATCAAAAGGGCAAGGATGTCATCTGCATTTATGTGGCCATCGGCCAGAAATGCTCGACAGTGGCGCAGCTGGTGGATACCCTGTCCGCCGCGGGTGCGATGGATTATACCATCGTCGTCAGCGCAACGGCATCCGATTTGTCGCCGCTTCAATATATTGCGCCCTATTCCGGCTGCGCAATGGCGGAATATTTTATGGACAAGGGCAAGGACGTGCTGATTGTCTATGATGATTTGTCCAAGCATGCCGTGGCGTACCGCGCTCTTTCACTGCTGATTCGCCGCCCACCGGGACGAGAGGCTTATCCGGGCGATGTTTTCTATCTGCACAGCCGTTTGCTGGAGCGTGCGGCGCGTGTTGACCCTGCGCACGGCGGTGGCTCCATTACTGCGCTGCCCATCATTGAGACGCAGGCAGGCGATGTCTCCGCGTACATCCCGACCAACGTGATTTCGATTACCGACGGTCAGATCTTCCTGGAAACGGAAATGTTCCATGCGGGCATTATGCCGGCTGTTAACCCCGGTATTTCCGTCAGCCGTGTCGGCGGCAATGCGCAGATTAAGGCCATGAAGAAGGTCGCCGGAACCCTTAAGCTCCTGTACAGCCAGTATCGTGAGCTGCAGGGCTTCGCGCAGTTCGGTTCGGACTTGGACACAGACACCAAGGCACGTCTGGCGCAGGGCGAGCGCATCGTGGCCGTACTCAAGCAGAATCACAGTCACCCTGTCCCCGTGGAAAATCAGGTGTGCATTTTCTACGCCGTCACGCATGACTTCCTGAAGGAAATCGAGGTTCGCGACGCTGCCGAATATGAGGAAGGGCTGTATGAGCGCATGGCGGCACAGCATATGCCTGTGCTGGAGGCCATCCGCACGACCGGCGAACTGAGCAAGGACACCGAGGCACAGCTGAAGGCGGCGCTCGAAGCTTATACGAAGGATTTTATCAAAGCGAAGCAGTAAGGAGGGGTGACCGTGGCCGGCGCGTCCATGAAGGACATTAAGCTGCGCATCCGAAGCGTGGAAAGCACCATGCAGATCACCAAGGCCATGCAGCTTGTGGCGACCTCCAAGCTCCGCCGCGTGAAGGAGCGCATGGAAAAGAGCAAGCCCTATGCGGCTATTTCCATGGAAGCTATGACAGCCGCCGTTATGCACTGCGGAGACAAGACCGTGCCGTTTGCCACGGCGCGTCCCGTGAAGCGCAGGTGCTATGTCATCATCGCCGGTGAGCGCGGTCTGGCAGGCGGCTATAACAACAATGTCTTTAAGGCAGTGCAGGCACATACGGGGGATGTCCCCTTCTGCGTCCTGCCGCTGGGAAGAAAAGCCATCGAGAAATATAACCGCCTCGGCGCGGAGCTTCTGTCGGAGGAATACGCTCATGTGGAAGGACTTTCCGTCGGCAAATGCTATAAGCTGGCGGCCATGCTGATGGACGGCTATCAAACGGAAAAATTTGACGAGCTGTGGCTGGTGTACACCGGCTTCAAGTCCATGATGACGCAGGAGGTCGCTTTGGAGCAGCTTCTGCCCATCGCAGGAACGGAGCCAAAGGCGGAAGAAATCGCCTCTTCTACGGTGTATGAGCCGGAGGCAGCCGAGCTGCTGAAGAAAGTCATGCCGGATTTTCTGGCGGGCCGTCTGTACAGTGCGGTGTGCGATTCCTATGCCAGCGAAGTGGCAGCACGCCGCAATGCGATGGATTCCGCCACCAAAAATGCAGATGCGATGATTTCGGATCTGCGGCTCAAATATAACCGTGCCCGTCAGGGCGCGATTACCCAAGAAATCACGGAAATCGTGGCCGGTGCGGAAGAATAAGGCATCGGGAAAGGAGCAAACGTGAGCGAACAAAACAAGGGCAAGGTCGTTCAGGTCATCGGTCCCGTGCTGGACATCCGCTTTGAGGACGGTCATCTGCCTGAACTGCTTTCCGCCATTGAAATTCAGAACGGCGACAAAAAAATCATCGCAGAAGTGGCGCAGCATGTGGGCGACAATGTCGTCCGCTGCGTGTCCATGAACGCGACCGACGGCATGGTGCGCGGGCTGGAGGCCGTGGATACCGGCAGCCCCATCATCGTTCCAGTCGGCAAGGAATGCCTTGGCCGCATCTTTAACCTTTTGGGGCAGGCCATCGATGAAAAGCCGGAGCCCGAAACGGCGGAACGCTGGCCGATTCACCGCGACCCGCCCGGCTATGAGGATCAGGAGACCTCGACCGAGATTCTGGAAACGGGCATCAAGGTCGTTGACCTGATTGCCCCGTATGCAAAAGGCGGCAAAATCGGTCTGTTCGGCGGCGCAGGTGTCGGCAAAACCGTTCTGATTATGGAGCTGATTCACAACATCGCCAAGCAGCATGGCGGTCTGTCCGTGTTTGCCGGTGTCGGAGAGCGTACCCGCGAAGGCAACGACCTGTATAACGAAATGAAGGAAAGCGGCGTTCTGTCCAAAACCGCATTGGTCTACGGCCAGATGAACGAGCCGCCGGGAGCGCGTATGCGCGTCGGCCTGTCCGCGCTGACGATGGCGGAATATTTCCGCGACCGCGAAAATCAGGATGTGCTTCTGTTTATTGATAACATTTTCCGTTTCACGCAGGCCGGCTCTGAGGTGTCCGCTCTGCTCGGCCGTATGCCGAGCGCTGTCGGCTATCAGCCAACGCTGGCTACCGAAATGGGAGCGCTTCAGGAACGCATCACGTCTACGAGGAAGGGTTCTATCACGTCCGTACAGGCCGTATACGTTCCTGCGGATGACCTGACCGACCCCGCGCCTGCAACGACCTTCGCCCATCTGGATGCAACGACCGTTCTGAGCCGCAGCATTTCCTCCCTGGGCATTTATCCCGCCGTTGACCCGCTGGAATCCACCAGCCGGATTTTAAGCCCCGAAGTGGTCGGCAGCGAGCATTATGAGGTCGCCCGTCAGGTGCAGAGCATCCTGCAGCGCTATAAAGAATTGCAGGACATCATCGCCATCATGGGCATGGATGAATTAAGCGATGAGGACAAGCTTATCGTCGCCCGCGCCCGCAAGGTGCAGCGCTTCCTGAGCCAGCCGTTCTCCGTAGCCGAGCAGTTCACCGGCATGGAGGGCAAGTATGTGCCGCTCAAGGAGACGATTCGCGGCTTCAAGGAAATCATCGAGGGGCAGCATGATGACCTGCCGGAAAGCGCGTTCCTGTTCGTCGGTACAATCGACGAAGCAGTGGAAAAAGCCAAAAAGGGTGAATGAGCATGGCAACGTTTCATTTGCAAATCGTCACGCCGGACAGCATGGCGTTTGACGGGCAGGCAGAGCGCGCCATCGTTCGCACAACAGAGGGCGATGCCTGTATTTTGGCGCGACACATTGACTATGCCGCGCCGCTCGGCACGGGTGAAGCCCGCGTCACGGATGCGGAGGGCCGCACCCGCGCCGCTGCTTGCAGCGGCGGGATGGTCAGCGTATCTGGCGGTGAGGTGCGCATCATGGCGACCACTTTTGAATGGGAGGACGAAATCGATGTTCCTCGCGCAGAGCGTGCCCGTGCTGCCGCTGAAGAGCAGATGAAGGAACTTGCCCGTGAGGACGCGCAATTCGCCGTTGCAGAGGCCAAGCTGCGCCGTGCGCTGACACGAATCGAAGTCGGAAAATAATACAGATTTACAACATAAAAAGGCGGCATTTCTGCCGTACCAGCCTGTCCAAAAAGGCCGCGATGAGCGGCCTTTTCTGATATATCTGATTATAATAGCGTCGGTGATGAAAATGCTGACGAAAGAAACGGACAGCGGCAGGCAATCGAAATGCTGTGCACGGATATGCTGGTACCGAAAGAACATCTGCTGCGAAAAATCGACACGGCAATAGATTTTACGCACATAAATGAGCTGGCGGAGGAGTTGTACTGCGAGGACAACGGTCAGCTGAGCTGTGATTCGGCGGTGCTGTTCAAGCCGGTGACGATCCGGCATCTGTTCAGAATCCGTCCGCTGCGGCAGACCATGCGGGATGCGGAAGTGAATGCGGCGTATCGCCAGTTCTTGGGGCATACGATGCCGCAGCGTCTGCCGCACTTTGCGGTGCTCGTCCATGCGTTTTGCCATCGCTTTACGGCAAAGGTCATCGAGGGCGCATTCCGGCGGATACCGGAGGAGGCTGCCAGAGGGAAAAGAAGGCATAAAAGCAGAAAAATGGTACAGCAAACAGGCCTGAGCGCATCAATTCTCA
>CAVDRM010000029.1:0-33450 GCA_963611355.1 Anaerovibrio sp.
TGTGCCCTCTGCTCGGCATTATCTGTCTGCGGAGTGGTTTTCTGTACGGGTGCTGTTTGCTCTGCGGTCTTCTGCGCGGTTTCCTGCGTGTTGATGTCGTTCGCCACGGCCGTTCGGAGTGCCCGCTCAAGGTCTGTATTGCGCTGCTTCTTTTGCTGTATGCCGCTGTTGAGCTGAGAGAACGCGGACTGTCCGGCGCTGGACAGAGCGCCGATGAGGCCTGCGTAAAGCACATCTTCCCAGAACTCCCTGCTCGCCTGCTTCCGTGCCTCGCCTTCGTCCATCGTTCTGCTCAGTTCGGCGATGTGCTGCTCGTAGGAGCTGTACTCCTGAAGGATGGTCTGCTCGGCGACATGGCTCAGAATCTCGCTGGCGGATTCGCCAACAAACTCGGAAACGGCGTCAACAAGCGCGTCCTTCAGGCTCTTCTTCGCGCCCTGCGCGATGTCAATCAGGTTGCCGACTTCGTAGACCTCCGTCACAACCTCCGCCGTTCCGCTGGCAATGCCGTAGAGAACGGCGCTGCCCTGGTCCGCGCCGTTGAGAAGCGCCTGCTGTGTCGCGCTGCTCATTGAGCCGGAGAACATGAGGGCATAAGAACCGGCCTCGGCAACAGTTATCGTCTTTCCGGCAACCGTGCCGATGGAGGCCGCGCCCGCACCGGCGAAGCCGCCGGACAGGAAGGTGCGGAACATATTGTCCGCAAAGTTGACGGCGACATCGTAAGCGACGCTGCCGACCTTGCCGGTGAAGCCGGATGAAATCTGTTCCTTCTGCGCCTGCCGGAGTGCGCTCGCCGTTGTCTGCGCGTTAAAGGCCTTGTGGTACGGGTTGATTTCTCCGCCTTCGAGCGTTTTGCCAAGGACATAGCCTGCGCTCTGCAAGCCGCCCAGCGCGTTGCCAACCACGGACGCGGCCGCAAATATCGTGCCCCAAATAAGGTTCTTTTCGCCGCCTGCCCTGACGCCTGCCTCCTGTGCGGCGTATGCGTCGCGCAGATTCACCGCGCCGTATTCGCCGTCAAGATAATCAAGATATTCGTTGGCCTTATCCTCGCCTTCCTTGCTCAGGAGATAAGCGTAGGTGTTCTTTTCGTCCTGCGTCAGCAAATCGGCAAGCGTCTTCGTCCTTTGGCCGCTGCCCGTTAAGCTCAGCTCCCTCATGCTGATGCGTGTGTCAATGTTCTTTTTGCCATGCTCGGCCGTATGGCTTTCTGCGCCGGACGATATATCCTTCAGGTATTTTCTGACCTCGGCGACATAGCCGCCCCAGCTTTCCTTGCCCTGGCTCGCTGCGTATACGCGGCCCGTCAGCTCCGCGGGCAGTGAATCGTAGATGTCCCGCATGCTCTGCGGCAGGGCGCTGTAGCCCCTGTCCGCAACGGTCGTTAAAATGTTTTCAAGGTTGTCCGTGAACGATTGGTAATTATCGGAGCGATTGAGCGCCGCCCGTTCCGCATTCGTGCCGAAACCGTTTTGCAGATAAGCGTCATAAACGGTTTCCTGAAAATCCTTGCTTTCCCGAAGCTTGAAATACTCAATGCCCCGCAGGGTTTCGTCGATGATTTCAAGCCGTCTGTCAATGTTGCCGAAGTACTGCTCCGCGCCCTTGGCGCCGCCCAGAATGTCCTTGACCGTATTCAGCGTTTCCTTTTCCTTCGTGAGGGAGGCTTCCGCCGCCTCGCTGTACCGCTTTGCTTCTTCCGCGGTATAGCCGGACAGAACGGCCAAATCATACGGGTTGCTCGATGTGGTGTAGTCGCGGGTGGGCGTCGCGGCGTAGTTGTCAACGACAAACTGCATCGCGGAAAGGACGGGGCTGCCCATGCTGCCCTCATAGCCGTTGCGGGTGACAATGGCCGTTGCCTTTGTTATTTTATTGGCGACATTGTCAACAATCGCTTTTGCCGCGTCGTATTCCTCGGACAGGACGGCGCTCTCCAGATTGTAATACGCCTGAAGCGCCTCAATTGCCGGATGGTCGGCGTCGTTCGTGATGTCCAAGCCCGTATCGCCGGTGTTTTCAAGGTTATCCAGCGCTGCTTTGACCTCCGGGTGCCTGTTTAGGTATTCCTTCTGCTTCTGCTGCGCCGCCTCATATTCCTTGACAAGCCCGTATGCGCTCATGTGGCCCGTGTCCTTGGCCGTCTTTTCTACGTCGCCTATCATGCCGGAATAGAGATTGCCGTAGATTTCCTGCGTCTTGATTTCGGCATAATGGCGGGTATAGTAGGAGCCTAAAACAGTGGCAATGCTCGGCGTCTTGCTCTGCGCAGAGCTCTCCGTATCGGCCTGCGTATCGAATAAGGAGGGCTGCCCTTCGGCATTCGCTGTTTGGGGCGCGTCAAAGGTGTACAGCCCCGTCAGGCTTCCGCTCGCCTCGTTCAGGCCTTGGCTGAAAATATTGTTCGACAGGCGGAGCTTGGTTTCCGCCTTGGTCGGGTAAGTGACGATGCGCTTTTCGGCATCATTGCCCTGCGCCTTGACCGCCGCCGCCGCCGTCTGCGTTGCCTCGGGGCTCTTGGGCGCGGATGTGGGCGCGGGCGTATTCGTTGCCTGCGGCGCGACTCCTGCGCTCGGCGTTGCCTGTGGCGCGGGCGTCTCCGCCCCTGCCGTGCCGCCGATGACTTCATCGATGTGCGCGATTTCCGCATTGCCTCTGGCTTCGGTTTCCTGCTTTTTTTGGCACTCGGAGCGCACGCGGTTTTCAATATCGGCCTGGCTAAAATCAACGGCGCGCGTGGTAGAGATGAGCTTGCCGTTTTTCAGGCTCTTCTGCATCGAATACAGCGTGGGGCATTCGTTAACGATGTAATCGTTGACGCGCCTGACAATCGAATCGGGGTCGCTTGTATCGCTGCTCAGGCGGCGCTCGATATAGGTGTTGAGCGCTTCCAGCTCGGCCTCCGCCTCCTCGGTCTTCTCCTCGGCTGCCAGCACTTTCTGGTACATTTTCACTTCGGTCGCGTCGTTTGAATTGAGCATACCCCGGTTTTCCGCAATCCACGTGGAATCAAAGCCGCTGCGGTTAAAGTAAAGCGCCGCGTCGTCCAGCGTGCTGCCGGTCACATAAGGGCTGTAATCGGCGCTCGTCGCATCGCGCCGTGCAGTCAAGCTGCTGTCCTTCACATAAGTCGTCCACTTTACAATCGAGGACTGCCGCCAGTTTCACGGCGGTATCAAGCGAAATTTTCCGGTTTCCCTGCTCATAATGACCTATCGCCTGATAAGTCATTCCGACTTTTTCCGCCACTTCTCGCAGCGTCAGCCCTTTAGCAAGCCTAATTTCTTTAAGGCGATTACTCACTTGCTCACCCCTTTCTCCGTTTCGTTGATACAATTATATAACAAAACGGGGATAATGTCAACACCTCGTTGAAATTTTTTTGTTGTCCTTATCAACAATTTGTTGTAACATTATAAAGGAGGTGAAAAAAGTGTTTAAATTAAAGGAAGCGCGTGAAAAAGCGGGGCTAACACAAAAAGAAATCGCCGTTTCCTTGGGTGTTAGCGTTCAGTCTGTTTCTAATTGGGAAGTTGGGAACCGTGAACCGTCCATTGATGTTATGGTGAAAATATGTAATTTATGCAATGTATCCGCCGACGAGCTTCTCGGCCGCGTACCCTTCGACATCAAAAAAGAAGCGCCGCCCGATAAGCCGGACGGCGCACAGCGCTTTCAAATCACTATTCCGCAGTCTGCATCGGAACAGCAGCAGCGCGAAGCGCTTGAAGCACTCGTTCAAGAGATGGTGAATCGGGAATTTGACCGCCGAAAGAATCAACCGTGATTGTCCAGATGCCGTTGTCGAGCTGCAAGTAAATCATGCGCTTCCTTCTTTCCGCCCCTTGGGGGCTTTTTCCCTATCTTCGCACATTTGGCGCATCCTGACCACTGTACGCTATTTTTCCTTCTGCCGTTCGGCCTGTTCAGCCCTGCAAAGCCCAAGCTCTAACAGCAAAGCGCTGAAGCTGTTCGGATTATAGACGGTCGAAACTTTCCTGCCGTTTCTGCGGATATGGTTTCTCCTCGGCATGCGTCTTCCCCTCCTGTCTTACTTTGGCTGCTTCCATATTACGGATTCCGTCGTGGTCTGCAATGCGCCACGCATGGTTTTACCTGTTCCAAGTATGGTTTTCCCGTTTTAAAACACGAAAAAAGCGAAAGACGGTGTTTCAATGGTATCAGCGGAGGAAATAGCGGAATATCTGTGCGCCTTACGGGAAAAGACAGGCTATTCCGTTCAGAAATGGTCAGACCTGTCCGGTGTGCCCGTCACGACAATCAACCGCTTGCTCGGCGCTAAAAATGCATCGCCGCAGTTTTGCAACGTGGCCGCTTTGGTCAAAGCTGGAGGCGGCTCCCTTGACGAGCTGACGGGCATTGAGCCGAAAGAGGTCATCCGTGTGGAATACACCATGCCCCAGCACGCGCAGACGCTGATTGACCAGCTCAACGCACGAATCGCCCGCGCGGAAGAGCGGGAAAAGTATCTGCGTAAAGGCAACAGCATCAAAACGGTTATTATCTGCGTACTGCTGTTTATTTTCGGCGCGCTGGTGGCGTGGGATTTGTCCGACCCAAGATACGGCTTTATTTATCGTGTGTCGCATTACAACGTTTCAACGCTCTTTGATGTGGTGAAGGGGTAGTTTTATGCCGCAGTGTAAAAAATGCAGGAAGGACATGCCGGACGGCGCTGCGTTCTGCCCCTGGTGCGGGATGCGGCAGGAAAGAAGGAAGAGCGTAAAGACGCGCGGCAACGGAACGGGAAGCGCATACAAAAGAGGCCGGACATGGACGGCGGCAGTGACAATCGGGCTTGAAGAGCGGGACGGTAAAAAATATCAGATACGGCGGACAAAAGGCGGATTCAAAACAAAGACGGACGCCCTGAATTATTGCCCCGTCCTTGCCAACGCGCCCGAAACGCGCAAAGCCCCGCTCCTGTCCGCCTATTGGGAAACCTATTCCGGAACGGAAATGGAGCGCCTGTCCGAATCCAAGCGCACGGCGTATAAAGGCGCGTGGAATAAGCTGAAATCAATATCAACAAATCCGGTGGACGCTTTGACCATCTCCGACCTTCGCACCGTTGTCCGCCAGACCTGCAAAACCTACTACCCCGCGAAGGACGTCAAGCAGCTTTTGTCGCATCTGTTCAAGCTGGCCGCGGCGGACGGATGGGCGAATAAGGACCTGCCGTCCTTTATCGACCTGCCGAAGCTGGAGGAAAAGGAAACAGAGCCGTTCACCGAGGCGGAGCAGGTGCGGCTGTGGGCGCGGTACGATGCCGGAGACCTGAACGCCTGCATCCCGCTCATCATGATTTACACCGGCATGATGCCCGGCGAGATGCGGAAATTGACAAAGAGCATGATAGACCTGCCGAACCGTCAGATTGTCGGCGTCGGCATCAAGACGGACGAGCGCAGAAAGGACGCGCTCCTTTTGCCGGACGACATCTGCCCCGTCATTGAGGACGCCATGAACGAAACGGAGACGGAGCTGCTTTACCCGATAACCGAAACCGCGTTTTACAACCGATATTATAAAGCACTGGAGGACGCCCAAATCACGCGCCACCTCGCGCCGTATTCGTGCAGGCATACAACCGCCACCCGGCACACCATAGACGAAAATACGCCCCCGCAAATCGTCAGGCGCATCATGCGCTGGACATCCACCAAAATGATGGACAGGTATGTGCATCCGAACGATGAGGCCGCAAGGGAAGCCGTCAATGCCATGAAGCGCCCGGAAAAGACTTTGTAAGCTATGCGTATAGCTCGCGTGTAAGCTACGGCGCAAGCTATAACAGCACATAATAAAAAATAACGAAACACAACGAGCATAAAAGACACCCCAGGCAAGCCCCAAGGCACAAAGAAAAACCCTTGATTTCTCAAGGGTTTCATTGATTTTGGCGGAGAAGCCGGGATTTGAACCCGGGCGGCGGTTATCCCACCCTACTCCCTTAGCAGGGGAGCCCCTTCGGCCACTTGGGTACTTCTCCGTATGAAGCTGTTCGGACACATGAGCCAATGCATCCAAGCGCAGCGAACTGCTGAAAAAATGGCGGAGAGAGAGGGATTCGAACCCCCGGTGCCTTGCGACATCACCAGTTTTCAAGACTGGCGCCTTCAACCCCTCGGCCATCTCTCCGCGTCAGGCGGGCGGCCTTACGGCGGCGACCATTTTCAGTGCGCCTAAATAGTATATCAATTTTCACGTCCCGTGTCAATCTGTTTTTGGATGAAAATTATTCCGACGGATTTCTTATCATGTAAAGCCTTTATCGCTGCTGCATTGCTTGGAGATTGACGGAAAAAAGTGAAAGCCTTTTGCAAACCATGGAAACAGAGGGGGTCCTTGAAACTTTTTACATTTTTCTGCCGATTCTTAACAAAATCGAAATACAAATCGGGACGTTTTTTGATACAATAACAAAGTCTGTGCCGATTGCCGCATCTTTGCGCGGCGGGTCGGCTGTCCCGTACGCGGGAAAGATAGGAGGATGCTTTGATGAGCCTGTTGAGCGGTGTGATTTTGTGTCTGCGCGGTGTGCTGGTCGGCTTCGGGGCTATTTTGCCCGGCATCAGCGGCGGCGCGCTCTGCGCGGCCTTCGGCATGTATAAGCCGATTATGGAGCTGCTGGCGCATCCTATGAAGGCGCTGAAAAAGGACTGGCTGCGTCTGCTTCTGTTCGTCATCGGCGTCGGCATCGGCTTTGTCGGGCTGGCGGGCTTGACGGGTGATTTGCTGGCAAAGCACGAGCAGGAAATGACCTGCCTGTTCGTCGGCTTCGTGCTGGGCACTGTGCCCGGCCTGTGGCGCGATGCGGGCAAAACGGGGCGTTCCGCCTCCTCTTACAGCTCGCTCGGCATTGCCTTTATTGCATTGACGGCCATTCTGCTGACTGTCCGCATCATCTCCGGCGGCGTGCAGCTTGCGCAGGATTTCTGGGGTTTCCTGCTGTGCGGCGTGCTATGGGGTCTCAGCATGATTGTGCCGGGTCTCAGCTCGTCTACGCTGATTTTGTTCTTCGGCCTGTATGAAGCCATGCTGCTTGGCATCAAGACGCTGTCGCCGGGCGTGCTGCTGCCGCTGGGTCTGGGCATTGGGGCGTGCATTTTGGTTTTGCCCAAGGCGGTCAATGCGGCCATTGATAAGTGGCCGTCGCAGATAAGCCATGCCATCATCGGCGTGGTGCTGGCCAGCACGGTCGTCGTTGTGCCGGAAGGCATTTTTGCCTCCGTCTCCGCCCTGCTCATCGGCCTTGTGTATATCGTCGTCGGCTTTATCTTCTCCTACATCGGCGATAAATGGTGCGCCAAGCTGGAAGAGAAAAGCGGACAGTGAAACGGCGCGCTCAAAGCGCGGCGAAATTTCCGACTTCTCATCTCTTATGCCGGAGAAGGAGCAAAACTGTTTCGGGCGAAGAATACGCAAAATTATATGTTGATAACAAAGTGATTTTTATGAAAAGCAATGAGACCTTCAGCCCGCATTTTGCCCAGCTCAACGGACAGGCCGCTCCGCTCGACTGCTAAATAGTCGGCCAGCTGCTGTCTGGAAAACGGAATATCAAACGCATAGCACCCGTGCCGCTGCGCCTCCGCCGAAAAGAAGGAGAGCAGCTTGGCGCGGGTTGTTCTCTGCGCCAAATGCGTGAGCTTCTCGTTGCACCGAAGGGACTTTTCCGCCAGCACCTCCACCAAATTGCGGATAATGCGGCTGTGGTGCGTACAGGCGGAGGAGCAGACCGTGAGGACGCGCCGCACATTCAGCATGAGGACGGAAACAGGCGTTTCCGCCATGACGCTCACATTGAGCGGGGCGTGCGGCGCACAGGCAAAGGCAGCGGCGAAGGTCTGCCCCGCCTCGGCCTTTGACAGGATGCTGCGGTTGCCCCAGACGTCCTCCTGAAAAATGAGGACGCTGCCTTTCAGGACAAGCCCGATGGCCTCAACGCTTTCGCCTGCTCGAAGCAGATACGCGCCCTTTTCAAAACGCTCTGTTTTCGCCTCCAGGCAGGAAAGCACCGTTTGCAGCTCGTCTTTTTCAATGCCGTTGAAAAGGCGGGACGCAAGGAGAATGTCAGCATAATTTTCCATCAAAACGCCCCTTTTGTTGAAAATTCAACAGACTGTTCGGTATGATTATAGTATAATTATGCCGTAAAAGCAAGGAGGGATGATGATGAAACGGCGAATCATTGAAATCAATCAGGAAAAGTGCAACGGCTGCGGCGCCTGCGCGGTGGCGTGTCACGAGGGAGCCATCGCCATGGTGAACGGCAAGGCGCAGCTTATGCGGGACGATTACTGCGACGGGTTGGGCGATTGTCTGCCCGCCTGCCCGACCAACGCCATCTCCTTTGTGGAGCGCGAGGCGGCGGCTTATGACGAAAAGGCCGTGCTGGAAAGCAAGCAAAAGAAGATGCAGGAGAAAATGCAGCGGGAGGGCAAGACGCTGCCCTGCGGCTGCCCGGGTACGAACTCACGGAAAATTGAGCATGAGGCGCAGGAAAGCTGCGAAACGGCGTATGCGGCGCCGGTGAGCCGGCTTTCCCAGTGGCCTGTGCAGATTAAGCTCGTCCCCGTCAACGCGCCTTATTTTGACGGTGCGCGGCTGCTTATCGCCGCCGACTGCACGGCCTATGCCTATGCTGCCTTCCATGAGCGCTTTATCAAGGGGCATATCACGCTGGTCGGCTGCCCGAAACTGGATAATGTGGATTATGCCGAAAAACTGACGGAAATCATCCGCGGCAACAATATCAAAAGCGTTACCGTGGTGCGCATGGAGGTGCCCTGCTGCGGCGGGCTGGAGCACGCGGCCAAGACTGCCCTGCAAAACAGCGGGAAATTCATCCCGTGGCAGGTCGTGACCGTCTCCGTGGACGGAAGGATACTGGACGAATGAGCAGCAGGGAAGACGCGCTCATCGGCGCGCTGGTCGGCTTGGCGCGCTCTGCGGACGGCGAAAGCGACCCCCTGCCCGATGTGTGGGCACTGCTCACCGAGGGGCTTGCGATGGTTTCAATGCAGCCGAGCGATGCGGTCTATGACGAGCTGATTTGCCGCATCCATGAAGAGCGCGACCGCATGGTGCCGAACTGCGCCCTCTGCACCGCGCATTGCGGCCGGACGGACGACTATGACACGGCGCTGCTTGATCAGGATGACGCGGAGGTTCGCCGCTGCAAAACGGATATTTTATTCGATTTGCATGATATGGCGCTCCGCCTGCGGCAGGGTCTGTTCTCCGAGGCAAAAGACGAGGAAGTCCGGCGCTTCATGGTCAAGGCGCTCAATGCCTTCGGCGCGGAATGGGAGGCGGAAGCACTGCTGCCCATCAAACGGGAAGCGAGCCGCCTGGCGGCCGTCTGAAGGCGCGGAGCGGTTCGTACTGTGTAAAGCCTGCCGATGATGCCCGCTCCGTTTGTCTTGACATTCCGCCCTTGAATGCGCTATACTTTCTGCGGTTAAGGAAGCTTAACCGCAAGTGTACCGCCCGAACGGGACGGAAAGGAGCGGCATATGATTGAGACGACGGTGAAAATCGACGGCATGATGTGCGGCATGTGCGAAGCGCACGTCAACGATGTCATTCGCAGGACATTTCAGGTGAAAAAGGTCAGCTCTTCCCACAGCAAAGGACAGACGGTTATTGAATCCGAAGCGCCGCTGGACGAGGCCGCGCTGCGCAAGGCCATCGCCGATACGGGCTATCAGGTCACGGCGGTCAGCAGCCGGGAGGCGGAAGCAAAGAAGGGGCTCTTCGGGCTGTTCAAGAAATAATTCTTTCCCGTATAAAATAATCCCGCTGCGGAATCAAAACCCTGCAGCGGGATTTTTCTATCGGATTTTTCGGTCGTGCGGGGCAGAAAGGCTTTGCCCCGCACCCAACACAGCAGCGGGACTCAGCGCATCCAAATCATTCGTAATCAACGACCGCTCTCTCCAGCATGGCGGCATGGACGACGGCCTGCATCGCCTTGTGCTTGGGATGATTTTGATAGAAGGCAAGCGCCTCGCGGCTTTCATACTCGCCGTACAGACACAGATCCCAGCCCTTTGGGTTAAAGTTGACGCCAACCTCCAGCTTGTTCAAGCCTTCGATTTGCCCGACCAGCGCCTCCAGGCCCCGCTTGATTTTCTGCGCGTTCGCCTGCTTATTTTCGTCCTTTAATTTCCAGAAAACAATGTGATGCACCATATGCCTGTCCTCCTTATGATTTATGAGCGCAGATCGGCGTCAAAGCCGTCTTTTGCGGTTTTCAGTACCTTCTTCATCAGCCCCGTGATTTCTTCCTCGGTCAACGTATGGTCCTCGGCGCGGAAGGACAGGGAGAAGGCGACGGACTTCCTGCCCTCGCCCACCTGTGCGCCGCGGAATACATCGAACAGGGCGATATCCTCCAGCATCCGGCCGCAGGCGATTTTCATGGCCTGCATGACAGGACCGACGGGCTGGGCATCGTTCATCACCAGCGCGATGTCGCGGCTGACCGCAGGGAAGCGGGCAATGGCCTGCACATGCCCCATCGGGCTTGCGCATTCGCTCAGCGTGTCCAGCATGACATGGGCGACATAGGCGCGCTTGTCCAGCTCGTAATTCCGCATGACATCGGGATGCACTTCGCCGACCACGGCGACCACGCGCCCGTCGCTTACCAGCGCGGCGCGGCGGCCGGGATGCAGGTACGGCTCGGAGGCGGTCTCAATGGTGTATTCCGCGCCCGCATCGTGCAGCAGCGCTTCCACCGCCGTGCGCACGGAGAAGAAGTCCTCGTCCCTGCCGTAGGCGCAGAGGCAGAGCGCCCGCTTTTCGGTCGGCAGATTTTCCGCCGTCCTGTGCAGGCTGTCAAACACCTTGCCGATTTCGTAGATGCGCGCCTCCTGATTGCCGTGCGCCATGTTGGTCGCCGCGGTGGTCAGCACGCCGCAAAGCAGGGTGGTGCGCATGAAGGCGGTGTCCTCGCCCAGGGGATTTAAGAGCGGCAGCGCCTGCAGACGCTCGTCCTTTTCGTCCAAGCCGAGTTGCTCCAGCTTCTTCTTGGCGATGAAGGAAAAGGTCATCGTTTCATAATAGCCCATGCCGGAGAGCAGCGCCCGCAGCCTGTCCTGCTGCTTCATGTGGGCGCTGCGGAAGCCGTTCGCCGCGCCTTTTAAGGGGGTGCAGGGAATCAAATCATAGCCCGCGTAGCGCAGGACTTCTTCGCACAGATCCGCTTCACCGTCCACATCCTGCCGGAAATCCGGCGCGGTGGCGGTCAGCGTATCGCCGTCCAGCGAAACGGTGAAAAAGAGCTTTTCCAGGATTTCCTTCATCTGCTCCGGCGGCAGCGCCACGCCCGCCCGCTGCTGAATGCGTTTGATGGAGGCGGTAATCGGGCTGTGCGTCTGCGGATGCTCGTAAATATCGATAACGCCGGGGACGACGTCGCCCGCGTCCAATTCATTGACGAGGCGGCAGGCGCGCTGCAAAGCGGCCATGACGGTCATGGGCGATACGCCGCGCTCAAAGTGTCCGCTGGCCTCCGTGCGGATGCCCAAAGAACGGGCGGAAATGCGGATGCTGGCGCGGTCAAACGCAGCCGCCTCAAACAGCACCTCGTGCGTATTCTCGGTGATTTCGCTCTCCTCGCCGCCCATGATGCCGGCCAGACCCGTCGGCCCGTGCTCGTCGCATATCATCAGCTCGCCGCCCTTCATGGCGTGATTTTTGCCGTCCAGCGTCCTGAGCGGCTCATTTTTCTGCGCACGGCGCACGATGATATGGCGGCCTTCCACCTTGTCCAGGTCAAAGGCGTGCATGGGATGCCCCGTTTCGAGCATCACGAAATTGGTGATGTCCACCACATTGTTGATGGAGCGCATGCCGGCCGCATGGAGCGCCTGACGCAGCCACATGGGACTTTGGCCGATGCGCACGTTTTTGATGACCCTCGCCGCATAGCGCGGGCAGAGGTCGGCATCTTTGACCTCGACCTTCGCAAAATCTCGGATATCGCCCTCGCCGCAGTCCTTGACGGCGATGTCCGGCAGCGTCAGAGCCGTCCCCATCGCTGCGGCGGTCTCCCGCGCCACGCCCCAGACGCTCAGGCAGTCCGGACGGTTGGCCAGGATTTCAAAATCGATGACATGGTCGTTGAAGCCGAAAATCTCCTTCACGTCCGTGCCCAGAGGATAATCTTCGTTAAAAATCAGCAGCCCTGCATCGCCGACAGAGGGATACAAATCCTCCGGCACGCTGATTTCCGTGGACGCGCACAGCATGCCGCAGCTTTCCACGCCGCGCAGCTTTCCCTTTTTGATGTGAACGCCGCCCGGCAGCTCCGCGCCGACCAGCGCCACGGGGACTAAAATGCCCTCGCGCACATTGGGCGCGCCGCAGACGATTTGCAGCGGCTCGTCCTGCCCGACATCCACCGTGCAGACGTGCAGATGGTCGCTGTTTTCATGATTTTTGCAGGTCAGCACCCGCCCGACCACGACGTTTTTCAAATCCTTCCCCAAATCCTCAATGCCCTCAACGCCCGTGCCGGTCATAATCATGCGGCTCTCGTATTCATTCGGCGTCATGGGGATGGGCGCATAGCGCCTGAGCAGATTCATCGAAACCTTCATATATCAGCCGCCCCCTTATCGAAACTGCCTGAGGAAGCGCAGGTCTCCCTCGTACATCAGGCGCATATCCGTGATGCCGTAGCGCAGCATGGTGATGCGCTCCAGGCCGATGCCAAAGGCAAAGCCGGAATACTTCTGCGGGTCGATGCCGCACATCTCCAGAACGTGCGGGTTGACCATGCCGCAGCCCAGCACCTCAATCCAGCCCGTGCCCTTGCACATCCGGCAGCCCTTGCCGCGGCAGTTCACGCACGTCAGGTCCACCTCGGCGCTCGGCTCGGTGAAGGGGAAGAAGGAGGGACGGAAGCGTACCTGAATGTCATCGCCGTACAGCCGCTTGGCAAAGGCATCCAGCGCGGCCTTTAAATCGCCCATCGAGACGTTTTCGTCAATGACCAGACCCTCGATTTGATGGAAAACGGGGCTGTGCGTCGCGTCCACCTCATCGGCGCGGTATACGCGGCCGGGGCAGATGATGCGGATAGGGGGCTTTCTGCTCGTCATCGTGCGCGCCTGCACGGGAGAGGTGTGGGTGCGCAGAACGGTGTTTTCGTTGATGTAGAAGGTGTCCTGCGCATCGCGGGCGGGATGGTCTTTGGGAAGATTCAAAAGCTCGAAATTGAAATGGTCAAGCTCGACCTCCGGCCCCTCGACCACCTCATAGCCAAGCCCCACAAAGCAGTCCACGACCTCATTGAGGACAAGAGAAATGGGGTGCGGCATGCCGACCTTCGGCAGCTCCCGCGGTTCGGTCACATCCACCGCCTCGCGCTTGAGCTTCAGCTCTCGCTCCCTGGTCTGCAGAATACGCTGACGCTCATCGAGCAGGGCGGACAGGCGTTCCCGCTTTTCGTTGATCATCTGACCGATTTTCGGCCTGTCCTCTGCAGAGACCTGCCCCATGCCGCGCAAAAGCGCCGTCAGAGAGCCCTTCTTGCCCAGCACCTTGACACGCAGCGCATCCAGGGCGGACAAATCGTTCAGGCCGGACAGCTCGTCTTCCATTTCCTGACCGATGCGTGTTAAGTCTTCTTTAATACTCATTGTCCGATTTCACCCTCCTGTCTTGGCATGAAAAAACGCCCCGCGCCTGCTGAAAACAGGCGCATGGGGCGTCGAAAGCGCAACGCTGTACCACCCATGTTCGGCGGGAAACCCACCCTCATAGCCCTCTTAACGCGAGGAAACGGCGGAAACTACGCACGCGCCTTTACACGCTTCATCCCCGCGGCTTGGAAGCGAATGCCCCGCCGCGTCCCCTGAGACGGCTTGCAGCCAATGACCGCCTCTCTCTGCCGGAACGCCTCGGCGCGGGGGTTGTTCTTCCGCATCGCCGTTGTACGGATTGTATCACGCACACGATAAAAAGTCAACCGTTTCAGCGGATGCTCAGCCCCTAATCCACCGTTTCTCCCGTCAGCGCCTTCCATGCATTGCGAAGGGTCGTCTGATTCTGAACGCCGTAATTGGGGTCGTTCTGCCTGCACTCGTCCATATCGCGCAGGAAGTGGACGCAGAGATGGCCGTCAAAGCCGTTATTCGTGATTGAGCCGGTCAAATGCGGACGGTCGTGCATGGCTGCCATCGTCCAGCGGCCGTCCGGCAGACGGACATACACCGTCTGCACCGTCCAGCCGATTTTGCCGAAGGACTTGAACATGAGCAGCGTGTCCTTGAGGGTTGCCGGCTGGCAATCCGCATGACGGCCGCGGGCGTAGACCTTGAGCGTCCACGAAAGCCCCGTGTCCGGGTCATAGATGAGCAGGGAGCTGCCGCTTGCAAGCGCGGGCTTCACGACATTATACCAATGCAGGAGCTGCACTTGGGAATCGGACGGGCCGTTCATATAACCGTCGCTGTCGCTCAGCGTCAGGCAGGGCGTCGCGGACATCCCCTTGGCGTGTCCGCTGTACAAGAGCGCCTGCGTGGATGCTCCCGCCACGCCGTCCGTGGTCAGCCCGTTGCGCATCTGGAAATTCAGCACGGCGAGATAGGTCGTTTCATCGAATTTGCCGTTGACGCTGACGGTATAGTCCAGCTCCCTGAGCGCCGTCTGCATCCTGCTGACCGCGGCCGCGTCCGGCGCGTAGTCGTCATAATAGATATGCAGGGTCTCGTAGCTGTTCAAATCGTCCGAATAGGCGATGGCGGCGTCGGAGAACAGGACGGTGAAGGTGTTTTTGCCCGCCTTGCCGTCCTCCGTCAGGCCGTGCAGCTTCTGGAACTGCTTGACCGCCGCAACGGTTTGCGCGTCATAGGTGCCCGTGACGCTGCTTACATAATTCAGCTCCCGCAGCCGCTCCTGCACAAGGCGCACGTCGCTGCCCGTCATACCGGAGGTCAGCGTTCTGCTGAGCGTGTCCGTATCGTAAGAAGGCGTAGCCGTCGGCGTCGGCGACGGGGTCGGCGTAGATGCATCCTCCTCGCCGAACACCAGATAGCTGGTCAGCACATAGCCCGTCTGCCCGCCGTAGGTGACCGTGCACCATTTTTCGCCCACGCTTTGAACGGTCAGCACCGTTTTGTTGGGGATGAGCCTGAGCGCCGCGGCGCTTGTGGAGGCCGTTTTCCGCAAGGTGAGCGTGCCGCCGGTGGTCTTGACCGTGGCCGTCAGACCGTCAGGCGAGTTATCCGGCGTGGGCGTCGGCGAAGCGGTCGGAGTCGCCGTGACGACCTTCGCATCGGAGAATACCAAATAGCTGGTCAGCACATAGCCCGTCTTCCCGTCGTAGGTGGTTTTGCACCACTTGCTGCCCTTTTCCGATATGGTGAGGACGGTCTGATTCGGGATGTATTTGAGCGCCGCGCTGCCGGTGGACTGGCTCTTGCGCAGGGTGAGCGTGCCGCCCGTGGTCTTAACCGCGGCCGTCGCGCTGCCCGAATTGTCCGGTGTTGCGGTCGGGGTGGGGGACGGCGTTGCGGTGTAATTGGTATTATTGTAATTAAAATTCAGATAGCTGGTCAGTACATAGCCCGTCTGCCCGTCATACGTCGTTTTGCACCATGTGCTGCCCTTTTCCGATACGGAGAGGACGGTCAGGTTGGGGATGTATCGGAGCGCCTTCGCGCCTGTGGACTGGGTCTGCCGCAGGGTGAGCGTGCCGCCCGTTGTCTGCACGCGGGCTGAGGCGGTCTGCGTCTGAATGTCAAAATTGAGATAGCTGGTCAGTACATAGCCCGTCTGCCCGTTATACGTCGCTTTGCACCACTTGCTGCCCTTTTCCGAAACGGACAGAATGGTCAGGTTGGGAATATATTGGAGCGCCTTCGCGCCTGTGGACTGGCTCTGCCGCAGGGTGAGCGTGCCGCCCGTTGTCTGCACCCGCGCCGTTATCGTTGAATCGATTTTGGCGGTGGGGGTGGGGGACGGCGTCGCGGTGTAATTGTTATTATCGTAATTAAAATTCAGATAGCTTGTCAGCGCATAGCCGGTCTTCCCGTTATACGTCGTTTTGCACCATGTGCTGCCCTTTTCCGATACGGAGAGGACGGTCAGGTTGGGGATATATTGAAGCGCCTTCGCGCCTGTGGACTGGGTCTGGCGCAGGGTGAGCGTGCCGCCCGTTGTCTGCACCCGCGCTTTGGTGCCGGCGGCAGAGACAACAGCGGACGCCGATATTGACGCCGCATCGGGCTTAAAGGACGGCGCAAGCAGGTACAGGCGCGTCAGGGTCTTGTCCCCCGCCTGGCCGTCCGAGGTGAGCTTCTGCTCCTTCTGGAACTGCATGACGACCTTTTCCGTGCCCGCGCCGAATATGCCGTCCGTGGTTAAGTCATACCCAAGCGATGCCAGCGCGGACTGCATGTTCAAAACCTCCGCCCCGCTGTCGCCCTTCTCCAGGGTTTCGTATTTAGCCAATGCCGAGCCGCCGAAAAGCAGCGAACAGAGCACCAAAAAGCTGACCAGCGTCCGAACGCGCCCCGCTTTCATCATGCATCTTCGCCTCCCATGCATCAAATCATCGTAGGATAGCATATCACATTATGTCTGAATTGTAAACCATTATTACGGAAATGTTACAATTCTTAAGCAAAATACATGCGCCGCCTTCTCTGTGCCGAAGCCGCCGAAAAGAATTTTCCTTCCCCTTCACCAAATTAGAAATTATCAGAATTATGCCCACAATACACATTGTAATTTATAGGAAAAAACTTTATACTTTTAGTACGATGAAGCACGCTCTTTTTTGACGCGGTTTTGACAAACCTTCGGCCAACAACAGGTTTTGAAAGATAAAAAACGGTCAAAATCGTGCTGAAATGTGCATTGATTCTAAAGGAGTGAAGGACATGCTGCGCAAGAAACGCTGCGTCGCCATGCTGCTGGCGGGCGGGCAGGGAAGCCGTCTGGGCATCCTGACCAGCCACATGGCCAAGCCGGCCGTCCCCTTTGGCGGCAAATACCGCATCATTGATTTTCCCCTCAGCAACTGCACCAACAGCGGCATTGACGTGGTGGGTGTGCTGACCCAATACCGCCCGCTGGAGCTGAACGCCTACATCGGAAGCGGCGCGCCGTGGGACTTGGACTTAAACAGCGGCGGTGCGTTTGTCCTGCCGCCGTACCAGACCGGCAAGACCGGCGAATGGTACAAGGGCACGGCCAACGCGATTTATCAGAACATCGCGTTCATCGCCCAGTATAACCCCGACTATGTGCTGATTCTCTCCGGCGATCATATTTATAAGATGGATTATGCCGCCATGCTCGCGCATCATATCAGCCATCAGGCGGATGTGACCATTGCCGTGCGTCAGGTGCCGTGGGCGGAGGCCAGCCGTTTCGGCATCATGAACACGGATGATGACGACAACATTCTTGAATTTGAAGAAAAGCCGGCGAATCCCAAATCCAATAACGCCTCCATGGGCGTGTATGTGTTCTCGTGGGACAAGCTGCGCAAATATCTGGAGGCGGACGAGGCCGCCCCCGATTCTTCCAACGACTTTGGCAAGAACGTCATTCCGCGTATGCTCAAGGACGGTCAGAAAATGACGGCCTATTCCTTCAACGGCTATTGGAAGGACGTCGGCACAATCGAAAGCCTGTGGGAAGCCAACATGGATTTGCTGGCCGAAACGCCGGAAATCGATTTGCATGACAAGGCTTGGCGCATCTGCGGCCGCAACGAGGGCTATATGCCCCAGTACATTGCGGCCGGCGCGGAGCTTTCCAACTGCCTGATTACCGAGGGCTGCGTGGTGGAAGGGCGCGTGACGCACAGCATCCTGTCCTCCGGCGTCGTCATCGAAAAGGGCGCGCAGGTCATCGACAGCGTGATTATGCCGGGCGCCCGCATCAAAGCGGGGGCTTCGGTCGTCCGCGCCATCGTTGCGGAAAACGCCTGCGTGGGTGAAAATGCGCGGGTGGGCGAATCGCATGGCAAAATCGCCGTAGTCGGCATCGGCGTGCAGGTCGCGCCGGACGGCATCGTTCACGCGGGCGAGCAGTACGAACCCTGACCGTTTTTCAGAAAGGAAGCAAACAGCCATGAAAAAAATGATGGGCTTGATTTATACGGGCGATCAGGATGCGCGGCTGCGTGAGCTGACCGCCATGCGAGCGGTGGCTGCCGTGCCCATGCTGTCCCGCTACCGCCTGATTGATTTTCCGCTGGCCTCGATGGTGGGCAGCGGCATCCGAAACATCGGCGTTATTATGCAGCGCAACTATCACAGCCTGATGGACCATCTGGGCTCCGGCAAGGAATGGGATCTGCACGGCAAGCGCGAGGGTCTGGTCATCCTGCCGCCCTTTGTCACGCAGGGCAATGTGGGCGTCTATGAAGGTTTTTTGGACGCCCTGCGCAGCAATCTGCCGTTCCTGCGCCGCAGCAAGGAAAAATACATCGTCCTGACGAACAGCTATATGCTCTACTCCCTGTCGTTTGACGATATGCTGAGCTTCCACGAGGAAAAGAATGCGGACGTGACCGTCCTGTATACGCACGACAAGAACGCCCGCCGCAACGGAAGCGGCAAGTATGCGCAGCTTGATGAGGACGGGCGCGTGACGCAGCTGGAGGTAGACCCCGTCATTCCGCGCTTTGACGCGACCATGACCGAGACCTTCCTTGTCCGCCGCGAACTGCTCATCATGCTCATCGACAGAGCCACCTCCCGCGGGCAGTATCATTTTACGCGCCAGCTTCTGATGAATGCCGTCAACGACCGCTCCCTGGCCGTGTACGGCTACGAGTGCCCCGGCCGCGTCTGGCCGATTGACTCCGTGCAGGCGTATTATCAGTGCAACATGGATTTGCTGAAGCCCGAAAACAGCGCCGCCGTTTTTGTCCCCGGCCGTCCCGTCTGGACCAAGCTGCGCGATGAGATGCCCTCCCGCTACGCATCCGGCTCAAAGGTGCAGAATTCCTTCATCGCTGACGGGTGCATCATCGAGGGCACGGTGGAAAACAGTGTGCTGTCCCGCTCCGTGCGCGTGGAAAAGGGCGCGGTGGTCAAGAACAGCATCATCATGCAGGACAGCCACATCGGCGCGAATTCGGAGCTGGATCACTGCATCCTGGACAAGCAGGTGACTGTGCGCGAAAACGCCCGTTTGATAGGGCCTGCGGCGTATCCGATTCTGATTGCGAAAAATTTGACGGTGTAAATAAAGGAATTATCATCCCGATTGCCGAAAGCATAGAAAGGCGACCGAACGCAAGCCGCTGAGCGGGCGCCGGCCGCCTCTTCATTTTTTGAAACATCGAAGGAGGGAATGTCTCCATGAATATCCTGTTTGCAGCCAGCGAATGCGTACCGTTTATCAAAACAGGCGGCCTGGCGGATGTCACCGGCGCGCTGTCCGTGACGCTGGCACAAAAGGGACATGACGTGCGCGTCATGCTGCCGCTGTATGCCGCCATTCCGGAAGAATATGTGCGGCAGATGCACCATGTGATCGACTTTGACGTGCAGCTCGGCTGGCGCAAGCAGTATTGCGGCATCGAGGAGCTGAAGCGGGACGGCGTGACCTACTACTTCGTGGACAATAAGTATTACTTCGGCCGCAGCTATGTGTATGGTCTGGGCGGGGACGAATACGAGCGCTTCGGCTTCTTCTGCCGCGCCGTGCTGAATGCCCTGCCGCTCCTGAATTTCCGGCCGGATGTCATTCACGCCAACGACTGGCAGACCGGCATGGTGCCCGCCCTGCTTAAAATTCAGTACGCGCATCTGCCCTTCTTTGCAGACATCAGGACCGTTTACACCATCCATAACCTGCAATATCAGGGCGTGTTCGGAATCGACCAGTTCAAGGACATTTTCAGCCTTCCGGACGATGTGTTCACTGCCGACAAGCTGGAGCATTTCGGCAGCGCCAGCTTCATGAAGGCCGGCCTTGTCTATGCGGACGAAATCACCACCGTCAGCCCCAGCTATGCCGAGGAAATCCAGACCGCCTACTACGGCGAACGGCTGGACGGGCTTCTCCGCGCCAAGCGCAACCATTTAAGCGGCGTGCTGAACGGCATTGACGTCGTCGATTATAACCCCGCCACGGACAAGAATTTGGCTGCCCATTATTCCGCCGACGCGCCCGAAAACAAGGCCGCCTGCAAGCGTGCCCTGCAGGAAATGCTGGGCTTGGAGGTGCGCGACAGCGTGCCTGTCATCGGCATGGTGGGACGTCTGACCGCCCAGAAGGGGCTGGATCTGGTGGATCATATCATCGGCGAACTGATGCAGGAGGACGTACAGCTGGTCGTCTTGGGCATGGGCGATGCCCGCTACTTCAACCTCTTCAGCTGGGCAGAGCAGCGCTATCAGGGGCGCGTAGCGGCGCGCTTCCAGATGGACCATCAGCTTGCGCACAGAATTTACGCGGGCGCGGACATGTTCCTGATGCCATCGCAGTTTGAGCCGTGCGGCCTTTCCCAGATGATTGCCCTGCGCTACGGAACCGTGCCGATTGTCCGCGAAACGGGCGGCCTGCGCGATACGGTGCTGTCCTACAACGACGCCAACGGCGCGGGAAACGGCTTCACCTTCTTTAACTATAATGCGCACGATATGCTGTATACCATTCGCCGCGCCCTGTACTTCTATCATAACCGCCGTGACATCTGGACGCTGCTCATGCGTCGCGGCATGGAGGGCGATTATTCATGGAATCATTCCGCCGAAACATACCTGTCCCTCTACGCCAGCATGACGGGGATTCAGCCTGCGGCCGTTTCCGCGTCCAAGGCCGAGCCGACGGCAGACGCATCCAAGGCAGATTTGGCGGCAGATAAGACCGCGAAGACGAAAGCATCCGAAGCGAAATCCCCTGCCACGCCCAAGAGGAAACCCGCCGAAAAAAAGGCGACCGCATCCAAACCGGCAGAAACGAAACCAGTCGAAAAGAAGCCTGCCGCGAAGAAACCGGCGGTGAAAAAGGCGAAGGCGTAAGCGTATCGCCGATTTGTCCGACCGACAGAAAACAAACAATCGAACTGGCAGCCACGATGATAAAAGATATTCCGGCAGCCGTATCAAAGAAATAACCGCTTTCATTTCAACATCAGACGGTGCGGCGCGCCCTGAAAGAATGAACTGCATAAGCGGAATAGCCGAAGCCCTCCATCAATCATTCGGGAGAATGCGCACGGCGCATCAAATCTAAAAAATATTGCAAAGCAGCCGGGAAAGGCGCATGTGCTGTAACGGGCGATTCCGTATACAGGCGCGGTACTCCGGCTGCTTTGTCAATCAAAGGACTGCGAACAAGGAAGGTTTTTCGGTTTGGTTTATCTTTACAGCGTGATTTCTTTTGCCTGCACCCTGCACTCCGCGAATTTTTCCAGCGCGGGTGCGATGGTATGGGCGAGGTAATCCCGCGTCTGCATGGGCGCACAGCCGACATAGAGGGACGGCTGAAGGCGTTCCGTCAGTTCGGCCATGGTCATGGGGAACTGGTCGTCCGCAGCAATGCGCTCAATCAAATCACAGGGCTTGCCCTCGTCCTTGACCTGCACACCGGCAGCCATCGAATGCACACGAATGCGCTCGTGCAGCTTCTGCCGGTCGCCGCCCGCCTTGACCGCGTCCATCAAAATGTTTTCTGTCGCCATGAACGGCAGCTCCTCGCGCAGATGCTTTTCAATGACCCGCTCGTGTACGACCAGGCCGCCTGCCACGTTCAAATACAGTGACAGCACGGAATCGGCGCAGAGAAAGCCCTCGGCAATCGAAATGCGGCGGTTGGCGCTGTCGTCCAGCGTCCGCTCCATCCACTGCTCCGCAGTGGTCATCGCGCCGTTCTGCGCGTTAGCAATCAGGTGGCGGCACAGCCCCGCCATCCGCTCGCAGCGCATGGGGTTGCGCTTGTACGCCATTGCGGACGAGCCGACCTGCGTCTTTTCAAACGGCTCTTCGATTTCCTTTTCGTGCGCCAGCAAGCGGATGTCCGTAGAAAATTTGTGTGCGCTTTGGGCGATTTGGGACAGGAAATTCAGCACCCGCGCATCCGTTTTGCGGGAATAAGTCTGGCCGGAAACGGGCACGGCGGCGGCAAAGCCCATTTTTTCGCAGATGAGCGCGTCCAAATGCTTCACCTTGTCAAAATCACCGTCAAACAGCTCCAAAAAGCTCGCCTGTGTGCCGGTCGTTCCCTTGCAGCCCAGCGGCCGCAGGGTATTCAGCACAAACTCGCACTCCTCCAGATCCAGCATCAAATCGTTGAGCCACAGCGTGGCGCGTTTGCCGACCGTGGTGGGCTGGGCGGGCTGAAAATGCGTATACGCAAGGCACGGCACATCGGCGTATTTGTCCGCAAACGCTGCCAGCACACGCACGATTTCAACCAGCCGCCCCTGCAGCAGCTTCAGCGCGTCGCGCAGAATCAGCACATCGGCGTTGTCGCCCACATAGCAGCTTGTCGCGCCCAAATGGATAATCGGCGCGGCCAGCGGACATTGGTCGGCATAAGCGCGGATATGAGCCATGACATCGTGCCGAAGCCGGCGTTCGTAGTCCGCTGCCTTGTCAAAATCAATGTCCTCCGTGTGCACCTGCATTTCTTCTACCTGCGCTTCGGTGACGGGCAGACCCAGCTCCATTTCGCTTTGCGCCAAAATAACCCACAGCCGCCGCCATAAAACCGCCTTGTGCCGCGCAGAAAAAAGCGCCTGCATTTCATCGCTGGCGTAGCGCGTGGAAAACGGCGATTGATACCTGTCCATGTCCGTCATAGCCGTGCCTCCCTGAAATTTGTCTGCCTTAGTATAGCGCATTTGCGGGACGGGCGCAAGGGTGGAAGAGAAGCGGGGAAATATCGTTTTTTCTGGGAAGGCATCCTTCGGCGTCCAAAGGATGGCTCTTCGCATCCTTTTTAGGAAGGCACTGGGGAAAGGAAGCATTCGGGCTGTTTGGCAATATTAAAGAATCATTTTTCTTTGCGGCGCGGAAGCGGAAATGGTATACTGTAAAGCACTATGCGAGGTGGCTTTTTATGCGTTATTTTTTCGTGATGCCGTCGCCCGTCGGGGAACTGACGCTGACGGAGGAGGACGGGCGGCTGGTCGGCCTTTCTTTTGAGAGAGGGCGCATTTCGGATGCGGCGGAACAGCCGACGCCCCTGCTGATGTGCGCGAAAACGCAGCTGGAGGAATATTTTTCGGGCCGGCGCAGGGTTTTTGACCTGCCGCTTGCGCCTAAAGGGACGCCCTTTCAGCAGGCCGTGTGGCAGGCGCTGCGGCAGATTCCCTACGGCGAAACGCGCACCTACGGCGAAATTGCCGTGCAAATCGGCCGCCCCCGCGCCGCCCGTGCCGTCGGCATGGCCAATCATCAGAACCCCATTGCCGTCATTCAGCCCTGCCACCGCGTTGTCGGTGCCTCCGGCCGCTTGACCGGCTACGCCGGCGGACTGGACAGGAAGGAATATCTGCTGCGGCTGGAGCAAACATCAGGCACGCGCTTTTCAAGGCAACGACATCCCGTTTGAACGTTATGAAACGCATCAATAACAAAGCATGGTGCAAACCTGCAAAAGCAACGGGCTGTACAAAAGCCAAGGGAAAGGGCAAACGCTGCGGAGAGCATCTGCGGGCGCTTTAGGCATCTGTTACAGCATTGTCCTTCTCGATGTATCCGCAGCCGTTTTGCGTACCGCACTCGGCGGATACCCATATGCTTTTTTAAACAGCCGATTGAAAGAGGAAAGCGTCTTAAAGCCAACCTTTTGCGAAATATTCAAAACACTCTCATATGTGTTTTTCAGCAGATGTTCAGCGATGCTTAATCGCACATCCATAATATACTGCTGCGGACTCACCCCAACAACTGCAGTGAAATGCTTCCTGAAAGTACTGACCGACATATTGCAGTACTGAGCCAAATGAACAACGGTCAAATCCGAAGCATACTCTGTTGCTATTTTGTGCTGCACAAACATCATTGTTTCCTGATAGACGCTCGCTCGGACAGGAGCTGCGTCAGCCTTTAAAGATTGAAGTTCAATGGTCAGTGCGCGCAGGAGACACTTGCATTCCTCCTGCCATTCCTTATGCATCCGCTCAAAAGCAGAAAAAAGCAGTTCAAAAAGTCTTCTGATTCGTTTGTCCGTTGTCAAGAATCCATCGGCTGTATCATAGCGGATACCCAGCTTCGCTATATCTACAAAAATAAACTGCCACTCACTGGCCTCATCATCTACGGACATAATAATATGAGAATCATGAATACACTTTGGCGGAAGCACAGAAACGCTATTGGGTGCGAATGAGTAAAGATGGCCTCCGACAAACATAACACCGCTTCCATGCACCACCCGCCCTAATTCCAGACAGGTATGGTAGTGCATTTGTGCAGCAGTTTTATATTGCTGCATATAGTTCATGCATATCATCGGAAAATCATCAGGGAACGCTTTCGTTTCTTCAAATATCGGCAGTTCAGAGCGATTCAGCATAGTTTTCAACCCATTCTGCATAGAATGTTTCTAATATCAATGTTATTATAATATCAGAAGATGGCATCCGCAATACTAAATTTTTAGAATTCGGATGCTAAATAAAACAAATGGAGGTTTTACCCATGAAAAAGGTCTTGTCCCTCGTCCTTGCATTAGCTCTTGTGATAGGGCTCGCAGGCTTCTCTGCCTCTGCCGAAGGTGAGAAAATCAAGCTGGTCGGTATGTGCTGGGGCAGCACCGCCCAATACGAAGCGCAGGTTGCCGAATTGTTCGAAGCATACCCGGAATTGGCTGAGAAATATGAAGTGGAATTCGTCCTTGGCGGATCCAGCAGCGACAGCGTTGCGGAAAAAATTCGTCTGGCGATGTCTTCAAACGAAAGCATCTGCGACTTTTGCGTATTGAATTACAAGCAGCTGCCCGAATTCACTCGTGCGGAAGTCCTGATGGATCTTTCCGGTGCGATTGGACAGTATCTTCCGACCATGACATCTTCTGCCACGACGCTTGCAATGTATAACGGAAAGTATGTCGCCGTTCCTTTTGAAGTGAAGACCAAAGTTTGGTTTTATCGCGCAGACATTTTTGAAGAATGCGGTGTTCATGCCGAAGATATTCAGGATGTTGATGACTTTATTGCAGCCGGTCTGAAAATCAAAGAAACGTATCCCGACAGCTATATGTGGAATCTCGGAGCCACTCCCAGCAGTTATCAGTTCTATCTGACTCTGTCCGGCAATGGAGCCAAGTTCTTCGATGATGACGGCAACTATGTCATCGCGTCTGATGAGCCGACTCGCAAGATGCTGGAAGACTATAAAAAGATGTATGATGCCGGCATTATTGCCCCTGTTTCCGACTGGACAACCGACTGGGAAAGCATGCTGGCCAATGGCCAAATCGTATCTCAGCTCTCTGCCGGCTGGCTCGGCCAGGACATTTTCCTGCCCACCTATTCCGGCGAAGGCAATAAGTGGGAAGCCACTACCTGGCCGGTTATCGGCGGCACTGACAGCGGCTCTGATGCTGGCGGCTCGGTCATGGTTGTGCCTGTTTTCTCTTCTCACGCCGCAGAAGCTGCCGAGCTGATTTCAGCTTGGTGCCTGAGCGAAGAAGGCACAAAAGTTGTCTTCCGTGCCAACGGCTCTCTGCCGCAGAATACGGAGGCACTCAAAGACGAAGCGCTGTTTGAAACCGCTAAGCAGGGATACTTTGGCGATACCTTCGTGAATGCTCAGATAGCAGCTCTGGATAAATACGCCATCTTTAATTACTCGCCGAATGATGCCAGCGAAGGAACAATCGTTGTCGAGTATTTCATGAAGGCCATCACCGGTGAAATGACGATTGATGAAGCGCTTCAGGCAGCGCAGGAAGACATGGAAATCGTCATCGGAAATGCTTTTGACTAATGAATGCATTGCTGCGGAGGCCGGATTAGCCACCCGGCCTCCATGCTTTCCGAGCGAGTTCTTGAAAGGAGGCTTTACTTTTGCAGCTTCAAAAACTACGCAAAAGAAGTCTGAACGACAGATATGTCCCCTATCTGTTCATCGCGCCCTTTTTAATTTCATTCCTGCTGTTTTTTGCCTTTCCCGCACTATACTCATTGGTTTTGAGCTTTTTCAATTATAAAGGGTATGGCACCGCAATTTTTGTAGGATTTAAAAATTATACATCCCTGCTTCACTATACCGCCTTCTGGAAGTCCATCAAAAATACTGTCTTTTACTTTGTGCTGCATACTGTTCCCGTCATGGGATTGGCGTTCTGCTTTGCCGTCATGCTTCACAGCGACCGCATGGGACGCATCAAGAAGGTTTTTAAGCCTATTCTTTTTCTGCCGCAGGTCATTCCGACAATGGCATCCATCCTGACATTCCGCGTGATTTTTGCAACAAACACAGGCGTTGTCAACCAGCTATTCCATTTGAGCATCGGTTGGCTGGAAAACACCGATATTATGCGTTGGACTATCATCATCTATATCATATGGCGTTCAACAGGCTGGTTCATGGTCGTTTATTTGGCGGGTTTGACCACAATCAATCCTTCGCTTTATGAATCCGCTTTACTGGACGGCGCGTCCCCCTTCCAGCAAAACCGTTACATAACCATTCCCTTAATGAAACCGATGTTTATATTTGCCTTTATCATGGACGCCATCAGCTCCTTCAAAATTTATACTGAAGTGAATGTCATGATTGCGGGTAATGATGTGGCGCCGACAGCAGCAGCTCCGATTATGAATATGGTCACTAACAATATGAAAAACGGACGATTCGGTATGGCATCGGCTGCCGGCTGGCTGCTATTCATCTTGATTCTTGTCATTTCTGTGCTTGAGCTTATCATGATGAAGGAAAAGAAGGAACAGCCATGAAAAAGAGGAGTATTTTTTCATACGTTATCCTTTCTGTTTTTTGTCTGCTGGCACTTATTCCTGTCTATGTCATGCTGATTAATTCATTCAAGACAGGGTCCGAGCTTGCAGCCAACTCGTGGGGATTTCCGCAAAACCCAACGCTGTCCAACTATATCGATTTGTTCAGCTATAATTCCGGCATCATCATTCGAACATTTTTTAACAGTGTTTTTGTTTCGGTCGCCTACACTGCGCTTACGCTCATTATTTCCAGCCTCGCGGCATTTGCATTCTCCAAATACAACTTTAAGGGAAGCAACGCAATTTTCGGTTTGCTCGTAGGCACCATGATGATACCGACAGAGCTAACGATGCCGGCTATCTTCCTGATGTTCTCCAAAGTCAAATTGCTCAACAGTTACGCTGTGCAGATATTTCCCGGCATCGCAAACTGCTTCTGTATGTTCATGCTCAAGCAGTATACGGATTCCGTCCCTGACTCCTTGTTAGAGGCTGCCCGTATCGATGGTGCAAGTCATTTGAAGGTCTACCATAAAATTGTGCTCCCTCTGGTGCGCCCGGCGTTAGGCGCTTTGACCATTCTGGTTTTTCTTGGCAAATGGAACGACTATCTCTGGCCAAAGACACTTCTGACAAAGACCGAAATCATGCCCATCATGGTCATACTGCCTACACTCAATACTTCAACCAGCACTTATTCCATTCCGTGGCAGATGATTTTATCCGGCTGCACCGTTGTGACTTTTCCCATCGTCGCTCTGTTTCTGATATTTCAGGATCAGTTCATGTCCAGCGTGACCGTCGGCGCGGTCAAAGAATAGAAAGGTGGTTTCTTATGAGCGAAACATTCTGTCACGGAACAAATGGCGGCTGGGAAAAAAGCCCTGCCAATCCTGTGCTTGGCGGAAAGCTTGGCGTTTGCTTTGATATTTCCATGCTGCGGAAAAATGAACAATATGTTATGTATTTCTCTTGGCGTACTCGTAAGAGCATCGCAGTCACAACCAGCGAGGACGGCATTCACTGGGCCGAGCCCCAAATTTGTATTGCACCGAGAATAACAGAAGACGGCAAAGAAGACAATATCTGCCGCCCTTCCGTAGTCAAATGCGGCAGCATTTATCATATGTGGTATACCGGTCAGCATAATATTTCCGGCCGCGATGGCACTTCGGATATTTTTCATGCAGTCAGTGAAGACGGTATTCATTTTACGCGCACAAGTGATGTTCCCGTTCTTTCTCCTTCTCTTCCGTGGGAAATTCATTCCATAATGTGCCCTGATGTTATGTGGGACGATGAACAAAAAATCTTTAAAATGTGGTATTCTGCCGGAGAACAATATGAACCGAACGCCATCGGTTATGCCGAAAGTTCCGATGGTCTCTTGTGGAATAAACCGTTTGCGCATCCTGTATTCCAAGCAGATCCGACTTCAAATTGGGAATGTCATAAAGTAACGGCATGCCACGTTTTCCGTCACAGAGACTATTACTGGATGTTCTACATCGGCTTCAGGAATGAGGATTATGCACAAATCGGCATTGCACGTTCGAAAAACGGCATCACGAATTGGGAACGTTCGCACTTAAATCCCATCGTTGCACCCGATGCCGATGCATGGGACGGAGAGGCTTGCTATAAGCCTTATGTCATGTTTGACGGAAAGAAATGGAACTTATGGTATAACGGCCGGCGCGGCACAAAGGAGCAAATCGGTTTGGTCACAAACGATTCCGAAATGTTTGAGTTTTGAGTATAACTAAAGGGGATATAACCGTTCATGTTGCCTGATTTGCTTTCCAAGCTAAAGAACTACGTTGAGTTTTTTAATAAAGCAGATGAAGAGTGCTATTCTCAGATCATCTCCAACGAGCATGCGTACTCTTTTTTATCCGAGCAGATTCCCCTCATAGAGCTGCCGGATAAAACAATAGAACAGACTTACTACTTTCGCTGGTGGACGCTTCGAAAACATTGGAAAGAAACCCCCGTTGGTCATATTATGACGGAATTTTTGCCCCCCGTTCCCTGGTCCGGGCCGTTTAACTCCATCAACTGCGCAGCGGGGCATCATCTCCGTGAGGGCAGATGGCTGCAAGACGCGAACGGCTGGCTAAAAGAGTATATCCAATTCTGGCTAGACGAACATGGTGACGCGCTGAATTACAGTATGTGGCTGATTGCTGCAGTAGACGATTATCTGTCCCTGCATCCCGATGCGGCATTTGAGAAGGCAATTCTTCCGAAATTAGTCAGACTGTTTGAAAAGACTGAAGAAAAGCATCGTCATTCCTGCGGACTTTACTGGTCAAACGACGGCAAAGATGGGATGGAGTATTCCATTAGCGGTTCCGGAATTCGTCCCACCTTAAATGCTTATCTGTATGGAGATGCGGCCTCTATCGAACGAATCGCAACCCGCTGCGGTGACACAGCGACGGCTCAGCGTTTCCATGAGTTTGCCATATCCATCAAAGGGAAAATGGATATATTGCTTTGGGACGGAGATTTTTACCGAACAATTCCATGCAGTCAGGCAGACCGGTTATCCGATGCATCTCGGCCGGCCGTAAATCCGAAGCATTGTGTTCATGAAGAGGCCGGCTATATTCCCTGGTACTTCAATCTTCCGGATGAGAGTAAAGATGGCGCTTTTACCAAACTGACAGACGAGAACTGTTTTCTCTCTCCATTTGGTCTTACCACTGCAGACAGAAGCCACCCTCGTTACCTTTTCAAGCATGAGCATGAATGTTTATGGAACGGTTATGTTTGGCCTTTTGCCACTTCACAAACGCTTACAGCACTTTCCAATTTGCTCCATACGAGAAAAAACCCTCTTGTGCATAAAGACATTTACTATCGCTTGCTCCGACAGTATGCTCAAATGCACCGCAGGCAAACCGAGGACGGCAGAGTGGTTCCGTGGATTGATGAAGTCCTTCATCCGGAAACCGGCCGTTGGTCTTCACGGGATTTATTAAAGGATGACGGCTGGCGTCCTGAAAGAGGCGGGTACGAACGAGGAAAAGACTATAATCATTCCACTTTCTGCGATTTAGTCTTGTCCGGCTTGCTTGGAATAGAAAAAAAAGACGGCATTCTGCATTCGTCTCCTTTAATTCCCGATGACTGGGATTTTTTCTTTGTGACCAATTTACCAAATGGAGGCCGTGTCATATTTGACCGTGACGGAACACACTACGGCTATGGCCGCGGCCTGCTGATTTTTCAATAATTCTGCCGTTAAAAACAGCCCGACTTCTGCCAATCTGACATGCTTCTCATATAGGAACAGAGAAATAAAACACTGAAAGCCATATGGAAGCATTCTTGCACAATGATTTCCCTGAATTCTTTGGGTTCGGGCTTGTTTTTTCAGCATAACTATGATAAAATAACAAATGCTGATTTCAAGGAGGGACTTTTTATGATGATTGCAGTACAGATTTTACTGGTTATCGTTTCCTTGGTGTTGATTATGTCCGTGCTGATGCAGTCCAGCGAGTCGGACGGCATGGGCGCTATCTCCGGCGGAAGCGAGACCTTTTTCGGCAAGAATAAAAACAGTTCTTTTGAGGGCAAGCTGGCACTGATTACCAAGATTTCCGCATGCGTGTTTGTTGTGCTGGCGCTGTTGCTGGTCATTCTTTCCTGACGGTCGCATTGAGCGGAAATCGGACGGATGCGGGCTGACGAAGCGGTTTTGTCAGTCCTTTCTTTGCGTTCCGGGATGCGGGAAATTTCAGCATGGCGCGTTATCCTTCCCTGACGCGGCCGAAAATCGAGCGCATCAAGCCCGCAATGAAGCGTGCGGCTATGCGGGGAAAAGCATTTCGCGGCGTGCTTCGCCGTATGCAATTTGGGGACGGGACGCCGCCCACGAAAGAGGATGGCAGTTTGCCCGTGCAGCGCAGACGGCCTCTTGATTTTGTCGCGGCTTTTGAAGGCATCTCCGCACAATTCGGCGGCGACGCTCGATGCGCCTTTAAGGTGCCGCGCCTCCATCGCCGATAGAGGCATCGGTCTGCTTTCGGCGGATTTTGGAAATCCTTTCGGGTTTCCGGCCTTTGCGTATCCGCTTCTTGTGCGGCGCTGCCGTGGCACTTTCTCCTCCATCGACTTTCAATAAAGGAACGACCATCATGATCGTCATGACCATCCAAAACCTCAAGAAATCCTTCGGCGGCAATGAGGTGCTGCATAACGTCTCCCTCGTCCTCAGGGAGGGCGACCGGCTGGGGCTTGTGGGCGTAAACGGCTGCGGCAAGACCACCCTGCTCAAAATTCTGGCGGGGCTTGACCGGCAGGACGAGGGCAGCATTGCGTTGGCCAAGGGCTTTCGCATCGGCTATCTGGCGCAGCAGAATGAGGTGCCCAGGGGCAAGACCGTCTATGAGGTGCTGGACGATGTATATGAGCCCGTGCGCGAGATGGAACAGAAGCTCCGCCGAATGGAAACGGATATGGCGCAGGCGCAGGACGAAAAGGAGCTTGCGCGGCTGGGCGATGCCTATGCGCGGCTGAACGATGCCTTTGAGAAGGCGGACGGCTATTCCTATCGCTCGCTCATTCAGGGCGTTTTGGCGGGCTTGGGCTTTGAAAAATCACAGTACGCGCAGGAGGCAACGCTGCTCTCCGGCGGCGAAATGACGAGGCTGTGTCTGGCGCGGCTTCTTTTGCAAAAGCCGGATGTCCTTTTGCTGGACGAGCCGACCAACCATCTGGATTTGGATGCGCTGAATTGGCTGGAGAATTATTTGAAGGAATATCGCGGAAGCCTGATTGTCGTTTCGCATGACCGTTTTTTCCTGGACAGGGTCTGCACGGGCATCGCCGAAATTTTGATGGGCGTGATGGAGCAGTACCCCGGCAACTATACCCAATATATGGCGCTGCGGCAGGAGAGATTTCTGACCCGCGAGCGTGAATTTGACGCGCAGCAGAAAGAGATAGCAAGGCAGCAGGAAATTATTCGTAAGCTCCGCGCCTTCAACCGCGAAAAGTCAATCAAACGCGCAGAGAGCCGCGTGAAAATGCTGAACAAAATCGAGCTGAAGGAAAAGCCGCAGGAGGAAAAGCAGATATTCTTCCACTTTACCGCTGCCCGCCGGACGGGGGACGATGTGCTGAGCGTGCGCGAATTTTCCAAGGGCTTTGATGAAAAGAAGCTGTTTGAACATGTCTCTTTCTCGCTTTCCCGCGGTGACCGGGCGGCACTCATCGGGCGGAACGGCATCGGTAAATCGACGCTGTTCAAGTGCCTGACGGGGGAGCTTGCGCCGGATAGCGGTACGGTGCGCTGGGGCGCGAATGTGGATATGGGCTATTACGACCAGCATCAGCGTTCTCTGCACAACGACAAGACCATCTTGGACGAGGTGTGGGACGCCTTTCCACGCATGGAGCAGACGGATGTGCGCGGCGCGTTGAGTCAGTTTCTGTTTACGGGCGAGGATGTGTTTGAAAAAATCGGCACGCTGTCCGGTGGTGAGCGCGGGCGCGTGGCGCTGACCAAGCTGATGCTGCAAAAGGACAACCTGCTGCTTCTGGACGAGCCGACCAACCATCTGGACATGGACAGCCGCGAGGTGCTGGAGGATGCGCTGGACGGCTTTGAGGGCACGATTTTGGCCATCTCGCACGACCGTTATTTTATCAACCGTTTTGCCACCCGCGTGCTGGAGCTGACGCCGGAGGGCATCCTTGTCTATGAGGGCAATTTTGATGACTATTTGGCGGTCAAGGCGCGGGAAAATATGCCGCCGGAGGCGCTTGTTGCTGCCGGAAAGACGCGAACGGAAATCGCCCGCGAAAAGCGCCGCGACAAGGACGAAAAGGCGCGCCTGAAAGCGCTCAGGGAAGCCGCGGCACAGGCTGAGCGCGAAGTGCAGGCGGCAGAACAGGCAGTTGCCGATTACGAAGCATACATGGCGCTGCCCACGACCTATCAGGACAGCGCCCGCGCCGAGGAGACCGCCCGCGAATACAAGCGGTTGAAGGATGCCTTATCCGAAGCATACGATGCGTGGGAAGCGGCGGAGCTGGCGCTGGAGTAAGTGCATGCTTTTTGCGAACGGTCCGGCAGCACCGCGCAGATAGGGGAGCATAAAAATAAGGACTGTCTCACTTGCACTTCGTGAGACAGCCCTTTTCGCTGGCACCTCCAATGGGATTCGAACCCATGTTTCCGCCTTGAGAGGGCGGCGTCCTAGGCCTCTAGACAATGGAGGCAGATGGCTGGGGAACAAGGATTTGAACCTTGACAATACGAGTCAGAGTCGTAGGTGCTGCCGTTACACCATTCCCCAACAGCGCCAATCTTGCGACGGCTTTACTATTATAGAGCATGAAGCAAAAATTGTCAACCGATTTTTTTCAAATTTTTGAGAAGTAAAGAGTTTATCATTAAATGCGAAGGCGAGAATCACCGCTGAGCATTATTTTTTTAACCGACAGCGCACTGTTTTTTAACCGATGAGGCATTTTGAAAGCCATTACCGCTCTGGTCTAACAGCTTA
>CAVDRM010000030.1:0-31060 GCA_963611355.1 Anaerovibrio sp.
CGCGAGGGCGGCCACACTGTCGGCGCCGGCGCCGTCACCCGCACGGTGGAATAATCCGCTTGAATCAGGGGGCGGGGGAGAATTTCTCTCCCGCAGCCCTGTGACTGACGCAGAAAGAGGTGTTTCCTAAATGGCAGCAAAGGATGCCCGCGCCAGCATCGTGCTTGCGTGCACCGTATGCAAACAGCGCAATTACAACACCAAAAAGAACCGGAAGAACACGCCCGAACGCATTGAGCTGAGCAAGTATTGCCGCTTCTGCAAGAAGCACACGGCTCACCGCGAGACCAAGTAAGGGGTGTAGATTATGGCAGACGAGAAGACCATGCAAAAGGACGTCAAGCCGTCCTTCTGGCAGAAATTTTTGAATTTCTTCAAGAATCTGCCCGCAAAAATTTCCAAGCCCTTCAGGAACATGTGGCACGAGCTGAAAAAGGTCACTTGGCCGACCCGCAAGGATCTGGTCAACTACACCTTGATCGTGCTTGCATTCATGGTGTTCATGGGCGTTGTGATCGGTCTGTTGGACATGGGTTCGACGACTCTGATCAAAGCGCTTCTGTAACCGAACGATTGTCCTCTGGCCGCCGCGGGTCTTTTCCGCGGCGCGCTCAGGGGCAGGCAAGGAGATTCCGACATGGCAGATACCGGCGATCGTCCCGGCACGCTGGAATGGTATGTGGTGCATACCTACTCCGGCTATGAGAACAAGGTCAAGGACAACCTCGAAAAGGCCGTTGAGAACAACGGAATGCAGAACCTCATCCAAGAGGTGCGCGTGCCCCTGGAGGAGGTCGTTGAAATCAAGAACGGCAAGCGTGTGACCTCCCAGCGCAAAACCTTTCCCGGCTATGTGCTGGTGCATATGATCATCACCAGCGAGAGCTGGTATGTCGTGCGCAACACACGCGGCGTGACGGGCTTTGTAGGCCCCGAAAGCAAGCCCGTTCCGCTGACAGCGGCCGAGCTGGACGTGATGCTGAACAATACTGCCCACAGGGTAGAATACAAAATCGCCGTCGGCGAAGATGTTCGCATCCTGTCCGGTCCCCTGGAGAACTTTACCGGCGTGGTCGAAGAGGTCGACCTGCTCCGCCAGAAGATGCGTGTCCGCGTCAAGATGTTCCTGGGGCGCGAGATGCAGGTGGAGGTCGATTTAGACCAGGTCGAGAAGGTGAAGGACAACGCCTGAGCCGGCACTTTGACGGGCGACATACAGCCTGCCGACATGCTCATGTGCTTGTCCCGTGTTCCCGTGGGAGGCAGACAGTGCCTCTGCCGCCAATACCACAAGTTTTAAGGAGGTGCCATCCAACATGGCAAAGAAAATTACCGCCCTCATCAAGCTGCAGGTTCCGGCCGCCAAGGCCACGCCCGCGCCCCCCATCGGTCCTGCGCTGGGCCAGCACGGTGTGAATATTCCCGGCTTCTGCAAGGAATTTAACGCCCGCACCGCCAAGCAGGAGGGCTTGATTATCCCTGTCGTTATCACTGTTTTCTCCGACCGTTCCTTTACCTTCATCACCAAGACGCCGCCCGCCCCCGTGCTTATCAAGAAGGCGCTGGGTCTGGATTCCGCCAGCGGCCGTCCCAACAAGGACAAGGTTGGCCAGCTGACGCAGGCGCAGGTGCGCGAAATCGCCACCACCAAGATGCCTGACCTGAACGCGGGCTCCATCGAGGCCGCGATGAGCATGGTCAAGGGCACCGCCCGCAGCATGGGCGTCACCGTCGCTGACGAGTAACACGGAACAATGTGGGAGGACTTTGCGCCGCTAATACCACAAGGAGGATATAAAGATGAAACACGGCAAGAAATATCAGGACAGCAAAAAGCTTATCGATACCACCAGGCTCTATGACCCCGCTGAGGCCGTCGAGCTGGTGAAGCAGACGAGCAAGGCCAAGTTCGATGAGACCATCGAGCTGTCCATCCGTCTGGGCGTTGACCCCCGCCATGCCGACCAGCAGGTGCGCGGCACCGTCGTTCTGCCTCACGGCACCGGCAAAAAGGTGCGCGTCCTCGTGTTCGCCAAGGCTGACAAGGCCAAGGAAGCGCAGGAAGCCGGCGCGGACTATGTGGGCGATGCCGATCTGGTCGCCAAAATTCAGTCCGAGAACTGGTTCGACTTTGACGCCTGCGTCGCCACCCCCGACATGATGGGCACCATCGGCCGCATTGCGCGTCTGCTGGGTCCGAAGGGTCTCATGCCGAACCCCAAGTCCGGCACGGTGACGATGGATGTGGCCAAGGCCGTCCGTGACATCAAAGCCGGTAAGGTCGAGTACCGCGTTGACAAGACCTCCATCTGCCACTGCCCCATCGGAAAGGCTTCCTTCGACAGCCAGAAGCTGACGGAAAACCTGACCGCGCTGATGGATGCCATCATCAAGGCGAAGCCCGCCACCGCGAAGGGCACCTACGTCCGCTCCCTTTACATGAGCACGACCATGGGCCCGTCCATCAAGCTGAACAGCCTGAAGTTCTAAGCGAAGGCTTCTGCTTTCAGCCAAATGGCATAAAAGAAAAAAACAAGCCTCCGGCATGCGAAAACCGTGCCGGAGGCTTTTATGTGAAAGAGCTTTTACTTTTGTACGTTGACCTTGAAGGCTGCAATGCCATGCCCGTTTGTTTTATTTTATCAGACAGCCGAAGATTTACAAATCGTTCGGTTGTCAAATCTGTGAAAAACTGGTATAATCAAGCCATCGGCCGCACAGGAGGCCGGTGCGTCCGGCGTGTTTTGTCCGGCAATTTCATCAAAAGGAGCATGCATTGTATGAAAAAGACACTTTCCGTACTGCTGGCCGTTCTCCTCGTGCTGAGCACATCAGGCGCACTGGCGGTGAGCCGTGAATTCGGCAGCGTGAAAATCAACGAATTTATGGCGTCCAACGGCGATACCCTGGAGGACAGCTTCGGCGAGGACCCCGACTGGATAGAGCTGTACAACGATTCGGACGAGGACATTGACCTGGAGGGGCTGTGCCTCTCGGACGGCAAGCGGACGCTGGACAAATTCGTCTTCCCCGCCGGCGCTGTGCTGCCCGCCCGCGGCTATCTGGTGGTCTTTGCCTCCGGCCGCGATACGACCGTGACCACGGACGAGGGCAAAACGGAATACCACACCCGCTTTAAGCTGAGCGCGTCGGGCGAAAAGGTAGTCGTTTCCTATCAGGACGTCATCCTGGACATGGTGAAGTTTGAGCAGCAGGAGAAGGATGTTTCCTATGCCCGTCAGGAGGACGGCTCCTGGGACTTCTGCCATACTCCGACCCCCGGCGCGGCAAACGTTTTTGAATGATGCGCTGAAGCCGTGCTTCGGATGTCCGAGATAGAAGCCAAAATTGAAACAAAAGAAGCTCCGCTGTCTGTCAGACGGCGGAGCTTTTGATATGCGCTCCATCAGGCTTTTGAAAGTTCCTCGGCCATCTGCGCAAGCTGCGCCCTGCTTTCGTCATTCAAGGCGGACTTGATGTGCACGGCGGTCTCAAGGAAGGTAAGATTTTTACTCGCTTCCAGCATCCGCTGCATGACCTTGGCGGCCTGCGGTGCCCACGATCCGTTTTCGATGAAGCCGACTGTGCGGCTCTGATAATTGCGCTCGGTCAGATGCTCGATGAATGTCCGCATCGGCGGAAAAACGTCCGCGTTATAGGTGGTGGCCGCCAGCACCAGCTTTCGGCAGCGGAAGGCGTCCGCCACGGCCGCAGCCATGTCGCAGCGGGCAAGGTCATACAGGCGGACGTCGCCGCAGCCAAGCGCCCGCAGCTGTTTCGCCAGCTCCTCGGCGGCTTCTTTGGTGTGCCCGTACACGGAGACATAGGCAATTGTGACATTGTCCGTCTCCGGCTGATAGGACGACCACAGGTCATATAAATGCAGATAATGCTCGAGGTTTTCGGAAAGCACGGGGCCGTGCAGCGGGCAGATGCGGTCGATGGCAAGCTCCGCCGCCTTTTTCAGCACGGGCTGCACCTGTGCGCCGAATTTGCCGACAATACCGATGTAATAGCGCCGCGCTTCGTCGTCCCACGGCTCATCGCAGTCCAGCGTGCCGAACTTTCCGAAGGCGTCGGCGGAAAACAGCGTTTTGTCCGCTTCGTCGTAGGTCAGCATGACCTCCGGCCAATGCACCATCGGCGCGAGGATGAAGCGGAGCGTGTGCCTGCCCAGCGCCAGCGAGTCGCCGTCCTTGACAAGCAGCGTCCGTCCGGTCAAATCAAGGGCGGGGAAGAACGCTTTGAGCATGGGGACGGTGCGGGCGTTGACGACGAATATTGCGCCCGGAAACGCCTCCGCAAACGCCTGAAGACCCGCCGAATGGTCCGGCTCCATGTGCTGGATAATGAGATAATCCGGCGTGCGCCCCTTGAGGGCGGTGCGCAGCCTGTCCAGCCACTCGGCGGTAAAATGCGAATCCACGGAATCCAGCACCGCCGTTTTTTCGTCTGAAATCACATAGGAATTATACGAAATGCCGTTGGGGACGCTGTACTGCCCCTCAAACAAATCCAACTGCCGGTCATTGACCCCGATATACAGGGTGTCGTTTGTCACCTTCATCTGACTGCACCTCCAAAAATCAATTGAGCGTACCCTAATATTATACACGAAAAGACGGCCGATTCAAACATAAAACGACAATGAAATATTATGCCGAAATCAGAGTGATTATGCATAAAAAAGGCTTAATCTATAATGCGGATGGAAAAATATTCAATAGCGCCTTCATTCTGCCTTTTTTTACATGAATTATGAATTCTGCGTCAGGGAGAAAAAAATTTTGCGCAAAGCGCATTTTTCCTGTATAATAGGATAGAATGCGGAAGTTTGGGGTTTTGGAAAAGCGCCCGCCTTCAGCAGTATTTTCGTGACGGGAGACAATTTCCGCCGTGATTGCGGCGTTTACATAATCACTTTTGTGACCGATATGTAAGGAGGAAACATGACATTTTTTGATCTGCTCGACCTGTTCGGCGGGATTGCCCTGTTCCTGCTGGGCATGAAAATGATGGGCGACGCGCTGGAGCAGCGGGCGGGCGGCCAGCTTAAAGCCCTGCTTTCCCGCCTGACCTCCAGCCCCGTCAAGGGCTTTCTGGTCGGCCTCTTGGCCACGGCTGTCATCCAGTCGTCCGGCGCGACCACGGTCATGGTGGTCGGCTTCGTCAACTCCGGCGTGATGCAGCTTTCGCAGGCCATCAACGTCATCATGGGCGCGAATGTCGGCACGACCGTGACGGCATGGCTGCTGTCTTTAACGGGCATTCAGGGCGACGGCTTCTTCATCCAGCTCCTCAAGCCCTCGTCCTTTTCCCCCGTGCTGGGGCTCATCGGCATCATCCTGTATATGTTTGTCAAAAAGGAAAAGCCGAAGCAGACCGGCATGGCGCTGCTCGGCTTCTCCGTGCTGATGTACGGGATGCAGACCATGTCTTCGTCCGTTGAGCCGCTGAGCCGGGTGCAGGCATTCACGGACTTCCTGCTTCTTTTAAGCAATCCCGTGCTGGGCGTGCTGGCGGGCGCTGCCATGACTGCCGTCATCCAGTCCTCCTCCGCCTCCGTCGGCATTTTGCAGGCGCTCTCCGTGACGGGCGTGCTGACGAACGGCTCGGCAGCGCCCATCATCATGGGGCAGAATATCGGCGCCTGCGTCACCACCCTGCTGGCCTCTGCCGGCGCGAACAAGAACGCCCGCCGCGCCGCGCTGGTGCATCTGTACTTTAATATCATCGGCACGGTGTTCTGGCTGATTGTTTATTCTGTCGCCGATTTCGTTTTTCATCCCGCCTTCCTTTCGGCAGCGTCCACGCCGCTTTCCATTTCCATCATTCATTCCTCGTTCAATATCGGCGCTACCGCCCTGCTCCTGCCCTTCGGCAGGCAGCTTGAGCGCCTGTCCAGGATGAGCATCCGCGACCAGGGAACGGACGAGCGCGCTTTGCTGGACGAGCGCCTCTTTGTGACCCCGACCTTGGCGCTTCAGCAGGCGCACGGCATATCCACAGAGATGGAAAAAACCGCCTTCTCCGCCCTGGCGTCTTCGCTTTCCCTGCTGAATGCCTATGATGAAAAGAGTGCGGCGGAAATCAAGAAAAAAGAGGACGAGACGGACAACTATGAGGATGCGCTCGGCTCGTATCTGGTGAAGCTGTCCGAGCAAAAGCCCGGCGAGGAGGATGTGCGCGGCCTGACCGAGCTGCTGCGCTTAATCGGCGATTTTGAGCGCATTGCCGACCATGCCGTCAACCTCATGGAATCCGCGCAGGAAAAGCACGACAAAAACCTTCAGTTTTCCGATGCCGCGCTGGGCGAGCTGCGCGTTATGTCCGATGCCGTTCTGGAAATCATGCGCCTTTCGCAGGCAGCCTTTGAAACGAACGATTTGTCGCTGGCGCGGCGCGTGGAGCCGTTGGAGCAGGTGATAGACGACTTGCAGCAGGAGATTCGCACCCGCCATCTTAAACGCCTGACCAACGCGCAGTGCACCATCGAGATGGGCTTTGTCCTGTCCGACATTCTGACCAACCTGGAGCGCGTCGCCGACCACTGCTCCAACATCGCGGCCTGCGTGTGCGAAATCGCCTCCAACCGCCTGAATATGCACGCCTTCACGCATGGCCTCAAGGCAAGCCCGGCCGACTTTGAAAAGATGTACGGGGAGTACAAGAAAAAGTACGCCCTGAACGATTGAGCGGACGGCGGAGACCTGGCCGCTGCCCGAGCCCTGCTGAATCCATGACCGTTCTTCTCGGAACTTTCACTTGCATCCGGCCGGAAATTCCGTTATGATAAAGGCATGGCAAGGGAGGCGGCGAAATGGACAACGCGGAGAAATTTCTGAACCTGTACAAGTCGCTGGAGGAGGCGCTGGAAACGCGCTATCGCGAGCGCGGTCAGAGCGCGTCCTCGCCCGTTTCGCAGTATTTGAAGGAGAGGGAGGCAGAACCCTTCCGAAACGACTTGGATCTGTGCCGTCAGGTGCGCAATCTCCTGTCGCATACGGCGGCTGTGGACGGCGAAACGCCCGTGCAGCCCGCCGATGCGCTGATTCGCGTGCTGCGGGAGGTGCTTGACTTTGTGGAGCGCCCGCCGCTGGCCGTCGAGTATGCGACCCCCTATGACGCGCTGCTCAGGGCGCAGCCGGACGACCTCGTCATGCCCGTGATGAGCAGGATGGTAGACTGCGGCTTTTCCCATGTGCCTGTCATGCGCGGGCGGCTCGTGCTGGGCGTGTTCAGCGCCTCCACGCCGTTTTCGCTGCTCATTACGGGGCGCACGCCGCCGATTGACGAACAGACGGAGATGAGCGCTTTAAGCAGCCTGACGCGCATCGACCAACACCTGACGGAGCGGTTTCTGTTCGTGCCGGACGGCATTTCCGTGCCGGAGGCGCAGCGCCTGTTCACATTGGACAGAAAGCGCGAAAAGCGCCTCGCCGCGCTGTTTTTGACCTCGAACGGACAGCAGAGCGGGGACTTGACCGCCATGATGACCCCGTGGGATTTTGTGAAGTGACGCGGCGCCCGGAAACGCGAAGATACCAAAGCCCGCTGTCTGACGGGCGGCGGCGCATACCAATCATGAGGTGAAGCAAATGGACTTACAAGCGGAAGCCTTACGGAAGCATTACGACTGGCACGGCAAGATAGAGGTCGTGTCCAGAACGCCCGTTACGAACGCAAAGGAGCTGTCGCTGGCGTATACGCCGGGCGTCGCCGAGCCGTGCCTTGTCATCCGAGACGACTATCAGAAATCGTGGGAGCTGACCCGCCGCAGCAACATGGTCGCCGTCATCACGGACGGCACGGCCGTGCTGGGCTTGGGCGACATCGGGCCGGAGGCGGGAATGCCCGTGATGGAGGGCAAATGCTGCCTGTTCAAGGAATTTGCCGATGTGGACGCCTTTCCGCTCTGCGTCCGCTCCAAGGACGTGGATGAAATCGTCCGCACCGTTTATCTGATTTCCGGCTCGTTCGGCGGCATCAATTTGGAGGATATTGCCGCGCCGCGCTGCTTTGAAATCGAGCGCAGGCTCAAGGAAGTCTGCGATATTCCCGTGTTCCATGACGACCAGCACGGCACGGCCGTTGTGGTCGCCGCCGCCCTGCTGAACGCCCTGCGCGTGGTCGGAAAGGACCTAAAGGCGGTCAAGGTCGTCATCAACGGCGCGGGCGCAGCGGGCATTTCCATTGCCAGGCATCTGCTGAAGCTGGGCGTGCGGAACCTGATTCTGGCGGACCGCTTCGGCATCATCTGCGAGGGCACGGAGGGGCTGAATGCGGCGCATGAAGAGATGAGCAGGGTCACCAACCGTGCGCATATCAGGGGCAGTCTTGCGGATGCCATGCGCGGCGCGGATGTGTTCATCGGCGTGTCCGCCCCCGGCATTGTCAGCCGCGAGATGGTCGCTTCCATGGCGGACAGCGCGTGCGTGTTCCCGATGGCCAACCCGACGCCTGAAATCATGCCGGAGCAGGCCAGGGAAGCGGGCGCGGCGGTCGTCGGCACGGGACGCAGCGACTATCCGAATCAAATCAACAATGTGCTGGCCTTCCCCGGCATTTTCAGGGGCGCGCTGGACGTGCGGGCGCGGGACATCAACGATGCCATGAAGATGGCCGCGTCACAGGCCATTGCCTCTCTCGTCAGCGATGAGGAGCTGTCCGCCGAATACATCCTGCCCAAGGCCTTTGATAAGCGGGTGGGGAGGACCGTTGCCGCAGCCGTCGCACAGGCCGCAAGGGAAAGCGGCGCGGCGAGGCTGTAATCATAAACGCGGCTTCTTTGCAGAGCCGCGCAAGCAGTGTAAGCAAAAGTGCTTGCTGCACAGGGGGCTGGGTTCGGCCATTCCTGACAAAGCGGCTTTATCGCAGCCGCCAAAGAAATTTTTGTAATGTGGCTTCATGTGTGCTGCACCCGTCTTTATGCCAAACAGGATCCTTCGGGCAGCTCGTTTTTCTCCATGACGGAGACCAGCATTTCGGCAAAGCCCTTGGGGTCTTTGATTTGGTACTGCATATGCCGATAGCCGTCAAACACGGGAAAATGGCCGTGCGGATAGGCGCTCATGACCGCCGCCCGATACTTTATATGCTCCTCGGCGCTGCCGAACGCCCAAAAACTCTGCGTCTGGAGCGCGTTCGGCAGGACGGCAAAGGGCTTGTCCTCCAGGCTGTCCGCAAGCTGGCGGCGCAGATTGCCGTAGGTCAGCGCTTTTCCGGCGGCGATGAAGTACGGCTTGATGGCATCGTCATTGCACCACATGATTTGTTTGAGCGTACCGCCCTTTGACCAGTAAAGGCTCTTGATGGCGAGGTAAAGGAAGGGTGTCATGATGCGGCGCGTGCCCTTTTGGATTTGTGCGAACTGTCCGCCGTCAAAGAAAGCGTGCGCCACGGGCAGCTTGGTTGAGGACAGAAACGCCGTGGCCAAATCCGCCCCGATGGAGGAGGACACGACCAGCGCAAGGCGCGTGAGCCCCTGCGCTTGCAAAAATGCCTCCGTCTGCCGCACCTCTTCCGACTTGCTTATATAATGCTGCCCCGCGCAGTACACCGTAGAGGTCGGCAGGATGCAGAAATATCTGTCCTTCAAATACGCCGCCACAGGCCTGCTGCTGTCGCCCGTGACGCCCATCGCGTGGAAAAACAGCACCGCCGGATTTGCAGGGTCGCCCATCGTTTCAAAAAGCATCATCGTCACCTTCGTTTCTTTGGTTAGCTATCTTTAACTATAATAGAAAAATGAAAGAGCATTGCTGCTCTGTTCATTTGTCCCGATGCTTTGGGACAGCATGATTGTACGCTTTTTTCGGCTTCTGTCAAGCGGCGGCGCTTCAAAATCAGGCGAGGCTTTCGTCTTTATCCTCCGCGCTTTTCGTTTGGCTGTTACCCAAATCATCAAACGTCCGCCGCTTCGCTCAGTCCCTTGCCTTTTTCCAGATATGCGGAACGAACAGCAGCAGAATCGGGAAGATTTCCAAGCGTCCCAGCAGCATGTCCAAGGTCAGCACCAGTTTGGAAAGCGTTGAAAAATGGTCGTAATTGGCCATCGGACCTATCTCGTTGAGCCCGGGCCCCACATTGTTCAGGCACGAAAGGACGGCGGAAACACTGCTTTCAAATTCAAATCCGTTCAGCGAGACGAGCAGCAGCGACAGGATGAACAGGAAGGCATATGCGCCGAAAAAGGCGTACACGCCGCGCACCGTTTCGTCCGGCACGGTCTTTCCGTCCATTTTGACGGGGCGGACGAGGTTGGGGTAGAGGAGCTTGCGGATTTCCACCCGCACCGCCTTGAACAGAATGAGAATGCGGGAGCATTTGACGCCGCCGCCCGTGGAGCCGGCACAGCCGCCGATGAGCATCAGCAGGAGAAAGACGGTTTGGCAAAGCTGCGGCCAATAGGCAAAGTTCGTGGTGGCGTAGCCCGTGGTGGTGAGGATGGATACGGTCTGAAAGGCCGCGTGGCGCAGCGCCGTTCCGAAATTGTTCTGATACAGCGGCAGGATGGCGGCTGTCATGACGGCCGTGGCAATGAAAATGACGCTCCCGTAAAAGCGAAGTTCTTCATCCAGCACGGCGCGCTTAAACGAGCGCATCAGCAGCAGATAATAGATGCCGAAGTTCACGCCGAACAGCCCCATGAACACCGTGATGACCCATTGCAGATAGGGACTGTAGGAGGCTATGCTGTCCGCCTTGACGCCGAAGCCGCCCGTACCCGCCGTGGAGAAGGAGGTCAGGACAGCCTCAAAAACGGGCATCCCGCCCAGGAGCAGAAGAAGGGTCTGCAAGGCGGTCATGCCGATGTAGATGGTATACAGAATCCGTGCGGTCTGCATGGTCTTTGGCACGAGCTTGCTCACCTGCGGGCCGGGCGATTCCGCCCGCATGATAAACAGCGAATCGCCGGAGCTGCCGGCAAAGGAGGACACCGCCAGCAGAAACACCAGCACGCCCATGCCGCCCAGCCAGATGGTGAAGGAGCGCCAGTAAAGCAGGCTTTTCGGCAAGGCCTCCACATTTTCCAGAATGCTCGCGCCCGTGGTGGTCAGGCCGGATACGGTTTCAAACAGGGCGTTGACATAGGAGGGAATCTCGCCCGACAGGACGAACGGAAGCGCGCCCAAGAGGGAAATGATCATCCAGGCTAGGGCGACGATGATGAAGCCGTCCTTGGCGTACAGCGTCGTCTTGTGCGGAGGCCGCAAAAAGGTCACAAGGCTTAAAAGCAGCATGAGGCCGCTGGTCACTGCAAAGCCTTTGGCGGCTGCGCCCTCGTGCCACAGAAGCGCCAGCACCAGCGCCGGCAGCATCAGCACGGCGACCAGGCGCAGCGTGACGGACAAAATGCGCAAAATCATTCGGTCGTTCATCAGACAATGCTCCTAAACTCACGCTTTGACAGGCGCTGCTTCAAAAATATCATTCATTTCATGCAGGCTTCTGTCCGCCTGCGCTACGACGACCACGGAATCGCCGTCCGAAACGCAATCCTCGCCGCTGGGAATGATGACCGTGCCGCGATGCGAAATGACGGCGACCAGTATGTTTTTCTTAATCGGCACATCCTTGAGCGGAACGCCCAGATACCAGGTGCCCTTTCCGGCGCGAAACTCCATCGCCTCGACGCGTCCGCCCACTATCCTGTGCAGGGCAACGACGCTGCCGGAGCCGCCCGTTGTCTGCATGGCGCGGACATAGCGCAGAATATCGTTGCACACGAGCAGGCGCGGGCTGATGACGCATTCCGCCGTCGTGTCGTGCAGGATTTCCGTGTACTCTGTTCGGTTGATTTTCGTGACCACCTTGGATACATGCATGTGGTTGGCGTACATGGAAATGATTAAATTCTGCTCGTCAATGTTGGTCAGCGTGACCACCGCGTCCGTCTCCTCAAGCCCCGCGTCCAGCAGGGTCTGGAAGGACGCGCCATCCCCGTGGGTGATGAGCGCATCGGGCAGAAGCTCGCTCAGCACCTGACAGCGCTCTAATTTGCTTTCGATGATTTTGACCTCCAGCCCGGCCTCCGTGAGCATCCTTGTCAGATGCACGGCAATGCGGCTGCCGCCCACTATCATGACCGAGCGGATGCGGGCGTGCTCCAGCTCCATGGTCTTTGCCAGCGTCATCAAATCCTTGGCGGGCGCGGTGACATACAGATGGTCTCCGCCCTTCAGGACAAAGCTGCCGTCCGGGATGGTGACCTCGCCCGCCCGCTCCACGGCGCAGATGAGGACGCGCATTTTAAAGGTTTTATACAGGGCATGGAGCGCCATGCCGTCCAGCTTGCCGCCTTCGCGCACGGGCACGGCGACGATCTCCGCACGCCCCTTGGCAAACTTGTCACGCTGGAGGAAGGAGGGAAACTGAAGCAGGCCGAATATCTCGCGGGCGGCAATCTTTTCGGGATTGACCGCCATGCTGAGCCCCATTTCCTCGCGCAGCAGGTACTGCGCCTCCGTGTATTCCGAATTGCGGACACGCGCAATGGTGTGCCGGCAGCCTAACTTTCGGGCAATCATGCAGCACAGCAGGTTGATTTCATCCGCCGCCGTGACCGCCAGCAGCAGGTCGGACGTGGCAACGCCCGCCTCGCGCTGCACGGCTGCGCTCGCGCCGTTGCCCTCCATAACCATGACGTCCAGCCTGTCCGTTGCATTCGCCAGCGCCCCGCGCTGCGTATCCACTACCACCAGGTCGTGTCCCTCGCGGCTGAGCGCCTGCGTCAGGGAAAAGCCGACTTTGCCGTCGCCGATGACTACAATCTTCATGAGAGGTACCTTTCGATTGGCCATGCCTTTGTTCTTTGTCCAGCGCATCGCCGCGCTGCCCGCTTATTATAGCACATTCGGTCAAAAAGGCAAGAAATAAGGCGGTTTTACAGGGAAGCTGAGCCCGGTTTGAGCCGTCTGTATCATTTGGCTTGACAATAGCGTCATTTCAGAGTAAAATATACATGATCGGCGAAAGTGCCGCACCTGTCAGGCGCAGGTGTCGGCCTTGCTGTTTTCTGATACATTCGCGCTGTTCCTTTTGCAGTAGGCATTTGCCCACTTTCACCATATACGGCGGGATTTTTTCGTCCCGACGGCGTGATTTTTGTGTGACGAATTCTGCCCGTTTGAGGGCTGCTCGGTATCGGGAATATGGCATTGCCGTGCGGATTTGTTCCTCGCGGCTTTTTGCGTGGTCAACATACCGGCTTCGCTTCATGATTCGGCGGCACGGGAGCTGCTGTTTTCCGTCTGAGTCCTTCATTTTTCGGGCTGTGTTTTCATTCCGCACGGCGCCGGGGCACCTGCCTTGCGCTGTTTGACGGAAAATGAAGGCATTCGGAATTTTCGGATGCTCAGGCGCCGGCGATCTATGCGCCCGCGTTTCCCGCTTCTGCAATCCCGATTGACGATACGAAGGCGCAGCGCCCCTGCGCCCTGCCTTGCGCAAATCTTTGATTGGTCCGGCGGTTCCTGACGCAGAGCGTATTGTCACCGTGCTTTCCTTCCAATAAGCGCAGCCGATCTGGTTTTGCGGATGCTTTTTTGCGTCCGCCGTTTGGTGCTTGAAAAAACAGATGGAAAAATCAAAAGGCAGCGCCGCGTCCGTGCGGCGATGCCCACGGAAAGGAGAGAACACAACAAAGTGACATGGCTGTGGATTGTGCTGACCGCGCTGGTCTGCCTTGCCGCAGGCGGGGCGCTTGGATACCTGTACCAGAAAAATGTGGTTGAAAAGAAGATCGGTCGGACAGAGGAATATGCCAAAAAGCTGCTTGACGATGCCACGCGCAAGGCGGACGAGAAGAAAAAGGAAATGATTCTCGAAGCCAAGGAGGAGGTGCTTCGTCAGAAGACCGAGCTGGACAAGGAAATCAATGCCCGCCGTGCGGACATTCAGCGTTCGGAGCGCCGCGCACAGCAGCGCGAGGAGACCTTCGACAAGAAGCTGGACGCTTTGGACCAGCGCGAAAAGACGCTCAACAAGCGTCAGGACGACATTCAGGCGCTCGAAAAGGAAGCGGAGGGCTATAAGGCCAAGCAGGTGACGGAGCTGGAGCGCATCGCCTCCATGACGCAGGACGAGGCGCGGCAGATGGTCATCGAGCGCGTTCAGAAGGACGCTTATCACGATGCCGCCGCGACCGTGCGCGACATTGAAAGCAAGGCCAAGGAGGAGGGCGAAAAGAAGGCGCGAAACATCATCGCCCTTGCCATTCAGAAGTGCGCCGCCGACCATGTGGCGGAGACCACCGTTTCCGTCATCAACCTGCCCAATGACGATATGAAGGGGCGCATCATCGGCCGTGAGGGGCGCAACATCCGTGCGCTGGAGACGGCGACGGGCGTTGACCTCATCATCGACGATACGCCGGAGGCCGTGATTGTATCCGCCTTTGACCCCGTTCGCCGCGAGATTGCGCGCATTGCCATTGAAAAGCTCATCATGGACGGGCGCATTCATCCCGCCCGCATTGAGGAATGCGTTGAAAAGGCCAAGAAAGAGGTCGATAACCAGATTCGTGAGGCGGGCGAGCAGGCCGTCTTTGAGACGGGGCAGCACGGCCTCCATCCGGAACTGGTGAAGCTGCTGGGCCGTATGCGCTACCGCACCAGCTACGGACAGAATGTCCTCAAGCACTCCATCGAGGTCAGCCATCTGGCCGGCCTGATGGCGGCGGAGCTGGGCGCCGATGTGCAGCTTGCCAAGCGAGCCGGCCTTCTGCACGACATCGGCAAGGCCGTTGACCATGAGCAGGAGGGCACGCACGTTTCCATCGGCGGCGAGCTGGCGCGCAAATATCACGAAAGCCCCGATGTCATTCATGCCATCCTTGCCCATCACAACGACGTCGAGCCGCAGACGGTTGAGGCCGTTCTGGTGCAGGCCGCGGACGCCATCAGCGCCGCCCGCCCCGGCGCACGCCGAGAGAGCCTGGAGAACTACATCAAGCGGCTTGAAAAACTGGAGGAGATTGCCAATTCCTTCCAGGGCGTGGAAAAGTGCTTTGCCATCCAGTCCGGCCGCGAGGTGCGCATTATGGTGAAGCCCGACGACGTGACCGACGAGGGCACGAAGGTGCTGGCGAAGGAAATTGCCAAGCGCATCGAAAAGGAAATGGAATACCCCGGCCAAATCCGCGTGAACGTCATCCGCGAGACGCGGAGCACGGAATACGCCAAATAACCGGCTGTCAAAAAAGCCTTTGACGCAATTGCCCCCTCCTTCCGTGAAAGAAGAAGGGGGTATTTTATGCGGCTGCGGTATCGCGTATCGTCCGGCGGGCTGCGGATTTACGAGCCGGCGTCCTGATTTTGCGCGGGCATTTCATTCTTCCGTTCCTTCGGGTGCTTTTGACGCTCATGCCGAAACCAATACCACAGGGCGGCCAAAGCCTGCAGGACGGCCGCCACGATGTACAGCAGGTACATCATCGAATGCGTGAAGGTGAGGCTTAAGGACAGCGGAATCGACCAGACCAGCAGGCTGACGGACAGGAGCTGCTGCCATGTCCCCCACCAGAGGGAGGTGAACACCACGCCCACAATGGCCGAGGCCGTGAGCGCGTAGATGTACACGAGCCAGACCCGCTCAAAACGCAGGAAGCTGAGCAGCGCAAAGAAGACCGTCGCCACCAAAAACACCAGCCCCACGGACAGCACAAGAATCAGCCCGCGGCTCCTGTCCCGGCGCGGCAGGCTCCTGTCCGCGCACAGGTCGTCCAGCGTCACATGAAACAGCTCCTTGACGGCCAGCAGCACACAGATGTCCGGCAGGCCATCGCCGCGCTCCCATTTGGAGACGGATTTGTCGGAATAATTCAGCTTTTCCGCAAGCTGCGCCTGGGTCATCCGCTCGCGCCTGCGCAGGGTCGATATGTTCTGGCCGATGATTTTAGCCAGCTGCTCCTCATTCGTCATCAATCTCCATCATCCTCTGAAACCCTTGATTTTTCGGCATTTCTACGCTTAGTAGAGTGCCGTTTTCCGTTTGGTAGAGCGTGTTTTCCCGTTTCGTAGGGTGACAATCGGCCGCGCCGATGGTACGCTGAAGGCGAAGAAACGGACGGAACGGACGCATCCCCTCCCCGATGCCGCACGGCTTCCCTCCGCTTCTTCAAAAAGCCGAAGGGAGACAAAAGCATGACTGATATTCCGTGCGAAACGAGAAAAGGAAGCCTCAAGGCCGCTCACATTGTCCGCATCCTGACCACCGCGCCGATTGCGGCGGGTGCGCTGACGCTCATATTGTATTACCGCGTCCCCGGCGCATTTTTGAACGGCGCGCACGCGGCGCTGGCGCTTTTCTTTTTATGCGCCCTGCCTCTTTTTTCCTATCCGGTCTCCGCGCTCGTGCCGTCCATCCGAAAAAAGGGACGGGACGGGCAACGCAAGCTGGCCATCGTGTTTTCGGTCGTCGGCTACGCCCTGGGCTTCGTCACCTGTATGCTGCTGGGCGGCGCGCCGCTTGAAAAGGCGATGTTTTTGACCTACCTGCTCTCCGGCACGGGCATCGCGCTGACCACGCTGCTGCATTTCAAGGCCAGCGGTCATGCCTGCGGCGTGGCGGGACCTATCTTCCTGCTGGCCTATGCGCTGGGTTCGCAGTGGTACGCGCTGGTGCTGCTGCTGGCGCTGGTCTTCTGGTCGAGCCTGCGGCTGGAGCGCCATACTCTGCCCCAGCTCATCGGCGGCTCGATTATCCCGCTCATCGCGCTGGTGATCTCCCTGAGCGTTTTCGGAGCCTGATTCCGCGCCGCTTTGATGGTTCGGAAATCGCTTAATCCGCATTCCTGAAAAATTCCCCGCGCATGGCCAGCGTGCCGCTCATGGTGTCTGTCTGTTCGCCCACAAAATAAAAGCGCACACGACAGACGGACGATAAGCCCGTCATGGTGTTGACGATGGCGTACACGGCATGCTTTTCCTTTTCGGCGGACAGCCCCTCAAAGGCCGAGCGAAAGCGCTCGCTGAAATTGAGCAGCAGCGTGTTGCCCACCTGATACGCGCCGAGCAGGTCTGCGTCCGAAAGCGTTTCGGGCAGCACGGCCTTTAAGCCGTTCGCCGTGTCATAATACTGCGGGCCGGACAAAAGCTGCTGGTACAGTCTGCGCGGCGAACGCGCCCATGCGCAGGGCAGGGAACGGATGGTTTCGCAGAGCGTTCCGTCCGCATCGGGAAAATAGAGGGATACGTTGGTCAGCAGAAAACCGGAAAAATCCGTTCGGCGCATCAGTCCCTCCGAAAAGCCGATGGTCTGCCCCGCGTTTTCATACAGTCCTGCCGGAACGAGCGCTGTCACGCGCTCCTCGCCGATGGTCACCTGAACGGATGAAGCGGACGGCAGAAAAGTGCAGAGCGTCATGGTGAGGGACGCCATCATCACGGAGCGCGTCACGCCGCTGTTCACCAGCGCCTCGTTCAGCTCCTCCGCAAAGGACAGGACGATGGTCTTCTGCCCTGTGCCCTGCGAATCTGAAATCACCGGCTCCTGTCGGAGCAGGGCGCACAGGTCGGGCAGGTCCGGCACATTGGACAGCTCCGCCGCGCCGTCGCTCAGCGCCTGCAAAAGTGCCTTTGTCATGACGGCAGGGTCAACGGATGGGAGCTTTAATGTCTGCGTTTCGCACAGGATGCCCTGCCCGGCAAGCGCCGGAAAATACAGCGCCGCATCGATGCGAAACGGCGTTTCGCCGGACAGACCGCCCTGCCGCTGGGACACGAGCCGCCCGTGCAGCATGATGGGGTCGTCCAAGGTGTTTTTCGACAGACATCCGAGCGGCAGCGTCCCGCCCGCGTCCAGACCGGGGGATACGCCCGCAGCCAGCACGTTCACGCCCGTGATGTCGTCCAGTGCGCACAGGGTATTGGCGATGGCCTGACAGAGCGTGAACAGCTCCGTATTGGATAGAGACAGCGCCGCCACCGAGAGATTGACTGTGGCGATGCCGCAGGACACCGTGACCGCGTCCGTTGCCGCAGGCGTCACCTTGCCAAAGCCCGGAACAGTCTCGTAATCCTCGCCCGCCGGATGCTGAAACAGGGCACGCAAAACGGTTTCCGCTTCGGTGACGGAGGAAGAAAAGGTGAGCGCCTCCGTGACGGGCGAAAGCTGCGTGCCGTCCGAGGAGGGCAGATACAGCGTCGCCAGCATTTCATACTGCCCCTCGCGGTCGCCGAGCGGCGCTTCGTAGGGGTCGTCCCGCATGGGAACAGACTCCGCCGCCGTTTCCTGCGTCCTGCTTTGGCAGCCCGCCGTCAGCAGGCAGACACACAGCAGAAGCAGCAGGAAGCGCGTTTTTTTGCTTTTCTTGCGCCTTGTCACGTTTCCTCCTTCAGCACCCTGCCGCGCAGACGGTTGACCGTGCGCTCCAATGCGCCGCGGCTCGTGCCCCACGGCTTGTCGTGGTTGCGGTAGTCAAATTTAACGCAAAAGCCGTCCAAATCACTTTGTGCGGTTTGCAGCTCACGGCTCAAAATATCGCGCAGGGTCGTTAAAAAGCCGCGCAGGGTATCGCCCGCCAGCATTTCGTCCGCCAAGGTCATGACAAGCGGCAAATCGCGCAGGCACACGCCCTTGGAATTTGCAAACGCCGTCCGAAAGGAGGCGTCGGTTTTGTACAGGTGGAGCAGGGTGCGGGCGTAGCGCGTGACATGCTCCTCCAAGCTGTCGCAGATGATGCAGCCGCTTGTTTTTTTGGCCAGCTTTTCCGCCGCCGCCCGAACGCCGCCTGTTTTGTCCCCCTTCAGAAAGCCGCCCTTCATGCCCGCAACGGCGCTGTCCATTTCGGCAAGCACCGCCTTGGTTATCGTTTGCAGATGGGACTGCATGAGGAGCGCATGACCGAGCCGATTTTTCTGGTTGTACAGCATTTGCTGATGGCGCAGGCAGAAGCCCTTTTCATTGACCTTGATGCGGATGTCCGGCTCCATGACAGAGCCGCCTAAAAAGCGCTCCACATCCAGCTGCTCGTTTTTTTCGCGCAGCAGACAGATGGGGCAGGCACTGTCCTGCTTAACGGCATCCCAGACGGGAATCGTGTCCAAGTGATACAGCATAGAGGCTCCTTGATGAGAAAAATAGAAGATGGCGGAGAAAGGCGGACATTCGGCCTTTTTTTGCTTGCCGCTATTCTCTTTCGGGCGCGCTGCAGCGGCTGCAGCGGTCCAATACCTTGTAGCGCGTATTGTTGATTTCCGCATAGGTGAAGGTGCCGGTCAGGGGCTGATATTCCTTGGCGACGCTGGAGCAGTAGGGGTCAAGGTGATACTTCTGCCCGCCGCTCGTGTTGTAGTACAGCACGAGGGAGGGGTCGACCGTGGCCACCGGCGTGGGGGAGGGGGTGGCCTTGGTAATCAGGTTGTCCACCTGCCCGAAGTATTCATCCGCATCCTCGACCGTGCCGACGCTGCTCAGGGAGTCCGGATCGACATACCACACATCGTTGGTTCTGTTCATGATGATCATGTAGCGCTTGGCCACGGTGGTATTGCCTTGGGAAATCTGCACCACAAGCTGAATGGTGCGCATGGCATCGGCTTCGCTGCCGTAGAGCTGCTCGATGCTGTAGCCTAAGGGCCGGTTGATGCCGAGACTGAGCTGGGTGAACAGCTTGGCCTCCGGATTTTCCTGCTCGGACACCCACGAGGGCTTGCAGTAGGAGAGCATGGCGGAGGTGTCACTGCGCGACCATGCTTCCATAAACTCCATCAGCCGCTGCTGCGCGGCAGAGACGAGTACCTCCGTTTCCTCAGGCATCGGTGTTTCGGTGGCATCCGCAGCGGTCAGGGCGCTCAGTGAAGGCGCGTCAATGGCGCTCCCCTGCGAGAAGGCATCGGAGGCATTAACCCGTGTGGCGGTTTTCTTCGTGCCGCCGGACTGGATAAAGAGTGCCGCGCCGATGACAACGGCCAAGGCCAGATAAATCAGCGTCAGCGTTCGGCGGGCATCGCTGATGAATGCGCCCAGCACCCACATGGCCAGCACGGATATGAGCGCCAGCCCTAAAAAGACATAACGAAGCACGGGAACGGGAAACAAAAGCGCTGCGATAAACAGAAGCGGCAAAAGCACGGATAAAATAAGCTGTAAAATGCTGAAGCGGCGGGCAGGCTTCGGCGCTTCCGGCTCCTGCAGCACCGGCGGCTCACCGCCCCGTTCCCTGCTCGCCTTCTTCATATTCATCAGCGGCACTTGAGAATAATGGTTTCGGTTAAAGCCCATAAGAAACCTCCTTTCGCAGACAGGATGACGGCGTACTGTATTCGAACAATCCTGCGCGGATAAATTTCCTATTATATTATAGCAAAAAATCGGCGTTTGTAAACCCGCCCGGCGATGCGGGAAAAACGCACGCGCCGCTTGACATAAAGACCTTGAATGTGCTACAATACACCCGCTTGGAGGCAGCCGCTTTCAGGAATTTATGCGCCCGTAGCTCAGCTGGATAGAGTGACAGACTCCGACTCTGTAGGCCATGCGTTCGAATCGCACCGGGCGTACCACGCACATCTCCCCCGCAGACCGTCCGGTTTGCGGGGGGTTTCAAAAAGAGAGAAATCAAAAAACAACGGAGGGATGAACATGAAAAACGACAAGCGCTTTTTGACCGTTTGCACTGAGGGAAACGTATTTACAACGGATAAAACGATTTATGCGGACAGGGAAACGGGCATACAGTACCTGTATATGCAGTCCCTCTATTCGGGCGGCGGCCTTACGCCGCTTCTGGACAAGGACGGCAAGCCGATGATTCTGTCGGCGGAGGAAATCGAAAAGCTGAAGAATAAGGACTGAATAAAACTGGAAGGAAAAAGAGCGGCGCATGAAATCATCATGCCGAACGGCATCCTTCTGCCCGTCCTTTCCAGCCAAAAAGCACGGCAAGGCCGACCATCAGCGGCTGCCGTGCTTTTCGTATCTCTACCCATTCTGCCTGGCATGAAATGTTTGCTTCGATGCGGCACATGATTTTGCGCATCGACGTTTTTTCGGAAGGCTGTGATGCCCGCCGGCAAATTTTATGGTAATGTCTCTCCGTTCTCCAGCGCGGTGATCATACTGACTCTGCGCTCATGGCGGCCGCCCTCAAAGGGCGTTGTCAGAAACTCATGGACAATCAGCTTGGCCAGCTCCGAGCCGATGACCCGTGCGCCCATGGACAGCATATTGGCGTTGTTGTGCGCCCGGCTCATGCGGGCGGAATAGCAGTCCCCGCAGACGGCGCAGCGGATGCCCTTCACCTTGTTCGCCGCCAGGGACATTCCGATGCCCGTGCCGCACATGACGATGCCGCATTCGCATTCGCCGCTCACCACCGCCCGCGCCGCTTTTTCGGCATAGACGGGATAATCCACGCTCATTTCGGTATCTGTGCCGAAATCCTTGCAGGAAAAGCCCAGAGACTCCAGATACGCCTTGATTTCCTTTTTCAGCTCCACCGCGCCGTGGTCGCACGCAATTGCAATCATCTGTTGTTGCCTCCTGTTTATTATTCCGTCACCAGCGCGGATGAGCCGAAGCTCAGCAGACTGGTCACGTTGCGCAGCTTGTTTGTTTTGACGTTTAACAAATCGCCCATGAATACGAGGGCGACCGTGCCGCCGCCGTCCAAATTGAGAGCCTCCTGTGCGCCCAGAGCCAGCATTTTTTCCGCCAGCCAGTCCAAGTACGCGCCCTTGGAATTATCCGAGCGCCCCGTGACCACGAGCAGCAGGTAGTGATTCGGCTCGACCATACCCAGGGCACAGCGCGGCTCACGGTAATGGTAGTAGGTCTTGTCGGTCATGTGTTCGCCCAATTCGCCGTTTGTGACCAAAATCGGTCCGAAGGCGAGGACGTCCGTTGCGCCCATGTCCGCATACTCCTGTGCGGTGTGGTCATTGGCATTATAGCACTTCATACTCCCGTCCGCAAAATAGGCCAGCGTCTCTAATTTCGGAAAGCCGCCCGCGCCCTCTCGCTTGGTCTTGTCGGAGAGAATTGTCCCGTTGCGGATGAGAATGCCCTGCACCTGCTTCTGTCGGACGCGGTAGCCGAAGAAATCGTCCGTGAATGCCAACACGGATTGATTTTCCCGCGCAATCTTGACGGGTGAATAATATTTTTTGCCCGTCAGAAGGGACTGCATCCGCTCCGTTCCCGTGACTTTGATGTCCGTTTCAAACCAGATGAGCGGCTCGTTGGGGTCGGTATAGCGCTTGATTTCGACCTGCAGGGTGTCCGATACATACAGCCAATGCCCGTCTTCCTCGTCCTTGAAGACATATTCCGTGTCTTCGGTTAAAAAGCCCTCGGCGTTCCGTTCGGGTGTTTCCGGCTGCGTGACGGGCGCGACGGTCGGGCGGGGCGTGCGCGTGGGCTTGGGCGCTGCGGTCTGCTTCTTCGTTTTTTCCTCTGTCCGTTCTGCGGCCGTTCTGCCGTCGGCAGCCTTCACCTCGTCCGAAAAAATCAGCGCCTGCAGTTCGGCCGTGGCAATGCCCGTTTCGGAGAGACCGTTTGCTTTTTGCAGCCGCTTCACCCGCTCTGCGGTGATTTTGTTGTATTCACGGCTGAAATTCGTGCTGGTAAAGTATCCTAACTCGTACATCCGCATTTTGAATGCCAGCACGTCTTCGCCGCTGTCGCCCTGCTGCAGCGTCCGATATTCCGCTGACGCGGGCAGCGCGAAGAGGAGCGGCAGAAGGAGAAGCAGACAGAAAAGCGTTTTTTTCATGCCTTATCTGCCCTTCAGCTCCCGCAGCTGCGCCTGCCGTGCTTCGGTATCGTCAATGACGATGATTTTTGTCCGCACGCAGAAGTGCGTCCAGCACCAGTAGGCGTTGATGCCGCCGGATTCCGCCGTGGGGACGGCGTTCATGCGCACACAGCCGTGGGACGCCTTTGTTCCCAGCACGGCGCTTTGTTTGGCAAAATCCGCCTTTACGGTGCCGGAGTAGGTGTAGCCCATTTGATGGATGAGATGCGGGCCGTCAATGCGGATGGGGTAGTCGTAGCGGAAGCCGTTTTCGTGGAAGTCCGTGATGCGGTCAAAGGTGAGGTATACGCCGGCGCGGGTCTCCGCCGCCCAATCGTTCTTGGTCATGACCCCTGTGCTGACCTGCATGACCCCCAATTTTTGTCCGTCCCCGTATACGGTCATGGTCTGCGCGGCCTTGTCGATGACAGCGCCGTAGCGGGTGTTCGGATACACGGTCTTCAGATATTTCTGCAAAATGTAGCCCTCGCGGTATTCGCCGTCATAGGAGCAGTACGCGCCGATTTTGGCAAACTTCCCGACATTCAGCTCCAGCACCCGAACGGCGACGGTCGTGCCGTAAACAGAGCCGACCAGCCTGGATTTTTCATTCGGCTTTTCATAGAACTTGGCGCGGGACATCTGCGCCGCGTCAATGACGGTGACAGGCTCCATCAGCTTTGCCCAGACGATGGCGTCATCTTCATAGTCTTCGGGATACCAGTCGCCCGACACCTCGACGGCCGGCTTTTCCGGCACACCGGATACGAGCTGCACATGATTTTCAATCACATAGGACGGGTTTTCCTTGGAATAGGCGCGGATGACATATTCGCCCGTCGGCAGGGCGTTCTTTTTTCTGTCCAGCCCCTTCCATGCAATGCGGTAATTTTTGAGCGCTTCCTTGGCGGATACGGAAGCCGAATACAGGACGTCCTCCGGCGCGGAAGCAAGCGCAAAATCGGCTATGACCGTTCCATTGGCACTGAGCTTGACATCCAGATACCACGGTTCGGACTGATTTTGATACAGCGTATCGGTCAGCGGCAGGGCGTATTCAATGGACGCAAGGGGCGTGAGCACCTTCACGGCACATTGAGCGGTCTTTGTTTCTCCCGTGTCGGAGACAAACACGGCGGTCAGGGCATATTCGCCTAAACGCAGCGGCTGACCGTTATAGGAAAGGCTGTCATAGGAAAAGCGCTGCTCTCCTGCCGTGACGGAAATATTCGTCACGATATCCTGCTCCGTCAGGGTCGTGTCCGATACATGAACGGACAGCGTTCCGTCTGCGGGAACGGATACGATGATGTCCGCGGGCCGGTAGGGCGTGAGCGCTGCGGGCGCGGTGACGGAAAGCCCTTCGGCCTGAGCGCCGACGCATACGGACAGCAGCATCAGGAAAAGCAAAAGAGGGGAAAGGAATTTTTTCATGCGGCGATTCTCCTCGGCAAAAATGAGCATACTGATTTAATATACGAGAAAAACGCGGAAAATCCTTTACAGACGGTCAAAAAAGTCTTTTCAACGCACAAAAAAGGAAAGAAGCCTCTTTTCAAAACAGCTTCTTTCCTCTTTTTACATTGAAATCATTGCTTGAGCCGTTTATCGCACTTGCGGCTGAGCCATGTGCCGAAGGACTGTAAAATCTGCACCAGCACCACCAGCACGATGACGGCCAAGTAAAGCACAGCGTATTTATAGCGCTGATAGCCAACGGTGATGGCAATCTTGCCAAGACCGCCGCCGCCGATAGCGCCGCTCATGGCGGTGTAGCCCATGATGGTGGTGATGGCCAAAGTGAAATTGTTGATGAGGGACGGCACGCTCTCCGGCAGGAGAACATGCAGCATGATCTGCATCGGCGTAGCCCCCATGCTCTGTGCCGTTTCGATGATGTTCGGATTGACCTCCCGCAAGCTGGATTCAACCAGCCGTGCCACAAAGGGAAACGCAGCCACCACCAGCGGCACAATGGAAGCCACCGTGCCGACGGATGTTCCGATAATCAATCTCGTCAGCGGAATCACCATGACGATGAGGATGAGAAAAGGAATGGAGCGCAGCAGATTAATCAGCACATTTAAAAACTTCATCAGGGGCTTTGGCATCGGACGAATGCCCTTGGCGTCGCCTGCGACAAGCAGCATGCCCAGCGGCAGACCGATGACGATGGCAAAGAAGGTGGCGAGGAAGGTAACATACACCGTGTCCCACAGCGCCTGCGGAAAGTCGGACAGGAACATGCTCCAAGCCTCCTGCAGCTTTTCGGGGGTAAATGCATTGGCAAAATTCATGCTTCTTCCTCCTTCCCATCGGCAGTGTATGTGACTTCAACCTGAACATTCACATTCGGAGCCGCTTTCAAATACTTGACGGCCTTCGCCAGCTCATCCGGCCCGCCGGGAATTTCAAGCAGCATATATCCGTAGGTTTTTTCTCCGACCGAACGCACGGAGGCGGTATGGACGCTGGCAGCAATGCCCTCGTCCATCACCATACGCGCCAGCAGCGGCTCTTTGACGGTATTCGCACCGTTAAACACCAGACGCACCATCTGACCGCTGGGCGCGAGGGAAGCCGTTCCCTGGGCCATTTCAGGATAAACAAGATTCTGCGTCGCCTGCGCCTTCGGGTTGGAGAACACCTCGGCGACATTTCCTTCCTCGACCACCGAGCCGTTTTCCAGAATGGCCACGCGGCTGCAAATTTCCTGTACGACGCTCATCTGATGGGTGATAATAATCACGGTAATGCCCATCTTGGCGTTGATTTCACGGATAAGCTCCAGAATGGCGTGCGTTGTTTTAGGGTCCAGCGCGCTGGTCGCCTCATCGCACAGAAGCACATCGGGGTCGGTAGACAGGGCGCGGGCAATCGCCACACGCTGCTGCTGGCCGCCGGAAAGCTGCGCCGGATATGCGTTGGCCTTATCGGGCAGGCCCACCATGTCCAGCAGCTTCAGCGCACGTTCTTCCGCTTCCTTTTTCTTCACGCCCGCAAGACGCAGGGGAAGCATGACGTTTTTTAAGCAGGTGCGCTGCATCAGCAGATTGAAGCCCTGAAAAATCATGGTGACGCGGCGGCGCACGGCGCGCAGCTCCTTTTTATCCATTGTCCCAAGATCTCGGCCGTCTACCAGCACGGAGCCTTCCGTGGGACTTTCCAGCAGATTGATGCAGCGCACTAATGTGCTTTTTCCGGCACCAGACATACCGATAATGCCATAGATGTCTCCGTTGTTAATGGTCAGATTCACATGCTTCAGTGCATCCACCGGACCGTTTGCGGTGATGAAGCTCTTGGACAGGTTACGCAGCTCGATCATGAAACTCCTCCGTTACGCGCAGAAAGCCACACAGACCGCCTCCTCAGGGAAGCAGGTCGGTGTGGCTGTTTATATGTCGGGAATTATTCGCCCTTCAGTGCGGTCAGGTCGGCCTGCTTGCCGGCATACAGACCCATCGGCTCGACATGAATGGCGGCAACGGACACGATATGCGTGCCGTTTTCTTCATTAAAGTTCTGCTGGTAGGGGAGATGCGCAAAATAGTTGGCGTACACTTCGCCGTCCTCCACAACGGTGTTCGGCAGGACATAGTCGGTGTATTCGATGATATCCAGCGTGATGTTCTTCTCGGCCAGGATTTCCTTGGCAACGGCCAGAATCAGAGCGTGGGGCGTGGGGGAAGCGGCCACGGAAATGGTCGTACCGGCGAGCGCGTCATAATCCACATCCGCATCATAGCCGTCGGTGGGATTTTCCACAACGGAGATGGCAGCGCCTTCGAAGGTCTCGTTGATGTAATCGGCGACCTTCTGGCTGGTCAGAGCGGCTACCAGCGCCTTTGTGCGGGGGTCGTCTTCATTGCCTTCCTTCACGCACAGCACATTGCTGTAGGGCGAGTTGGCATCTTCGATGAGCAGAGAATTGCTCACAGGATTCAAGCCCGCATCAAGCGCATAGTTGTTGTTGATGATGGCATAATCCACATCGGCCAGCACATTGGGAACCATGGCGGCCTCGACCTCTTGGAAGGTGATGTTCCGGGGATTGTCCACCACATCGGCGGCGGTTGCGGTGATGCCCGCATCTTCCTTCAGGGTGATGATGCCGTTCGCTTCCAGCAGCTTCAGGGCGCGGCCTTCGTTGGTGGGGTCATTGGGAACGGCGATGGTGATGCCGTCCGCCAGAGCAGCGGCGCAGGACAGGATGATGGCAGCGGTCAGAATCAGAGAAAGCAGCTTTTTCATGATAATCTCTCCTTTTTCATTCATCGTTTGTATCGTTTCACGGACAGTCGTCGCTTCATCGGTTCGGGTGGTACTCTTTTTCATCTAAATCATCCTGCTTCGGGCGGCTTTTCCGCTCCGGCTTCGCCGAAAGCGAAAAAACAATCCGAATTCACCGATGCTTTAGATGCCATCAGAGCGACACATTCGCTCGTTCAGGATATTGCAGCGAATTAACCGCCGCTTGACTCGATTCATGGAACGATTCTCCTTTCATCCTGTCGAAAAAATAAGGAGCTTCCTGATGAAGCTCCTCATTGCGTGATTGCTGCCTGACGCTAAACGCCAAGCTCAATCCTCTATCTGAAAGCCCATCAAGGTTTGAACACAGCAAAACATGCACATGCGGCGCATGCACATTTTCATGGACATCATGCTGTAGTTCTTGCTCATGTCGGCTTCCCCTTTCCTTCAGGATGGGGCTATTATACATATCCTCGAAAGGTTTGTCAATAGCTTTTGATGTTTTTGCATTGTATTTTGGCAAGCGGTTTTCATCACGAAGCGAAATACCGCACCTTGGAAATCATTTTTTCGTCTTGACATCGGAAATCCGTCCATCTATAATTTTTCCGGCTACTAAAAAAGCAGGAGGATAGGATATGCCGAAGATCACATTTATGGGTGCAGGGTCTACGGTTTTTGCCAAGAATGTGCTGGGGGACAGCATGCTGTCCCCGGCGCTGGAAAACAGCACGATTGCCCTCTACGACATCGACCCGCAGCGGCTGGAGGAGAGCTATCTGATGCTCACTGCCATCGGCAGCAATCTGGGCCATAAGGCGAAAATCGAGAAATACTGCGGCGTGGAAAACAGAAGAGCCGCGCTGAGAGACGCGAATTATGTCGTGAACGCCATACAGGTCGGCCTTTATGAGCCGTGTACGGTGACGGACTTTGAGGTGCCGAAGAAGTACGGCCTTCGCCAGACCATCGCCGATACCCTGGGCATCGGCGGCATTTTCCGCGCCTTGCGCACCATCCCTGTCATGCAGGACTTCGCGGATGATATGGCGGTCGTCTGCCCGAATGCGTGGTTTTTGAATTACACCAACCCGATGGCCATGCTGACCGGCTATATGCAGCGTTTCACGCCCATCAAGACCATCGGCCTGTGCCACAGCGTTCAGGTGTGCGCCGGTACGCTGATGAAGCACGCGAATATGGATTATGACGAGACCGTGCAGTGGAAAATCGCGGGCATCAACCATCAGGCCTGGCTGCTGGAAATCAGCAGGAACGGTCAAGATCTGTACCCCGAAATCAAGCGCCGCATTGCGGAAAATCCGCCCGAAGACGACAAGGTGCGCCTGGAAATCATGAAGCGCTTTGGCTACTATGTGACGGAGTCCAGCGAGCATAACGCGGAATATATGCCGTATTTTATCAAGGATAAGTATCCGGAACTGATAGAGCGCTTCGGCATTCCGCTGGACGAGTATCCGCGCCGCTGCGTCAATCAAATCGCCGAGTGGGAAAAACGCCGCGATGAGCTGACCAAAGACCCGCATCTGACGCATGCGCGCAGCCGCGAATACGCCAGCTATATCATGGAAGCGATGGAGACCAACAAGCCCTATAAAATCGGCGGCAATGTGCTGAACAAGGGGCTGATTACCAATCTGCCGCAGAACGCCTGCGTGGAAGTGCCCTGCCTGGTGGATGCCGGCGGAATCGCGCCCTGCGTCATCGGCGATTTGCCGGAGCAGTGCGCGGCCATGAACCGCACAAACATTAACGTCCAGTTGCTGACCATCCTCGCCGCCGTGACGCGGAAGAAGGACTACATCTATCAGGCCGCCATGATGGATCCGCATCTGCAGAGCGAGCTGTCCATTGACGATATCGTCTCCCTGTGCGATGATTTGATTGAGGCGCACGGTAGCTGGCTGCCGAAATTTGAATAAAACGGTACAAAAAAAGAGACCGCCTCTCAAAAGGAGACGGCCTCTTTGATTTGCCCCTTATGCTTCTTTCCTGTTGAGGATATTCATAAATTCTTCGCCCGTGATGGTTTCCTTTTCCAGCAGGAACTGCGCCAGTTCATCAAGCTTGGCGCGATTCTCCTTGAGGATGGAGACGGCCTTTTCGTGTGCCTCACGAATCAGCCCCGTTACCTCGCGGTCAATGAGGGAGGCGGTTTCCGCACTGCACTGCAGGGAGGTGTCTCCGCCCAGATACTGGCCGGTCACGGTTTCCAGTGCCACCATGCCGAAATTGTCGCTCATGCCGTAGCGCGTAATCATGGCGCGGGCAAGGCGCGTGGCCTTTTCGATGTCATTGGACGCGCCGGAGGTGATGGAATTGAACTCGACCTCCTCCGCCGCACGGCCGCCGGTCAGCGTGGTGAGCTGCACCATGGCCTCTTCCTTGCTCATCAGCACCTTCTCGTCCTCCTCCACCTGCATGGTGTAGCCCAATGCGCCGGAGGTGCGCGGAATGATGGTGATTTTGGTGACGGGCGCCGCATTCTTCTGCTTGGCGGCGACCAGGGCGTGACCGATTTCGTGATAGGCGATGATGCGCTTTTCTCTGTCGGAAATCACCGCGCCCTTGCGCTGATAGCCCGCGATAACGGTCTCCACGCTCTCCTCCAAGTCCGCCTGGGAAACGGCATCATGGCCGGAGCGCACCGCACGAAGCGCGGCCTCGTTGATGATGTTCGCCAGCTCCGCGCCGGACGCGCCGGAGGTGGCGCGGGCAATGGCCGTCATATCGACCTTTTCTTCAAACTTGACGTCCTTTGCGTGGACATTCAGGATGGCGACACGCCCCTTCAAATCGGGCAGCTCCACGGGCACGCGGCGGTCAAAGCGGCCGGGGCGCAGCAGGGCGGGGTCAAGGATTTCGGGACGGTTGGTGGCGGCCAGAATGACAACGCCCTTGTTGCTGTCAAAGCCGTCCATTTCGGCCAAAAGCTGGTTTAATGTCTGCTCGCGCTCGTCGTTGCCGCCGGAAATGCCCGCGCCGGCATCGCGCTTCTTGCCGATGGTGTCGATTTCATCAATGAACACGATGCAGGGCGCTTTTTCCGTTGCCTGCTTGAACAGGTCGCGCACCTTGGCCGCGCCCATGCCGACGAACATTTCAACGAATTCCGAGCCGCTGATGGAGAAGAAGGGCACCTTTGCCTCGCCTGCAACGGCCTTGGCCAGCAGCGTTTTGCCCGTGCCGGGAGGGCCTACGAGCAGCACGCCCTTGGGCAGCTTCGCACCGATTTTGGCGTATTTGTCCGTGTTGTGGAGATAGTCCACGATTTCCAGCAGCGCTTCCTTGGCTTCATCCTGACCGGCGACGTCCTTGAAGGTCTTTCCGGTCTGCGCTTCGATGTAGATTTTAGCGTTCGCCTTGCCCAATTGCAGAGCGTTCGGATCGCCCACCATGCCGGACATCTTGCGCATCAGCAGACGTCCGAGCAGAGAAAAAAGGGCAATGGGCAGCACCCATGAAATCAGGAAGGTGATGATGGGCGAAGCCTGCGTGGGAATTTCCGCACCGAACTCCACACCCTTTTCATACAGCTTTTCGGACAGTGTGTTGTCGTTCGGCCAGATGCCCGTTTGATAAATCCGGTCGTTGCCCTGTTCGTCCTTGGCGATGAACACAAGCGTCGAGCCGTCCTCCTCCAAGGCCGCCTGCGTAACCTGTCCTTCGTCCAGCAGCGCCAGCAGCTTACTGTACGGCACCTCCGTTACATGGTTGCCCAGCAGAGACGGAAAAACGAAGGCGTTCAGAAGCAGCATGGCCAGCACTGCGATGATGCAGTAGTAGACGAGCGGCTTCTTCGGCATTTTTTGTTGCTCCTTCATACCTCAAGCTCCCTTCCGGCGCTTCTGATGCGCCAACCATATTATCCCACAATTCGGTATGCCGTTGCAAGCTTTTTTAAGGCGAAAAAAAGGCAAAGCAAGGGACAAATTTTGACGGAATGAAAAGGCGGCATCATTGAAGCGTGGGGAAAGCCTGAAAAAATTTCCCAAAAGTCAACCCAAATGCGAAACTTTTTTATATTATTTTTTCTTTCCTATA
>CAVDRM010000031.1:0-28880 GCA_963611355.1 Anaerovibrio sp.
AGCTTTTCACTCTCACCAGCTCTGCTGGTGGTTTTCTTCTGCGCTGAAGCGACAATAAAATGAAGGGGCTGCGGCCCCTTCATGCATCCCCAAGAATGTCTGTGGACTGTTTCGACAGTCTGACCCTGTTTGATGAGGACGTTTTTATGAAGCTGTTTGATACGCATTGCCATCTGGATGATGAGAAGTTTAACGAGGACAGGGAAGCGGTCTGGCAGAAAATGCAGGAGACGGGGGTGACGCGGTGCGTCTGTGTGGGCAGCGACCTGGCCACTTCCCGTTTTGCAGTCGCCTTCGCGCAGGCGCATTCGGGCGCTTACGCCGCCTGCGGGGTGCATCCGCATGAGGCGAAAGACGCGCCGGCGGACTATCTGGAGCAGCTTGCCCTCCTGCTGCGGGCGGAAAAAGCGGTCGCGCTGGGCGAAATCGGGCTGGATTATTATTATGATTTATCGCCGCGTGACGTGCAGAAGCGGGTGCTGAAGGAGCAGCTTGATTTGGCGGTCGATATGGATGTGCCTGTCATTTTCCACATTCGGGATGCGCACGGCGATATGCTGGAGCTGTTCCGCGCACGGAAGACGCTGCCCAGCGGCATCATTCACTGCTTTTCCGGCAGTGCGGAGACGGCCAAGGAATATCTGAAGCTTGGCTTTTATATTTCCTTTGCGGGTCCGCTCACCTTCAAAAAAGCGCCGAGCTTGTGCGCTGCGGCGGAGCTTGTTCCGCCGGACAGGGTGCTGGTGGAGACGGACAGCCCCTATTTAGCGCCTGAGCCTGTACGCGGGCGGCGCAACGACCCGTCCAATGTCCGCTTCGTTCTGGAAAAGCTGGCCGCGCTGAAGGGGCTTCCTGCCGAACAGATGGCGGCTATTGTCTGCGAAAATGCCGAAAGGGTTTATCGGTTGAAATCATCTTAACCGAAAAGCTCCGCCAATCCTGACGGAGCTTTTGGTTTATGCCTTATTCCTTTTCTGTTCGGTCTTCATTGTCGGCCGCACTGCCTTCCTGCTTTTCCTGCCCGACCTGCCGTCCGACAAGACCGCCGGCGGCTATCATTTGCAGCATTTTCGGAATGTCCATGTCGGTGGCCGCCTTAATCGCCTCAAAGGACTGCATCATAGAGCCGGTCAAATCCCGCGTCAGCCCCGTGGCTGCGCCCTCGCCGAAAAGGATGATCTTATCTGTCCTGCTCAGCGGCTCGCCGATGGCGCGGGCGACCTCCGGCAGCTTATCGATCACCATTTCCAGCATGGCGGCCTGACCGTATTGCTGCATGGCCTCGGCCTTGCGCTGGATGGCCTCCGCCTCGGCGCGCCCCTTCAGCTCAATGGCCTCAGCCGCCTTTTGGGATTCATACAGCTCGGCATCCGCCTTGGCCTGCCGCTCAAACAGTTCGGCTTCTGCCTGTGCAATGCGGGCATCCTTTTCGGCATTTGCTTTTTCGCGGATTTCAACGTTCAAACGCTCTCGCTCGATTTCGACCTGCTGTTTTTTCAGCTCCGTTTCCTTTTGCAGCCTGGTCATTTCAGCAGCGGCGCGCTCAGTTTCATATATCTTGCGGATACGCTCCTGCTCGATTCTGTACGTTTCGTCCGCCTTTGCCTTTTCCTGATCCGCCTCGATTTTATAGGCGGCCTCGCGCAGCACCAGCTCTTTGTTTTGCTCGGCGATTACGGCCTGCGCTTCAATTTCGGCCTTATGCCCCTCCTGTGCGGCTCTGGCGCGGGCAATCTTGGCATCGCGCTCCTTGTCGACGATGTTCTGCTGTGCCATCGTCTCAATGACCTGACCGTCCTTGTCGGAGAAATTCTGGATGGTCAGGTTGATGATTTCCAAACCCATGTTGCCCATGTCGGCCATTGCTGCCTTGATGGACTCCTGCGCAAATTTATCTCGGTTCTGCACGAGGTCGGCAATCGTCATTTGGCCGATGATCTCGCGCATATTGCCCTCCAGCACGTCCTTGGCCAAGGCCTTAATCTGTGCGGCGTCGTAATGCAGGAGCTGTTCGGCGGCGGTGGCGATGGACAGGTCATCCGAACCGATTTTGATGTTGGCGACAGCATCCACCAAAACGGAAATATATTCCTTTGTCGGCACGGGCTGAGCTGTTTTGATGTCCACCTGCATCAGGCACATATCCAGCTGGTCGATGCGCTCGATGGCGGGAATCCAGAAGGTCGCCCCGCCGCGAATGATACGATAGCCGAATTTTTTGACGGAGGTCGTTCCGTCCGAATTGCGCACCTTGTAATTGCGGCGCAGAAGGCCGGAAATAATCAGCGCCGTGTCCGGCGGCGCAATTTTATACCGCGGCAGCAGCTTAATCAGCAGAACAAGAACGATGATGCCGATGGGCAGCCAGTACCAGTATTGCAGGAGATGCTCTAACGATTCGGGCATGGATACGTGTTCCTCCTTCATTTTCATTTTTGAAACGGAATCAAAACCTGATGTCTGACAGCAATGAGCAGACGCATGAACTGCGTCATCATTGTCCTGTTATGCGTTCAGCATATCACATATTGATCCGTCTGTCAAAGCAAATTTGCAGTTTTCTATGGCTTTTTCGGACAATGTATTATATACTACTGTATGTGCGCATAGAAATCAACACGCCTCAAAGGGGCATGGCTTTGGAGGACATCGTCTGATGGACATGATTCATGAAACGTTAGAAACCCGCGTGGCGGATAGTGCGGATGTTTTGGTTGTCGGCGGCGGCATCGCGGGTGTTGCGGCAGCGGTGGCGGCGCGGCGGCGCGGCGCGGATGTGCTGCTGATAGAAAAATCCGTTCTGCTGGGCGGTCTGGCGACCAACGGCCTGATTTCATGGTACGAGCCGCTCTGCGACGGACACGGAACGCAGCTCATTTACGGCTTGGCTGAGGAGCTTTTGCGCCTGTCCATTCAGCTCGGTCCGGACACCCTGCCGCAGATTTGGCAGAATCGCTCCGTGCCGATTGACAAGGCGCTGGTCAGCGGCAAAAAGCAGAATCCTGTCGGCGGGCGGTATGCCACATTCTTTTCGCCGACCATTTTTCAGCTTTCGCTGGATGAGCTGCTGGAGCGTGAGGGTGTGCGCGTTCGGCTGGATATTCGGGGCGTTCGGCCTTTGATGGAGGGCGCCAAATGCCTCGGTGTGGTCGCAGAGAGCATTTCGGGGCGTGAAGCGTTTTTGGCGCGGATGGTCATCGATGCGACGGGGGATGCGGCGGTGCTGGCACGGGCGGGCGTTCCGTGCGTGGACGGCCACAACTTTTTATCGATGGTCGCCCATCGAATGGATACGGCCGCCGTTGATAATATCCTGTCCCGCCGTAAGTGGATGACAATCGGCGCCGACCTTTACGGAAACGGGCATCCCGAAGGCTACCCGCTGTTCACGGGGCTGGACAACGCGGAGGAAACGCGCTTTGTACGCGACGGTCACAGGCTGCTGACGGACGCGCTCCGCAAGGACGACCGCATGAAGCGAGACATCACCACCCTGCCGGCACAGGCGCAGTTCCGCAAAACGCGCCGTTTGGCAGGCGGTTATACGCTGACGGAGGAGGACAGCCAAAAGCCGAATGAACGCTCGATTGCGCTGATTGGCGATTTTGAAAGGCCCGGCGACTGGTACGAGGTGCCGTATGAGTGCCTGTATCATCCGGCTTATGAAAACCTGCTGGCGGTCGGACGCATGATTTCGTCCTCCGGCTGGGCGTGGGACGTGACCCGCGTGATTCCCTGCTGTGCCGCAACGGGTGAAGCGGCGGGCACGGCGGCGGCGCTGGCCCTGAAAGAAAATGCATCAGTCAACACATTAAATCTGAAAAATTTGCAAAGCGCTTTGCGTGAAAACGGGATGCGTCTGCACAGAACGGAAGTTAACTGACTGAAAAGGAGATATGGACGATGGCGGCGATTCAAATTCCCTACGGGAAGACCCATTTGACCCTCAATATTGCGGATGAACGGCTGGCGGGCGTTCTGCGTCCTGCCGAGGACGAAAAGGCAGCGGCGAGTGAGCGGGAGCTGGTGCTTCATGCCCTGGAACATCCTATCGGCTCTCCGCGTGTGAGCGAGCTGGCAAAGGGCAGAAAACGCATTCTGGTCATCACCAGCGACCATACGCGCCCCGTTCCGAGCGCCGTCACCCTGCCCCTGTATCTGGCGGAAATCCGCCGCGGCGCGCCGGACGCGGACATCCGCATCCTGATTGCCACGGGAATGCATCGCCCCACCACGGAGGCGGAGATGCGCGCCAAATTCGGCGATGCGGTATACGAAAAAGAGCATTTCATCGTCCATTCGGCGGCGGATGAAAAGGCAATGGTCTTTAAGGGCATCCTGCCCAGCGGCGGCGAACTGTGGCTGAACGGCCTCATTGATTGGGCAGAGCTGGTCGTCAGCGAGGGCTTCATTGAGCCGCACTTTTTTGCCGGCTTTTCGGGCGGCCGCAAGAGCATCCTGCCCGGCATTGCCTCGGCCAAAACCGTGCTGTACAACCACAATGCCGTCTTTATCGCCGACAAAAACGCCGCGCAGGGCAGCCTTGAAGAAAATCCCATCCATCAGGATATGGTGTACGCGGCGCGGCAGGCGGGGCTCTGCTTCATCCTGAACGTGCTGATTGACGCGGACAAGCACATTATCGCGGCCTATGCGGGCGACCTGATTGAGGCGCACAAGGCGGGCTGTGCGGAGTGCCTGCGCCATACGCACGTCAGTGGCGTGAAGGCAGATATCGCCGTGACCTCCAACGGCGGTTATCCGCTGGACCAGAATGTGTATCAGTCCGTAAAGGGCATGACGGCGGGCGAGGCCTGTGTCCGCGAGGGCGGTGTTCTGGTCATGTGCGCGGCGCTGGGAGACGGTCACGGCGGCGATTCGTTCTATCACTGGTTTGCGGACAGGCAGAGCGCCGACGAGGTGGCGCGGGACATCGAAAACATCCCCCCGGCCGAAACATACATGGACCAGTGGGAAGCGCAGATTTTGGCGCGTGTCATGCGCAAGGCGCACTGCGTGTTCGTGACGGGTGAAGAAAACAGGGCGCTCATCGAGGATATGCACATGACGTGGGCGGGCAGTTTGGAACAGGCGATGGATATTGCCGGAAAGCTGGTCGGGCATGATGCCACGGTCGCGGTGATACCGAATGGGGTTGGGGTGATTGTCAAGTAATCGTCAAGCTTTTGTATCATTGACGGGGATATGAAAAGGCCGCCGGAGCCCCCTGCTGGTCAAACAGTAATTCGCAATTATCTTGGAACAGGCATGATTTCGGTCATGCCTGTTCTGCTTTTGTCAGTACGTCCACGGGAATAAATCCGATGAGGTTATAGGAGCTATGAATGTACATTGCTATATTGGGCAGAAATCCGTTTTACTTGCACAGATAAAAAAACATCCGCAGCAAGCAGTGCACGGCGGTACCCAAGGGTGCTGATACAACTAAAATTTCACTCTTCCATTTATAAAATTAAAAATGGCTGCGATGCTGCGCAGGCACGTATTTTGACAGAGATAGTCCGCGCCGCAAAGCAGGCGGCGGATGCTTATCCATCAAAAAAGATTGAAGCTGTCGGTTCGATTCGGTCATTATAAGCATCGGACGAGCGGCAGACATATCTTTGGGGCAGCATGAAAGATACAGCCTTAACCGTTTGACAAAAATTTGACTTTTTACATCAAAAGGACTATTCAAAGCGGTTTGCATGTAGTATAATATCCTCACTCAAATTCTACATTTTGAGGGAGGGCGTGCAAATGCTGCATCCTTTATTTGAATTTTCTTGGCTGGAGGTTCTGATTCGCATTTTCGTAGCCGTTGTCATCGGCGGGGCGGTGGGCATCGAACGCGAATATAAAAACCGTCCGGCCGGTATGCGCACTCATGTGCTCGTCTGCTTGGGCGCGACCATGATTGCGCTGCTGGAATGCCTGACGCGCACGGACATGACCGATCAGACAGGCAATGTCACCATGACCTTCGGCCGCCTGAGCGCACAGGTCATCAGCGGCATCGGCTTTCTCGGCGCGGGAACGATTTTTATCGCTCAGAAAAAAATCGCCGGCCTGACCACGGCGGCCAGCCTGTGGAATGTCGCCTGCCTCGGTCTGCTCGTCGGTTTCGGCTACTATGTCGTCGCCATCATCTGCTGCGGCATCATTCTGGGTGTGCTGATGCTGCTCCAGCGCATCATCCATGTGAACGCCATCAAGCGGGTGGAAATCAAATTCACCAACCGCTCCGAAACGCTGCCCTTCATTAACAACTATTTTGAGCGGCAGGGCATCAAGGTGCTGGATATGGACTTTCATATTGAATCCGCCGCCGATTCCGGCACGCCGGACGAAAATGTATACACCAACCTGTATACCCTGCATCTTCCCGCTAAAATGACCTATACGGATATCGTGACCTGCTTGGCGGAATATAAGAGCATCCAATCCGTGCGCACCCGCAATACATAAGCCGCTGCATCAAAAAAATTTGAAAAAGAGGCCGAAAAGCGTCATTTGCCACTGGCGCAGCGGTCTCTTTTGTGATATGATATTTTATGCTTATGCGTTCGGCATAGGCGGGAAGGTGAATGAAGTGACCAGAGTCGAAAAAATCATTCGGCAAACGGGCCTGCAGTCCGGCGAAGCCGTCATGCTGTCCAAGCCGTCTAACATTTTTTACGCCAGCGGCTATACGGGCGAGGGAATCGCGCTGATTGCCCATGGCCTGTGTGCCATCGTGACGGATTTCCGCTATACGGAGCAGGCAGGCCGTCAGGCACCCTCATTTAAGGCGTATGAAATCAAAACAGGTCAGTCGCATTATGCCTTGGCTGACGAGCTGCTGCACGACCATCACATCAGCACCGTCCGCTTTGAGGCGGATGAGGTGACGGTGGCCGGATTTGAACAGATCAAGCGGGACATGCCCGGCATGACATTTGCCGCACTGCACGGCGAGGTCGAAAAGGTGCGCCAGATCAAGGAGGACAGCGAAATCGCCCTGATTGAGGAAGCCTGCGACATTTCTGTCCGTGCCTTTGAAAAGCTGCTCGGCATGGTCAGGGAAGGCATGACGGAGCAGGAGCTGCGCATCGCACTGGACTTTGAAATGCTCCAATTAGGCGGAGACGGCAATGCTTTTGACACCATTGTGGCATCCGGAGAAAACGGTTCTCTGTGCCATGCCGTTCCCGGCCCGCGCAAGCTCCGCAGGGGCGATATGGTCACATTGGACTTCGGCGCGAAAAAGGGCGGCTACTGCGCCGATATGACGCGCACCTTTGCTCTCGGTCAGCCGAACGCGGAAATGAAAAAGATTTATGATGTCGTTTTGCAGGCGCAGAACACAGCGCAGGATGCGCTCCATGCGGGCTTGCGCGGCTGCGATGTGGATAAAATCGCCCGCGGCATCATTGACAATGCCGGATACAAGGGCTGCTTCGGTCATGGGCTGGGGCACAGCGTAGGCATTGACATCCACGAATCTCCGCGCCTGTCTGCGACCTGTACGGATGTGCTGGAGGAAAATGTCACCATGACGGTGGAGCCCGGCATTTATGTCGCCGGTCTGGGCGGTGTGCGCATTGAAAATACCTGCGTCATCGGCCGTGAAAGCTCCCGCACCTTAGTTCATGCACCAAAGGAGCTTATTATTCTGTAAGCTGCTTATGCAACCATCCTATATCAAGAATAAAATGGAGGAAGAGAACATATGATTACCGCTGGCGATTTCAAAAAGGGCATTACCATCGAGTGGGACGGTGGCGTTTGGAACATCGTGGACTTCCAGCATGTAAAGCCCGGTAAGGGCGCGGCCTTCGTCCGCACCAAGATCAAGAATGTCATGACCGGCGCTGTCGTGGAGCGCACCTTCAACCCAACCGACAAGATGCCCCGCGCTGTCATCGAGACCAAGGAAATGCAGTATCTGTACAATGACGGCGACCTGTACTATTTCATGGACCCCGAAACCTTCGAGCAGATGCCGCTGAGCAAGGAGGCCGTTGAGGACGCCATCCGCTTCGTGAAGGAAAATGTCAATGTGACCATCCGCTACTTCAAGGGCAAGGCCTTCTCCGTGGAAGCGCCCAATTTTGTGGATTTGGAGGTCACCAAGACCGAGCCCGGCTTCAAGGGCGACACTGCCTCCAACACCTACAAGCCCGCCACCGTGGAAACCGGCTACGAGCTGATGGTGCCGCTGTTCATCAACATCGGCGATGTGATTAAAATCGATACCCGCTCCGGCGAATATCTGTCCCGCGCCTAAAGCAGAAAATGAAATCATGCTGCATCATGCTTTCATTGAATATTGATTTTCTGCGGGCTGCCTTGCTTTACGGTCTGAACATGACAGAGAAAGCGTAGCTTGACCGTTCAAGCAATGCGTAAGGCCGTTCCAACAGGCCGAGCCTGCCGCCGCTGCGGAATTGAGAGAAAGGGTCTGCCCTTTCGGGCCGCTTCAAGGGTTTGCGGCAGTATCCCATTACTCTGGCAGTCATGCCGGACAACCAAATCAAAGAAAGGAAACAACATGAGCAATTTAACGGATCATGTCTCCTACATCAAGGGTCTGGCGGAAGGAATGAAGCTGGATACCGCCACCAACGAGGGCAAGCTGATTTCCAAGCTGCTGGATGTCATGGCGGAAATGGCGGAGGAAAACGCCGCGCTGCGCAAGGATTTGGACGAGCTGAATGAATATGTGGAATCCATTGATGAGGATTTGGCTTCGATGGAGGAAGCACTTTTCGGCGATGAGGATGAGGACGGCTGCGATTGCGGCTGCGGCTGCGGCCACCATCATCATGACGGCGATGAGGACGAAGAAGATGATGACGAGGCGGAAGATGACCATGTCGTCGAGTACACCTGCCCGCACTGCGGAGAGGAAATGACCTTTGAGGTCGATAACTTCGATTTTGATGAGGACTATCTCTGCCCCAACTGCCATCAGCCTCTGTTCCCTGAAGAGGAAGCAGAAGAGGATGATGACGAGGACGATGAGGAATAATCCAAGGCTCGAATAATCCAAAGGGGCTGTTGCACAGGCTGCGACAGCCCCTCATTGTTCGAGAAAAAAATAAAGGAAGCCGGCAAAACCGGACTGCTCCCCGGTGAACGGACAATAGAAAAAAAGAGACCTCCTGCTGCAGCATGAAAAGCACAGCAGGAGGTTATCTGTATGACAGGGAAGGACACGAAGGCAGAGGAACTGGCAAGTGATATCCGGGTCGGAAAGGCCGCAGGAGAGACGAACAGCACAATCGGCGAGCGCTGCGGTCTGAGCAAAGGGCAGGTTGAACAGCGCATCAATCGCCAAAATCGAAAGGAACGAATGGCGGCGGCAGGATATGTCCATTTTCTTGAAGCGCTCCTGGATTATCTGTATTTCATTGCTTTTCGCGTCAGCCGTTTCGGATGCAAGCGTAATGCCCAAATTCACATATCTGCGCACCGATGATAAGGAGCGGATGACGCATGCTTTTCCTTCCTGCAGCGGAACGAATCGTCTTTCCATCCTTGGAGATTGCAGCGCGGCTGTGAGCCTTCGGAATGAATGGCTCAGCCCATTTCGTCAGACACTGACTGAGCGTGTCTGTTTCGACCATTTTCAGTCATACCGGCAGCCAATCGCAGCACGGTATATGATGGATTTTGAATCTCTCCTCTAAAACTCCTCGACCCGTTCGCCTGCCGCCCGCTGATGGCTTGGATGGCTATTTGGGAGACCGCAGAGGATTCCCGGCACACCGATGCCGATTGCCTCCGCCATGTGCAAAATACCCGTTGTATTCTTCCGTTGTTTCGACCTCTTCCAAGTAATCGGCTCAACGCATTCTATCCATGACTGTGCTGCAGCATATTTTCGCCTCTTCAAAAGACTGCCTGAGCAAGTTCTTGAAAATTGATTTCCGTGGCCTTCCCGCAAAAATAATTGCGTCAATGCATGAGGCGTGATATAATGATAAAAATACGGATGTCGGGAAGGGGGCGGTATTCTGGAGCGCAGAAAAAAGCGCTGGTTTAAGCTGGACAATGCCGCCAAGCTTTATCCCGCCATCGCGCATTCCCGCTGGAGCAGCATTTTCCGTGTCAGCGCACTCCTGCGGGAGGATGTGGACGCCGCCTGTCTGCAAAGGGCTTTGGACAGGGTACTGCCGCGCTTCCCCGCCATGATGGTGCGCATCCGGCACGGGCTGTTCTGGTACTATTTTGAGGAAAACGACGCGCCCCTGTCCGTCGTGCTGGAGGAGGGGCATCCCTGCGTCCCCTTCCGCTTTAAGGCGAACAACGGCTATCTTCTGCGGGTGCTGTACCGCAAAAAGCGCATCTCCGTGGAATTTTTCCATGCGCTGACTGACGGCACGGGCGGAATGGTCTTTTTAAAGACGCTCCTTTGCACCTACCTGCGCCTGCAGGGGCATGCTGTGCGGTATGACGAGGGGGCGCTGGACATCGACGACGCGCCCAAGCCGGATGAGTACGGGGATGCGTTTCAGAAAATCCCGCTGCCAAAAAAATGCGCCTCGCGCAAAGAGGAGCCGTCCTACCATCTGCCTGCCACGCGGGAGCTGCCGCACACGCTCAATGTCATCGCCGCATCCATGCCCTGCGACGCGGTGCTGGCACTGGCACGGGCGCTTCATGTGTCGCTGACGGAGTATCTGACCGCCGTCATGCTCTACGTCGCCTATCGGGAGCAGAAAAAAGAAAAGCGCGTCACGCGCCCTATTCGGGTGTCCGTGCCCATCAATCTCCGCGCCTATTATGAAACCGGCACACTGCGGAATTTTTCCTCCTTTGTCAATCCAGAAATCGATGCGCGGCTGGGCGAATACACCTTCGAGGAGATTGCCCAGACCGTCCACGCCTTTCTTTTATACCACAACACGGGCAAGCTGCTGGGCGCGATTACCGCGGCCAATGTCCGCGACGAGCGCAATCTGCTGGTGCGCCTGTGCCCCCTGCCGCTCAAAAATTTCGTCATCGGGCAGGTGTTCCGCGCCTTTGGCGAGCGGCTGTTTGTCTCCACGCTTTCCAATCTGGGGCGCGTCACGCTGCCGACCGGCGCTGCGCCTTATGTGGACAGGCTGGAAATGATGCTCGGCGCCTCCGCAACGCCCGGCTGCCAGGTGGGGATGCTCTCCTGTAACGGACAGCTTCAGCTGATGTTTACGGACAACATCGAGGAAAAAACCCTGCCGCGGGGTGTGCTCAGTTTTCTCGTGGAGCGCGGCGTGCCCGTCACGGCGGAAAGCAATCAGGAACAGGAGGTGGCCGATTAACATGGCGTATTGCGTACACTGCGGCGTGAAGCTGGGCGATGCGGAGACGCACTGTCCCTTATGCGGAACGCCCGTCCTTGACCCCTCCGAGCCGGACAGGAAGATTGCCGAAAAGTCCTTTCCCGTCCACACGCCGGAGCAGAAGATGACCATGAGCCGCCGGTATCTGCTGATTCTTTTGTCGCTTATCATGCTCGTGCCGGCCGCGCTGTGCCTGATTATCGACCTGCTGCTCAACGGCCGCGTCGTATGGAGCTCATACCCCTCTGCTGCGCTTGTCCTCATGTTTTCGGGCACGGCTGTCCCGCTGATGTTTAAGCAGCACAGGCTGTATATTTCCGCCTCGTGCGGCTACATTGCCACGGCGCTGTATCTGGCGATGTGCTCCTCCCTCTCCCATACGGAGGGCTGGTTTCTGCCGATTGCTCTGCCCGTGCTGACGCTGGCGTTTATCTGCCTGATGGCGCTGATTATCCTGAACAAAAAGGGCATCTTCGGCATCCTCACGACCATCGGCGGCGTGCTTTTGTCCAGCGCGATGGTCTGTACGCTGTGCGAATGTCTGTACTCCCTCCGCGTAAACGGTGCGGTCTCCCTGCAATGGTCGCCCTTTGCCTCCGCGCCGTGCGCCTTTCTTTCGCTGATTGTCTTTCTCATCAACGGCTATCGCCCCCTGCGCGAAGAATTGCGCAGAAGAATGCATTTTTAGGAGCGTGAATGAGCATGGAAAAGTTCAAGGTCGGTGTCATCGGCGCAACCGGCATGGTCGGGCAGCGCTTTGTCTCTCTTCTGGCCGGGCATCCGTGGTTTGACGTGCGTGTGTTGGCGGCCAGCGGACGCAGCGCGGGCAGGCCCTACGAGGAGGCCGTCGGCAATCGCTGGGCGTTTTCATGGCCGATTCCCGATTGCTTTCGCGGCATGTTCGTGCGCGACGCCGCCGATGTGGAGCATATTGCCAAAGACGTGGACTTTGTCTTCTGCGCCATCTCCGCGCCCAAGGAGCAGACCCGCGCCCTGGAGGAGGCCTACGCCAGGGCGGAGACACCCGTCGTCAGCAACAACAGCGCCTGCCGCGGGCTTGCCGATGTGCCGATGCTGATTCCCGAAATCAATCACGCGCACGCTGAGGTGATCAGGGCGCAGCGCAGGCGCCTGGGCACGAAAAACGGCTTTATCGCCGTCAAGCCCAACTGCTCCATTCAAAGCTATGTTCCCTCGCTCACGCCTTTTTTGTCCTGCGGCATCGAACAAATTTCCGTCTGCACCTATCAGGCGATTTCCGGCGCGGGCAAGACCTTCGCCACCTTCCCTGAAATTTTGGACAACGTCATCCCCTATATCGGCGGCGAGGAGGAAAAGAGCGAGCAGGAGCCGCTCAAAATCTGGGGCGCGCTGAACGCCGAGAAAACGGCCATTGTCCCCGCGAAAGCGCCGATTATCAGCGCCCAGTGCCTGCGCGTTCCCGTATCGGACGGGCATACGGCGGCGGTCAGCGTGCGCTTTGAGAAAAAGCCCTCGATGGACGAAATGCTGGCCGGCTGGCGGGGCTTTAAGACCCTGCCGCAAGCCTTACAGCTGCCGAGCGCCCCGACTCCCTTTATCCGCTATATGGATGAGCCGGACCGTCCGCAGGCGCGTATCGACCGCGATTTTGAGCGCGGCATGGGCGTGTGCGTGGGGCGTCTGCGCGAAGACCCGCTCTTTGATTACAAGTTCGTCTGCCTGTCGCACAACACCCTGCGCGGCGCGGCGGGCGGCGGCGTGCTGAGCGCCGAGCTGCTCTGCGCGCAGGGGTACATCACCCGCAAATGACCTTCTTTGTTCGGGAGGGATTTCGTTATGAAAAAAACGCTGTTCTCCGGCGCGGCGACGGCGCTGGTTACGCCCATGACCAAGGACGGGCTGGACCTGCCCGCGCTGGAGAGGCTGATCGAGTTTCAGCTTGAGAACGGCATTCGGGCGCTGCTCATCTGCGGCACGACGGGCGAGCCGAGCACGCTGAGCGCGGACGAATGGAAAAAAGCCGTGTCGCGGACAATCGCCGTCACGCACGGCCGTGTGCCCGTCATTGCCGGAACTGGCAGCAACAGCACAGCCCATGTGCTGGAGCTGGCGGCCATCGCCAGGGAGCTGGGGGCGGACGCGCAGCTGTGCGTCACGCCCTACTACAACAAGACGACCCAGGAAGGCCTGACGGCGCATTACCGGACAATCGCCGATGCGTCCGCCCTGCCCGTCATCCTGTACAATGTCCCCGCCCGCACGGGCATGGGCATTTCCCCGGACACACTGAAGACGCTTGCCGAACACGGCAACATCATCGCGCTCAAGGAGGCCGGCGGCGACATCGGCCGGGTCGCGGATATTTTCGCCTGCGTCGGGGACAAGCTGACCGTCTATTCCGGCGCGGATGAAATGAATGTGGCGATGATGTCTCTGGGCGCTTTGGGGACGATTTCCGTCCTGTCCAACATCTGTCCCCGCGAGACCGCGCAGATGGCGGACGCCTGTCTGCGGGGCGATTACGGGAAGGCCGCCGCGCTGCAAATCCGCATGATGCCGCTGATTCGCCTTCTGTTCTCCGAGGTCAGCCCCATTCCCGTCAAGTGCGCCCTGCATCTGATGGGCATGGCGGAGGAAACCCTGCGGCTGCCGCTCGTGCCGATGAGCGATGCAGGGCGGGAGAGGCTGCGGGCGGAAATGAAAAAACAGGAGCTGCTATGAACAGAATTTTGCTTTCCGGCGCGGCGGGACGCATGGGGCGCGAGGTCGCCGCAAACGCGGAGGCTGCGGGCTTTGCCGTTTCCTTCGGCGTGGATGCGGACACGCACTTTCAAGCCTCTTTTCCCGTGTTTCCCCGCTTTGTGGAATGTCGGGGTGAAGCGGATGTGCTGATTGATTTTTCGCGTCCTTCCCTGCTGCCCGATTTGCTCGCCCATGCGCTTGCGCATCGTCTCCCCTGCGTGTTGGCGGCGACCGGCTACACTGAGGCCGACCGAGACCGCATCGCCGGGGCTGCCGAACGCATTCCCGTTTTCCAAAGCGCCAATCTGAGCGTGGGCGTGTATGTTTTAAACAGGCTGGCGAAGCAGGCGAAGGCGCTGCTGCCGGATTTTGACATTGAAATCATCGAAAAGCACCATCGCGGCAAGGCCGATGCCCCCAGCGGCACGGCGCTGACGCTGCTGAAAACGCTGTCCGATGACAAGACCGAGCCGTGCTTCGGGCGCAGCGGCGCGTCCTGCAAGCGGACGGAAGACGAGATTGCCGTCCACGCCGTGCGCGGCGGGACGCTGGCGGGCGAGCATGAAATCGACTTTCTGGGCGAATACGAGACGCTGACCATCACCCACAGCGCCCAGAGCCGCACCATCTTTGCCCTGGGCGCGCTCCGCGCCGCCCGCTTTCTTCTCGGCAGACCTTCGGGCTTATACGGCATGGAGGATTTGATGCAGGCCAAACGATAATCATTGGCCTATATAAAAAGAGAGTCGTTCGGCGGGAACGGCCTCTCTTTTTTCATTGCGGAATATCAAGGTTTTTGCAGCTCCAGCACTGCTCCAGGTATGCCAAATAGGTCTCATAGGGGACGTTCAGCTCCGACACAAAAAGGGCGTGTTCACGGCCGATATAGCGGACGTGCCACGGCTCGCGCTTATAGCCGGTGATGTCCATCCATTCCTTTTTGTAGCGGATGATAAAGCCGTACTCCGCGCAGTGCGCCGCCAGCCATCGGCCCTCCTCGGTATCGGCAAAGGCGGCGTTCAGGCGGTAGGAAATGGAGGCGCTGGAAACGTCCATCGCCAGCCCAAGCTGATGCTCGGAATGCCCAGGCGGTGCGCTCGTCAGGGCGGCGGCGCTGCCGCGCTCCTCCACCTTGCGGTTGTAAATCAGCTTCTGCGCCGAATAGGAGCGGTAGCCGGACACGGCGGCCAAAGTGATGCCGTCCTGTTCCGCCGCCGCAAACATCTCCTCCAGCGCGTCCGCTGCTTCTGGCACCAGCTGCTGGGTCGCAATGCCCTTTTTGTGCAGGACATTGACCTCCCGAAGCTCCGGCACATAGTCCCACGGCAGGCCGTTCTGCTTGTTGACAAGGCGAAGCATGGGGTCAATGTACGGGTCGCTGGAAAGCGGGACGTCGGGCGCCGGATTGAACGCAAACAGCTCCGCCGCCGTTGCCGTATTGTCTTCCGCAAGCGCCCAAGTGCAGAGCAGCATCAGCGCAAACACGGCGCATACCATTCTTCGCATCATTTTCTCAGCCCCTTCGGATAATGATTCTTGATTTGCCCCTCCGAAGCCTTGCCATAGCCCAGCGGCAGGCCGTCAAAGGTGAGGGCGGCAAAGCCGCGCACAGTTTCCGGCGCGGGCAGCGTCTCGCCATGCAGGTACAGCCTCGCCTGCTCCTCATTCAGCGGGACGGTCTGCAAAAAGCCGTCCGACACCGCAAGCGCGTGGTCGGGCAGGAAGGTTCTGCCCTTCATTGCGCCCAAGTGCAGGCCGAGCCGCAGCACCCTGATTTTGTCCAGCGGCGGCAAAAAGGCGGGGACTTCGATGATGCGCCCGGCAAGCACACCGTTTGCGGCATGCGGCGCGGCGGCATATTCCGCCAAAAACCGCTCCGCGATGCACCCTTCCTCCTTCGGCGGGGCGGGACAGCGCCACGGCACGCGCCTTTCGGGGCTTCCGCTTTTTTCCAGCAGGGCGACAAAATGCCCCTCGCCGCGGGTTCGGTGCGGCCAGATGTGCAGCATGCCGTCTGAAGCGGGCGGCAGACCGTTCAGAGAAAAGGGAACGAGCGAAAATTCGGGGTGCAGCGCCAGAAAGCGGGCTATCTGCTCATCGTTTTCCGTGCGGTTGAAGGTGCAGGTGCTGTACACCATGCGCCCGCCGGAGCGAAGCATGGCCGCGGCAGCCTCCAGAATGCTCCTCTGACGCGCCGCGCAGCCCTCCGGCGACTGCGCCGTCCATTCCCCCGCAGCCTCCGGATGCCGCCGAAACATGCCCTCGCCGCTGCACGGCGCATCCACCAGAATCCTGTCAAACACATGCGGCCACCGCGCCGCCAGCATATCCGGCGCCGCGCAGGTCACGACGGCGTTCGGGATACCCAAGCGCTCGATATTGGAGGAAAGCGCCTGCGCACGGGCGGGGTTTATCTCGTTGGCGACGAGCGTTCCGCCCCTGAGCCGCGCCGCCATCTGCGTGGACTTTCCGCCGGGAGCCGCGCACAAATCCAGCACCGCGTCATCTTCCCGCACATCCAGCGCGGCGGCGGCCGCCATTGCACTGGGCTCCTGTAAATAAAACGCGCCCGCCGTATGCTGAACGGATGCGCCGAGCAGAGATTCGGCCGGTATGTAATAGGCGTTTTCCGCCCAGGGGACGGCCTCCAGCGCCTCTTTGGGCGGAACAGTCCGCTTCCTTGGGTTCATGCGGACGGCACGAAAATAAGGCGCCTGCAGAGCGTTTAAAAACGTCTCCGCCTCAGCGCCCAGCATCTCCCTCATCTGTTGTTCAAACGCGGCAGGCAGCTTCATGCCCGATTCCCGCCCTGATGCTCATCCGGCGGCAGCACGGGCGCATAGAACGCTTCCTGCCTGTCGACCGCCGGCGGCAGACCGTCCAGCATGACCTCGTCCTCCTCCGCCCGGTTGAGCCGCTCACGCACGGCCAGCCACGCGCCGCTCAAGCCCTGCCGACGGCGCTCGCTGCGGCGCTTCCGCTCCTTCGGCTGCTGCACGGCGGGCTTTTTCGGCTCGTAAAGCTCTTCCCAATACAGGGGGCTTTCCTGCCTTTTCTGCGCCGCAGGCGCGGGGTTCGATGTCATCTGCGTCCATATGGGCGGCATGTCTGCCGCTGTCTGCGGCGCACTCTCCTCCGTCCATGGGACGTTTGGAACGGGCGGCGGCTCTTCCGCCCATGGCCCTGCTTCCTCCGTTTGCAGGTTTCCGTCCGCAAATCGGCGGCCGCTCTCCTTCCGCTGTTCGATGCCTGCCACGCCCTCTGCATAGCCCTTCGTAAACAGGCGCTCCTCCCTGCCTTTCAGACGGCGCCTGAACTTTTGCCGCCATGCGCGCCAGATGAGATAAGGCCGCCAGCGCACCATCCACACGGCAAAGTCGCCCGCCACGCCGAGCACAATCAGCAGGATGAGGATGTGCAGCCAATGCTCGCCCATCCAGGTCAGCAGGCCGCTGCCCGTGCCCTCGGAAAAGAAGGCCAGCAGGTTCTGAAGCAGCCTGCGAAGCCAGCCGAACAGGAACGTAATCAGCGTTCTGGCAAATGTATTCATTCGCTCGTTTCTCCGACAGGCCCTATCTGCACGGTGATATACACCTTATACGTGCTCATATACACATTCTTGCTCGGCTTATCCAGCGAAATGGCGGCGACGATGGAGGAGGTCGCATCCGTGATGTCGATAACGCCCGCCAGATAGACAGCGTCCATCTCGCTCTCCGTGCGGAAGGCGATGTCAACGACGGACGGCTCGACGCTGATGCTCTTCACCTCATAGCCCGAAGGCGGCGTTCCCGTCAGCAGCCCTTCCGTGGAAACGGGCAGGGTATAGAGCGGATAGAAGGTCTGCTCCACCGTGACGGCATCCAGCAAAATGTTGCCGGCGGTTGTGCTGACGGTGATGCCGTCCATGTCGATGACCGCATCGGCGCGGTCGCACAGCACGAAGGGGACAGCCGTGCGCTCCGTCCCCGCCTCCAGGGACAGCCCGCTCACGTCATACAGCGCCTTGCAGCGCACGACATTCTCCACCTTGGATTTAGGCCCGGCGACGGACACATAGGTCGGGTCGGTCGAAGGCGTATCGCCGTAGAGCTGATCCGGCAGCTCGCCCGTCTCGGCCACGCGCACGGGGATGCGGGAGCGCACGACATACTCCTCCACCATCACGGTCAGCTGCGAGACGGACATGCTCGTGACCGTGCCGTAGACGGAGCTTGAGGTGGCGATGACATTCAGCGTCTGCTCCCCCGCTGCCTTGATTTTGCTCAAATCCACGCGGACATTATAGTTCGCCGCCGTAACCTGGTTATAATATTTCTGCGGCACATCCACCTTGATGCGCACGTCGGTGAGGACGTCCTCCTCCAGACCGGACACCACGACAAAGCCGCTGCGCTGCAGCACATCCGCGTTGACGACGCTGATGGTGACGTCCGAGATGGTCTTGGAGCGCACGAGGGTATTGTCCTGAAGAATCAGCCCGCCCCAGAGACAGACGGCCAGAAACAGGCTCAGCAGCTTCCATGCCCAGTTGTGCAGGAGCATCAGCCAAAGGTGCTTGAACAGCTGCCGGACGGCGGCAAGGCGGGAGGGCGTCTTTCCCGTGTCCGTTTTATGCTCATGCTCAGACATCAGACTTTTCCCTCCTTTTGAAGACGGAGCGCGCCGCCGCACGCAGGGGCGACGGCTTGTCGGCGTACAGGCCGGTCAGGGCGCGGGTCAGCCCCTCCGCATCCAGATGGCGCGTCATGCGGCCGTTTCGCGTCATGGAGATGATGCCCGTCTCCTCGGACACAATCAGGGCGACCGCATCGCTCATTTCGCTGATGCCCAGCGCAGCGCGGTGACGGGTGCCCAAATCGCGGGAAAGGCCGTGGGATTCGCTCAGGGACAGCACGCAGGCCGCCGCCACCACGCGCTGGCCGCGGATAATCACCGCGCCGTCGTGCAGGGGCGTGTTCGGCTCGAAAATGTTTTCCAAAAGCGGCGCGGAAATGATGGAATCTATCTGCGTGCCGGTCTCGATGATGTCCTTGAGGCCGCTCTTTTGCTCAAACACAATCAGCGCGCCCACACGCCGCTTGGACAGGCGCAGGCAGCACTGCGTGATTTCCTCCACGATGCGCGCATTCTCGCTCTTCTTGTCGCGCAGACGGTCGATTTTCGTGCCCAGGCCGAGCTGCTCCAGGGCGCGGCGCAGCTCCGGCTGAAACAAAATCACCAGCACCAGGGCGCCGCTGTTCAAAACCGTGCGGAGCAGCCAGTTCAGCGCGGTCAGCCCCACAAGACCGGAAGCATAGCTGGCGACGATGAGGATAAAAAGCCCCTTCAAAACCTGAATGGCGCGGGTTTGGCGGGTCAGCATGACCAGCTCATACAGAAGAAAAGCGACAATCAGAATGTCCAGCCAGTCCACGGGACCGGGACGATGGAAGATATTCCAGACAAACAGCTGAATGTCGTCCCACAGCGCTGACATAAGCGGCCTCATCCTCACTTTCATCAATCTCAGCTTCCATTATACAACATTCGGCCGCCGCTTTACAGCCCTTGACGCCGCAAATTCAAAAAACTTTTGCAAATTTTTCACAGCTGAAAGCACCTTTTGCAAAAAGCGCCCCGCACCGGAGCATAAAGGGTGCGGGGCGAAAAGAACCAACGATAGCATGATGCTCAGGCTTCCGGCTCCAGGAGGCCCAGATTTCCGTCATTGCGCAGATACAGGACGTTGGTGCGGTCGGTCTCCGCGTTGACGAAGACGAAGAACGCATGGCCCAGCAGCTCCATCTGCAGCGCCGCATCCTCCACGGACATGGGGCGCACGGGGAAGGTCTTGTGGCGGACGATTTTGCGCTCGCCCTCGCCGTACACGGCGGGGTCCTCGATGAATTCGGGCGTTTCGTCCGCATACGCGCCCTCGCGCAGGCGCTTTTCCAGCTTCGTGCGGTGGCGCAGAATCTGCCGCTCCAGCTTGGCCAGCGCGCTGTCGATGCTCATGAACAGGTTATCCGAATTGGACGATTCGGCGCGCAGGGTCGTGCCGTTCAGCGGCACGGTGATTTCACAGATACGCTGGTCGCGCTCGCGGCGCAGGCGCACATACATCTCCGTATCGGGCTTTAAATAGCGCTCCATCGTGGCGGTCTTTTTCATGATGCGGTTGGTGATGCCGGGCGTCACGACCATGTTTTTCGCGGTGATGGTGGTCTTCATTGGGGTCACTCCTCTCAATCGGGTATCCATTTTTTCAAGGCGCGGCTTCGGCCGCTCTTCTCTCTCGCCCTTCTGTATAGTTTGTTCGACATATTCAACAAAAATCCTGCTTTGAATTGTCAAGTTCCCGATTTTTTTCCGGACGCTCCCCCAGCCCCCGAACACGTTAGCCGACCAGCCCCTGGATGAGTATCAGCAGTATCAGCACGGGCAGCACCCATTGGAAGTAGGGCTTTAACATGCGGGCGATTTTGATGCCCCTGCCTTGATTGGCCTCCTCCAGATACCTGTCAAAGCCCCAGCCCCATTTGCACACGCAGAACAGCAGATAGACCAGCGAGCCGATGGGCAGCAGCAGGCTGCTGACGAGGAAGTCCTCCGCGTCCAGCACGGTGCGCCCGCCGGGGAAAACAAGGCCGCTCCAGATGTTGTAGCCGAACACGCAGGGCAGGCTCAGAACCGCCAGCAGGACGCCGTTGACGATTGCCGCCTTTTTCCTGGAAATGCCGAAGGTGTCCATGCAGATGGCGAGAATGTTTTCAAGCACAGCAAGCACGGTTGAAAAGCTGGCGAAAAGCATGAACAGGAAGAACAGCGTCCCCCAGACGCGCCCGCCGCTCATGTTCACGAACACGTTCGGCAGGGTCATAAAAATCAGCGACGGCCCCTGGTTTGCCTGAACGCCGTAGGAAAAGCAGGCGGGGAAGATGATGGTGCCGGCCATCAGCGCCACGAAGGTATCCAGCGCGCAGATGCGCATGGCTTCGCCGGTGAGCGCTCCCTCCCTGCTCATGTAGCTGCCGAATATCTCCATCGCGCCGATGCCGAGGCTCAGGGTGAAGAACGCCTGATTCATGGCGTCCGTGATAAGGCTCTGCAAGCCGTTTTCGCGGATGGTTTCCAGGGACGGCAGCAGGTAAAAGCACATACCCTCGGCCGCGCCGGACAACGTCAGGCTGTGGACGGCCAGAATCACAATCAGCGCCAGCAGGGCGAGCATCATGCCCTTGGAGACGCGCTCCAGCCCCTTTTGCAGGCCGAAGCTGCACACGGCAAAGCCCGCCAGCACGACCAGCTCCGTCACCAGCGCCATTTCCTTGGGCGAGGACAGCAGCGCGCCGAACACGCCCTCGGCGGCCTCCGCGCTCATGCCCTCATAGAAGGCGCCGGTCATAAATTTCCAGAAGTACGAGGTCATCCAGCCCGTGACGGTGGTGTAGTACATCATCAGCAGATAGCACCCAAGCAGGCAGAACCACCCGTGAATGTGCCACTTCTGCCCCGGCTTTTCCAGCGCTTTGTAGGCCAGCACTGCGCTCTTTCCGCTGGCTCTGCCGACGGCCAGCTCCATCGTCAGAACCGGCACGCCCATGATAAGAAGGCAGATTAGGTACACCAATACGAAGTAGCCGCCGCCGTTTTTGCCCGCGATGTAGGGAAAGCGCCACACATTGCCGATGCCGATGGCGCAGCCCGCGCTCACCAGCAGAAAGCCCAGCCGGGACCTGAAGGATTCTCGTTGCTCCATATGCCTGTGTCTCCTTTTTGTGTGATGGCTTCGCCGCGCAGAAAGCCGGCGGCCGCTCCGCTGTCTTCAAGCGGAAGAAGGAATGAAAAAACGCTCCGCGCACCTGACAAACAGGCGCATGGGGCGTCAAGAACAATCAACGCTGTACCACCCATGTTCGGCAGACGGTTTTGTCTGCCCTCTCGGAGCTCCTTAACGCGGACGACGGCGGAAACTACACACGGGAAAACCGCCCGCTTCATCTCCGCGGCTTGGAAGCGAATGCCCCGCTCACGTCCCGCAAGGCGGCTTTCAGCCGGTGACCGCCTCTCTCTTTCGGAACGGCTGGCGTGCGGGGGTTGTTCTTCCGCAATGCCGTTGCGGGGATTGTATCACCATCCGAGCCAAAAGTCAACGGGCGGGCAAGCGGCTCTCCCTCCGCACAAAAAGAGAGCCCCCTGCGGGGCTCCCAGACTGTCAAAAAAGTCCGCAGACATTCTTGGGGATGCATGAAGGGGCCGCTGCCCCTTCATTTTATATCGTATCGACCGGCTTTGCCGGTCGTGCGGGGCGATTTTTCGGAGCGTCAGCGCAGAAAAATCATTTCCGCAGCCTTGCCATGCAGGATGAAGTGCTTCATCCTGCATGGAGCGTGTCAAAAACGCAGTTTTTTGACACGCAGAGAGCCCCCTGCGGGGCTCCCTCTCTGCGTGTTAAGCATTTACCTTAATGCTGGAATATGACGTACGAGGAATTCAGCGGATACACCTGCACATTGCTGTAATGATAGCCCGTGCTTGGGCTGGTGGATTCGTACTTTTTGACATATGCGGCGGTCTGGACATACGCCTGCTGGAGCGTGACCATTCTGCCGCTCCACGAGGCCGAGCCGGCGCCGCCCTTATTGGGCGTCACCTTGAAGCCGGCAGCCTCTGCCAGGCCGCGGACAAAGTAGTCAAAGCAGCCGCCCTCGTTCAGGGTCGCCGTCCCGTCTGTGTTCCACCTGCTCACGTTCGCCAGGAAATAGGTCTCCTCGTAGGCGGAGGCGGCGGTGATGACGTAGAACTTGTCCTGCCGCAGCTCGCCCCAGTTGGCCTCGCTCACGGAGCCGTCCTCGTTGACGGTCGGTTCAGGCGGGAGGATGGCATTGCCGTTCTCGTCCAGCGGGTACACCTCCACGGTGGACTGGCGGCTCTTGAACGCGCTGATGAAGGCGCTGTTGAAGCTCTGCCCCTGCGCGGAGGCGTTGGACGCGGCGGACACCATGCCGCTGCCGTCGCTGCTTTCGGTGATGTAGTAGCCGGCGTAGTCGTTCGCCATGAAGACGATGACGCGGCCTTCGATCTGATCCAGCGCCTCGGCCAGCGTCGCCGCACTCAGCGCCTCGTCGCCCAGCCAGATGCTGCCGTTATCCGTGCCCTCCGCCAGAATCGCCACGACGGTCACGTCCGAGGACCTGGACTGATTGGCAATGGAAGCGATGGAGTCAAGCGCCGCAGCCTTGGTCGCCTTCGCGTTGGTGGTGATTTGGAATTTCTTCCCGCCATAATTCTGCGTATTCAGCAGATTATACATGGTCTTGACATCCGTTGTGCGCTGCCAGGTAACGTTGTATTCCACGCCCGTATTGCTGCGGACAACGGCTTTTTCCGTCGGGTGCGCCAGGATCAGGGCGCGGTAGGTGGGCGGATAGCTGCTTGAAAAGGTCAGCTGGTTGGAGGTGATGCCCGTCTTTTCGTCCGTGCAGAAGATGGTGGCATAGCCCGCGCCCACGGCGGTGAGCCTGCCCGTGCTGCTCACGGTGACGACGCTCTCATCCGAGGAGGAGTAGCTCAGGGCCGCGCAGGCCAGAGAGCCGGCGGGCAGGGCGGCGGTGTTGAGCTGCAGCGTGCCGCCCACCAGCATGGTCAGGCTGGCTGCGCTGATGGAGATGCTCTCCACGGCGATGTACTTGGTGAAGGTCACGGTGACGGTCGCGCTCACGCTGCCGCGGGTGGTCTTGGCGGTGAAGCGCACCGTGCCGTTCTTTTTGTAGGTCACGGCGCCGTTTTGGTCGATGGTGGCCACGGAAGCGGCGGAGGACGTCCACCGGATGTCGCCCGTGTCCGCTGCATAGCCGTCCCCGCCCTTGGCGGCTGCCAGCGTGCCCAGGTTCAGGCTGCCGTCCACGGTATCGTCCCAGCTGAATTTGCTCGGAAGCTCCGCGCCTGTACCGGCGTTGATGAGGGTCAGCTTGACCGGCAGGGTCGGGTCGCTGACGGTCAGCTTGACGGCCGCGGACTTGCTGTTGTGGGTCTTGACGGTGATGGTCGCCGTGCCCTCCGAAAGCAGGGTGACGATGCCGTCCTCATCCACCGTGGCGACCTTCTTGTTGCTGCTCGTCCAGGTGAGCTTTGCTCTGGCGGTATCGGGGTAGAGGGTCGGCTCCAGGGTGATGGGGCTCTGGTCAACAAAGACGGTCTCCGCGCTCTTTTCAAAGCTGATTTTGGTGGGCGCGTACGCATCCGTCACAACGATGGTCGCTGTCGCCTTCCTGCCGTTGTGGGTGGTGGCGGTGACGATGGCGCGGCCCGCCTTGAGGGGAGTGATTTCGCCGTCCTCGGAGACCGTGACCACGTTGGAAGCGGTGCTGTACGTCACAGTGGCGCGGGCGTCGACGGGTGCTAAGGTATAAGAGAGCTGCGCCGTGTCGTACAGGTCAAGGGAGATGACGCTCTCGTCAAAGGCAATCCTGCTGGGCGCGTACTTATCCTTGACGGCCAGGGTGAACTTCGCCGTGACCTTTGTCTTTTGATAGGCGTTCTTGGCCGTCACGGTGATGACGGCCTTGCCCTCCTTGTGCGGGGTAATCACGCCGTCGCTGCTGACGGTGGCCACCTTGGTCGAGGAGGAATAGAAGATAAGGTCGGTGTATGCCTGTGCCGATTCGGGGTAGATGTCGGCGCTTACGGTGAGCTCCTCATCGCTCAGGTCCATGGTCTCCGTGCCGGTATAATTGAGCGTTATCTTCTGCGGCACACGCGGGTCATACACCCGCACCTTGACGGAGGCCGTCCTGCCGTTGGAGGAGCGCGCCCTCAGCGTGACCGTGCCGGTCTTGATGCCCGTGACCGTGCCGCCCGCGTCCACCGAGGCGATCTTCCTGTTGGAGCTGATGAAGGTCACGGTCTGGTCGGCGGTATCGGGGAAGACAGCCGCGTTCAGGGTCAGTGTATCATCGATGGCCAAATCAATCGTGCCGCTCTGGTCCAGGGTCACATACTGGGGCTTGGTCGGGTCATAGACGACGACGGTGATTTTGTCGGTCTTCTTGCCGACCTTGGTGGTGACGGTGACGGTCACCGTGCCTGCCTTGACCCCCTCCAGATAGCCGTTTTCGTCAATGGCCGCGTACCGCTTGTTGGAGGTCTTCCACGTCACGGTGCCGTCCAGCACCGTGTCCGGCAGGACGGTCGCGCTCAGCTGCAGCCCCTCGCCGATGGCGACATAGAGCTTTTTGACGCTCGCATCCTCGCGGTCAATGGACACGGCATAGGGGACGTCCGGGTCATAGACGACCACGGTGAGGGAGTCCTTCTTGCCGTTGCTGGTGGTCGCCTTCACAACGGTCGTGCCGGTCTTCTTGGCGGTCAAATCGCCGTTTGCGTCAACAGCAGCCACGGCGGTCTTGGAGGACGTCCATGTAACATATGTCTGCGCATCGTCCGGCGTCAGCAGATAGCTCAGGGTATCCGTCTGTCCGACCGGGATGTACAGGGGGCTGTCCTGCTCGATAACGATTTTGGTCGGGGGATTGTCGTCCGTCACGGTGACCTTCACCGTCGCGGTCCTGTTGTTCTGGGTGCGCAGGGTGATGACCGCCGTGCCGCTCTTGCAGGCGGTGACCTCGCCGTTTTCGTCCACGGTGGCGACGGTCGTCTTGGAGGACTTGAAGGTCACTTCGCTCTCATCGCCCTCCAGCGTATAGACGATGACGGCCGTATCGCCGACATTCAGGGTGATGGCGGACACATTGGGGATGATTTTGGCCGTCGCGTTGGCGGCCGCCTCGCCCTCTTCGTCTTCGGCCTGCCCGTCTTCGGGCTGTTCTTCTGCGGTCTCTTCGTCCACGGGGGTTTCGATGACCTCGGTGGTCTCATCGATGACGGGGACCTCCTCCTCGTCCATGACGGGGACTTCCTCCTCGATGACCGGCTCCTCGGCGGGCTTTTCCTCCGCCGCCAGCACCGTCAGGGTCTTTTTCTTCTGGGGCTTGCTCCATTCGCCGTTTTCCAGACAGCTGACAGCGATTTCATGCGCTCCCACGGAGAGCGCGTCCGTCTGCACGGTCATACTGACCTGCCCGTCCCGCACGGTCAGCGCGTTTTTGAGCAGCAGGGCGGCGATTTCCTCGTCCTTCAGCCCCGCCGTATCCAGCGCGGGATAGACCTCGCCGTCCACGAGCAGGAGCAGCTTTTCGATGCCCTGCGTCTTCACGCGCACGGTGACGGCTTCGCCCTGCACGGCAGCTTCGGGGCGCACGCTCAGGTCAAGGACTTCGGGCGCGATGACCTCTTCCGCCGCTTCCTCTTCAGGCGCTTCGGCGGGCTGCCCGTCTTCCGTTTCGGCAGGGGCTTCCGCCGCTTCCTCGGTCTTTTCCTCTGCCTTTTCCTCGGTCTTTTCCTCGGTCTTCGGCGCTTCTTCCGCAGGCGCTTCGGACGGCTGCTCGGACGGCTGCTCGACCGTCTTTTCACTCGTCTCCTCGGTCTTTTCCTCGGCAGCAACAGCCGCGCCGGACGGCGGCGTGACCTCCTCGGCAAACGCCGGAAGCGCCAGCATCAGCGCCGTCAGAACGCATAACAGCTTCACAAGCCATGCATTGTGCTTCATGATACCTCCACCTTCTGTCTTTCGTTGATCTCCCTGCCCGATGAAAACCCGCTGAGCGGGCTTTCGCCTGCATCGCGTATCTGCCTGCGGACAGGGCTCTGCACATACAACGACAGAATACGCCCTTTTATTCCCCAAGCAATCCCCAAATTCCTGCTTTCCGGCAAAGGAACGCAAGATTTTACATTTCGGAAAGCAGCCCCTCCCCCGTTCGGCTTCCAGACCGATGCGCCGAAAGGGCTCGGGATACACACAGGAAACCCCAAGGCGAAAATCAACAAAGAGGGAGCGTCCCGTCCCCCGTCCTTCTCTCTCTGCTCTCTCTCTCTCTTTACCTTACCTTACCTAACCTATCCTAACCTATCCTGTGGCAGACAAACGGCGTCATTTGTCTGCCAACCGTCAACCAAGTGACAACCAAACGGCGGCAGTTGTCCGCCAACCGTCAACCAAGTGACAACCAAACGGCGGCAGTTGTCAGCCAACCGTCAACCAAGTGACAGCCAAACGGCGTCATTTGTCTGCCAACCGTCAACCAAGTGACAGCCAAACGGCGCCGACCGACAGCCAAGGAACGGCAGATGTCCGTCAGATGTCCGCCATTTGTCCGCCATCCGCCACCACCCGTGCATCAAAAAGACCGTTCTCCCGCAAACGCGCAGGAAAACGGTCAACCGAAGTGAGCGGACGGAAGCCGCGCTCCGCCCTTCACGCTCAGACCTCCACGATATCCAGCTCCAGCTCCGGCGCCAGTTTGCGGATGTTGGCAACCAGCACGGAGTCAGGCCCGTTCTTCCGCCCCGTGCCCAGCACGAGGTAGCTGGCGCTGTGCGCCTTGGCGTAGGCGCAGATGACGTTCGGCACGTCGCGGCCGTCGGGCGACAGAATCTCCATATCGGCCTCCGCCTCCCGCGCCAGCCCGTACAGGTAGTTCAGCGCGGCGGACACGTCCTCATTGCCCATCATGGTCTTGTACGCGGTGCGCACATGCAGGACGGTCAGCGGCAGGGCAAATTTCTGCGCAATATCCTGTCCCCGCCGAATCAGCCGGTCGCAGGTGCGCTGGCCGGTCACGCAGACGAGGACGCAGGATAAATTTTCCATGTTCGGTCTCCTTTACTGATATGTTCTGTGTTTCCTCTACGCCTCCCACGCGGTGACAAATTTATCATGCGAGGTAATGGTCAGCTTCTGCCCGCTTGTCCAGTTGGGGCGCGGCAGATTGGCGTCGTAATAAAACAGGCGGTCGTCTTCGGGGTTGTTCGGGTCGCCCACGGTCAGCAGCATGGGGTAATACTGCACACCCTCGCGCTGCACGGGCGCAGACTCCATCTCCTTGAAAATGCCCGTGGTCTTGCGCGTCCTGCCGGTGAGCGCGTTGGCGATGTGCCGCCGATACGCGGCGACGGGCGAAACCAGCATCCCGTGCGTGAACACGCAGTACGCGCCCGTCAGCACCGTGAGCAGCATGGTCAGCCATTTGATGCGCACGGCAAACGACCAGATGACGGCGCCCAGCAGCAGGGCCGCCGGAATGCTCAGCATAAGCACGCGCTTTTTGAGCTGCGCGGAAATCGCGGAATAATCCTGTTCGGTGTACAAGCTGAATCCCTCCCGCCTTCTATTGTACCGCATTCGGCGGGAAAAGTATAGCCTCAATCCGCGCAGAAATAAGTCACGGCGCTTCACGTATCGAAGCGGAGGGTGTGCGGCAAAGCGTCAGTCCGTATACCGTTCGGGGTCTTCAAACAGCGGCTCGATGCTTTCCGCGCCGCCATCGTCCTCCGCGTCCAGGGAAGCCAAATCCTCCTCAATGGCGCGCAGACGCGGCGTGCTTTCGCCGCGCTTTAAGCGCAGAACCTCCTCCGGGGACATGACGGTGTTCGTCCCCAGACACGCGGCGCAGCGGTACAGGCAGTCCGGGCACACACACCCGACATGGCTGCCGTTTTCCTCATGCACCATGAACGCCCCGCAATGCGGGCAGCCGCAGCGCATAGCTTTTCCTCCTGTGACGGTTGATATGGTTTCGGCGGGAGCGCCCTGTTTGTGCTTCCGGCGGTGAAAGGGCTTTTCTTCTTGTCCTTCGGAAGCCCCCGGTATGCCCGCTCATTCTTCATTGGCCTTGAAATCTGCTGATTATGCCTTGCTCATGCCCTGCTTTCCTCCTGCCGGTCTCTTTCCCATGCTGCCGATGAAGGATATGCGCCTGATTCCCTGCCGGGTGTTCATTTTCTCTCCTCCCGTGTTCAGATGTT
>CAVDRM010000032.1:0-26564 GCA_963611355.1 Anaerovibrio sp.
AGAAAGACCTCAAAGCCGAGGTCAAAGGTCTGCAACAGCAAATCCATGAACAGGAGCAACAGGCAGAGAATATAGAGCAGTTTGTTCAGCGGGTAAAGAAGAACAGCACCCTAACGGAGCTGACCCCCTATGCCCTCAGAGAGCTTGTCAAGGCGGTCTATGTAGATGCACCTGACAAGTCCAGCGGCAAGCGCAGACAGAAGGTACATATCGAGTACGACCTTGTGGGCTACATTCCCGTGGATGAACTGCTAAAAGCGGAACAGGCATGACCGAAATCATGCCTGTTCCAAGAAATTTGAATTTTACTGTCTTACCAGCAGAGAGCCTTGAGCCTCGCTCTTTTCGTGCATCCGTTCAATCGCCGTTAGTCACGATATTCTTTTTCTCTCAATAAATCATACAGCATGATGGCGCAGGCGACGGCGGCGTTCAGGGATTCCGCACCGCCGCGCATGGGAAGACGGACACGGCGGGAGGCTTGGCAGAGGACAGGCTCGGAAATGCCCGCGCCCTCATTGCCGATGACAAGGCAGACCTTTTCGACATCCCGACCGCGCTCATAAAACGGTGTGCCGTCCAGCGTTCCGGCCATAATGTCATAGCCCTGCAAACGCAAATCACTCAGGGCTTTCGGTAAATCATTGACTGCTGCGCATGGGACGCGGTATACGGCACCCATCGAGGCGCGAAGCGCCTTGGGCGAATAAGGGTCGGCGCTGCCTTTTGACAAAAGCAGGCCGGAAAAGCCAGCCGCGTCCAGCGTCCGCAAAATCGTGCCTACGTTGCCGGGATCCTGTACATCGTCCAAGGCGACCAAGACCTGCCGGTCTTGAACGGTCGGAAGCGATGCAAAGGCGCAGAGCGCCGTGACGCCCTGCGGCGTTTTCGCATCGGAAAGAACGGTCAGCACCGCATCGGAAACCAGATAAAGCGCAAGCTCCTGCTCTTTAGCCAGACGAAGGAGGGGCGCATAGCGCTGTTCATCGCCCTGCCGGACGATGAGCGCTTCGGCCTTTTTTTCCTTCAGCGCTTCTGCGGCCATATGCTCGCCCTCGGCCAAAAACAAGCCCGCAGAAAGACGCGCAGCGCGGCTCCTGTTGAGTTCGCGCCATGCCTTGACCTGCTGATTATGCGGACTTGTCAAGATAATCGGCTCACGCATTTGCGTTCAGTCTCTCCAGCGTTCGGGGAAGAGAGGCGCACAGCATGGCAAATTCCTGTTTTCCTTCGCTTAAAGCGGGAAGCGCATAGGTCAGCACGGCCTCGTCCAACGCCCCTGCAATGCCGCTGTCCATCAGGTTCTGAGCGATGGCGGCGAAGCGGTGCATCATGGCATACCGGCGGATGGACAGCGGACGTCCCTTCTTTTCAAAAAAGGCGCGGATGTTCTTGAAAAGCCGAACGGCATCTTGCGAAAGCTCCGTCTGCATCCCCGTCAGCGCATCCTTGAGCTGCATTGCCGCAACAGGCGGGCAGCTCGGCAGTGCGGTCGGCAGTTCACCGCTCGGCTTCAGGCTGACAAAACCGCAGGCCGCGGCAGACACATCCTCAAAACCGGCTGCCAGCAGCGTCACATAGGGTGCATCCTCCTGCTTGTCTGCAACGGTATCCAGCAGGAAAGCGGGCGCATCGCCGCCGGCATATACATACACGTTCTCCTTTTTCCAATCGTGCCACGCGGCGGAAGCACCGAGCGCATGGGAAAACGCCTGTGCAGCGTCCAGTGCGTCCGCCTCCGTGGGCGCGGCCAGACCGACCGTCTGCTCATCCGCCAAGGCATAGGCAATCAGCAGGGCTGCGGCGTCCTCCTGTGTTCCTTCAAAGCCTTTGGCTTTCAGGCAGGCCGCCACGCGGGAGACAGCCGTCTGCACATCGGCATTTTCACCCTTTCCGGGCGCAAGACGAATGACATCGTCCGCCGCGGACATTTCCTCCATTTTTTCCAGCACCTTGTCACGGTCATCCAACAGGGTATCCCGCTCGGCTTTTAACTTTTCCAGCGCGGCGCGGATGCGCTCTGTTTCCTTTTTAAGCGCGTCCAGCTCGGTGCGCTGCTGTGCCGTCGCTTCCTTGAGCGCCTCATCACGCGCCTCTGCCGCGTTCTTTTTCAAATTATCCAGCTGCATCAGCGTCATCAGGCGCTCGGCCTCCAAATCCTGAAGCTGGGCGTGCATGGCGGCCAAGGTCAAATCCTGCCGTCCTGCGCTGATATGCCGCGCCACGATTTCACGAGAGCCGGGCATGGACAGGAAGGCTGTCACCGTCTGCTGCTGCGTTTCCGGCGCTCTCCAGACATTATTCAGCGCGGCCTTGAACGCATCGACGGGGTTAGCGATGTTTTTAAGATCCGCTCCGCTGCTGACCTGCGCGCCGGGTGCTTCATAGCGCCCGGCAAAGCGCTGGTTTTCCACCGTTTCCATCAGCATATTGTGCGGGCGCTGCTGCGCCGTTCTGCGGACAGAGGGCTGATAAAGCGGCGTTCCCGTCAGCTTTTTACCGATTTCAACGACCGGTGCGGGCGGCATGGAGGACGGCGCATCCAGACGGTTTATCGAAGCGGTCAGCTTTTCATCCATTTGCTGAATTTTTTCCAGCGCAGTCATCGGCTCGCCTTCCGCGGACGGCTGTTCTTTCATTTCCTGCGGCTCTTCCGGCTTCTTTTCCGGCTCGGTCACGCTAGGCCAATAAAAGAGTTTTTCGGTTTCATCGGGCAGGGTAACGGCAAACAGACCGGGGCTGTCCGGTGCAAGCTGTCCTGCGTTTTGGGCATCTTCACCCGTTGCACGGTCTACCGGACCGTGAATATGGCCGCCTACGCGGGTATAGACAAAAGGCGTGGCCGCATCCTTGACACTGCCTTCTGCAACGACTTCGTAAAATTCGTTTGCGGGAATGGGCTGAACGGCATCGGAGTAAATAATAAAGCGGTTGCTTTCGCCGCGCTCCGGCGCATAATTTTTATTGGTGCGGATTTTATTGGCCTCCTGCGGAATACCCAGCATATTCAGAACACACAGGCTGCCCAAGGAACGCATTCTGTCTTTAAAGGTATGCTGCTCGTTGCGGTCAGGGACGATGCGAAGGAAACCATTGTCGGGAAATTCGGCGATTTGCGGAGGCGTTAACGGCCCTGCCTTGCGAAGCAGCGGACGGATGCGGAAAAACGCCCGCTGAATATTATCCTCCTCTAAATAAGCTAAAATGAGTTGGTCAGAAAAGTCCATGAAAGAATAACCCCTTTCCCCTTATAAAAAAGTAATATGAATACAACACCGCACATGGGTTGGTACGATGAGCTGTGCTTTTTGTTTCAGGCATAAAGCGCAGGGATTCAAAATGTTTCGGATTGTTAAAATTCCTGCATCCGGCGGTCGACACAAAGGACAGGCTCAACGGCGCCCCCGAGCTTACGGTGGTGCCTCAATAATGGCAAAAAAATAAATGTTTTGCCTCTTTTTATTGTATGCATTTTATATAGAATTGTCAAGCGCTATCCGTGCTTTTTTTGACCGCTTATTACAAATACCGCCATTTATTTTTGCGGTCTCTTGACAGAAGCAAAAGCAAAATGCCGCACGGTCAAAGAGGCAGTGCGGCTGAACAGATATTTTCCGTTAAGGGCGGCATCCATTCTTCGGCAGCGTCATGTATGCCGCGAGCAGAAGCTCGGTGAAGAGGAGCTGCCTCTGTACAGGGAGTTGTGCGGTGATGCCTTCATTCTTATTGAATCATCGCCTGTGTGACTTCCCAGCCAAGGTTGATTGCCTTCTGATGGCTGACCGCATACGGGCCGGTGGCCTCCGCTTCCTCCATCAAACGCGGGAAGTGCAGACAGACATGACCCTGCAAGTCGTTGCCGTCCGTATGGTCCACCGTATGGCCGTGGCTGTGGGTAGAGCCCATGTAAACACGCCCGTCGCTGAAAATGACCCATACGGCATGCGCCGTCCAGCTATTTTCGCCGCAGACCTGATTCATGATGGCCGTATCCGCCGCCGTCGGCGGCTCGGCATCCGCGTGCTTGCCGAAGGAGAACATATGCAGCTTGTAATGCAGCCCCGTGTCGGGGTCATAGATGGTCACATCCGGCATGGCGCGGGCGCGGTCACGAATCTCAGTATACCAGTTGGCATAACGCACCTCGGACGCCTTCGGCACGGTAAATTCCGTTACATAGTTGACCGGTTTGGGCGTGCTTGTCGCCGTTGCTGACGTGCCGGCTTTCTTGGCGGACGAGGATTTGAGCTTCGTCATCGTCTTTAAATCGATTTCGCCTGTGACCGTCAGCTTATTCTGCTGCTGGAACTGAAGCACGGCGGCATAAGTGGCAGGGCCGAATGAGCCGTCCGCCTTGCGCATATACCCCAAGTCCACCAGCCGCTGCTGCGCGGTCTTCACCGCGGTGCCGGTATCGCCCAAGCGGAGCGTTGTATCCTTTGTGACGGTCTGCTCGCTTGTATCGGTCGTTTTCGATGCAGTCGTGCCTCGCTTTTGCGCAGTGGATGCATAGACCGCGGTCAGCGTTTTCACGCCGGCAACACCGTCTACCGTCATGCCGTTGGTGCGCTGGAACATCCGCACGGCCGTGGCCGTGTTGCTGCCGTAAATGCCGTCCGCATCGCCGGAAAAATAATTCAGTTCTTTCAGACGCTCCTGCAGCAGGATGACATCCTTGCCTGTGCTGCCGACTTTCAGCAGAGCATTGACATTCGGCGTAGCGGAGGGCGCCGGGGTCGCTGTTGCAGAGGTCTGTTTCGTCGGTGAGGGCGTGGCGGTTGCGTAAGGCAGGGCGGCATCGCTGAACAAAATGAGCTGCGTGTTCAGGTCGGCCTTGCCGTCTGCCGTCAGACCGTTCTTTTTCTGGAACGCCTTGACCGCCGCGATGTCGTCCGAATCATAAATGCCGTCCGGCTCAATGGCATAATAGCCCAGTGCCACCAAGCGCTTCTGGACATTTTTGACGGCCACACCGCGTGTGCCGTTCTGCATGACAATGACATTGTTTGCCGTCAGAGGCGTTGCAGACGGCTCGACATAGCCGTCGGGAACGGGAGTTGGCGTGGTGGTCAGAAGCCGAATCGCCGTCAGCGTCTTTTCCCCCGCCTTGCCGTCCTGATACAGCCCCTTGGCCTTCTGAAAAGCCTTGACTGCCGCCTTGGTCGCCGCATCATATGTGCCGCCGCATTCACCGTCATAATAGCCCAAGGTGGTCAGCGCCGTCTGCAAATCGGCCACCGCATCGCCGATATCGCCCTGCTCCAGCGGAAACCCTTCGATGGCGGGAACGGTTTTGACGGATACAGTCTTGCCGGAGGCGTTCTTGGGACGGCCTTCAAACAGCAGCTTCTGCTGGGCGGCTGTCATGATGCCGGTCTGCACGAAGCCGTTCTTTTTCTGGTACGCTTTGACTGCCGTGGTCAATGTTTTATTGAATGTCCCGCTGTCCGTGCCGGAATAAAACTTCAGCTCCTTCAACGCCTGCTGAAGCGCCTTGACAGCCTTGCCCGTTGACCCTGATTTCAGCTCGGCATAGCCATCGGCATCTTCGGCCTGATATGCCGTCGGCACATCCACATAGGCCGCAACGACATAGCCCGTCTTTCCGTTGTAACCGACCTTCAAAAACTCACCGCTTTTAGCCAGTACGGAGATGGTTTTGTTTTTCGGAATCGTCAGCAGCCTTGCGGAATTGGTGGATGCGCTCTTTCGCAGAATGACGGCGGCGTTGGTGGCCGCTTCATAAGGATAGACAGCGGTCGCCGGTGCGGATGTCGGCGCGGCGGTGACGGAAGCTGCCTTCTGCCCTTTCGCCAAGGCGGTTTCCGCAAACAGAGCGGCCTGCGTCTTTTCACCGGCAATGCCGTCCGCATACAGCCCGTTCTTTTTCTGGAACGCAATCAGCGCGGCCTTGGTGTCCGCGTCAAACACATTATTGGTCGTACTTCCCGTATAATAGCCAAGCTGCTTCAGCCGTGTCTTCAGCGTGATAACGGCATCGCCCTTGTCATTCAGCTTCATTTCATAGCCGTCAACGGGCGGCAGCACCTTGACATCCGTTTTCTTGCCCTTGCTGTTTTTGACCTGCTTTTCGTACAGCGCTTCCTGCGTGGCGGCATCGGCAACGCCGTTGGCAATCAACCCGTTTTCCGTTTGAAAGGCCTTGACTGCCGTCACCAAAGCGCTGCTGTAAGTGCCGTTGGCCGTGCCCGTATAAAAGCCAAGCTCGGACAGCGCCTCCTGCAGCGTTTTTACCTTTGTGCCTGTGGAATTGACATACAGCGTTTCATAGTTTGCATCCGCTGCCAAGGACGCGGGTATCTGCGTCGGCTCGGCAGCCAGATTCGGCGCGGTTTTCGAAACGGCGCTCTTCGAGACATATCCGTCCTGGCCGTCATACTGGACGATATAATAGCCGTTCTGTTCGCCCGTCACATACACAGCCTCGCCCACCAGCAGGGTGCGCAGTGCCGTGCCTTGGGAGGACGCCCTCGCCCGAAGCGCGGTCTGACTGATGATATAAGCGGAAAACGGATAATCATCCGCAGCCGATGCCATTTGAACACCGGACATGAAGAAAATTATCGCAAGCCATAAAGCCAGCATACGCTGATGCAAACGCTTCATACAAAAACAGCCTCCACAGAAGGATTCAAAATAATTTTATGCCATTTCTGCATCTGTGTCAAGAATCTTCTTCATAAAATTGTAATAAATAAGAAATTCAGCATCATTGAACTGACCCCCTATATCAGACAATGCGTATCATGGCTCATGAAGCGGGGTGCAGTTCTTTGTTATCCGTCATTTGGTGCTGTCTCTGCCAGGAAGCAATGAAGAAAAGGCCGCATTTTCTGCGCGGATGCGCTCGCTGCTGCCGTGAAGTTCATTCTTTATGTCATACGACGTTTGGGCAGCTGCGGAACAAAAAGGATGGCCGCCGTCGGCGTTGACGACAGACCATCCGTGGTCGGGGAGGAAGCCCGACTAAATGACCGCGCTATGGGGAGGTTTGGCAGTCAAGAGAAGATCAGCGAAAAGACATTTCAAAAGGTTTTTGCATCAAGAGAGATTTTTCTAAGCGGAGACAACGTATAAAACACTGCCGCAGTTCAACAAGCGGAGCGCTTCCCTTTTGCGGGAATTAAATCCGCTTATTGCAGCGCCCTGCCCAATTGTTCGCAGGCGTTCAATGCATCGGCATCCGGCTCGTCTTGGCAGATGACGCTGTCACAGACGAGGACGGCGCCTGCCGCCCGGCACTCATCTTCCCAAGAACGCATCCATTCACCGTCGCCCCAGCCGTAAGAGCCGAAAAGGGCGATTTTTTTGCCGTTCAAATGCGGCTTGCAATCATCGAACATGGGCTGAAATTCGCCCTCCTCCAGCACCTCGGCGCCCATCGCCGGACAGCCGAAGGCAATGGCATCGCAGCCGGCAGCCTGCGCGCCGGAGAATTCGGCAGCCGTGAAAAGGTCTGCGCCCGCTGCCTTGGCAACGGCCTGCGCCATTGCCTCCGTGTGGCCCGTTCCGCTCCAGTATACAACAGCAATATGACTCATTGTGTCCTCCTTCAACGTTTCCGATTCATGATATATGTTATGCGGCCACAGTCAGCCGCGCAACATCGAAACCTCGGCGGTAGCAGGAAAGGTAAACATCCCTGCACTTCTGGTACAGCGCGAAAGTGCGCTTGGCTTTTGCCTCATCATCGTAGACCTTCCAGCATCCGATGCAGCAAAAGCCGCTTCCCTTGTGCTCAATGAAGCCGATGACATCCGCCAAGGGATAATCGAGAAAAATACCGATTTCATGCGGGAAATTCTCTCCGCATCGAATGTGTGCGGACAGTGTTTCCAGTGCGGCGGGCAGAGAAAAATCGGTATAGCCCTGCCTGCTCAGAAAGCTGCGGATATCCGCCTGCGAAAGCCGCTGCTCCAGCTGGTTCGGCCGATACACAAACACCAGAGCGCCGAAGGAGCAGCGCTTCAGCATTTGCACACGAACGCCCTTCCCGCAGAGCCGCGCATGAACGGACGCGATTTCATCCTCCAAGGAACCCTCCCGCGCCGGACGATAGGCAAACAGACTGCCGCATTTGTGTCCGGCCAGAGTCGCCGCACAATGACGAACCAAGGTTTCCTCAAAGTGATCGTGCATCTGTGTCTCCTTGCGCAGTTAAAGAAATTTAACCGTAATTTCTAAAGAAAAGCCGCCGCTCTGCCGTGTCCGCCGGCTTTGCTGGTTAAATGTATCTAACCATCGCAAACAGAATACCAGACCATCGAAAAAATGTCAAGGGGGAAAATTAAAAAATTTGGCTGTATATAAAAACTTCTCCCGTTTCCGCGATGATACAAAACGAGAGAAGTCCGAATCAATGCCGAGCAAAGCGGCATCAAACGCCGTGTTTTTTGCTTAATTTCATCGTTGATGCTCAAAATGCAAGCATATGCATTCAGAGCTGCATGCAGCCAGGCAGCGACGGCGGATTGCATATTGGCCGAAATGCCGCCTAACAAGCCTGTTTCCGACCGAAAAGCCTTGTGCAGGCGAAGCCGGTCTCACGCAGTTTCTCTTCGCCACGGCGCATTGATGTAGAAATACAGCGACATAGCCGTTGCGACGCTCCAGCCGATGGGCCAGGCGGACCAGATGCCCCGTGTGCCGAAGGACTTGGAAAGGACGATTGCCAGCACCACACGCAGGCAAAGGTCGACCAAAGTCGTTGTCATGAACTGCTTCATCATCGCTGCGCCGCGCAGGATGCCATCCGTGGACTGTTTCACCGAAACGACAAAGTAGAACGGCACAACGATGTACAGGAATTCAAGCCCCGTACGCACCGCCAGCTCAGACGGCTCGTTCATGAAGAAGGAAATCAGCGGCCGACCGGCCAGCAGATAGATGGCGGCTAAGACGGCGGTCAGCATCCAAACCATTTTCCATCCCGCCTTAAAGCCCTCGCGCACGCGCTCCGGCTTGCCCGCGCCGAAGTTCTGCCCCGTATAATTGGATATGCCGTTGCCCAAGGTGGTCAGGGAGGTGATGACCAGATTATTGAGCTTGATGGCCGCCGAATAGCCGGCGATGACGCCGGAGCCGAAGCTGTTGATGACGCTCTGAATGACGATATTGCCGACTGAAATGAAACTCTGCTGTAAAGTGCTGGGCAGGGCAATCTCAATGATCTGCTTCAGCAGCCGTGCGGAAAAAAGCTGCGGCTTCGTGTCGCACGGCATTTTGTGCAGGCGCTTCAGGACAAACCAGACGGCCAGCACGCAGCTCACGCCCTGGCAGATGAAGGTCGCCCATGCGACGCCCGCCACGCCCATGTTAAAAGCCGCCACAAACAGAATATCCATGCCGATGTTGGACAGGGAAGAGGCCGCCAAGAAGCAGAACGGCGTTTTGGAATCGCCCAGCGCCGAAAAAATGCCCTCGGAAATATTATAAAAGAACACAAACGGCAGCCCTAAAATGTAAATATCCAGATACAGTGCGGAGTCAGCAAAAATGTTCTTCGGCGTTTGAATGAGGGTCAAAAGCTGGCGATGCAAAACAAGCCCCAGCGCCATGAGGATAAGGCAGACCGCACCGCTGAAAATCATGGTCGTATGGACGGCGGTGCGGACATCGCCGTATTTCTTCGCGCCGAACAGATGAGAGACGACCACCGAGCAGCCGATATTGCAGCCGAAGGCAAAGGCAATGAAAATCAGCGTGATTTCATAACTGTTGCCGACAGCGGCCAAAGCATCCTCGCCGATGAAATTTCCGGCAACGAGGCTGTCCGCGATATTATAGAGCTGCTGAAAGACAATGCTGCCAAACAGCGGAAGACAAAACTTCCACAGCACCTTCGAGGGCTTTCCGACCGTCAAATCATTGTTCATGAGAAAATAATCCTTTCGCCTCTGCTTTACGGCAGAACGGAAACAGTATATAATAAATCGTCCATATAAATCATACATATATGGAATGTGAACAATATATATTTTACATAGGAGTATCGCATGAACATCACCTATGATTACTACCGCGTGTTTTACTACGTCGCCCGCTATCAGAGCTTTACCAAGGCCGCCGACGCGCTGATGAGCAGCCAGCCGAATGTCACCAAATTCATTCAAAACCTTGAATCCCAGCTTCACTGCCGGCTCTTTGTCCGCACAAGCCGGCAGGTGCGGCTGACGGAGGCCGGCGAGCGGCTCTATGCCCATGTGCAGATTGCGTTTGACCATTTGGCACAGGCTGAGGAGGAGCTGAGCGCAGCCGACACGGAGCAGCGCGGTGTTCTCAGCATCGGCACGAGCGAGACAGCCCTGCACGGCGCTCTTCTGCCGGTTCTGCGCACCTTCAAGACGGCGCATCCTCTCGTCCGCTGCTGCGTGAACAACGACACCATTCAAAACACCGTACAGGCGCTGTCCGATGGGCAGGTGGATTTGGCCGTAGTCGCCTCGCCCGGCGTCATCCAAGGCGATATCAAAAAAACGGCGCTTTGCTCCTATCATGAGCTTTTAACCTGCGGACGGCATTATGCAGAGCTGACGAGCCGTGCCTATTCGCTGTCCGAATTGACCCAATACCCGTGGATTGATTTGCGGCGCGACACACAGACGCACATCCTGCATTCTCAGCTTTTCTTAAAGGAGCAGCTCATTTACAGGCCGGATGTGGAGGTCACGACGGCGGCGCAGCTGCTTCCCATGCTGCTGCACCAGCTCGGCATCGGCTTTATTCCCGAATTTTTCGCTGCCGATGCCCTTGCGTCCGGCGAGCTTTTATCTATTCATCTGAAGACAGAATGGCCGACGCGCCGCATCTATCTCTTGGAAAGCACGCAGCGTCCGGCCGGACGATGGGCGCAGACGCTGAAAACACTGCTGTTAAAAGAGACCTATGCTGTTTGACAATTAAGGCATAGCTTAAATTCGTCCGAAAAATCCATGATTGAGGTCACTTTTTCTTTTCATATAGAATAGAGCAGGATATGCCTCCGCCGCCCTGCTCCTTCGGGGTGAAGGATAAAACGTTATTTTGAAGCGTCAGCGTGCCGGTGCTGCCCTTGACCTGCCCGTCCTTTAAAAGAAGGGCGACGATTTTTCCCGTCAATGCAGGACCGCCGCCGCGCTGAAGGCAGTCCTTCCACAAAGTGAAACGGCAGCCGTCCCGCCAGCCTGAGCAGCCGAATGCCTTGGGCGATTCCTGTACGGGCTTCCCGCACAGAGGGCAGACAACGCCCTTCAGCTTGGGGTATGCCGAAGCAGATGCCTTCCCGCCGCGTTTTTTGCGGCGCTCCTCTTCAGGAAAATCGCCCTGCTTGTCGGTCGTTTTGGCATAGTCCACCAAAAAGGCAGTCATGTTGCGGATGCCCTGCATGAAGCGTTCCGTATCGCGCTTGTTTTCGGCGATTTCGTTAAGCGCCAGCTCCCATTTTCCCGTCATTTCGGGGGAGGCTATCTCCGAAGGGGCAATGTCAATCAGGCGCACGCCCTTTTCCGTTGCGGACAGCGCCCTTCCCTTGCGCTCGGCATAGCCGACGGCAATCAGCCGCTCGATGATGGCGGCGCGGGTCGCGGGCGTTCCGAGGCCGCTGCCCTTCATCCGTTCACGGAGCGCCTCATCCTCCAAGTCGCGCCCCGCATTTTCCATGCCGGCCAACAGGCTTGCGTCCGTGTGCGGAGCGGGCGGCTTGGTCGCGTCCTTTTTGGCACCTGCCTTCCGAACGCTGCGTTCATCGCCCGCATTCAGCGGCGGCAGTGCTGCTTCCTCCTCCTGCTCTTTTTTTTTGCCACGGGCCGGCTTCTGCTCCATGTTTTGATAAACGCTTTTCCATCCCTGCGCCCGCACAGCGCGTCCCGTTGACTTGAAGGGATAGCCCTCTGACACCGTTACAACACGGGTCTGGTCATATTCATACGGCGGATAAAACGCCGCAATCATCCGCCGCGCCACCAAGTCATACAGGGCGCGTTCATCGGGCGGGAGCTTATCCAACGGCGCCGTCTGCGGGGTCGGGATGAGCGCATGATGGTCGCTCACCTTGGCATTGTCAAAAATGCGCTTGGAAAACGGCAGCCTGCCGTCCTCCTGATACGAAATAGCCTTCACAAACGGCTGATACTCCTGCGGCAGACGCAAGAGGGTCTGCTTGACGCGTCCCATCATGTCCAAGGGCAGATATCGGCTGTCCGTGCGCGGATAGGTCAGCACTTTCCACTTTTCATAAAGGGACTGCGCCAGCTTCAGCGTTTTATCGGCGGTAAAGCCCAGCATTTTGTTGGCATCCCGCTGAAGCGAGGTCAGGTCATATAATTGCGGCGCAAGCTCCCGCTTCTGTTCTCCCGTCACGGAGCGGACAACGGCTTTTTTGCCCCTGACCGCCTTGACGATTGCTTCAGCCTCCTCCGCCGTCTTCAGGCGGTTGTTGGTCTTTTCATCCTTGATGCTTTCATCGAACCACTGTCCCTGATAATCGCCGAAATCGGCGGTCACGGTGTGATATTCGATGGGACGGAAATCCCTGATTTCCTTAAAGCGCTTGACCAAAATAGCCAATGTCGGGGTCTGCACACGCCCGATGGACAGAAGCGTATTGTACCTCAGGGTAAAGGCGCGGCTGGCATTCATGCCAACCAGCCAGTCCGCCTGAGAGCGGCACTGCGCACTCTTGTATAGACCGTCATAATCGGCGGACGGGCGCAGGACGGCAAAGCCCTCCCTGATGGCTTCATCCGTCATGGAGGATATCCACAGCCGCTGCACGGGCTTTTTGCAGCCCGCCTTTTCATAAATCAGGCGAAAAATCAGTTCGCCCTCCCGCCCCGCGTCCGTTGCACATATCAGGCTGTCCACCGTCTTATCCTGCATCAGCTTTTTTAAAACGGAAAACTGCGGGCGCGTCTTGGGAATGACCTTGGTCGGCAGGGTGTCCGGCAGCATGGGCAAGTCCTCCATGCGCCACTTTTGATATTTTTCGTCAATCTCGTCCGGCTCGCAAAGTGTGACCAAATGCCCGACCGCCCATGAAACGATATATTCCCCGCCCTTCAGAAATCCCTCGCCGTGCTCCGCGCATTTCAGCACCCGTGCAATATCACGCGCCACGCTTGGTTTTTCCGCAATGATAAGAATCATTCCGTTCCGCCATCCTCTGTCTCCGTTTCGCCAAGCGCCGCTACCGCTGCCTCCAGCGCCTTCCGCGTTTCCATGTTGTAGCTGCTCTTGACGGTCAGCCCGTAATCCTTCTGAAAGCTCTTGACCGCGCTCATCAAATCGCGGCTCGCCTGCTTCATGTAGCTGTTCTTTTTCGGAAAATAGCCCAGCAGCTCCAAATTCTTTTGCAGCACGGCCACGTCATCGCACGTCGTATACAGGTGAATGGCCGTGTAAGCGCGTCTTTCGGGCGTACCGTAACCGTAAATCAGCTTATAATCCAATGGATAAGTCGCCCGCTGCACGCGGTCGGGGTTGTTGCCTTCAATGACGTGTACCTGAACGGTTCCGTCCGCATCGCGGCTCACGCCCTCCACGATGGCGACATGATCCGTTCCCCGCTTGCGAGAATACCAGAAAATCCACATGTAATCGCCCGGCTGGGGAATGTATTCATGCTCCTGCATGTAGGTATCCGCGCCGATGAACCACTGCTCCTCGTGCGACACGGGGATGATGGCGTTATCCGAAATAAAGCGCCCCTTTTCCATAAACCACGGCGCACCCTCGGAGGATTTTCCGTACCACGGGAACATATCTTTCAGCATGGACGTCCCGTAACGTGTGTCCGCTTCATTCACACACCATGTCAAAAATTCCGCGCACCACGCCACGCGCCGTCCGCAAAACCATTCTCCGTACTTGGATTGGTCATTCAGCGGCCCTTCGACATAGCCGATTTCTTCCTGCGCCACCTTCAGCACCAGCAGCCACGGCTGCTCCTCGATGCAGCTCTCATCGATTTCCGGCGGCTGCCATTCATCGCTGGCCACGATGTTCTCCCTGTCCACCGTCCATGCGGACGCGGCACAGGCTAAGCTCAAAAGCACCATCAGGCAAAGAAGACATTTCTTCACGGATCGGTTCTCCTTCATCACTTTGATAAATTCTTTTTATTTCCGCGCTGTCCTGCCCGTCCGGATCCCGAACTATCAGCGGGGGCATCACCGTAAGCCCCGGCCTTCCGTTCAGATAGCCCTCCAGCAGCATCAGCCATGCCGGACGGTCTGCGCGGCTGTGGACAGGCCTGAGGCGCTTCGGCTCAATACGGGCATCTTTCAGCGTCTCAAACGCCTCCGCCATACGCTTGGGCGGCAGGCAGAGGCACAGCCGTCCGCCGTTTTTGAGCAGCCATTTGGCCGCCCGTGCGACGTCCGCCAAGGTGCATTCGGTTTCCGTTTTTGCCGTTCTGAGTGCTGCCGTTTCCGGCAAGCGGCTGTCATCCCGCGCTTCATACGGCGGGTTGCACACAACGAGCGAATACGCTCCGCTCGGCAAAAGAGTGCGGATTGAACGCACATCGTGACAATGCACGGTAATTTTGCCCTCCAGCCCGTTTCCGCGCACGGAACGCGCCGCCGCATCCGCCATTTCCTTTTGCAGCTCTACCGCATCAAACACGGCGGACGGCTCGCGGCCGTACAGAAGCAGCGGCAGGATGCCCGTACCCGTGCCCAAATCGGCAACTCTGTCATGCGGCCTGATCTGGGCAAAATCCGACAGTATGACCGCGTCCAGCCCAAAACGGAAGCCCTTCGTTTTTTGCAGGATGAACAGGCCGTTTCTCTGCAAATCGTCCAGACGCTCATCCGGCTTTATGTCAAAGTTCAAGTTCATCAGGCAGCACCAAATAGCGGGTCATCACAAAACCCTGTTCCTTGCCGTTGATTTTCACCTCGCACCAGTCCTTGCCGAAGGCCAGCAGCCGCACTTCGTCGTCCTCCCTGATTTTGAGAAGCACATTGCTTTCCTTGCTGCAGCCCTGCCGCAGATTCAGCTTGCCGGAGGATGTGCGGAACGAAACGGGCACGGGCGTGTCCAGTGTCCTTAAGGTCGAGTCGCGCCGAGCGTTTGCACTTTTCTCGGCCGCATCATCCTCGATTTTCTGCTCCTCGATGATGGCTTCGACAACGACAGGCTCTTCATCCGCAAGGGGCGCGGGCGTCTCTTCGGGAATCGCTCCCGTCTGCACGGTGCCTTCTGCCGCTTCTCTCGGCGCTTCGGACGGCTCAGCGGGTACCTTTGCAGTGCCCGCGGCAGCTTCTTTCGTGCCGGCCTTGCTTTCTTCCGGCAATGCTTCGTCCGGCGCGGCAGTTTCTTCGGGGATCATTGTCTCCGCTGCTTCCGTGCTTTCGGGGATTTCCGTCTGCTTCGGCTCTTCCGTTATCTCCGGCTCTTCCGCTGCCGCCGTTGCTTCCGTTATCTCCGGCGCGTTGGCTTCTGCGGCAGCCTCCACAGCAATGGTCCTGTTGTCCAACTCATCATTGCGCATCTGCTCATCATCGGATACGGTTTTGGCCTGCGCCTGCGTCTCATCACCGCCCAAAATGGTCAGATACTTCGTCTGCACATAGCCCTGCGTGTCCTCATGTTCAATCAAACACCAGTTCACGCCCTTTTCCAGCACGGTTACGACCGCCCCGAACGCCAGCTTTTTCAAAACCTTGCTGTTGGACAGCGCACGCTTGCGCAGACTCAGCGCACTGCCCGTTTTGGTGGTGATTTTTGCCATCAGCGGTCCGTTTGGGTCGATTTCGATTTCCTCTGTCGGGGACGCGGTTACAATAGGTGCCGTCAGCGTGACATCCGACATGCGGACATAGCCCTTGGTCGTACCCGACTGAACATATATCCAATCGGTCGTCTTTTCAAACACGGTCAAGACGGTGTCTTTGGAAAGCGTTGCTAAAACCGTGCTTCCGCTCGACGGCTGGCTGTAAAACGCGGCGTTGTCCGTTGCGACATAGGCATACATACCGTCCGTATCTGCCGCGGGGGTCGGAGTCAGCGTGACGGTGGGCGTCGGGGTGGCCGCGTTCTCTGTTTCCGTAAAGGTCAGAAATTTCGTCATGACATAGCCTGTCGTGCCTTGATAGGTGACGCAGCACCATTCCTCGCCCCGCTCTAAAACGGTGATTTCCTCTCCCTTCGGAATCTGCTGGAGGACAGAGCTCAGCGTGGACGCGCCCGCACGCAGATTCAGCGGCTCGCTCACCGTCGTCACCGTTGCCTTCAGGATTTCGGAGACGGTCTCTTCTGCCTCTTCCGCCTCCGCAGGTTCTTCCTCGGTCGTCACCTCATAGCTGTCCGTGCCGCTCACGACGGCAGAGAGGATGGTGCTGGTCATGGTATAACGCACCAGACGGCAGCCTTCAAAATAGAACGCCAAAATCTGGGCATAGGTATAGCCGAGCGTCCCCATATACATTGCTCCGCGCTGGCTCATGCCCGTGCCGTGTCCGTAGCGCCGCGCTTCCACCCGAAAGCCTGTACCGGTCTTTTCAACGCTCCACAGCTCGTTTGCGGCAGCATTGATGCTCATGCTGAGCGGCGTTTCCAGCTCATCAAAAACAGAAAAGGTCAGAATGCCGCTGCCGGTCGTGCCGTTCCGCTTATAAGTCACATAAAAGTCGATTTTTGTATACAGTCTGCTCGGCTCTGCATATTTCGGCGTATGCGGAATGATGTTGCTGACGCCTGTCACTGTTGCGCCCGTGCCGAAGACCGAGACGGCCTTGCTGTTCAGCAGCGTCTCCAGTGTGCTGTTGCTCTGTGTACCGGAGGCGTTCACGGTAAAGGACTTGACGCGGGAATCCGGATTGGCCAAATCATACGGGTCGTCCTTCACGCGGATGTAGCTGTACGCAGTCGAGCCCCAGATATTGGAAACGGCCTCAATCTGCCCGCCGTTGGAGGCGGTGTACCATGTGCCGCTGAATGTGCCGTTCACCATCGACACGATACCCTTGGTCGCATCCACGGCGGCTTTGCAGTTGGCATAGCCGGAGGGTGTTCCCCGATACACCTGGTCGCTTGTCGTATCCACCACATCGTATAGGGAGCTGCTTCTCGTCTGCATGGCGCGTAAGGTATAGGTACGCGCCGTCACCGCCTGTGCCTTCAGCGCCTCTATCGGCGCACCGTTTCCCATTTCATAGGGCAGAACGCCGTAAAGATAATCCTCGATGTATACATACACAATCGTATACAGCTTATAGCCCGTGCCGCTGCTTTTGACGATGAAGGACACATCGCCCGGATAGAGGTTGCCCGGTGCTTTGGCCTGGGCTATCTTCACGCCGTTCGTTCCGTTCGTCTGATGTCGGCGCAGCCTGAAGCTACTGCCCATGTTCGTGCCGACGCCGTTTTTCACGAGCGTGAGCTTGCCGGTGGTGCTGTCAAAATAAATCGTCACGCTGCTGCCGCTCGTCAGCGCTTGAGCGGACAGGCCGTTCACCGTGTAGCTTCCCTGCACCGTGACGGTCAACGCAGACGGGTTATTCAGGGAGGATAAATAAATGCGCACCATGCCGCTCTGCGTTCCGTTTGCCTCAACCAAAGCGGCGGAAACCGGCGATGCACCCGCCGCCTGCCCGTATGCCGGCCATAAAAGGGAGATAAGCAGCAGGGTGGCCGTCAGCCTTCGCAGTTTTTTATTTTGAAAGGAGTTTTTCATAATTCCTCCAAAATTCTTAATACTTTCTTAACCTTTTATAATATACCATACTTCTTGCTGTTTGTCCACCGGATTTTGCGCCCGATAAAATGTAAAAAATAAGAAAACCATATTTATGGCGTACTGACACAGGTCGACCCGGATTACCTTATACGCAGACTGAGGAGGGAGACGGATAAATGACCCCGAAGGAATATTTGAATCAGGCGTTTCATCTTGACCAGCGGATTAATTCCAAACTGGACATGCTGGCAACGCTGAAGGAAATGGCTACAAAGACCACAAGCATCATGCAGGATGATGTGGTCAGCCACACGCGGAACGTGCATTCGATGGAAGATGCCATCGCCAAGATGGTAGATATGCAGACGGAGATCAATGCGGATATCGACCATCTGGTAGATAAGAAGCAGGAAATCATGCACGCAATCTACGCGGTGGAGAATCCGGAATATCAGACGCTGCTGGAGCTCAGGTACATTTGCTTTCGCAGCTGGGAGGAGCTCGCTGATAAGATGCACTGCACCGTCAGTAACGTGTTCAAGGTTCACTCCAAGGCCCTCCGCTGTGTGGTCGTTCCGAAATTGGGTAGTTAATTCCAGTAGATTCCAGTGGATTCCAGTAGATTCCTGTTGGCCCCTTATGATATGATACACTCGACAAGAAAGGATAGAGAACGCCTCGCGGGCGATGAACCTGCGGGGCGTTTCTCTATACGTCGCCACCCATCCTGACTGGGAAATCGTGGATGAGATTTCCGAAAAGGGGGTCTCCGGATACAAGATCAGCACCAACGCCCGCGATGCCATCATCGAAATCAAGAAGAAGGCCATCAACAGGGAATTCACGTGCTGCTGGTTTTCATGTTTGATCGTCTGGGCAGGCGCGAGGATGAAACGCCCTTTGTGGTACAATGGTTTGTGCAGCAGGGCATCGAGGTGTGGAGCGCCAGAGAAGGCGAACAGCGCTTTGACAACCACGTGGACAAGCTGCTGAATTACATCCGCTTCTGGCAGGCGTCAGGGGAAAGCGATAAGACCTCCATCCGCGTCAAGACCAAGCACATCCAGATGGTGGAAGACGGCCAGTGCCGGGGCGGCTACGTACCATACGGTTACAAACTGGAGCATCAGGGACGCACCAACAAGAAAAAACAGCCCGTGAGGGACTTGATGATTGACGAGGACGAGGACGCCGTGGTACGGGAGATTTTCCACCTGCTCACGGACGAGGGCTACGGCACCGTGCGGGTGGCCAATTACCTGAACGATAAGGGCATCAAGACCAAGCGCGGCAAGAGCCTGTGGCGCGGCACTTCCATCCGGGCGCTGATCGATAATCCCATCTGCATCGGGATTTACCACATGGACGGTGCGCAGTCACAGCCCTTTGATCATCTGAAGATTGTGGATGAAGCCATGTTCGAACGGTGCCAGCAGACGGTGAAGGGCCGGGCCACCTGTCTGGGGGACAAAATGACCATGCCCGTCAGGACGGACACCCGCAGCCTTTTGTCCGGCATCATCTACTGCGCAGACTGCGGCTCCCGCCTGGCCTGCAGCCACAACGTCACCCGGCGAAAGCTGGCGGACGGCACGGAGCGGGTGTACGAGCGGGAATGCTACCGCTGTTACCGATTACCGTTCAAAATCTACCGAATGCCGATTTTTTATGACAAGCGCAATGCTTTGGGTATATGATGTAATCGTCGGAGGTGATGAGGATGATTTTCAGGCTGTTCATCGACAGCAAAAAGCCTGAGGAGGTGACCGCAACCGTTCATGAGAGAACCCCACTGATCGACGAGATTGAGCGGCTTGTGCTGCAGAGCAATGTTTCTGATCAGATTCCCGGCTATGACGAGGACGAGATCATCATGCTGAGCGTCAGCCAGATCGAGTGCTTTGTGACCGAGAATGAGCGGACGTATGCTCAATACAGTGACAAAAAGCGCTATCTCGTCAAAAGACGGCTGCATGAACTGGAAAAGGAACTTCCCGGCAGCTTTGAGCGGATCAGCAAATCCGCGCTGGCAAACTGGAAGGCTATCGTCCGGTTTAAGGTTCAGCTTTCGGGCGCTGTCGATGCTGTTTTCAGAAGCGGCTGCATGGAGTGCATCTCCAGACGCTGCTTTGCCGAATTGAAAAGGAGGTACGGATTATGAAAAAGTTCTGGAAGAATTTCTGTCTCAGAGGGATGATGTTTGCCTGGGGCGGCCCAGTCATCATGGCCATTGTCTGGCTTTGCCTTCAGGCATCCGGTGTTGTTGCCGAGCTGACGGTCAATCAGGCGGTGCTGGGCATCATGACCACAACGCTGATGGCCTTTGTCGCGGCTGGCATTTCCGTCGTGTATCAGATGGAAAATCTGCCAAAGCCCATGGCGGGCCTCATTCAGGCGGCAGTCCTGTACATTGACTATCTGGGCATTTACCTCATCAACGGCTGGGTTCCGACAAATCGCATCGGCATGTTTACGCTGATCTTTATGATTGGCTTTGTCTTCATCTGGTTTGTCATCTACATTCCAACAAAGAGAAAAGTGGCGAAGATGAATAAAATGCTGAACAAAGGCTGATGCTTCAGCCGATTGCACCCACAGGGCGACGAGCCTTGTGGGAATTTTTTTGCTTTCCGACACTTTGGTATGCTATAATCCAGCCCTTAAGCCACACCGATTCCGGCCCATCGTTCACCTCGAAAAACAAAGTGCCTGTCACATAAGCCACACCGACAACGTGCACTCAAGTGACAGACACACCGTTAGCATCGATGATGAACACAGGCATTTTTGAACACCCCTGCGAGCGGGGGAGAGAAATCCATCGTTCGGAAAACGGATGACCTTCGATGTGACCGGAGTGATGGATTTCGTCAATTTTCGGCTCTCCAAAATGAACATAGCGGTTTCCGGAGAAAAGGAAAAGCCCTCGAAAACGTAGTGTTCTCAAGGGTTTATGGTGGTCGCAACAGGACTCGAACCTGTGACCCCATCGATGTGAACGATGTGCTCTACCAACTGAGCCATGCGACCGTGCTGCAAGTCATGATGACTGTCAGCAGAAAGCATTATATCGCTTTTTGTTTGATTTGTCAATGATTATTTTGCGAAATTTATAGGCTGAAGAGTGTATCATCCATGCGGAGGAAGCGCATCGCCGCTGACGCATTGTTGAACCGCCGGGCAGCCGCTCCCTCCGGCAGCGGGAAAGGGCGGGCTTTGCCTGTCTCATTGCGGACGGACGCATGGCTTCCTTTCACAGCCGCCGAGGGGCTCCTCTTCCCTCATTCTTGAAGAAACGGATATGCCAAAGAAGTCGGGCTTCGGCGTGGCGGAAGGCATTTAGTCCCATTCGGCGGCAACGCGCCATGCGCCTTGAATGCGCCTCGCCTGCATCTGCGATAAGGCCCTCGGCGGTCTGTCTTCGGCAGAAATAAAAATCCGACAAGGTTTCCGTTTCCGCCCTTTTGCGCATCGCTCCCTGCAAAAATCCCGATGTACGGCAGGCAAGCCTTGATTGCTGTGTTTCGCATCGGACCAAAACGCACGATTTCAGACTGTCGAAACAGTCCGCAGACATTTTTGGGGGGTGCATGAAGGGGCAGCCTCTTCATTTTTTGATCGTATCGACCGGCAAAGCCGGTCGGACGGGGCTGTGTTTCGGAGCGTCAGCGCAGAAACATCCTTTCCGCAGCCTTGCCATGCCGGATGAAGTGCTGCATCCTGCCTGGAGCGTGTCAAAAACGCAGCTTTTTGATGCGCAGACGATTGCTCACGCCGTTCCATCGGGGCGGGCTGCCTTCTCTGCCGCTCACACGCGCTCGGCTCTGACCGTATCAATCAGGCGCTCAAAGAGCTGCCTTGTGCACAGCTGCGTCCCCTCGCGCATCAGCGAGCCCTGCGCCAGCGCGATGCCCGTGCGCAGGGTGCGCTCCGTGCTCCAGCCCTCGATGCGGCCGATGCACAGGCCGGCGACCAGCGAATCGCCCGCGCCCTGCATCCCGCGCACCTCCACGGACGCGCCCGGCGCATACCAGCGCTCCTTCCCGTCCAGCAAAAGCGCGCCCTTGTCGCCCAGCGACAGGCACACGGCGCCCACGCCTTCGTCCAGCACCTTCTGCGCCTCCTCCAAGGCGATTTCGAGCGTGTCCAGGGTGCGCCCGCACAGGGTCTCCATCTCGAAGCGGTTGGGCTTGATGAGGTCGGGGCCTGCCTTGATGCCCTCGCGCAGCAGCTCTCCCGCCGCATCCAGCACGGTGAACGCCCCGGCTTCCTTCGCCCTTTGAATCAGGCGGGCGTATATCTCGGCATCCACGCCGGGCGGGACGCTGCCGCTGAGCACCAGCACGTCCGTGTCGGGCAAAAGCGCGTCAAACCGCTGCAAAATGCGCGTCATCGTGCTTTGGTCGATGGGCGAGCCCGGCTCGTTGATTTCCGTCATCTCGCCCGTTTCCGCGTCATAGAGCTTCAGATTTTCACGCAGACGGCCGTAGGCGGGCACCAAAACGCTGGGAATGCCCAGCTGCAGCAGCCCGTCGGACAAAAGCGTGCCGCCGTCCATATAGTCAAGGCACAGTACGCGGGTGGCATAGCCTAATGCGTGGGCGACGATGCTGACATTGATGCCCTTTCCGCCCAAGTCCGTTCGGGAGCGGCTGACAAGGTTATAGCCGCCCACCTTCAGATTGGATACATGCACGCTGCGGTCAATGCAGGGATTCAGAGTGACTGTTGTAATCATGGCGTCTCCTTCATGCACGTCAAACATGTATATCAAAAAGCACGGACACTTTTTACTCCGTTTTTTCCTCTCTATTGTACGCGCTTGCGGCGGTTTCGTCAAGTGCGCAGTTTTTCCATATATTCCCATTTCCCTTGCAATTCGCAGAAAATCCGCCGGTTTTGCACGGGTGTCTTCGAGTATGATGTTCGTGCGGGGACGCGGGAATGCATCCCTGCGGAAACATCATGGAAGGGAGAATCACTTTGGCCGAAAGAAGAATGCTTTCCAAGTCCGTCGTGGAGACGGACAGATTTCGGGATTTGCCGCTGGCGGCGCAGGCGCTGTATCTGCATCTGAACATGGAGGCGGACGACGACGGCTTCCTGTGCAGCGCCCGCAGCACGGCGCGCTCCGTCGGCGCGGGCAGGGAGGAGCTGGAGGCGCTGGTCAGCGCCGGCTTTCTGCTCTGCTTTGACAGCGGCGTGGTGCTGATTCGCCACTGGCTGGTCAGCAATGCCCTCCGCCCCGACCGTCACCGCAGCACGGCGTTTATCGACGAGCGGGCCATGGTGACGCTCGACCGCAGCGGCGTGTACCGTCTGAAAACGGAGGAGGACAGGCTGGCCGAGGCAGGCACCGAGGGGGATGATGCGGAAAACTGCCCGCCCTCCGCCGCCCTGACGGAGGATAAAAGCGCATCGCCTGCGGACAACGGGCAGCCGTCCGCCGCTTTTTCCGCGCACTGGACGGACAGCTGTCAACCGACTGACAACCAAACGCCGCCGACTGACAGCCAAACGCCGCCAATTGACAGCCAAATGCAAAAAGCTGACAACCAAATGCCGCCAACTGACAGCCAAATGCAAAAAGCTGACAACCGTTTTCCGTCACAGGTTAGGTTAGGAGAGGGTAGGTTAGGTAAGGTTAGGTCAGAGGAGGTCAAGGAAAAAGAGAGAGAGGGGAAGCAGTCCGCTCCCGCTCGGACCCATGGGTCTTTTGATATGCCTTCGGCTGACGGCAGGGCCGATGCGGGCAGGCGGGACGCCGAGCGGAGCGCTCCCTCCCTGCCTTTCTCCCCGTCCTTTACCCCGCCGACGGCCGACGAGGTCGCCGCCTACTGCCGAAAGCAGGGCGCGGACATCGACGCGGAGCGCTTTTGCAGCTTTTATGCGTCCAAGGGCTGGCGGGTCGGCAGCCAGCCCATGCGGGACTGGCGGGCAGCGGTGCGGACGTGGATTCTGCGTGAGCGAAGCCCGCAGAAGAATCAGCCGGACGCAAAGCCGGCAGTCGAAATTCCGGGCATGATGCGCTTGTAAGGGGAGGTGCGGACATGACGTTTGACGAAATCATGCAGGGCTGCGCGGCGCGCTTCGGCGATAAGCTGCCGGAGACGGACGGCACCCTGGAGGCAATCGCGGCGCGCAACCGGAAGGTTTTCGCCGTGGAAATCGAGCAGATGCAGCGGCAGCACAGGAGCGTGAAGCAGCGCGAGGAGGTCTGCCCCCTCTGCGACGGCACGGGCTTTGCCTACCTCGGCGATGTATTCCCCGATGACCGCGCCGGCTATCCCTTTGTCTATCCCTGCATCTGCCAAAAACAGAAGCAGGCGGAGCGCCTGCTGAAAGAATCCGGCCTTGATGCGGCCGTGCGGGAAATGACGCTGGAGCGCTTCCAAACGCCCGAACCGTGGCAGCGGCAGCTCCTGGACATGGGCAGGCACTATATCGGCGCACTGCTGGATCAAAAGGCGGGGCGCAGGCCGTGGCTGTATGTGGGCGGTCAGCCCGGCTGCGGCAAGACGCACCTGTGCACGGCCGTCTGCGGAAAGCTCCTGGCGGCGGGGATGTCCGTCCGCTATGTGCTGTGGACAAAGGAGGCGCGGCTGCTGAAGGCGCACGCCGCCGAGCCGGACTTTGAGACGCTCCTTGCGCCGCTGGCGGACGCGCCCGTCCTGTATCTGGATGATGTTTTAAAGCCCGTCGGCGGCGACGGAGCCCTCACGAGCGCAGACCTTCGGCTGCTGTTTGAAATCGTCAGCCGCCGTTACATCAGGGATTTGCCGACCGTCTTCTCCGGCGAGCTGTCCCTGGCGGACATCACCGCCGCGGACGAGGCCATCGGCTCGCGCATCACCGAGCGCACACGCGGCTTCTGCTGCCACGTCGCCAAGGCCAAGGGACGAAACTGGCGGATGCGGGAGAGCACGTAACGGCGGCGCTTTGAGCAAAATCCCAAAAATCACACGAACGGAAAAAATATGGATCGCGGTCTTGCGGAACAAGGCCGAATGCGGTATAATAGCTTTGCTGTGCGGCAGTGTCGGAATCGGCATACGAATCAGACTTAAAATCTGACGCTCTCTGAGCTTGCGGGTTCAAGTCCCGCCTGCCGCACCATATCGAGTGTTCATAAGGGATTTGACCTTATGAATACTCGATTTTTCTGTCTTGCTACGGTTTGATGAGCGTAGCAGGCGGTTTCCTGCTCCTTTTGATGATGCCGGCTTCGGCTCTGTGAAGGATTCAACGGCGATGCCTTGGCGGGTATCCGCCTTATCATGAGGGCGTTTCGGTGCTGCGGGCTCTCCACATAGCCAACAAAGCGGCAGTAACGCACGATCCGCTGCGTGCAATTTTTACCGGTGCCCTCCGTTTCCAACACATCCATGTGGTCCATCAGCTCCCGCAGCAGCGGTGCTGCCGGGGAGTTCATCTGCATAAACCGCCGCATAGCGAGGACGAAGTTCTCCCGCTGCTTTTGCTGCTGACCGGATTCTGAAAGTTTTTTGCGAAGGGCGGCAAGCTTGCTTTTCAGCTCCAGTCGCTCTGCCTCGTGCTGGCGGGACAGCTGCATATGGCGACCGACACCGATGAGGCGCTTGGCGAGGCATTGACGGACAAGGTGCAGCTGGACGCAAACGCCCTCCTGCGGCAAACCGACCGCTTCCGTCCCTATATTCAGAAATCGCAGGAGGCGCAGTCGCAGCGGACGCGGAAAAAGGCAGAGGTGTTCAAACCCGCATGGCTCTGCCATCAGATGAACAGCCACTGCGATGAGGACTGGTTTGGACGAAGCGGCGTGTTTAACACGGAGAACGCCGACCAGACCCATTGCAATCCACGCTCCCCGCGAGGGGAGCGACCTGCCTGCCGGCAGGCAGGCGGCGGCGGTCACGATTTCAATCCACGCTCCCCGCGAGGGGAGCGACATTAAGCAGCTCCGCGAAATGCGCGGCATGACGCAATTTCAATCCACGCTCCCCGCGAGGGGAGCGACAAAACAGCCTGCAGAACGCGGGGACGAATGCGGCATTTCAATCCACGCTCCCCGCGAGGGGAGCGACGGTCTTGTCTTGATAGCCATAGTTGTTCTTGCCGAGATTTCAATCCACGCTCCCCGCGAGGGGAGCGACAAGGGATGCCTGTTCAAAATCCACTGTCCGCAGGTATTTCAATCCACGCTCCCCGCGAGGGGAGCGACGGGAGGCGCAGCTTATCGCCCTGGACGCGGAAATATTTCAATCCACGCTCCCCGCGAGGGGAGCGACTACCGGCCTGCACCGTATATCAGGCAGGGCCGGACATTTCAATCCACGCTCCCCGCGAGGGGAGCGACGGCTTCAGGGCAGCGCAGGAGAAGGCGGACGCGGACATTTCAATCCACGCTCCCCGCGAGGGGAGCGACTGTTTGACACGGCGCTCAAGTACGTTTACGACCCATTTCAATCCACGCTCCCCGCGAGGGGAGCGACAGCAAAAGCAGCTAAAAAATAAAACTGCTTTTATGCAGTATACACCATTTCGGCCAAAAATGGAAGGCGGATTTTTCGGTTTTGCCAAAATCAGCCCTCTTTTTTTTCGAAATTTCCGGATTTTTCGGTGCGAATCTCCCTGCGATTGCATGAGCGCCGCCCATTCGCACCGAATGCCTGCACAGCTGCAAGGGAGCGCTTCTGACGCGCAGCGCACGGCGGCGTTTCATCCTCTCCCGCTCCATTTTTTTCCATGCCGGCTGCGGCGTCCTTCGGTCGGCAGACAAAGCCGCTCTGCCGAAGCAGAAGGACTGCCCGAAAGCGCTATGTTCCCTGCCCCCTCCGTTTCCACATTTTCCCAAATTCCTTGCAATCCGCAGAAAATCCGCCGGTTTTGCACGGGGGATACAGCG
>CAVDRM010000033.1:0-26550 GCA_963611355.1 Anaerovibrio sp.
CTGGCAGGATGTGCTCCGCTATGACCTGAACGGCAACAGGTTCCTGCCATAAGGCGTCCGACGGAATGCCGGTATTTTGCGCTTATCAACGGCTTGGGGCGCCCGATTTCGGAAAAACGTGAAAAGATGCGGTTTTCCGGAACAAGCGGCATAAAAAATCAGGGCGGCGCAGCGATGCGCCGTCCTGATTGTATTTACGGAAATTTTTCGTCTCGGCTTCTCATCCGAAAAAGGAGAACGCGACAAACAGCGCGGACATGAGGGACGCGACGAGTGAAACGACGGTGATTTGGGTGTTGATGGACGGGCCGGCGGTGTCCTTGAAGGGGTCGCCCACGGTATCGCCGACGACGGCCGCCTTATGCGCCTCAGAGCCCTTGCCGCCCTCGTTGCCGGCCTCGATGTACTTCTTAGAGTTATCCCACAGGCCGCCCGCATTGGACATGAACAGGGACAGGAGCAGGCCGCTGACGATGTTGCCCATCAGGAAGCCGCCGATGGCCAGCGGGCCGCCGATGAAGCCGACGATAAGGGTGGCGATGATGGTCATGACGCCGGCGGGAATCAGCTCACGCAAAGCGCCCGTCGTAGCAATGTCGATGCAGCGGTCGTATTCGGGCTTGACGCCGGGCTTGCCCTCACGCAGACCCTTGATTTCGCGGAACTGGCGGTGGATTTCTGCCACCATGCGCTGGGCGTTCTTATCCACGCCCAGGATGAGCATGGCAGAGAAGACGGCGGGGATGGCCGCGCCAATCAGCATGCCGAAGAAGACGACGGGATTCATTAAGTCAAAGCCCGTGATGATGGCGCGTCCCGCGGCCTTCAGCGCTTCGTTCGCCTCGGACATATACGCGCCCAGCAGGGAGATGACGGTCAGCCCGGCCGCGCCGATGGCAAAGCCCTTGGTGACGGCCTTGACGGTGTTGCCGGCGCTGTCCAGCTCGTCCGCCACGCGGATGGTTTCATCGCCCAGATTGCCCATTTCGGCCAAGCCGCGGGCGTTATCCACGATAGGACCGTAAGCGTCGTTGGAAATAATCATGCCGACGATGGAGAGCATGCCAACGGCAGACATGGCAATGCCAAAGAGCGCATAGTCCGTGCCCATCGGCTCGCAGAGCTTGTACGCAGCCAGGGCGGAAATCGCAATGCCAATCATGGCGGGCAGGGCGGAAATGAAGCCGTAGGAAATGCCGGACAGGACGGTGAATGCAGAGCCGGACCGAGAGGCGTGCGCGACCTTATGCACGATGGACTTGCTGTCGTCCGTGAAATAGTCGGTCGTGATGCCGATGATGACGCCGACCAGGAGGCCGACGGCGGACGCGCCCCAGATGCGCCAGGAGAAGCCGGGGCAGATCATTGTCGCCAGCGCGGTCAGAACGAGAAACACGGCAGAGGTGACATAGGTGGAGGAGTTCAGAGCGCGGGTCGGGGTGGAATCCTTGTCAATCTTCGCAGTGGCGATGCCGATGATGGAGGCAATCAGACCGAGCGCCGCATACAGGAACACCATTTCGATGTTCGCACCCGTGGAGGCCGGCAGGGTCGAGGCGATGACCAGCGCGGAGGTCATGGCGGCGACATTGGAGTCGAACAGGTCGGCGCCCATGCCGGCGACGTCGCCGACGTTGTCGCCCACGTTATCCGCAATGACGGCGGGGTTGCGCGGATCGTCTTCGGGAATGCCCAGCTCGACCTTGCCCGTTAAGTCCGCGCTCACATCGGCGGTCTTGGTGAAGATGCCACCGCCCGCCTTCGCAAACAGTGCCAAAGAGCTGGCGCCGAAGGAGAAGCCCAGCGAAATGGTGGTATCGCCGAAGAGAAGCAGGATGCCCGCCACGCCGAAGAGACTGATGCCCACAACGGCCAAGCCCATGACGGCGCCGCCGCGGAAGCCGATAAGGAACGCGGGCTTGATGTCGCGGCTCGCGGCCTCGGCGCAGCGGCCGTTGGACGAGGTGGCGACGATGATGCCCATTTTACCGGCAATCGCGGAAAAAATCGTGCCCGCCCAGTACGCAATCACCATACAGAGATTTTTCTGGATGCCCTCACCCTTCCAAATCGGCGTGGGCAGGAGGATGAACAGCAGCACGGAGGCAACGCAGGCAAACACCGCCAGCATTTTGTATTCCTTGCGCATGAAGGTGTTCGCGCCTGCCTTGATGAGCGCGGAAACATCCTTGATGGTCTGGTTTTCGACGGGCTGTTTCTTTACCCACAGGTGCAGATACACGGCGAAAGCGATTGCAATCGTCACGGAGAAAAACGAGATGCAGTACACGACGGTCAACATGATTGAAAACCACCCTCCTCTATGAAGATAAAATAATGAAGAAACGCTTCGCTGATGCCGAGCGCCCTGCGCATGGCGCGGGAACGCCTGTGACGGAAGAATTTTTGCAGGAAAAAACGGCTCCACAAAGGGTGTGAAGCCGTTTGATACTATTTGACAGCTAAAAGATTGAAGGATTTCGACGCTTTTTTCACTTTCAGCCAACCGAAAGAAGGCATGACCGGAATGAAAAAACGGTCGGAAGCTCAATGCTTTAGAAGAAAAACAGTATACGCCGCAGGCCGGAAAGCAAAGGGCAAGAGCGCGCAAAACGAGGCAGCAGTGCTCCTCCGACAAGCCTACGGCAATCCCTGATAAATAGGGCATAAAAGCCCTATGACAGACTCCACCACTTATCAGCGATTTCGGTCAACAGTATAGCATTTGCTTTTTTCGGTGTCAATGCGGTCGAAATGAAACTGCCGCTTAAATTCCGCTAAATTTTTCCGTGAGCTGGAAATAAAAAGCGCAGCCTATGCTGCGCATGACAGGCTGCGGCGCAAATCATTTGAGGAAGTAGGTCATCATATAGCCCGTCAGTCTCCCGTACCGCACCTGCGTCCATTCATCGCCGGGGGTAAGGACGGTCACGGTGTTGCCTGAGCTGATGCGGGCAATGACGCTGCCCGTGCTCTTGGAGGGCATGGTGCGGAGGTTGACGTAGGAAGAGCCGTTCCGCACGGTCTTGTTTGGCACGCCGGGGAGACCGTAGAGCTTCAGGTACTTGGTCATCATGTAGCCCGTGCGCTTGGATGCCGTGCCGTACACCTTGCACCAGGTTTCACCCTGAGCAATGACCTCAAACCGCGTGCCGTTGGGGTACTGTGCCAAAATCTTGGCAGAGGTGGAGGGCTGCTCGCGGAGGTTGAGAAGGGAGGAGGCGTTCGGGTTGTTGACGACCACATAGCCGCTTGTCGTCGGCGTGCTGCCGCCGCCGCCCGAAGAGCCGCCGGAGGTGGAAAGATAGGCGCTCGCCATGTAGCCCACCGTTCCGTTCACGGATATCTTCCAGAAATTGTTGCCCTGCAAGAGGATATTCACGCTTGTGCCGGGCTGAACGCTCTTGATGGAGGCATAGCTTGTGGACGGTCCGGAACGCAGGTTTACATTCTTGCCGTTGGAGGATACCACGGTCGCTTTCCCGGTCGATCCTTTGATCTTGATGTACTCATAGCGGAAATAGCCGAGCATACCGTCAATTTCCACCTCGTACCAGCCGTTGTAGGAGGAGATGATTTCACATTCAGCGCCGTTGTAGTAGATGCCCAGCACGCTGGCGGAATAGCTCGGATATTCGCGCAGATTCAGGAATGAGGTGGACTTGGGATTGCTGACCACGCCGGTCGTCCCGCTGGCCGAGGAGGAAGCGCCAAAGGACAGGTAATGGCCGTCCACATAGCCCGTGCGCCCCGTTTTCACCAGCGTCACGGCGTAGAAGCCGTCCGATTCTCCGTCCACCTGCACCCATTCGCTGCGGGCAACCGTGCCGATGACGTCATAGGCGTAGCCCGGCCCTTCCCGAAGATTCAGCGAGCTGGTATTGGCGACGACGGCAAACTCACCCAGCGCGGAAGATATACCCAGCATCAGCACGGCGGCGGCCAGCGCGATGAGCAGCTTTTTCATCCATTGCTTCGACATAAATTCCATCCCCTTTTGATGTCTTGCACCCATATAACGGAGCGGACGCGGGATTTCTTCCCGAAGCTCCGTGAAAATCCGAAAAAAATTTCGGGGTTTCCCTGATGATTACAACAGCTCGACCAACACCGCATTCTGCATATCCATGCCGCGTTCGGTCAGACGAAGGACGCCGTCCTCAAAGGTCAGAAGCCCGTCTCGGAGGGGCTTGTCCAACCTGCTGTCGAACGCCTGCCGAAGCGTCAGCCCGTGCATGGCCGCAAAGTCGTTATCCCTGATGCCCGCCGTCATGCGAAGCCCCAGCATGACCGATTCAAACCGCGCATCCTCCGGCGTTAAATGCGTTTCCTCCGGTCTGCCGCCGCGCAGATAGCCGTCAATCGAGGCGGGATTTCGGTAACGGACATCGCCTAAAAAGCCGCAGGCGGAGCAGCCAATGCCGATATATTCGCGCCGTTTCCAGCAATCGGTATTGTGCCGGCATTCGTGATTCGGCAGGGCAAAATTGCTGATTTCGTACTGTAAAAGCCCGTGCTCTTTCAGCGTGCTTCTGCACAGCTCGTACATGGCGCGTTCCTCGTCCTCATCGGGCAGCGTCCATACGCCGCCGTCCACCTGCCGCTTCATCAGCGTACCGTCTTCTACGATTAAACCGTAGCAGGACATGTGCGCCGGATGCAGGGAAAGAAAAGCCCGGAGCGTTTCCTCGACATCATGAACCGTCTGCGTCGGCAACCCCAGCATGAGGTCAAGGTTGATGTTGTCGATGCCGTGCGCCCTGCATAACGCCGCGGCGCGGCGGACATCCTCGAAGGTGTGAATGCGCCCCAGCAGGCGAAGCAGCCGCTCATCGGCGCTTTGCGCGCCCAGCGAGACGCGGCCGATGCCGCCCTGCACTGCCGCATCTAAGAAGGCGTCCGTCAACGTGCCGGGATTCATTTCGCAGGAGCATTCGGCGTCCTCGGTGAAGGAGAACGCCTCGTGCGCGGCAGCGAGCAGCGCCGCAAAAAGCGGCGGAGGGAGCAGGGAGGGCGTACCGCCGCCCACATACAGCGTCCGCACCCGCACATCGGGCAGGCGCTCCGTCCAAAGGCGCAATTCATCCTGCATGGCGCGGACAACCGCGGGCATTTTATCCTCGCAGCCTGCATAGGAAGGAAAATCACAGTAGGCGCATTTTTTTCTGCAAAACGGGATGTGCAGATACAGCCCGATTTCCCTCGGCGTTTCCATGTGCTGTCCCTTTCTTACGGCAGGGTCACGGCGTACACGCTGCTGTCGCTCGACAGGATGGCCGTGCCGTTGGAGAGCATCCCGATGTAGCCCGTGATATCCTCCTGAATGGGGAGGCTGACGGCGGAAAAGCGCTGCGCGGAAAGGTCGGCGCGGTAGATGCTGTTGGCGGAGAAGGCATAAATCTTCCGGTTATGGAAGGCAGCGCCGACGCAGGTATCCGGCAGGGTGAAGCGCTTGTCCGTCTTGCCGGAGAGATAGCGAAGCTCGGTGATTTCCACGATGTCCGTCGTCTGCCGCGTGGGGGCAAAGAGCAGCTGGGCAGTGCCGCCGTCCATGCTGTCAATGAGCTGCCAGCCGTACACCAGCACCGTGCCGGAGGTGTCCTGCGTCCCGCGGTAGTCATACACGCGGATTTGGCGTGTGCCGATGATGTTGAGCTGGCTGCCTGCGTAAATCACCTTGTAGGTGATTGTTTCGCCCAAATCGGTCGAGCCGGTGTTCATGGCATCCACCTTGTAGGTGTTGAGCCTGGTGGACGGAACGGTGCCGTACAGATCCATCGCCGTCGTCCAGAGATATTCGCCGTCCGAGAAAAAGCCGACGTCCAAAATCAGCATATCCTCATAGGCCGAGGACTCCCTGTCCTTTTCGTTGCCCTGATGGTCCATAATCAGCAGGGTGCTTTGCCCGTCGGAGGTGGAATCGTCGCCCAGCACCACGGCGACATAGCGGCTGCCGACGCGGGCAAACTGAATGGAATTGCCCACGTTGTTGTCATAGGTGGAGCGGCCGTTGGCATCCAAAATGGAAAGCTGAGTGCCCGCCCAGACAACAATGGCGTTTTCGCCCGCATCAAAGGACGCATTCGAGCCGACGATATAGCTCCATTTTTCCGAGCCGTTCGCGTTCAGGCAGACCAGAGAGGTGCCGTCATAAAAAAGCACGGTATTGCCGAATGGCTTGATGTCCTGCATCGGGTCACAGCGCAGCTTCACCGCGCTGACCCGCCGCGTCCCTCCGCCCAACACGCCCGTAAGGTACAAAATAACGAGCAGCAGCACCGCCAGCCCAATGGCCGCAGCGATAACGAGCCGTCGATTTTTCTGCCCGTTTTCGTCCTGAATAAACTGCATGAAAAGCTCCTTCCGAAAATTGGCACGCCGCTTCTTCGGCACACTGCTATTATACGCGATATCGGGATTTCTGGCAATAAATAATGGATTGATATTTGTAAATTGATTTTTACGGCACGAAAAAGACGTATGATTTCGCTTTTTTGATTGCAACCGCCTTTCCTTTCCTGTATAATGAAAAGACGGAAAATACGGATGCGGGAGGGGCTGAAATGACGTACTGGCTTGCGGGAATCTGCTTTACCGTGATGGTGGTTTTCTACCTGCTTTACGAGGGCAGCAAATTCTCGGACAAATTTTCCAGGCATGTTTCCACCGTGTTCAAATGCACAACGACCTCCTGCGCGGTGCTGCTGGCGGTGTACGGGGCTGCGCTGCACGGGGGATCAAACTGGCTGCTGGCGGCGGGGCTGCTCATCTGCGCCGTTGCGGACGGCGTGCTGGTGTATTATTTCATTCCCGGCATGGGCATATTCGGGCTTGGACATATTGCCTACTGCGCGGCCTATCTGCTCAAATCTCCGCCCGGCACGCTCAATTTCCTGCTGATGGCGTTTTTGATGCTGGTCGTTGCCTTCGGAGCGCTGAAATTCAAAAACCGCATGGGCAGACGCACCGTTCCCTTCACCCTGTACGCTTTCATTCTGTGCGTGATGCTTTCCCTGGGGGCGACGCAGACGCCGCTGCTTGCGCTGGGAGCACTGTTTTTTATCATCTCGGATGCGACGCTGGCGAAGAACATTCTGCTGGGCGCAACGCGGCGGCAGGACTATTTTTCCCTCGGCTGCTATTATCTGGGACAATTTCTGATTGCCGCCTCAATCATATTATAAGGAGCGTCCGTGATGCAAAAGAAGCAGGGCAGCGCGTTCGGCCTGTTTTCCGTCTCCTTCCTGTTTTGGTTTTCGCTGTACGCCTTCTCGTCCTATCTGAATCCGGAAATGGAGCGGATGGGCGCCTCCGCCACGCTGATGGGGCTGGCCGGCTCGGCCTACGGACTTGCGCAGATGCTGTCCCGCCTGCCCTTTGGCCTGATTTCGGCCTCCAGCGGCAAACAGAAGATTTTTGTCTGCATCGGCTGCGCGATGGCGCTGCTGGCGCTTATCGGCATGGAAATTTTCTATACGCCGCTTGGTCTTCTTATCTTCCGCGCCATGCAGGGCGCGGCGGCGGGAACGTGGGTCTGCTTTACCGTCCTGTACGGCAGCTATTTTGCGAAGGAGGAAGCACCTGCGCGGATTACGACCATGGACATGGACGGGCATTTGGGAAAGCTGGTCTGTTTTGTCCTGCTTCTGTTCGTGACTACGCGGTGGGGCTGCCGTTCCTCGCTGCTGCTGGGCATCGGCGCGATGAGCATCGGCTTTTTGGTGAGCTTCACCATCAGGGATACCAATGTGCCGGGACAGAAGGTCACATGGGACAGTCTCAAAGCCGTCGCCGGAAACAAAAATCTGTTTATCTGCACGGTGCTGGGCGCGGTTTCGCAGTTCGTGCAGTGCGGCACATACCTCTCTTTTTCGCAAAACCTTGCGGCGCGTTTAAGCGCGACCGATGCGCAGCTTACATGGATGAGCATCATCCTGCTCGTGCCGACGGTTCTGTTTAACCTTTTGGGCAACCATGTGCTGATGCCGCGCATCGGCGCAAAGCGCACGGTAATCATCGGCTTCCTCATGGGGCAGCTCTACTGCGTGTCTGCACCGATGTGCAGGACCATGCCGCTGCTTTATCTGTGCCAGATTTTGGCGGCGGGCAATACGGGGCTGGTCATGTCGCAGCTCATGGGGCTGTGCGTGCGCGACCTTGAGCCGGAGCAGCGCACCGCCGGCATGACGCTGTTTCAGACTTTGTTCAGCGTGGGGACGACGCTCGGCCCGGTCTGCATCGGCGCGATTGCCGATTTGTCGAGCCTGAAAACAGCGTACCTTTTTGCCGGCCTCGTCTGCATTTTAGGCATGGCGCTGACGCTCTTTTTCCTGAAGGACGGCATGGAAAGGAGGAGGGCATGACGCAGCGGCTGCTGGGTGACATCCGCCGAACGGACGAGCGTTTTTCACTGATTCCGCAAAACGGGCGCGTGGCGGTCGGGCTGTCCGGCGGAAAGGACAGTCTGGCGCTGCTCACGCTTTTGAACGTGTATCGGCAAATCAAGCCGTTCTCCTTATGCGCTCTGACGCTCGTCCCAAAGGGACGCATGGATATTTCGTCCTTACAGGCGCTCTGCGGGACGCTTCATGTGCCGCTTCAAACGCGGGAGAGCGATTTGTTTGACAGTATTTTTGAGCGGAAAAATCCCTGCGCCTTGTGTGCGCGGGTGCGGCGCGGGACGCTGGTCTGCATGGCGGCGGAAAACGGCTGCACCCATCTGGCGCTGGGGCATCATTTGGACGATGCGCTGGAAACGCTGGTCCTGTCCGTGACGCGGGAGGGGCGTTTTCATACGATGACGCCGAAGGCAAGGATGGAGCGCGGCAACATCACGGTCATTCGCCCGTTGATTTTGACGAGGGAAAGCGCTTTGAGTGCCTTTTGCGGGAACACGGGGCTGACGCCCGTCCAAAATCCCTGCCCCGTTGACGGGCAGACTGCCCGCAGAGAAGCGCGTGTTCTTTTGGAGAAAATGCGGGGCGGCTGTCCGGACCTTATCGAAAAGCTGACGAGCGCCCTGCTCAAGGCCGATTTTTTTATGCCGGAGGACATTCATGGCGGAAGCATTGCAGGCGATTATTGAGGAGACCGTCTATCGCAATGAGGAAAACGGGTATTCCGTGGTCGTCACCCATGTGGGGCGGGAGGAGGTCACGGTGGTCGGCACATTGCCGCCGCTGGCCGCCGGCGAACAGGCGGTGTTTGAAGGCGGCTGGGCGGAGCATCCGCAGTACGGGCGGCAGTGGAAGGCGACCGCCTGCGAAATCAAAAAGCCCACGACCCTGCTCGGCATCGAGCGCTTTTTAGGCTCCGGCCTCATCAAGGGCGTCGGGCCTGCGACGGCCAAGCTCATCATCGGTGAATTCGGCCTGAAGACGCTGGACATCATGTCGGAAAACCCGAATCGTCTGCGCGAGGTGCCGGGCATCGGCAAAAAGCGGGCGCTGCAAATCGCCGCCTCCTTCAACGAGCAGTACGCGGCACGGCAGACGATGGTCTTTCTGCAGTCCTACGGCGTTCCGCCCGCACTGGCCATGAAAATCAGCCGCGTCTACGGCGAACGGGCGCAGGAGGTTCTGCGGCAAAATCCGTACCGCCTGATTGACGATGTGGACGGCGTGGGCTTTCAGACCGCTGACCGCATCGCCATCACGATGGGCATTGCGCAGGACAGCGAGTTCCGCCTTCGCTACGGGCTGAAGTATGTTTTGCAGGATGCCGCCATGAGCGCGGGGCATACCTACCTGCCGCGTGAAATGCTGCTGAAGAGCGCCGCCGAGATGCTGAAAAGCCGCATGGAAACGCTGGACGCGCACCTGAACGCATTGCTGCTTTTGCGGGAGCTTGTGTCCTCTCAGGTGAACGGGCAGGAGGGCATTTTCTTAAAGAATGTCTATTACGCCGAGGCGGAGACGGCCGTCCGGCTGATGGCGCTGCAAAACACCGCGCCTGCGGACGAGGACAACGCGGTGCAGGCGCGCATCCGCAAATTTGAAGAAAAAAACGGCATCCGCTTCAGCCCTCTTCAGCGAAAGGCCGTGTCAATGGCCGTGCAGAGCGGCACGCTGGTCATCACCGGCGGACCCGGCACGGGCAAAACCACCATCATCAACTGCATTCTATCCCTTCTGAACGGCAAAACGCTGCTGGCCGCGCCCACGGGCCGCGCCGCCAAGCGCATGAGTGAGGCCACGGGGCAGGAGGCCAAGACCCTGCATCGGCTTTTGGAATTTTCCGGAGATGAGGAACGCTTTGAGCGCAATCAGGATAACCCCTTGGACTGCGAATGCGTCATCGTGGACGAGATGTCGATGGTGGATGTTTTTTTGATGCGCAGCCTGCTCCGCGCTTTAAAGGACGGCACACGGCTGATTCTGGTGGGCGATGCCGACCAGCTCCCCTCGGTGGGCGCAGGCAATGTGCTGCGCGATATTTTGAGCAGCGGGGCGCTTCCCTCCGCCCGGCTGACGGACATTTTCCGCCAGAGCGAAGAAAGCCTGATTGTCCTGAACGCGCACAGAATCAACCGTGGCGAAGCGCCCATCCTGAACAGGCGGGATTCGGACTTCTTTTTTGACAGAAGATGGGACGCTGAGGAGGCGGCGCAGGCCGTTGTCGCCCTCTGCCGAACCCGTCTGCCCAAGTTTCTCAAGACGGAGGACGGGCGGCAGATTCAGGTTTTGGCGCCGGCGAAAAAAGGACCGTGCGGGGTCATCCGCTTAAATCAGCTTTTGCAGAACGCGCTGAATCCGCCTTCTTTGCGCAAAAAAGAAATCATCTACGGCGGGAACACCTTTCGGGAGGGCGACAAGGTGATGCACGTCAAAAACAATTACAAGCTCACCTGGCAGACCGATGACGGCGGCGAGGGCAAGGGCGTTTTCAACGGCGATATGGGCGTGATTGCGGCCATTGACCGGGAAGACCAAACCGTCACGGTGCGCTATGACGATGAGCGTACGGTGGAATATGAATACGCGCAGCTGGAGGAGCTGGAGCTTGCATACTGCCTCTCCGTTCACAAGAGCCAGGGGAGCGAATTCCCCGCCGTGGTGCTGCCCGTGGTGGGCGGCCCTAAAATGCTGCTGACGCGCAACCTGTTTTATACCGCGCTGACCCGCGCCCGCAGGCTGGTCGTTTTGGTCGGGCGTGAGGATGTCATCGGGCAGATGGTGGAAAATGACCACATCGCCACACGATACACCGCGCTGGAAACGAGGATTCAAGAAATCATGAGGCTGTGACCCCTTCACGGCAAAAGGAGCAAGGAAATGAGTGAATTTTCGCGCATGGAGCTGATGCTGGGCCAGGAAGCCGTGGACAAAATGGCGCGTGCGCATGTGGCCGTGTTCGGGGCCGGCGGGGTCGGCGGCGCGTGCGCGGAGGCGCTGGTGCGCGCAGGACTGGGCGAATTGAGCATCTTTGATGCGGACGAGGTCTCTTTGAGCAACATCAACCGCCAGATTATCGCCCTGCATTCCACGGTCGGGCGAAAAAAGACGGAGGTTGTTCGCGAGCGGGCGCTGGACATCAACCCGAACATTATCGTTCATGCGCACGATGTTTTTTATGACGCGGATACGGCGGGCAGTTATCCATTAAATATTTATGATTATGTGGTGGATGCCATCGACACCGTGTCGTCCAAGCTGCTGCTGGCGGAGAACGCGGGGCATACGCCCCTTATCTGCTGCCTCGGCACGGGCAACCGAATAGATCCCTCCCGCTTCCGTATTTCACCCATTGAAAAGACCTCCGTCTGCCCCTTGGCGCGGGTGATGCGCAGGGAGTGCAGGACGCGGGACATCAAGGGGCTTCGCGTCCTTTGGTCGGATGAGCCGCCTCTCGTCCCGAACAATACGCCGGAGGAAAAAGGACGCCACCTGCCCGGCAGCGTCTCCTTTACGCCCCCCGTTGCGGGCTGTCTTCTCGCCGCTGAGGTCGTGCGCGGGCTGTGCGGAATTTACATTTCATAAGCAGGGAATTAAAATCCGCCATTGAATAATATAGATGATTATGTTTTTAGGAGGGTGCCATGCGCCGGACGAGGTTTTTTGTGATTTTGATGTTGCTTTCGGCGCTTTCGGCGCTGAGCTTTGCTTTTCCCGCATTGGCGGACGGTTCGCTGGCGGTTTCCGTCAGCCCCTCCTCTTTTTCGGCGGGGCAAAAAGTGTATATCTATGTAGACGCGCCCAAAAGCGGGAAAATCAGCCTGACGGCGCTCGATGCGGACGGCAGGGAATGCGCCGTGATCTTTCAAAACAAGTCCATTGACGTCGGCTTTAACGAGCTGTCATGGGACGGTACGGCGGGCGGAAAGGCGCTGGCAGGCGGCAGCTACACCCTGCGCTTCACGATGGGCAGCCTGTTTATCGATATGCCCGTCACACTCATTTCGGATGCCGATGAAGAAACAGAGACCATCGAGCCGACGGCAGCGCCGCAGACAGAAGCGGCCGAGCAGCCGAAAGAAGCCGCGCAAACAGAAGCGATTGAGACAAGCTCGGCGGCCAGCACCCCGTATCCCGCGCCTAATGCGCGCTCGTCCGTCACTCCTGACCACGACGCGGCGGGCTGCTATTTCTGCACACCGATGGACATCACGGACGAAGCCGCCGTGTGGCAAATGCTGACCTCGCCCATCACCGTCGTCAGCGGCGGGCAGAAGGAGCAGGTGATCATCCGCGCCGAGCCGGATGACAGCTCCGAGGGCATCGGCGTTGTGACCTGCGTGTCGCAGGGACTTCATGTTCTGGAAAACAGGGATGACGGCTGGTCGCTGGTGGAATGCTATTCCAGCTCCTTCCATGACTCCAAGGTCAAGGCGTGGAACGCCTACATCACCGGCTATATCCGTACCAGCAAGCTGAAAAAGGTCAAGGTGTCGCAGGAATACGGCATTGTCATCGACAAGCTGACCCAGACGCTGTACCTGTTCAAGGACGGGCACCTTTATACCACCCTGGCGGTCTCGACGGGTCTGTATAATACCAGGCAGCCCTATAACGAAACGCGCTCCGGCGAATTTATGCTGGTCTCCAAGGTGGGCGATTTCCGCTCGGACGCGATGATTTGCGGCATGGCCATCCGCTTTAACAGCGGCGATTTGCTGCATGAGGTGCCGCACGTCAAGAACGCGGACGGCACTAAGAATTATAAGAGCACCGAATATAAGCTGGCCACCCGCGCCAGCCACGGCTGCATCCGCGTCCAGCGCCTCAAGAACGCGGACGGCATCAACATGACGTGGCTGTGGAAAAATCTGCCTGTCGGCGAATCGGGCGGGGCAAAGCTGGTCATCTGGGAGGACTATCAGGGACGGCAAATCGAGATACCCGACGCCTCGACCAAGCTTTACTATAACCCAAACGGCGGCACTTCCTACCATTCCGTGGCGAACTGCAACGGCGTGCGCGATAAGTATCTTCCCTTGACGGAATTCACCTACGGCGAATTGGAGGACAGCACCTTCAAAAATCTGACCGTCTGCGTCTACTGCCAGCCGCCTAAGCGAGCGGCGGAGCTTGAGGAAATCAACCAAACGCACCAGACCTCTTCGCCGGGCATGGTGAACGAGTATCATAACGTATCGAAGTAACGGGATCTTTCCAATAACGGTTATCACCGTTTTCCTTACGGGGCGGCAGGCATAGGGAACGATCCCGTTTACGGCAATTCCGCACTGCCGACCTGCGCGGCAAATGTCGGTCAAACGAAGCTGCTTTTCATTTAAGTCAAAGCGGCTGAAAGGAGCGTCGGCATGGCGACCGAGGCCTATGAAATTCTGTCTCTGGCAATGCGGTATGTGTTCGCCGCATTGGGCGCACTGATTGTGCTGCGCGCCTATCGCTGGCTGCTCAAGGATCACAGGGCGCATAAAAAGGAAATGAAAAATCTGCCGGACGCGGGGCTGGTCGGGGAAATTGTCCTGCTGGATACGGGCAAGGCGTTCCCCCTGCCGCGGGAGGGCACGCTCGGATCGGCGCGGTCGTGCGATATCTGCATTCGCAGGCAGGGCGTTCGGCGGCTGCATCTGACCCTTCATTTTGCGGACGGCAAGGGCGTCCGCCTTACCCCGCACAGGGGGGCGGCAGCGCTTTTGGACGGCGAACCGGCGGCGGGCGGCTATGCGCTGCACGGCTCGGTCATTGACCTTGGCAGCGCGCAGCTTCGGGTGCGCCTGTTTGCGGGGCTGAATGTCCCGCGTCTTGCCCCGTTTAAGCAGGAAACGTTTGATTCGGATGATGAATTTGTGCCGGATGATGCCTTGATTTCGGATGAGCTTGTGCCGAATGACGGCTTCCCCGACGACCGCTTTGCAACATGGCAGTACGCGCCCGTGCCGCCGGAAATGCTGGAACAGTACGAAAGCGCGCAGGAAACGGATGAAGCTGATTTTGATGCCTTTTCCGATCCGCGCTATGATAATGCGGATGCCTGGGCGGACGATGAGGGGAGGCGCGGCGAATGAGCGGGGAAAAGCACGGCAAACGCCGCACGCCGGCAAAAAAGCTGCTGAGTGCGGTCATGCTGTTTTATTTCCTGGCCTTCTTTCTGCTGGGGCTGAAGGACTGGTCGTGGCAGGCGTTCGCCCTGTCCGTGCTGGTTCCGGCCATCATCTTTGTGGGCGTTTTGGGTCTGCCGAAGCTGTTTCCGGCAGACAGGCTGCTTTTGTCGCTGACGAACTTTCTCTGCGCCTTGGGCGTATTGGTGCTGTATCGGCTTTCGCCGGACAGAGGGCTGACGCAGGCGGTCAATTTCGGGGTCGGCATTGCCGCCATGATGGTCTGTACGCTGGCCGTCCGCTACATTAAAAACTGGAACGTGCTTGCCGTTCTGCTGGCGCTTGGCTCGCTGGCGCTGCTGATGCTGCCCGTCCTGTTCGGCACGGAGAAAAACGGCGCGAAGAACTGGATATCCATCGGCAGCTTCGGCTTTCAGCCCAGCGAAATCGTGAAGCTGTCGCTGATGATTGTCATTTCCTGCTGGCTTGCGCATCGGCACGTGTTTTTCACCGCCGCTTTTGCAGGCGCGGCACTGCTCATTCTGATGCTGCAAAAGGACTTGGGCACGGCGCTTTTATATTACGGGGTCACGATGCTCACCCTGTACGCCGCCACAGGCAGCACGCTGCTGGTCGGCTTGGGCGGCCTGGGCGGGGCGGGCGCGGCCGTGGTCGGGTATCAGATGTTTGCGCATGTCAGGCGGCGCGTATCCGTCTGGCTGAATCCGTGGGCGGATTATCAGAACAGCGGCTACCAGATCGTGCAGGGACTGATTGCCATTGCCAACGGCGGGCTGTTCGGGGTCGGGCTGGGGCTCGGCAACGCCTCGGTCATTCCGGAATCCTACAACGACTATATTTTTTCCGTCATCGCGCATGAATTCGGCGTGGTGTTCAGCGTGTTCGTGCTGCTCATCTATCTTGCCATTATCCTGCGCGGCGTGTCCATTGCGCGGCAGTCGGACAGCGCTTTCCATGCGCTGCTGGCGCTCTCCTGCACGGTGCTTATCGGCCTTCAGACCTTCGTGATTGTGGGCGGCAACATCAAGCTCATTCCCTTAACGGGCGTGACGCTGCCCTTCATCAGCTACGGCGGCACGTCGATGGTCTCCTCCCTGTGCGTCATCGGGCTTTTGCAGGGCGTTGCGGCGCGAAATCGGGCGCAGATGAAGGAGGACAAGCGGCTGACCATGTACGGAGAGGAGGACGCGCTGTGAAGCAGTTAAGGGGCAATATCCGAAAAATCGCCTTTTTTATGGCCATACTCTTCGTTCTGTTGATTGGATACGGCGCGTACAGCCTGCTCACCTACGGAAACCGCTGGTTCTCATCGAGCGCCAACACATATGTCCGGCAGCAGAAAAAGAACGTCACCCCCGGCGATATCTACGACAGAAACGGCGTGCTGCTTGCGGGAACGGAGGACGGGCAGCGCGTGTATCAGGCAGACGCGGAGAAGCGCAGCGCGGTCGTCCATGTGCTGGGGGACAGCCAGGGCAACGTCTCCAACGGCGTGGAGAACTTTATGTCCGCCTATCTCTATGGCTTTAACATGAGCTTTTTGGAGCGCGTGAACGCCTATCTTTCCGGGACGCAGCGCGTAGGGGACAGCGTGACGCTGACCATTGACAGCGCGCTGAGCACCTATATTTTGCAGCAGGTCAAAAATAACGCGTCCCTGCCGGACGACGTGCAGGGCGCGGTCGTGGTGATGAACTACAAGACGGGTGAAATTTTAAGCGAGCTGAGCTTCCCCGTTTTTGACCCTTATGATACGAAAAGCGCGGAGAAAGATGAAGGACAGCCGTTTTACAACAGAGCCGTGCAGGGCTTGTATGCGCCCGGCTCGACCTTCAAAATCGTGACGGCCGCCGCCGCGCTGCAGACGTCCTCGCTGTCGGGACGTTCCTTCCAGTGTACGGGGCTTCTCTCGGTGGACAGCGAAACGACCCATTTCATCACCGATGCGGGGACAAATTTAGAAAAAAATAAAATCATTTCTCACGGGCAAATCACCCTGCGGGACGCCTTTAAGCTCAGCTGCAACAATACCTTTGCGCAAATCGCCCTGGAGTTGGGCGATGCGGCGCTCAAAAAGCAGGCAGAGGCGTTCGGTTTTAACGACAATTTCTTGTTCCGCGATGTGGTGGTGGAAAATTCTTCTTACCCCACCGCCAACCGCAACAACTGGAACGTCGCCTGGACGGGCGCGGGACAGAGCGCCCTCACTGCCACACCGCTGCATATGTGCCTGATTGCCTGCGCCGTTGCCAACAATGGCGTGATGATGGAGCCGCGGCTGGTCAAGACCGTCACCGCCGCAAACGGCACGGAGCGCCTCGGCTTTACCGCAAAGACCTATCGGACGGCCATTCGGAGTACGAGCATCGTTAATGAAATCAAGGATTACATGAAGGCCGTCGTCAATGAAAAGAACGGCACGGGACGGGCAGCCTCCCTGAGCGGGCACACCGTCTACGGAAAGACCGGCTCTGCCGAAGTGGACGGACAGGAAAACACCAACGCATGGTTTGTCGGTTTCCTGGGCGATGACGACGCTCCCTATGCCGTCGCCATTGTGCTGGAAAATGTCGGCGGCGGCGGCGCGTATGCCGCTCCGCTGGCTCAAAAAATTTTCCGGTATTTGGTAAAATGAACGGACAATATGTAAACCGTGAATGAAAGCTGTTCGGCACTTGCATTTTTGTCTTCGGAGCGGTATAATGACTCTGCGAAGATCGGGAAGCGCCGTGCGGCGTTCGTCAGGCAGAGACCGCTTTGTTTGGTGCAAGGAGCGGGGCGGGCAGCGCGGCTTTCCACCCGTGAGCAGGGCGGCGAGGAGCCGTCGGGGTGCGCCCCGTACAGCGCGGAGAAAGAGCGGGCAGGCGGCGAAAGCGCCTGCCAATCAGGGTGGCACCGCGGAAAATTCCGTCCCTGCATGGCGTTTGTGTTCATGCAGGGCTTTTTATACCGTTTGGCATCGAAGCCGGTTGAAAGCGCCGGAATGAATGTTTCGCAAATCGGCCGAGCCGCGTTCGGAATGCGCAATGCAATGCGCCGAACGAAGCGAGACCGGAAAAATTTAACGGCTTCGATGAAAAACCATAGGATGCCCCGTCGATGGATTCGCGCCATGATTCATCATAACATCCGTAATCGGGAGGAAAAAATCATGCTGGACATTCGCCGCATCAGACAGAATCCGGACGAGCTGCGCCGGGCACTCAAAAACCGCAATTCGATCGTTGACGTGGACGAGCTGCTGGCGCTGGACGAGCGCCGCCGCGCCATGCTGAACGAGGCGGAGACGCTCAAAAACCGCCGCAATGAAGAAAGCAAAAACATTGCCAAAATCAAGCGTGAGGGCGGCGATGCCTCCGCCGTGATGGAGGAAATGCGCAGGGTCGGCGACGAAATCGCCGAAATGGACAGAGAAATTTCCGAGGTGGACGAGAAAATCAATTATATTCTCATGCGCCTGCCGAACTATCCGCACGCCTCCGTACCAATCGGCAAGGACGATACGGAAAACGTCGAGCAGCGCCGCGTCGGGACGCCGCGTAACTTTGGCTGGACGCCCAAGGCGCATTGGGACATCGGCACGGATTTGGGCATTCTGGACTTTGAAGCCGCCGCGAAAATTTCCGGCGCTCGGTTTACGGTATACCGCGGGCTCGGCGCTCGGCTGGAGCGCTCGGTCATCGCTTTCTTTATGGATACCCATGCCGATGACGGCTATGTTGAAATTCTGCCGCCTTACATGGTCACCCGCTTGACCATGACAGGCACAGGCCAGCTCCCCAAGTTTGAGGAGGACGCCTATAAGGTTGATCAGGACACTTTCCTGATTCCAACGGCGGAGGTGCCGGTCACCAACCTGTATCGGGATATGATTCTGGACGGCGTCAAGCTGCCCATCCGTCACTGCGCGTACTCCGCCTGCTTCCGCGGCGAGGCCGGAAGCGCCGGACGCGATACCCGCGGCCTCATTCGCCAGCATCAGTTCAACAAGGTGGAGCTGGTGAAGGTCTGCAAGCCGGAACAGAGCTATGACGAGCTGGAAAGCATGACGCATCAGGCCGAAAAGGTGCTGCAGCTTCTGGGACTGCCCTACCGCGTGGTCTGCTTAAGCACCGGCGATATGGGGTTCAGCGCCGCCAAAACCTACGACATCGAGGTTTGGATGCCCTCCTACGGCCGCTATGTCGAGATTTCCTCCTGCTCCAACTGTGAGGACTTCCAAGCCCGCCGCGCCTCCATCCGCTACCGCGACGGCAAGGGCAAGCCGCAGCTCTGCCACACCCTGAACGGCTCCGGCGTGGCTGTCGGCCGCACCGTTGCCGCCATCCTCGAAAATTATCAGAACGAGGACGGCTCCGTGACCGTGCCGGATGTGCTGAAGCCTTACATGAGAGCGGATGTCATTCGGTAAATGATTTCTGCGCGGAGGGCGCCCCCAAAAGGCTCTCCGCGCAGTTTCTCAATCGATGGGCGGCACGGCCGCCGTTTATGTCATTGCCGGAAGGAGAGAAGAACATGGAAAAAGCGAAGGTCTATTTCACCGATATGCATGCGACCGATATGCGCCCGCTGCCGCGGAAGCTGCAATACCTCATGAAGAAAGCCGGCTTTGAAACAATCGATTTTTCCGGCAAGTACGTCGCCGTCAAGGTGCATTTCGGCGAGCCGGGCAATCTGGCGTTCCTGCGTCCGAACTATGCCCGCGCCGTATGCGACTATGTGAAGGAGCTGGGCGGCAGGCCTTTTGTGACGGACTGCAACACCCTCTACGTCGGCGGCCGTAAAAACGCGCTGGATCATCTGGACACGGCCTATGAAAACGGCTACAATCCCTTTGTGACGGGCGTTCATACCATCATTGCGGACGGTCTTAAGGGGACGGACGAAATGCTCGTGCCGCTGGAGGGCTGCGAATATGTCCGTGAAGCGAAGATAGGACGGGCGCTGATGGATGCGGATATCGTGATTTCCCTGACGCATTTTAAGGGGCACGAGTCTGCGGGCTTCGGCGGTGCGCTCAAAAATCTGGGCATGGGCGGCGGCTCACGCGCCGGAAAAATGGAGATGCATTCGGCGGGCAAACCGCAGGTCGACCAAAGCGTGTGCATCGGCTGCGGACAGTGCGTGAAAATTTGCGCCCATGACGCGCCGCACATCGTGAACAAAAAGGCTTTGATTGACGAAGATAAGTGCGTCGGCTGCGGTCGCTGCATCGGCGTTTGCCCGATGGATGCCGTGATGCCCATGTATGACGAGGCCAACGAGGTACTGAACTGCAAGATTGCCGAATACACCAAGGCGGTCGTGCAGAACCGCCCGGCGTTTCACATCGCGCTGGCAATCGACGTTTCGCCCTGCTGCGACTGCCATGCGGAAAATGACATCCCCATCGTGCCGGATATCGGTATGTTCGCCTCCTTTGACCCCGTGGCACTGGACCGCGCCTGTGCGGATGCGGTCAATGCACAGCCCGTCATACGGCAAAGTGTGTTGGGACGCGCAAAAACACATACGGGCGACCACTTTCATGATATCGCGCCGGATACGGACTGGCGACGGCAGCTCATTCACGGAGAAAAAATCGGGCTTGGAACGCAAAACTACGAATTGATCACCGTTCAATAAGCATCATCGGCAAAGAACGGGGAGAAAAGATATACAGACGAGGGAAAAATGTCGCAATATAACGCCGAAAGTATTAAGGTGCTGGAGGGGCTGGACGCAGTGCGGATGCGCCCCGGCATGTACATCGCGTCCACAGGCTCGCGGGGACTGCATCATCTGCTGTGGGAAATTGTGGACAATGCTATTGACGAGGCAATGGGCGGTTTTGCCACGGAGGTCGTGGTGACACTGCACAAGGACGGTTCAGCCTCTGTTTGGGACAACGGGCGCGGTATGCCCGTCGATTTGCATCCGACCCTGCACATTCCCGGCGTGGAGGTCATTTTTACCAAGCTCCATGCGGGCGGCAAGTTCAGCAACGATAATTACGCCTATTCCGGCGGTCTGCACGGCGTGGGCGCGTCCGTGGTCAATGCCCTGTCCCGCTGGCTGACGGTGGATATTTTTAGGGATTGGGCGCATTATCACATGCGCTTTGAATCTGACCTCAATGAAAAATCGGGCAAGGTGGAGGCAGGCGTTCCGGTCACGCCGCTGGAGAAGGTGGGAAACACCCGCAAGCGCGGAACGCTTGTGCGTTTTCTGCCGGATGACCGCATTTTTGAAACGGTCGTTTTTCAATACGAGCAGGTGCAGCGCAGGCTGCACGATTTGGCGTACTTAAACAAGGGGCTGAAAATCGTCTTTGAGGACGAGCGGGAAAAGGACCCTGCGCGGGCGCATCTGGAATACTGCTTTGAGGGCGGCATCGTGGACTATGTGCAGTATCTGAACGAAGGGAAAAATGTGCTGCATCCGACGCCGATTTATTTGACGGGCACACAGAACGGCGTTATCGCGTCAATGGCCATTCAGTACACGGACGGCTTTACGGAGTCCTTTTTTTCCTATGTCAATAACATCCCCACGGCGGACGGCGGCACGCATGAAACGGGCGCACGGGCGGCGCTGACCCGCGTGTTCAACGACTATGCCCGCAAAATCGGCGCGCTCAAAGAAAAGGATGCCAACCTGTCCGGCGAGGACTTCCGCGAGGGCATGACCGCCGTGCTGACGACGATGGTCAAAAACCCGCAGTTCGAGGGGCAGACCAAGGGCAAGCTCGGCAATACCGAGGTGCGTCCGGCAGTCGAGTCCATCATCACCGAGCAGCTCACGCGCTATCTGGAAGACCTGAAAAATCAAGAGCTGGGGCAGGCAATCGTGGAAAAGGCGGTCAAATCCGCCAAGGTGCGCGAGGCAACCCGCCGCGCCCGCGATGTTGCCCGCGCCAAGAACGCTTTGGAGGCCGCGCCGCTGGTTGGCAAGCTGTCCTCCTGCACGGGGCGGCGGGCCGCCGAAAACGAGCTGTTCATCGTGGAGGGAGATTCCGCCGGCGGCAGCGCCAAGCAGGGGCGCGACCGGCGTTTTCAGGCCATCCTGCCGCTGCGCGGGAAGCCGCTGAATGTCGAGAAAAAACGCATTGACGCGGTGCTGGCCAATGAGGAGTTCCGCTCCCTGATTACGGCGCTGGGGACTGGCATCGGCGAGGATTTTACGCTGTCATCCCTCAAGTATCACAAGGTCATCATCCTGTCCGATGCCGACCAGGACGGCGCACACATCCGCGCCATCCTGCTCACCTTCTTCTACCGCTATATGCGAGAGCTGATTACGGCTGGTCATGTGTTCATCGGCATGCCGCCGCTCTATCTGGTCAAAAAAGGCGACCGAAAGCATTATGCCTATGACGACAGGGAACTGAAGAAGGTCACGCAGGGGCTGAAGGGCTATACCCTGCAGCGATATAAGGGCTTGGGCGAAATGAATCCCGAACAGCTCTGGGAGACCACCATGAGCCGCGAAAACAGAAAGCTCATGCAGGTGACGCTGGAGGACGCGGCGGCCGCAGAGCAGATGGTGTCCCTGCTGATGGGCGACAAGGTTGACCCGCGTCGCGAGTACATCATTGCCCACGCGGACTTTAACAAGGAAGATAAATTCGATGCCTCTCACGGCGTGAAGCATGCGGATACAGTATCCTCCTTTTCGTCCGAAGCATGATTTCTTCAGGCGGCTTTGCCGTATTTTAAAAAAAATGATCCGGCATCCTGTTTTTGTTTTGCGGCACGGAAAAATGATTGATTCGGAGTCTTTATGCGCTTAGTCTCCCTTCGGCTGCACGATTTTCGCAGCTATCAGACGCTGATGCTGACCCCGCCGGAGGGCGTGACGGTCATTGTAGGCGAAAACGGCGCAGGAAAAACCAACCTGCTGGAGGCCGTTCATTTGTGCTGCCTTGGACGTTCGCACAGGACGAGCGCGGACGGCGACATGATTCGGCGCGGGCAAGAAACGGCAGCAGTGCAGCTCGTTGTTGCCCGCAGGGACGGGCGGCATGATGTGGGCATTCGGCTGTATCAAAATCAAAAACGAAAAAAGCTGCTTTATGTAAACGGCAAGACGGCCTCCCGCATGGGTGAGCTGATGGGACACGCCACCTGCGTCATGTTTTCGCCGGAGGACTTGGCCATCGTCAAGGACGGGCCGCATACGCGGCGGCGCTTTATGGATATGCTGCTTTCCGAGTGCCAGCGCGCCTACTTTTACGCCCTGCAAGCTTATAATGCAACGCTCCGCCAGCGGAATGCCCTGCTTAAATTAAACCCTGATGACGCAGCGCAGCTTGACGCATGGGACGCGCAGCTTGCAGAGGCCGCGGCGCCCGTGGTGCGTCTTCGCGCCGCCGCCGTGCAGGAGCTGGACAGATTGGCCCGCGCCCATTATGCGTTTATCAGCGGGCGGTCGGACGAGAAACTGTCGCTTTCCTATATCGGGCAGGTATCGCCCTTGGAGTCGGCGGCTGATTTGCTGGAAAAGCTGCGCGGCGCCCGTGCGGAGGATATGCGCCGCATGACCACCACGGTCGGTCCGCACAGGGATGACCTCATGCTGATGCTGTCCGAGCATGAAATCCGCGCCTTCGGCTCTCAGGGCCAGGCGCGGACGGCGGCGCTGTCCTTGAAATTGGCGGCGTTTGACATGCTGACCGATACGCAGGGCGAGCCGCCGCTGCTCCTTTTGGATGATGTTCTGAGCGAGCTTGACCCCGTACGCCGCAGACGGCTCATTGAGCGCATCAAAAGCGCGCAGGCGCTGATTACCTGTACAGACCCCTCTGATTTTACCGGTGCCAGCCCCGCCTGCGTCCTCAAGGTGGCGGACGGGCATATCACTCAGGAGGCTTGAGATGATTCAATGCGTTTTGTGGGATTTCAACGGGACATTGATTGACGATGCGGCGTTCGGGCGGCGCGTCGTCAACATGGTTTTACGGAAACACGGTTTGCCGGAAATGAAGACGATGGAGGAATACAGGAGGCATTTCTGCTTTCCCGTGCAAAAGTTTTATGATTCTGTCGGGCTTGGCGGGGCGATGTACGACCGAGCCGCCGTGGAATGGACGGAGGAATATTACGCGCATGAAACGGAATGCCGGCTTCGAGCCGGCGTGTCGAAAACCGTGAAAGCACTGAATGAGATGCATATCTGTCAGGCGGTCATTTCGGCCAGTCCGCAGGAGGCGCTGGAGCGTCAGCTTGGGCGGCAGGACATCGCGCATTATTTTGAGCGGGTGATGGGGCTTTCCGATATTCATGCGCGGAGCAAGGTGCATCTGGCACAGGCATTCATGGCGGAAAGCGGCCTGCCGCCAGAGAACACGCTGTTCGTGGGCGATACCGCACATGACGCGGAGACCGCCCGCGCCATTGCCTGCCGCTGCGTGCTGGTGACGGGCGGGCATCAGACCGAGAAAGCCTTGCGGGAGACGGGCTGCCCCGTTCTGACGGGCATCCCGCAGGTGCTGGACGTTGTCCGGCAGGGATGAATAGGGGGCGGAGAGACGATGAAGAAAAAGAAAATCGTTTTGCTTTGTGCATTGGCTGCCGTCCTGCTGACGCTCGGCGTTATGGCAGCGCGCTGTTTTATCCTGCCGCGCAAAACCGGCAGCGCAGTTTCGTCGCTGACCCTGCCGAAGAACGCTTCTTTGCACATTGATACGCGCATTGTGCATGGGAGCGTCCATATCTTGGTCACGAATGATTCAAAAACCGTTTATTGGGACGAAACGCTGACCCGCTCCTACAGCTTTTCCATTAAAGCGTTTGAGGACGAGGATTATACGGTTTATGTGACCTATCACGACGCCAACGCCGATGTGGATATCTATCGCACGGATGCAAACGGCACACGAATGCCGGATGACATAGGTGTAGAAGAAACAGTTTAATGCTTTTTAGATGTCAAATCGTATCATAATGCCCGCCGAAGCGGGCATTTATTTAAGCCGAACGCTGACCTCGCCGGATGAGAGCGCCATTTGCGTCCCGTTCGGCAGCGTGACGAGCAGACGGCCTATATCATCAATGGCATCGGCGCGGGCAATATACGAAACGCCGTTTTGCGAAAAGCTCACATCCTGCCCCAGCAGGAATGAACGGCGGCGGTATTCGTCCATCCACGGGCGCTCCGGCAGGGCGCGGAGCATGGGCAGGAGATTCAACGCTATCTGCGCGGCCAGACGGGAACGCTCCAGACGCCCAAGCGTTCCGGCCACATCGCGGACATCCTCCGGAAAATCCTCCGTCGTCAGATTCATGCCGATGCCGCACACCAAGGCGGCGGTTTCACCCGTCTCCATGCTGGCCACAGCCTCGGTCAATATGCCCGCAACCTTGCGGCTTTTATAAAACAAATCATTGACCCATTTGATGGACAGCTCCGGCCCGCCGCACTGACAGACGGCGCGGACGGCGGCCACCGCCAGCGCCTGCGTCGCCAACGCCGCGTCAGGCAGCGGCAGGGCAATCGGAACGGTCAGCGTCATGTAGAGACCGGTTTTCTGCGGCGAATAAAATGAGCGTCCGCGCCGCCCCCGCCCGGCGGTCTGCGCATCTGCGACCAGCAGAAGCGGGTGCTTTAAGTCCGCCGCCCGCCGCCGCCCCTCGGCGTTGGTGGAATCAATCACGTCAAAGCATTGAACGTCAATGCCCGACCCGCGCAGCAGCACGGCCATCTGCCCCTCATCCAATGCGTCCGGCGCGGACAAAAGGGCATACCCTCTGTTCGTCGCCGCGTCCACTGCGCATCCATCCGCCTTCAGCGCGCTGACCGCCTTCCAAATGGCATTGCGCGATACGCAAAGCTGCCGCGCCAGCGCCTGCCCCGATATGTATTCTCCGTTTGCCTGTTTGAGCAGCAAAAGCACTTCGTCCTTGAGCGCCATGCACAGCACACCGTCCTTAAAATCAGGCTTTTTTAAATAAGAGACATTCCTCTTGTGATTGGCATCACGCCGGCATTGATGAGCCGGCCGTTTTCGGCCTTCGTCAGCTGTCCGCGGGATGCGTTTTAACCATATCATTTTAGCAATGCTCTGTCAATCAGGAACAAGCACCGCACGCTTTGCGGAAGTAAAAAATGTACATTGGTCAATCAATCGCAAAGCACTTTACGCTGACCTGCTCAAAAGCGGCAGATTGAATACCGCGGCCTATTGACATTTCGTTCCTGAAATCGTATACTTAGCACAGATGATTTAGAACGATAGTTCTAAAAAGGAGGCCGATTCGCCATGCCGCCGAAAGCAAAGTTTACAAAGCAACAAATCGTGGATGCTGCGTTGCAGATTTTTCGAGATGAGGGTATTGAGAAACTGACATCCAGAAATCTCGGGAAAAAGCTCGGCAGCTCTGCCTGTCCGATATTCACCGTTTTCTCAAGCATGGAGGACGTGGAGACTGCTATGGTGGAATCGGCAAAGGCAATCTATAAGGGATATGTTGAGGCGGGGCTGGCACAGGAGCTTCCCTTCCGTGGCGTGGGCGAGCAGTACATTCGTTTTGCCGCAAACGAGCCGAAGCTGTTTCAGATGCTGTTTATGAGCGAAACAAAGGAAACCACACCTTTGAATTGCATTTTGCCGATGCTGGACGAAAGCTATGATCAAATCCTGCGTTCTCTTATGATTTCATCCTCGACTGACCGGCAAACGGCAGAGAAATTGTATCGTCATCTATGGATTTATACCCATGGCATCGCCTGTCTATGCGCGACGAAAACCTGCCAATTTTCAAAGCAGGAAACACAGCGTATGCTGACGGAGGTATTCCGGAGCTTGCTCAAGAATTATGGGGACGAGTCATGAATAAGGCATGGTCAGACCTGAACAAATCCTTTCAGGTACAGCTAAGGAAGGAAGAAACCTTTCCCGATGGAATCAAGACCCTTTTGACCCTGCGGCAGATTCTCATGGACGAGTTGTTTCATATGAAGCAGGAGCTGCGCCGCGAGGATTTTAACACCATGCCCTTTCCAAACGCAAACGGCTATCACAGCAAGACCATTGCCTATTCTAT
>CAVDRM010000034.1:0-21692 GCA_963611355.1 Anaerovibrio sp.
AACATCTGAACACGGGAGGAGAGAAAATGAACACCCGGCAGGGAATCAGGCGCATGGCATTGTGCCTTTGCGCGGTGCTGCTGCTCGGCGGATATGCCGGAAGCGTTTGCGCTGAAGATAGCAACGACAGGTTTGCCATCGGACATTATATGATCTTTCGCATCTATCCGCAAACAGAAGAGGGAACGGACAAAACGCCGATTGAATGGCTGGTGCTTGACCGTGATGGGGATAAGGCACTGCTCATCAGTCGCTGCGGATTGGACGCGCAGCCCTACAACACTGAGTATACAGAAATAACATGGGAGAACTGCACGCTTCGGACATGGCTGAATGATACATTCATTGATAAAGCATTTACAAGCGAAGAACAAAAAGGCATCATATTGACAAATGTGGACAACAGCAAGAGCCAAGGCTATGGCGAATGGGACACGGACGGCGGTCATGACACGCAGGACAAGATATTCCTGCTGAGTTATGCTGAGGCGAAGAAGTATTTTGGTGTAGAATATTGGTGGAATAGCGGAGCAGACAAAAATACCGAATCCCGTGTCGCGCCGACAGCCTATGCGATGGCGCGGGGCACTTATACAAGCAGCAGCCATAAGACGGCTGACGGTCAAGCGGCTGGGGTGTGGTGGCTCCGCTCGCCCGGCGACTATCCGGGCAGTGCGGCGTATGTGTTCCCCGACGGCTCCCTCAGCCTCGACGATGCCGACCGAGACTACTACGGTGTTCGTCCGGCTTTGTGGGTCAATCTGGACTCTGATGTCTTCCGGTCCGGAAGCTAAAAGGCAGACTGTGCGCGGTCGCAAGATTAAAAAACCTATATCACTGAATTTGAACAGGATGCGGCGAAAATCCGCATCCTGTTTTTCGTGATTTCCAATTAAGGAAAAAGCGTTGTGCTTATTCGTCTGCCGTATGATTTTGTGCTTCTTCCGGCCTTTTCACCATCTCCGCGATGTCCGGCCAGCGGGAAAGGATATAGGCATAGCCGTCCCGCCGGTGGGGAAGGAGGCAATGGGAGCAGTCCTTGACGCCGCCCGGCAGGTAGACATAGTGCCCGCCGCAGCGTCTGCCCAGCGTGTACAGCGGGCAATAGCAGAACAGGCAGTTAAAGTCCTCCGGCCTGTCCGTTTCGTGGCAGGGAAAAAATTCACATTCCTTGTTTTGAAAAAAGCGGCTGTGCGGCTGACTCATGCTTTATCCTTTCCGGCGCGTTGATTGGAAACACACGAAATTTCCGTTTTCATTCGGCAGAGAATCGTGTGTATGGCTTTTGGGGAGGGCGGAAGACGGCGCTTTTGAAGGAAACGCGCCCTCGCGATGATTGCACTGCCGCGCTTACTCCGTCACCATCGCCACCCTTGCGCCCTTGAGCGTTTTGGTGACGACAATTTGGCGGTCTATCTGCTCCTTTAAATCCTGAACGTGCGAAATGATGCCGACAAGGTGCTTGCCGTCCGCCAAATCATTGAGGACGCGCAGAGAATTGCGCAGGGCATTCTCGTCCAGCGTGCCGAAGCCCTCGTCAATGAACATCGCCTCCATGCGGATGGCGCCGCTTTGCTCCTGCACCACATCGGACAGCCCCAGCGCCAAGGCAAGGCTCGCTAAGAAGGATTCTCCGCCGGACAGGGTGGATACATCGCGCCACTGCCCCGTGCTTCTGTCCAACACATCCAAGTCCAGCCCGCTCTGGGAGACACGGCTGGCGGCCTCCTCCTTGCAGCGCAGGGTGAACATCCCCTCTGTCAGGACGGACAAACGTCTGTTCGCGGCGGCAACGACATGCTTGAAGTAATACTGTTGAACGTAGGCCTCAAAGGTCAGCTTGGCGCGGCGGACGCCGTCCGTCTGGCCGGAGCAGCACAGGTACAAATCCCGAATGACAGCCCAGCGCCCGCGCCTGCGCTTGCGCCGCTCGTTCGCTTCGGAAATCTCCCTGTATGCCTTGGCGTGCTGGCTGACGCGGTTGACGGCCTCCGTTTCGGCCTCGTCCGCCGCCTTGAGCTGCTGCGCCAGGACGCGCTGTTGATTTTCCAGCGAAGCTATATCGATTGGCGCTTTGCCGTTTAATTCGCTTTCAAGCTGGGCGGCTTGGTCGTGCAGGGAGCTAAGCTTTTTGTCGTAGTCCACAAGGGCTGCGTCCAGCTCCGCCGTGTCCTTTTCGGAGAGACGGGCGCTTTCAAAATCGGCTGCATCCGAGAAGCCGTACCGAAGCAGACCGGCTTCAAATGTCTGCCGAAGCCCGGACAGCACCTGCTTCGTTTCCTCGATTTGCTCGTTCGTTTTCTGAATGGCGGCTTCGTCCACCCTGCATTCGGTTTGCAGGGCTTGCAGTGCCTCCCGGCAGCGGTTGATGCCGTCCCGATAGCCCTGCGCCTCAGCGCTCAAAGCGTCAGTTTTCGCCGTCAAAGCGGCCTCGCTTTCGTCTTCGCCGAGGTTCAGCACGGACGCGCTCTGCCTTGCGGCACTGATTTTGCCCTCGATTTCGGACAGGCATTCAGATGTTTTTTGCAGGGCCTGCTCCGCGTCCCTGCGCCTGCGGTCGGCCTGCTCCAGCTCCTTCTGGGTGATGGCGGCAGCGGGCAAAACGGCAGGGCGCGGGTGGTCGCACGAGCCGCAGACGGGGCAGGGCTGCCCCGAAGCAAGCTCGGCGGCGAGCAGACCGGCCTGATTCAAATAATAGCTTTCCTTGGCGGCGGTATAGGCTTCGTCCGCTGTGCGGCTTTTTGCCGAACGTGCCGCCAGCTCCGTTTGAAGCCGCTTCTGCTCCTGCTGCTGCACAGCCAGCTCCTTCAAAACGGGAATCGCGTTCTTGAAAAGGCTGACCTGACGGAGCAGGGCGTCGGCCTCGTCCTGATGGGAAAGCGCCTCGGCGTACTGGCGCTCGGCTTCGGGCAATCTGATTTTTATGTCCGCCCAATCCCGCTGCGCCTGCGCAAGCGCCTTTTCGTGCTTTTCGAGCGATTCCTCCGCGTTTTTCAGCAGCTCGCGGGCGGGCAGGAGCTGCTGCGCATTTCGGGCGCGGGTCAGCTGCCGCCGCTGTTCCTCCACGGCGGGACGGCGGCCGAGCAAGTCGCCCAGCGCCGCTTTTTTTCTAGTGTATTCATCGATTTTTTGATTGAACACTTTGCCGTTTTCCAGCTCCTGAATCAGGCTGTCGCGCCGAACGGCGATTTCGCTTCGCTGCTGCGCCGCTGCCTTCTGCCTTTCTTTTTCCTGCGCCAGCATTTTTTGAAGCAGCTCCAACAGCAAATCGGCGTACTTGGGGTCGCCGCAATATTTTTTCAGCAGGTCTTTTTCGGCAAAGTCCCTGTCCGCCTCGATGCCTGCGGAAACGGCGGAAATTACGGCATCCAAACGGTCGCTTTCCTTTGCGCACTCGCTGTTCTTTTCCTTTAATTTTGTACAGACAGCCGCGTAGAAATTTGTGTTGAACAGCTTCTGAAACAGCTTTTTCCGCTCATCGGACGGGGCATTCAGGATTTTCAGAAAATCGCCCTGCGCAATCATGACGGTTCGGGTGAACTGGTCCTGCGTCAGACCCAGCAGAGAATAGACGCGGGCATTGACCTCCTGCAGCCCCAGGCGCAGCTCCTTGGTCTCAAGACATTCCATTTCGGCGCCGGCGGACTGAACGGTCGTCCCCCCGCCCTTCTGCTTGGCTCTTATGTATTCGGGGTTGCGCTTAATGCGCCACGTCTCGCCCTTGTGGGTGAAGGTCAGCTCCACATAGGTGTTCGCCGTGGGGACGGCATAGTCCGAGCGGAAGGATTTTCCGGTGCGGCGTTCCCGTCCGCCGGCGGCCTCGCCGTAGAGGGCAAAGCTGATGGCGTCAAAAATGGTGGTCTTGCCCGCGCCGGTATCGCCCGTGATGAGAAAAAGCCCCGTTTCCCCGAACAGACCGAAATCAATCTCCGTTTTTTCGGCATAAGGGCCGAAGGCGGATAAAACGAGCTTAACGGGCTTCATTGGGCTGTTCCTCCAATTCCTTGATGACCTTGTGCAGCTCCTTCATGTGCGCTTCGTCCGGAAGCCGGTCGTTGTTTTGCAGACGGTAAAAGTCGCAGAACAGCTCGGCAACGGTCCTGCTTTCCATGTCCGCTGTGGCCTTGACATCCAAATCGTATTTCGTTTTGGAATTTTCAACGCCGAATTTCATCATGTTGGGGAAGCTGACGGAAAGCGTGACCCGCGCATCGGGCGGCGGCGTCTCGTCATGAATTGTCACCCACACATAGTCGTCGGACGGCGGAAGCCGCATGAGGTCGTTCAGCATGCCCTCGACTTTGCGGACGTCATGGATGCAACCGAGCGGGACGGTGCGAAGCCGCACCTCGCCCTTTTCGTATAAGTCCGCAATGACCACGGATTTTTGATGCTTCGCCTCGGAAACGGAGTATTTGAGGGGAGAACCGGCGTAGCGCACGGCATCGCGCCCGACCCGCTGCGCCTGGTGAATATGTCCCAAGGCGACATAATCAAAGCCGTCCAAAAGAGAAACGTCAACGGCATCCAGCCCGCCGACGAAGAATTCATCAGAGCCGCAAAGCTCACTGCCGGCGATGAACTGGTGGCATAAAAGCACGTTGCGCTTGGAAAAGTCGATTTTCGTATTTTTCAGCACGGCGGCGACGGCCTCTTGGCAGGTGGTGATTTTTTCCGTCGGCAGGAGCCGCTTGACCTGCGCAGGGCGCAGGAAAGGCAGCATCCACACGGTCAAATCGCCGTCCATGTCGTGCAGGGTGATGTGCTGGAGCACTCCGTCAAACGCTTTGCTGACATACACGCCCGCATGCTTGATGAGGGAGGAAAAATAGGAGATGCGCAGGGCGGAATCATGGTTGCCGCTGATGATGAACACCTTTTTCCCCGCCTCGGCAAGGCGGGAGACGAAGGCGTCAAAGAGCGCCATCGCTTCGGCCTGCGGGGAAGTGCGCTGATACACATCGCCCGAAATCAGGACGCAGTCCGCCTTTTCCGCACAGGCAATGTCAACGATTTGCCGAAGCACCGCCTCCTGATCGGAAAGCAGGGACAGCTCGCTCATCTGTTTTCCAAGGTGCAAATCCGCCGTGTGGAGAAATCTCATGCACTTCACCTCATTCGATGGATGAAAAGACAACGTCTGTTTATATTCATATCATTTTAACATAAGGAGGAGAAAAGTCAATATTCAGGCCGAGGGCAGAACAAAGAGCGGAATGAAAAGCCATGGTTTGTCAAAAAAAGAGCCGAAGCCCCTCCTTCTGCGGCGGAAGGAGGGGCTTCAACAGGCCGATGCTTTTATTTCTTTTCAGAAAAAGCGAAGTATTTCTTGGCGTTTCCGTAGCTGACGGCACCGACGATTTCCTTCAGCGTGTCCATGTCTTCGGGGAACTGCCCCTCCGCGACCCAGCGGCCGATTTGACGGCAGAGGATGCGGCGGAAATATTCATGGCGCGGATAGCTCAGGAAGCTGCGGCTGTCCGTCAGCATGCCCACAAAGCCAGCAAGGTAGCCGAGGTTGGCGAGGCTGACCATATGCTCGGTCATGCCCTGCAGATGGTCGTTGAACCACCAGGCGGAGCCGTGCTGCACCTTGCAGACCGCTTCGCTGCTCTGGAAGCAGCCGCAGATAGAGTCGATTGCCTGATTGTCGTTGGGATTCAGGCTGTACAGGATGGTCTTGGGCAGGGAATTTTCTGCCTCCAACGCGCCCAGGAAGGCAGCGGTCTGGGCGGCGGGCGCATAATTATCCACGCAGTCATAGCCCGTGTCCGGCCCTAACTGCTTGTACATGGTCGGGTTGTTGTTGCGGCGGCAGCCGTAGTGAAGCTGCATCACCCAGCCGCGCTTGTGGTACTGGCGGCCTAAGAAGAGCATGAAGGCGGTCTTGAACTGCGCCTCCTCCTTCTCCGTCACCTCTGCGCCGGACAGACGCTTTTGGAGGATGGCATCCGCTTCTTCGTCTGCCGCGGGGGCGTAATAGACATAATTGAGGCCGTGATCGCTCAGGCGGCAGTTATTTTCGTGGAAGAAATCCATGCGCCTGGACAGTGCATCCCGCAAATCAGCCCAGCTTTTTATATGAATATCGGCGGCGGCGCCCAGCTTTTCCAAGTAAGCCGAAAATTCCGGCTTCTCCAGATTCATCGCCTTGTCGGGGCGCCATGCGGGAAGGACGGCGGTGCGGAAGGTTGGGTCAGCCGCCAGCTTTTTGTGCCATTCCAAGCTGTCGATGGGGTCGTCCGTGGTGCAGATGGTTTCCACGTTGCTTTGGCTGATTAACCCGCGCACGCTCATGCCGCTTTCGTGCAGCTTTTCGTTGCAGAGCGTCCAGACCTGTTCGGCCGTGGCGCTGTTCAGGATGCCGTCATAGCCGAAGAAGCGGCGCAGCTCCAAGTGGCTCCAGTGGTAGAGCGGGTTGCCGATGGACTTGCCCAGCACCTCTGCCCATTTGATAAACTTATCATGATCGCAGGCGTCGCCGGTGATGTACTTTTCTTCCACGCCCGCGCAGCGCATCAGACGCCATTTGTAATGGTCGCCGCCAAGCCAGACCTGCGTGATGTTGTCATAGCGCATATCCTCGTAGATTTCCTTGGGGCTGATGTGGCAGTGATAGTCGATGATGGGGCATTTCGCGGCGGTCTCGTGGAAGAGACGGACGGCGATGGGGGTGTCGAGGAGGAAGTCTTGGGTCATGAAGGGCTGCATGGTAAGTCTCCTTTCAATCATGCATGAGGTTGGGAATGAGATAATGCGCGGGTGCTTTCACGGCGGATGATTTCGCCGCTGAAGACGGTGGTTTGCGGCATGGCTTTGCCTTCCAAAACGCCTAAGAGGAGGGAGGCGCAGGTGTCGCAGACGGCGCTCAGACGGTTGTCCACGCTGCTCAGCTCCGGCTCGCAGCAGAGGCCGTATACGGAATTGTTATAGCCGATGACGCTGAGCCGATCGGGGATTTTTAAGCCCTTTTGGTGGGCGTATTTGACCGCGCCGATGCTTAAAATATCCTCGGAGGACAGCACGGCATCGAAGGAAAGCCCCTGCTCGGACAAATGAAGCAGCAAATCCCGAACGTGCTGCACGTCGGCCTCGTCCTCCGGCACAAAGTGAATGAGCCGGTCATCCGGCGTGAGGCTTCTGCTCAAAAGCCCCTCGCGGTAGCCGTCCAGCTTTTTCATGCCGTTATAGTTTCGGCTGTGGTACAGGTACAGGATATGCCTGCAGCCGCTATCAATGAGGTATTGCGCTGCCTCTTTGGTCGCCTGCTGCTCATCGCACAGGACGCAGTAGACATTTTCAGCGCGCAGGGCGGCATTGAGGATAAAGACTGGCATGTGGGCGGCGGCCTTGCGAATGTAGTCGTTGCCGCTCGGCGTGCTTTCCACGAAGGTGGAGCCCATCAGGATGATGCCGTCCACATGGCGCTCCTGGAGCAGCTCAACGCCCGCCTGCCGCGCAGAAAGCGCCCTGCCGCAGCAGGAGAGCAGGCAGTTGTATTGTCTGTCGCGCAGCGCCTTTTCCAAATAGCTCAAGGCGTGCGCAAGATAGGGGTCGGCGGCGTTCGGGCAGAGCAGGCCGATGGTCTTCATGCTGTTGAGGCCGAGGCTTCGCGCAAAGGCATTCGGCACAAAGCCGTTTTCCTCCATGACGGAAAGCACTCGCTGCCGCGTTTGGGGGCTGACGTGCGCACTGTTATTCAGCACCCGCGAGACCGTGGCGATGGAGACGCCGGCACACTTGGAAATGTCATAGATGTTCATGCGTCACCCCGCATTCGTGTAAGTACTTACGAGCTTTACGGTTCATTATACCGCATAAAAAACGGTTTGTAAATACCGTAAATTATTCAAATGCCATTTGGGATATCTTGTTTTTTGATGGTTGACGGATGCGATGAAATGGCGTAAAATGTAATTGTTTACACGGACGCGACACGCCCTTGACATGACGAACAACGGGACGAAAGGAAGATGGATGATGGAACGGCTGAACGGACAGCAAAAAGCTACGGTGCAGCGCCCCGTGAAGGTGCTGCAATTCGGTGAGGGCAATTTCCTCCGCGCTTTTGTGGATGACATGATTGACATTGCGAACGAGGAAACGGCGCTGAATGCCGGTATCGTGCTGGTCAAAAACATCGAGCTGGGCAATTTGGCTGCCTTTCATGAGCAGGACTGCCTGTACACCGTCCTGCTGCGCGGCCTTCGGGACGGAAGGCCTGTGGAAGAGGAGCGCCTGATTACCTCCGTGCAGGACGCGGTGGATGCCTATGCCGAATATGAAAAATACGCGGCGTTTGCCAAATCGGACACCCTGCAGTTCATCGTTTCCAACACCACGGAGGCGGGCATCGTGCTGGACGAAAGCGACCGGTTTGACCTCTGCCCCCCGCGCACCTATCCCGCCAAGCTGTGCAAATTCCTCTTTGAACGCGCCGAGGCGTTTGACTATGCCAAGGACAAGGGGCTGGTCGTCCTGCCCGTTGAGCTGATTGACGACAACGGCATCCAATTAAAGCGCTGCGTGAAGGCGCTGGCGAACATTTGGAACTTAGGCGGGCGCTTTGAGCAATGGCTGGACGAGGCGTGCGTTTTCACGTCGACCTTGGTTGACCGCATCGTGACGGGCTATCCGCGGGATGAGGCCGACCGCCAGGCTATCTGGGAACGCCTTGGCTATGAGGACAGGCTGCTGGTTACGGGCGAACCGTTTGCGCTTTGGGTCATTGAATCCCCGCGTGATTTGAGCGACGTCCTGCCCCTGCCGAAGTGCGGCCTGCCCGTCATCTTTACGGACAACCAGCGCCCCTATAAGCAGCGCAAGGTGCGTATCCTGAACGGCGCGCATACGTCCTTTGTCCCCGCCGCCTTCCAGTGCGGGTATGACTATGTGCTGCAGGGAATGCAGGACCCGCTGATTAAGGAATTCATGCAGCGCACCCTGTATGATGAGGTCATCCCCACCCTGACGCTGCCCAAGGAGGATTTGATGTCCTTTGCGGAGGCGGTCACGGGGCGGTTTGAAAATCCCTTCATCCGCCATGCGCTCCTGTCCATCTGCCTGAACTGCGTTTCCAAGTGGCGCGCCCGCTGCCTGCCGAGCGTCCTTGGCTATGTTGAAAAGACGGGCAAGCTGCCGCCGCATCTGACCTTCTCGATGGCCTCCATGATGGCGCTGTATCACGGCGGGCATATCGAAAACGGGCACTTAATCTGCAAGCGAAACGGAGAGGCTTACGCCCTGCAGGACGATGAGGCCGTCCTGCGCTTCTTTGAGCAGGGCAACAGTCTGCCGCCCGAAAAGCTTGTGCATGATTTCCTTTCCGATGAAGCATTCTTCGGGCAGGATTTGACGAAGCTCAAGGGCTTTGAGGCTTCCGTGCTGCAAAGCTATCGGGATATTCTGGCCAAAGGAATGCGGACGGCGATGACGGAGAGGTTTCATGATGCGTGAGCTGTTGAAAATCAACCCGCGGGATACCGTGGCCGTGGCGCTTCGCCCTTTGCAAAAAGGCGAAACGGCGGAGACGGACGATGAAAAAATTGTTCTGCTGACCGACGTTTCCGCCGGACACAAGGTCGCCCTTCGGGATATTGCGTCGGGCGAAACGGTCATCAAATACGGCTGTCCCATCGGCCGCGCCACCGAGGACATCCAAAAGGGCAGCCATGTGCATACGCACAACCTGCATACGCTGCTGAGCGGCGAGCTTGCGTATGCCTATCGTCCCGTGAACAGGGAGCAAAAGCGGCAGCCCCCCGCCGTCTTCATGGGCTATGCGCGTGAAAACGCCACGGTCGGCGTGCGCAATGAATTGTGGATTCTGCCGACCGTCGGCTGTGTCAACGATGTCGCCAGAGCGCTGGAGCGCAAGGCGCAGACACTTGTGGGCGGCGGCGTAGAGGGCGTGTATGCCTTCCCGCATCCCTACGGCTGCTCCCAGATGGGCGATGACCAGGAAAACACCCGGACGGTCTTGGCGGACTTGGCGGCGCATCCCAATGCGGGCGGCGTGTTAGTGCTGGGCCTCGGCTGTGAAAACAGCGGCGTGGAGGAAATCCGTAAGCGCCTTCCGGACGGCGCGGGCAGCCGAATCCGCTTCCTTGTCTGCCAGCAGGTGGAGGACGAAATCAGGGAAGGCATGGCGCTGCTGTCTGAATTGGCGGACGGGATGCGAAGCGAACGGCGCGTTCCCTGTCCCGCGTCCAAGCTGGTCGTCGGGCTTAAATGCGGCGGCTCGGACGGATTCAGCGGCATCACCGCCAACCCTGTCATCGGCGGCTTTTCGGATCTGCTGACCGCGCAGGGCGGCAGCACCATTTTGACCGAGGTACCGGAGATGTTCGGCGCGGAGACCATTCTGATGGAGCGGTGCGGCACGAAGGAGTTGTTCGACAAGACCGTGCGCCTCATCAACGATTTCAAGCGCTATTTTGAGGAGCATCACCAGACCATCTACGAAAATCCGTCTCCCGGCAACAAGGCGGGCGGCATCAGCACATTGGAGGACAAGGCGCTGGGCTGCACGCAAAAAAGCGGTTTTTCGCCTGTGCGGGACGTGCTTTCCTACGGCGAAAGGCTGCACACGGCGGGCTTGAACCTGCTCTCCGCGCCCGGCAATGATTTGGTGGCGGCAACGGCCTTGGCCGCGTCCGGCGCACAAATCGTTCTGTTCTCAACGGGACGCGGTACGCCCTTTGCTTCGCCCGTGCCGACGCTGAAGATTGCCTCGAACACGCCGCTGGCGCAGAAAAAGCACGGCTGGATTGACTTTGATGCGGGAGAAATGCTGGACGGCAAGACCCTGCCCGACCTGTCGCAGCGCCTGATGGATTTGGTGCTGGCCGTGGCCGGCGGCCGTCTCGTCCGCAGCGAGGAAAACGGGTACCATGATATGGCCATATTCAAGACGGGCGTCACTTTATAACGGATTATAACGGACGGCGTACAGAGCGTGCAACATGAAAAGCGAGGAAATAATATTTCATTTTCTTTTTTGTCCGCCGCTTGCCGCTTTGACAGCGCCGATGCAATGCGCTATAATATAACCGCAAACAATGAGGGAGGGATTCAGACATGGATATCATCAAACAGCTTTCTTTGGCAGGGCTCGTTCCGGTCATTAAGGTCGAGGATGCGGCGGATGCCGTGCCGCTTTGCCGGGCGCTTTCAAACGGCGGTCTGCCCGTTGCGGAAATCACCTTCCGCACGGCGGCGGCTAAGGAGGCCATCCGCCTTGTGCATGAGGCGCTGCCGGATGTGCTGCTGGGCGCGGGCACGGTGCTGACCCGTGAGCAGGTGGATGAGGCTGTCGCCGCCGGCGCCGGCTACATCGTTTCCCCCGGACTCAACCGCAGCATCGTGCAGTACTGCAAGGAAAAGGGCGTGCCAATCGTCCCCGGCTGCTCCAATCCCAGCGATATCGAAATTGCGCTGGAGGAGGGCATAAAGACAGTGAAGTTCTTCCCCGCCGAGGCGCTGGGTGGTCTGCCGGTCATCAAGGCCATGTCCGCGCCCTACGGCGATGTGACCTTCCTGCCCACCGGCGGCGTCAACGAAAAAAATCTGAACGATTATCTGTCCTTCCGCAAGGTCATTGCCTGCGGCGGGAGCTGGATGGTGCCGGCAGATGCCGTTGCCGCCAAGGACTGGCAGCGCATTGAGAACCTGACCCGCAGCGCCGTCAACACCATGCTGGGCTTGGAATTAAAGCATGTCGGCGTGAACAGCGGCGACCCGGAAACCGCCGCCCGCGATGCCGGAATGCTGGCCAAGCTGCTGGGCTGGCCGCTGGAGGAGCGCTCCAAGGGCATTTTCGTCAAGGATGCCTTTGAGGTCATGAAAATTCCCTTCAGGGGAAAGAATGGTCATATCGCCATCGCCTGCAACGATGCGGCACGCGCCCGCTGGCATATGGAGCGCCGCGGCTTCGTCTTCGATGATGAAAGCGCCGGCATGAAGAACGGCAGGCTCAACATGATTTATCTGAAGGATGACATTGCCGGCTTTGCCATTCATCTGCTGCAGAAGTAAGATATCACCGCGCAACAAACGACCGCACAGGATGCGGTCGTTTTTATATGGGAAAGGACAATCAGCAGACAGAACCCGATTTTTGATTTTCCGTTCCCAAACAAGAACGGCTTCAGATGCTTGACAAATACGGTATGGGGGTATATGATTTCCTTGCCGAAAGGCGAAAGGAGACGGGAGCATGGAAGAACATACCCACTGCTGTCACTGCTCGGCGCGGCGCAAGGAGCGCTCGCCGGAGGAGTACAAAAGGCTGATTCATCGCTTGAACCGCATTGAGGGGCAGGTGCGCGGCATCCGCAAAATGGTGGAGGAATGCGCGTACTGTCCGGATATTTTGGTGCAGTCCGCTGCGGTCAGCGCTGCGGTCAATGCCTTTAATCGGGAGCTGCTGGCGAACCACATCAAGACCTGCGTCGCGCAGGATATCCGTACGGGCAGGGATGAGGCGGTGGACGAGCTGCTGGCAACGATGAAAAAACTGATGAAATAACGCATGTTTGAAGGAGCATCTGTCATGAAACAATATACTGTCACCGGCATGAGCTGCGCTGCGTGCAGCGCACGGGTGGAAAAGGCCGTATCCAAGGTGGCGGGCGTGAAAAGCTGTTCGGTGAGCCTGCTGACCAATTCAATGGGTGTGGAGGGCGAGGCCGCGCCTGAGGCCGTCATTGCGGCGGTCACGGCGGCAGGCTACGGCGCATCGCTGAAGGGCGCAAAGAAGCAATCTCCGCAGGACGCGGAGGAGGCGCTTGCTGACCATGAAACGCCCAAGCTCAAAAAAAGACTGTGCTGGTCGCTTTTATTTTTACTGGTGCTGATGTATTTCTCGATGGGTCACATGATGTGGGGATGGCCGCTCCCTGCGTTTTTTGAGGGCAATCATGTGGCGATGGGGCTGGCGGAGCTGCTGCTGACCCTCATTGTGATGGTCATCAATCAGCGTTTTTTCATCAGCGGCTTCCAGAGCCTCCTGCATCGTGCGCCGAACATGGATACCCTGGTGGCGCTGGGCGCAACGGCGGCGTTCGGCTACAGCACCTATGCGCTGTTCGCCATGACGGGTGCGCAGGTGCGCGGCGATGCGGCAGCCGTCATGCAGTACATGGACGAATTCTATTTTGAATCCGCCGCCATGATTTTGACGCTCATCACCGTGGGGAAAACGCTGGAGGCGCGTTCCAAAGGCAGGACGACGGACGCGCTGAAGGGGCTGATGAAGCTCGCACCGCAGACGGCGACCGTTTTCAGAAACAACGCAGAGACCGTCGTACCTGTCGGTGAGGTACGGGTGGACGACATTTTTGTCGTCCGCCCCGGCGAAAGCATCCCCGTGGACGGCGTGGTGCTGGAGGGCAGCAGCGCGGTGAATGAATCGGCGCTGACGGGCGAGAGCATTCCGGCGGACAAGGCCGCGGGCGATACCGTTTCCGCCGCGACGGTCAACCAATCCGGCTTTCTCAAATGCCGCGCCTCCCGCGTGGGCGAGGATACGACCCTGTCTCAAATCATTCAGATGGTCGGCGATGCGGCGGCGACCAAGGCGCCCATTGCGAAAATCGCCGACAAGGTATCCGGCATTTTCGTCCCGACGGTGATGGCCATTGCTGCCGTGACCGCCGCCGTCTGGCTTTTGCTGGGCAAGGACGTTGGCTATGCGCTGGCGCGGGGCATTTCCGTGCTGGTCATCAGCTGTCCATGCGCCTTGGGGCTGGCGACGCCCGTGGCCATCATGGTGGGCAGCGGCATGGGCGCAAAGAACGGCATCCTGTTCAAAACGGCGGCTTCGCTGGAGGAAACGGGGCGCATTCAAATCGTCGCTTTGGACAAGACGGGTACAATCACGACCGGAGAGCCTGTCGTGACGGACATCCTGTCCGCAGAGCTTATGACGGATGAGCAGCTTCTCACCTTGGCGCTGGCGCTGGAGAAAAAGAGCGAGCATCCCCTGGCGCGGGCGATTCTGAAAAAGGGCGGGGAAAGGGGTATTCATGCGCCGGAGGCAGCGGATTTTGCCGCACTGCCCGGCAACGGCTTGGAGGGAACGGTCGGGGGCAGGAGAGTGTCCGGCGGCAATCTGGCCTTCATTTCGACCCGCGCCGAGGTTCCACCGGACATGAAAGCAAAGGCGGACGCCTTGGCCGCGCAGGGCAAGACACCCTTGTTTTTCAGCCGTGACAGGCAGCTTTTAGGCGTGATTGCCGTGGCGGATGTCATCAAGGAGGACAGCCCCAAAGCCGTGCGCGAGCTTCAAAACATGGGGCTGCGCGTGGTCATGCTGACGGGCGACAACGAGCGCACCGCGCAGGCGGTCGGAAAGCAGGCGGGCGTGGACGAGGTCATCGCGGGTGTTCTGCCGGACGGCAAGGAACGTGTCGTGCGCGAATTAAAGGCACAGGGCAAGGTGGCGATGGTGGGCGACGGCATCAACGATGCGCCCGCGCTGACCCGTGCGGACATCGGCATGGCCATCGGCGCGGGAACGGATGTCGCCATTGACGCGGCGGATGTGGTGCTGATGAAGAGCACCTTAAGCGATGTTCCCGCCGCCATTCGCCTGAGCCGCGCCACGCTGCGCAACATTCATGAAAATCTTTTCTGGGCGTTCTTCTACAACACCATCGGCATTCCGCTGGCGGCGGGTGTATTTATCCCGCTCGGTTTGACGCTCAATCCCATGTTCGGCGCGGCGGCGATGAGCCTGAGCAGCTTCTGCGTGGTCTCGAACGCCCTCAGGCTGAATTTCTTCAAGATTCACGATGCGGGCCGCGACAGAAAAATGAAAGCCGTTGATTTAAAAGCGCCCGCTGTGGAAGCAGCGGACACGGGGCTGCGCCGCGTGATGCGCATTGAGGGCATGATGTGCCCGCATTGCGAGGCGACGGTCAAGGCCGCGCTGGAGGCGCTGCCGAATGTGGAAAGCGCCGCCGTCAGCCATGAAAAGGGCGAGGCCATGCTGACGCTTTCCGCGCCCGTGGATGATAAGCAGCTTACACAGGCAGTCGAGGCGCATGGCTATCAGGTGAAGGACATACGATGAAGGTATGGCGGGAAAAGGGGCTTTTTTGAAAAATCCCTTTTTCCCGCGCCGTTATCCGATGCTTTTTGCATCTAAACCACAGCCGCTCAGAACACGGGGATGCAAACAGAAACGGCTTTTTTTATTTTTCTTCAATAAATTTCACTTCCCGTCCGTCTAATCAATGCACAAGCGCTTGAGCAGGAAGGAAGATACCGGCTTGACCAAGGATGAATTCACCTCGCGTGTCATCGCGGCGGAGGGCACCCTGTACCGCGTGGCACGCAGCTACCTCAGAGGGGAGCAGGACTGTCTGGATGCCGTGCAGGAGGCTATCCTCAAGGCATGGCAGAAGCAGAACACCCTGCGGCAGGAGGCGTACTTTGAAACCTGGCTGACCCGCATTTTGATTCATGAGGCGGTCGCCATTCTGCGGCGTCAAAAGCGCATGATTCCTGTGGAGAACGTGCCGGAAACGCCGTCTCCGCCGAGTAATGACCTTGCTCTGCGCGATGCGCTGGACCGTCTGCCGCAGAAAATGCGCACGGCCGCCGTGCTGTTCTACATGGAGGGCTTCTCCATCGAGGAGACGGCGAACATCATGCGTGCCCCCAAGGGCACGGTATCATCTTGGCTTCATTACGCACGACAACGGCTGAAGGACATGCTGACGGAGGATGTTTGATATGCGGAATCAAAAAGAGTGGCAGCAGGCCTATGAGCCGCTGCCGGACAAGCTGCATCAGACGGTTTGTTTCACACTGGACAATTTGGAGGAGAAAAAAATGAAAAAGGCTTCTGTCAGAACGATTATCATTGCGATGGCGCTGGTCATTGCCGTATGCGGCACGGCGGTCGCGCTCATGGACAGCAAAACGGCTGAGCTTTTCGGCTGGTTTTACGGCGAGGAGACCAAGAATGCCCTGCTGAACGGCGATGTGGCCGTGTCCGGCGAAAGCTATACGCTGGGCGACGTCGTCTACACCTTGGATGATGTGGTCTATTCCGAAGGCACCTTGTACGGCACGGGCACAATCAGCGCCAAGGAAGGCGCGAACGTCGTGCTGATGGCCGAAGACTATTCCGTCAATGACCCTGCCGGCTACATACTGCACTTCGGCGAAGAGACAATCCCCGCTGATGCGAAGACCTATCTGCAGCTTGCGGAAGAAAAGGGCGCAGGCATCCTTCAGGTGCGTCTTACCCCCAACGGCCTCCTTGCGGGCGGCGAGCTGATCTGCACGGAAAGCATCGGCTATGAAGTCGTTCCGCAGACGGACGGCACCTTCCGCTTTGCCTTTGAAATTTCCAACGAGCAGGGCGACCTTGCGCGGCAGGATTCTTACGAGCTGAGCCTGTACATCCGCAACGGCGCGATGAATGCCGACGGCACGCTGAGCGAACGTGAGCAGTGGGAAAGCGCGGACTGGACAGTGACCGTCTTCCCGCAGGTGCAGAAGTAACGAAAGCAGCGGGCTGCCCGCTCAAATCGGGCAGTCACTTATACAAGAAAAAATTTTCATTCAAACATTTTTGTGTCCTGTTCGTCTAATCCATGAACAGGCGCTCGAGCGGGACGGCGAACGGCCGGACGGCATCGGGCGATGACTTTCATAGTCAATGATGGAGGAAATCATGATGAAAAAGACTTCTGTAAAAACGGTTCTTATGGCTCTGGCTCTGGTCTTGGCGCTTTGCACTGCGGCGCTGGCCGAAAGCAAGACCGCCGAGGTGTTCGGCGAACAGTACGGCGAGGAATTCAAACAGCTGATTTTGAACGGCACGCTCATTGCGTCCGGCGAAAGCGTCGAGCTGGGCGACATCGTATACACCTTGGAGGAGGTCGTGTTTGCGGACGGCACGCTGTACGGCACGGGCATTGTCAGTGTCAAGGAAGGCGCGAACATCGTTCTGATTGCGCCGGATCACTCCGTCAATGACCCCGCCGGCTACAAGGTGCATCATGGCGAGGAAGCCCCCGCCGATGCCAAGTCCTATCAGGCAAAGGCCTATGAAACGGCTGCCCGCGTGATGCGCGCCAGCATCATTCCAAACGGCGTCCTCGTGAACGGCGAGCTGGTTTCCGATTCCGTCGGCGTGGATTGGCTGCCCCAGACGGACGGCACCTACCGCTTCACCATTGAAATCTCCAATGAGCAGGGCGATCTTGTGCGGCAGGATGCCTATGCGCTGAGCTTCTATCTGCGGAATGTCGAGCTGGATGACACCGACGGCGAAGCGCCCGCTGAGACTTGGGAAACGATGGAAAACTGGACCGTGACCGTCAAATAATGCATGAACAGCTTGCAGGAGCGTCGGCTTGTCCGGCGCTTTTTGATATCGATGCGCCGTTCGTCATATGTGTAAAAATTCCGCATGGTATAGATAACGGATTGACAGTTTATGCCCGCTCCTGTAATATGTTCAATGAATGGACATACAAGCTGAACAGGAGGGGGAACAACGATGCGGCAAAAAATGCGTTTTGAAAAAATACAGGCGGCTCGGCATGGGGGAGCGGCGGCGCTGTGCGTCCTGCTGACGGTCGGGCTGATATTCTGCGCCTTCGCCAAGGAACAGAGAAGCCTTGCGGCTATGGAGAAGGAGAACACGGCCGCATACGGCTTATTCGCCTATTGGCCGCCGGAGGCGCGGGCGGAATACAGCGAGGCAGCCGCTTCGGAGGGCAAGACCTGCGAGGACGGAAAACGCTATGTGATGCCGGGGGCGGCCGATTTGACCTATCACGATGCCCTGCGCGCCGCGTACAAGGAGATAGGGCTGGACTGGGACGATTGCCAAATCATGTCCGACCCCTTTTTCAGCGGCGGAGGCATTGTGGAAAACGGCGGCGGCCGCGAATGGCACATTACCCTGACGCCCGTCGTAAACACGGCGAAGGACTGCACCTGCTATTTCGTCCTCGATGCGTCCGCGGGGCGGATATTGACCGCCAACTATCCTGCGAATGCGGCCAAAACCTCGCAGAAGGCGCTGGAGGATTTCAACGCCCTCTACGCGGAGCGGTCAAGCGCGTTTGAGGAGCTTTACGGCACGGAATGGTGGCGCTGGCCGCTCACGGAAAAAGCGGCGTTTTCCAAGCTGGCCGAGGAACTGGGCTGGAACGGAAAGGGTATTATCGGCAGCTATTTGACGTTTGCCGTCCCCGATGAAACCGATTTGACGGAGGCGGAGGCGCTGGCCGCTGCCGAGAAAGAATTACAGAAGCATTTTACCGTCAGCGGCGGAAAAATCCTGCTTTCCGATTCTGCCGAAACGCTGACCTATGCGGCAGGACTCAGCTTTTCGGTGCAGAGCGATGACAGCACCGTGCGGGAATATACGGTGGAATTTTATGCCTGCTATGATTCAGACGAGACGGACGAATACAATATTTTCTTGGGCGCGGTATTCATTGCTTCGCCGTCCGGCGAGGTCTGCCATCAGGAACTGAACGATGAGGACACCCTGGTTTCCTATACGAAGGTCGAAACGGAAAGCCAAGCCGAGCAGCTTTATCAGCAGTACAGGGACGATGCCTATGCACTGTATAAGGCGTACGTCGCGCTGGCGGGAACGCCTGACCAATGGACGGACGAGATGCAGACCTGCTTTTATTTAAGCAGTCTGAGCGAAAGCGCCGGGCCCGTGCAGCTTGAGGCAGACCCTTCCGATGCGGAATATGCGGAAATTTGCGGCATGGCGGAAAATTATATGATGAGCAGGGTGGGCGTTCACCACGATGCAAACGGCGAAGCCGTGCTGACCGTACTGAGAACCGTCACGCTCTGGCAGCTCGGCGAGAACTTCCAATACTATAAGATAGAGTATGTTGCGCAGACCGAGGGCGGCAGCATGTCGGCGGTGATTGACCGCCTTTATATCCTGCGCCCTGATTTGTGCGCCTTCGGCTATGAGTGGCTGTACGGCAATTTTTCGGGACAGATGGTGGAGAAGCGGGACGCGGGCAAGCTGAACGAGGCTCAATTTGCGCAGCTTCAATATCTGCTGGAGTATGGCGATTTTTTCCTCTGGCCGCCGGAAATCAAGGCTTCCTACACGAGCTTCTGCAAGCAGTACGGCGCCCTGCCGGAGGACGGCCTTGAATATGTCATGCCCACGGAGGCATACGACGAGAGTCTGTTCGTGGATGCCATCGAAAGCGCCTGCAATACAAGCGGGCTGGAGGCGTATTTTGACATCGGCTGCGGCCTTGTGAAGACGGATGAAGAAAATGTCTGGCACATTCGGCTCAGGCCCGCCTCCGAAACGGCGGAGAATGCCGAATGCACCTTTGAATTGGACGAAATGACCTATGCAGTTCTTCGGTATGATTTGCCGGACGGCGCTTTGGAACGGGCACGGGAGGCATGGAAGGCGGATATCACCGATGCGGACGCCTCCGCCTGGCAGCTCCTGTCGGCCTTCAATACCCTGTACGGCGATTATTGGAATTGGCCGCTGGAGGCTCGCGCCCTGTATGCCGAGCGGACAAATGCCGCCGTGGACTTTCCCGATTCGGCAGTGGACGTCATGCCGGAGGAAGACGACATGACGCAGGATGAGGCTCGCGCCATCGCCGACCAAGCCTTTTCGGAATTTTTCGGCGAAGCGCCGGACGCGCTGACCGTTGCAGGCGCGGAGGTCGGCTGCCGCGTCATGGTGCAGACGGCGTTTCAGGAAATGCCGAAAGACCCCGATACGCGCTTTTATCAGTTCACCTATATCGCAGCCTGCGAGGACGAGAGCCAAATGCAGATATGGCTGGGCGCTGTCGAAATCGCATCGCCCTCCGGCACGGTGCGTTCAAACAGCCTGTCCGCTGAGGACAAGACGGCATTTGAGCGGCGGATAAAGGCGAAGACGGGCTATCTTCAGACGGAGCAGGAAAAAGGACTGTGGTGCTATTGGAACTATGCGGATCTCAAAGCCTACGGTGATTATGTGGGGCTTTCAACGGAAGCGATGCGGGAGAACGCGCCGGAAAACGAGCTTCAGCGCGATGCGGCTGTGCGGCTTGCGCGGGAATACATTTTGGAGAACGTCGAATATGTCTATCCGCAGGCTTACTACGGCGTGAAAGAGCCGGAAAAGCTGACAAGAGAGCGGGTGGACGCGCTCAAGACCTGCGCCGTTTATTATGCCGGCAGCGAAGAGACCGCCTCTTTTTGGATGCTTTTGCTGTTTGAGGATGAATGGGTCGCTGCCGGCCTGCTGGACACCTTCCAGTTTGAAATTGACGCGGAAACGGGCACCATCATGACGGTGGTAGAGCCGGGCGGGAACGGATGACGCGGAGCAAGCGGCGGATAGGACACATAAAACAGGGCAGAGTTAGAAAAAAATGAGCTTGAAGGCGCTGTGATCTGGCGGCGCAGAATTTAAAGCGCGGGCGGGATATGTTCCTGCCGCAGATGATTTCCACCGCCGTTATCGGCGGGACGTTCTTCCTGATTAACGGGCTGTGTATGTCCGAGAGCCTTGAAAACATCCCTTCCGGAAAAACGGCGCAGATGATATTTTCGATGGGCTGGGGCTTGTCTTCGGCGTTTTGATTGCCCGCGTGCTCGGTCAGCTTCTGTTTATGCTGCTGATGTGCTTGATGCACACGGCGGAGGGCAGCGTCCTGTATACGCTCATTTATCTTGCCGTGTATCGCCTGACCGCAAGGGTGTACTTCGGCATCGTCAGGCGGGGCTGAACAGAGCAGAGTGAAAAAACACGGAACTGCCGATGCATGAAGCGGAATTTGCTATGACTCGCTTCGCGCTTATTAACCGCAGCATCAAAATCCCCGAAGCTGTGTGCTTCGGGCTCAGCCTGTCAAAAGACCCCATTGCGCATTCGCAATGGGGCTTCATTTATGAGAAAAACAAGCGAAAAAGCGGGCGTATCCACTTGTGGATCGTGAGCTTTTTCAAATTCATCGCGGCAAATTTGAGCTTGACCCAGGCAGTAACCGCAGGCTGCCCTCGATAGGAAGTATAACGCATGGCGTATTTTGTCTTCGCATCGGCGAAGACGCGCTCAATGGTTTGCGAACGCAGCGCACAGGTTTCCCTGCCAATGGCCGAATGCCGGATGTCCTCCGCCCGTTCTATGCAGTCGTGCCGGATGTGACGGGTACCCCGCTCCGCAGCCTCCTCCGGTATCCGCCGGAAGGCGCCCTCGATCACCTTTGCCGTAAAGCGATGGCAAAACGCATGGCTGATCGCCGCAAAGTGCCGGAATACGCCCTCGATCACCTTTGCCGTAAAGCGATGGCAAAACGCATGGATATTCGCCGCAAAGTGCGGCAGACTATGCGGCATCGTATGACCCAAGAACCAGCGATACGCAGCGTTCACTTCCGCAGCCCGCCCTTCTCAGCGTGCTTTTACACCGCGACGTTCGGATTGACATACTGCCCGTGCCGCTGGTGCGTCTGCCGTGCCGAATGGCGAATTTCGGGCAGCGGTGCAGGCGGCCTTTGTCCGCAAATGGGCAGACTGCCAAAAACAAACATTCCGACGCCGTGCGGCGTCGGAATGGCAGAAATTTTAACGCTTGCTGAACTGAGGTGCGCGGCGAGCGGCCTTGAGAACGGGCTATCAAATCCATCTGATCACCACCTCGCTACACTATAATTTTATACCGA
>CAVDRM010000035.1:0-21458 GCA_963611355.1 Anaerovibrio sp.
AATACAAAGCAAGAACCTCTTCCAGTAGAGCAATGTCCAAACTGATGCTGGATTGCCTCCTTGAACCTGATCACCTTTTTCTGATCCTTGAAAATTGATTTCCGTGGAAAAATTTTTGGGGCTGTCTAAAATAAACGCCTGCCTTTTTGCCATCGACGTGCGCATGCGCCGACGGCTTCGTTATGGTTGATTGGCCGGCTCAGCTTTCAGTTCCCCATCCTGCGTTTTCAGCGTTGCCTGCCCTCCGCTGACGGTGAAATGGGAAACGAGGGTCTTGGCGTAGGTTTCGGCGAAGACCTCGGCGCTGGCCGTTCCCTGCTCATAGACGGCGGGCAGGATGGTCGGCAGGGCAAGCGTCTGGGTAACGGCGGTAAATTCAAACAAATCGGCGGCATCGGCAGAGGTCGCACCGACGCAAATCGTCCAAGTGTACGGCCCGTCCGTTTGGTTGGCCTCCAGGCTGAGCTGAGCATCGACAAAGTAAAATGCGCTGCCGGAGCGGGCAAATTCCGTATGCGAAAAGCCGGTAATCTGAGCATTCAGGCGGGAGACGGTCTCGCTTTTTCCGCGCTGTCCGTCCGCTCGGACAAGGTAATAGGAGGCATAGGAAAATTCGCCGCCGCCCGTGCCGGAGAGAACGTAGGACAGCGGGTCATGGTACACATTTTCCACCGTTTCCTCAACCGTTCCGTCGTCCAATTCGATGGTATATTCATCCACATTGTCGCCGTAAATCAGCGAGGAATACGGCTTTTCATACTCAAAATCCCCGCCGCTGGACAGGGAAATCTTATATTCGCCGTCGGTCAATGTCAGCATTTCGGCGCTTAAAACCGCGTCCGCCATCGTCTGCGCCGCCTGTGCCGGAATCAGTGCGGTATACGCCTCCGGCAATGCCTCCTGCGCGGCGGTCAGCAACGGCGTAATGTCGCTGACGGAGGCCAAAATACTGTCCGACAGCACCTGCTCAGCGTTTGAGCCGTCCGGCGCAAGGGTCTGTACGGCGGGCTCCGCCGTCACTTCGGCAGTCTGCTGCGCGTTGTCGCCGCAGGCGCATAACAGAAGGGATAATACAGTCAAAAGCAGGAATAAATAAGTTTTTTTCATAGCTTTCCTCTATCATGATAAGCAGAAGCGGCGTGCTGCCCTGAAAACAGAGCGGCACGCCGAAATCATACCATCAACCGATTTCCGCGCCGTCCGGCATGGCATCCGGGTCGTCCACGGTCAGAAGGCGCAGAGCGCCTGTTTTTTCATCCAAGCCGGACAGCAGCATGCCCTCGGAAATCACGCCCATGATTTTTCGCGGCGCAAGGTTGGCCAGCAGCACCAGCTTTTTGCCCACCAGCACGGATGGGTCCGGATAAGACTTGGCAATGCCGGACAGCACCGTCCGCTTTTCCTCGCCAAGGGACAGGCTGAAGCGCAGCAGCTTATCGCTCTTTTCGACCTTTTCACAGGCTTCCACCCGCGCCACGCGCAGCTTGACCTTTTCAAAATCGTCAAAGCCGATGCAGCCCTCCGGCAGCTCCCGCTTCTTTTCGGGCTTCTTCTCCTGCTTTTTTTCCGGCTTCTTTTCGGCGGGCTTTTCCTCTTCGCTGTCGCCCGCCAGCTCCGACAAATCCTTCTTGATGTCAATACGCGGGAAGATGGCCTCGCCCTTGCGAACGAGCGTCCCCGCAGGCAAAAGACCAAAGGCGGTCAGCGATTCCCACGTCTTGAGCGCCTCATCCGTCACACCCAGCTGCGCAAAGATGCGCTCCGGCGTTTTCGGCATGAACGGCCCTATCAGCACGGAAACAAAACGGACGCACTCCGCCAGCGTGTACAGCACCGTGCCGAGCCGAGGCTTATCCGCCTCATTTTTGCCCAGTACCCACGGCTGCGTCATGTCGATGTACTTGTTGCATTCGCCGATAAGCCTCCAGATTTCCTGAAGCGCATTGGAGAACTGAAGAGAATCCATCTGCTTTTCGACCAATGCGGGAAGCCGGAGCGCGTGCTCCCTAAGCGGCAGGTCTGTCTCTGTCATCACGCCCATTTCCGGCATTGCACCGCCGAAATATTTTTCAATCATCGCCACCGTGCGGCTGACCAGATTGCCCAAATCGTTCGCCAAATCCGCATTCAGGCGGGTGAGCAGAGCCTCGTTGGTATAGTTGCCGTCCGCGCCGAAGGGCATCTCGCGCATCAAATAATAGCGCAGCGCATCCGCGCCGTAGCGGGCGACAATCGGCTCGGCATACACGACATTGCCCTTGGACTTGCTCATCTTGTCGTTGCCGAACAGAAGCCAGCCGTGTGCGAACACCTGCTTGGGAAGCGGCAGACCCAGCGCATGGAGCATAATCGGCCAATAGATGGTGTGGAAGCGGACGATTTCCTTGCCGACCAGATGCACATCCGCCGGCCAATATTTCTGAAACAGCTCGTCATGCTCCGTCGTATAGCCGAGGGCGGTGATGTAGTTGCTCAGCGCGTCAATCCAGACATAGACAACGTGCTTGGGGTCAAAGTCCACAGGAACGCCCCACTTGAAGGATGTGCGGCTGACGCACAGGTCCTGAAGGCCGGGCTTTAAGAAATTGTTAATCATCTCGTTGGCGCGGGAAACGGGCTGGATGAAGTCGGGATGCTCCTTCAGATAGTCCATGAGCCAGTCCTGATACTTGCTCATACGGAAGAAGTAGCTTTCCTCGCGCACCAGCTCCGTCGGACGGCCGCAGTCAGGGCAGAGGTTGCCGTCCTTCAGCTGAGTCGCCGTCCAGAACGCCTCGCACTGGGCGCAGTACTGCCCCTCATATTCGCTCTTATAGATGTCGCCCTGCTCGTAGAAACGCCGGAAAATCTTTTGCACGGCCTTTTCATGGCGTTCGTCGGTCGTGCGGATAAAGTCGCTGTATTCGACCTCCATCAGCGCCCAGAGCCGCTTGGTGGCGTCAACGATCTCGTCCACATACGCCTTGGGCGAAATACCCTTTTCTTCCGCCTTGCGCTCAATCTTCTGCCCGTGCTCGTCCGTGCCGGTCAGGAAATAGGTGTCGTAGCCGGTCAGCTTCTTAAACCGCGTCATCGTATCCGCAGCAACGGTGGTGTAGGTATGCCCGATGTGCATATTGCCGCTTGGATAGTAAATGGGCGTGGTGATGTAAAATGTCTTCTTGTCCGCCATAAAAAACCGCCTCCGCAAAAGGGCGCCGCCCTCAGAATCGAAATTTTCCAATATATTGTATGTGTTTAGGGAAAAAAAGTCAAGGCGCGGAACAAATGCCCGCAAATTTCCGCGCAAGTTCCGGCGGCAGCAGAATGGACTTCTGTATCGCTTTTTTCTCTTTGTTTAAAAAGAGCATTACATATAATGGTACTTCTTCCGCTTTGCAAACAGGAAGACGGTCGAAATAATGACCGCGAAAATTTCCGCCGCAGTGATGGCGTACCAAATGCCGTCCACGCCGAACACGAGGGGGAGAAGCATAACGGACGATGTCTGGAACAGGAGCGTCCGCAGGAAGGAAATGGCAGCGGAAACAGCGCCGTTGTTCAGCGCGGTGAAGAACGAGGAAGCATAGATATTAAAGCCCGCAAACAGGAAGGCAAAGGAGAACAGCCGGAAGGCATGACAGGTCAGTTTGTACAGATTTTCGTCATAGCCGACAAAGAGCCTGGCCAGGGGGGAAGCCAGCAGATACGCCGATGCGGACAGTACGACGCCTGCCCCGCACATCAGCCGGACGCTCATTTTGAGCATATTTTTCAGCTCGCCATGGTTTTGCGCGCCGTAATGATAGCCAACGATGGGCGCACAGCCGATGGAATAGCCGATATAAATCGCCACGAAGATAAACTGCACATACATCAGCACGCCGTAGGCCGAAACGCCGTCCTCCCCGATATATTTGAGGAGCTGAAAGTTATAGAGCATGCTCACGATGGAGGAAGAGATATTGCTCATCAGCTCGGACGAGCCGTTGCCGCAGGCCTGAAGGATGGGGCGCGCCTCCAGCGTGGTGCGCGTGAGGCGAAGCAGGCTCGTGTTCGGGCGCATAAAATAAATCAGCGGAAAAAGACCGCCCACGCACTGGCTGATGCCCGTAGCTACGGCAGCGCCGGCCACGCCCCAATGGAATACGGCGACAAAGAGCGCATCCAGCACCATGTTCGTCACACCCGCCGCGATGGTGGCAATCAGCCCCAGCTTCGGTTTTTCGGCGGCAATCAAAAAGCTCTGGAACACATTTTGCAGCATGAACGCGGTCGTAAAGCCGATGACGATGCGGCCGTAGGTCATGCAGTCCGGAAGCATCTCAGGCGTCGCCTGCAAAAATAGGGCGACAGGCTCCATGAAGACAATGCCGAAAACCGTCAGCACAACGCCTAAGAGCAGGGTGAACAGAATCATCATGGAGAAATAACGGTTGGCCTTTGCCCTGTCACCCTCTCCAAGCACCTTGGCCACCAGCGCCGTTCCGCCCGTGCCGACCATGAAGCCGAGGCCGCCCAGCACCATGATAAAGGGCATGACCAAATTAATGGCGGCAAAGGAGGTCTTGCCCGCGTAATTCGAAACGAACAGGCCGTCCACCACGCCGTACATGGAGGTGAACACCATCATCATGATGGACGGCAGGACAAAGCGAAGAAGCTTGCGATAATTAAAATGGTCGGAAAGCTGAATTTGCGTTTTCATACATTTTGTCTGTGCCTGCTTGCGGCACAGTCTCCTTGATTAAACTTACAAAACTGATAGTTTTTCAAACTGTGTCTTTAATAAACGGCAGTATTGCCGGGTCAGGCGGATGAGCTGCTTGCTGTCCTCCTCGGACATCTGCCGGAGTGCCTCCGTTTCGGCGTTGATGATGCGGTCAACGGTCTGTCCCGCAAGCCGAACGCCCTTTTCCGTCAGGCTGATTTTCTTGCTCCGCTGGTCGTCCCCGGCGCTGAACGCGATGCACTGCTCCCGTTCCAGCTTTTTGAGCGCGGAATTGACCGTCTGCTTCGGCTCATACAGAAAATCGCATATCTCCGTCTGGGTGAAGCTCCGCTGCTCGATACGCAGGGTGTACAAAATCCAAAAAGTGCATTCCGGCAGGGTGAAGCACTTGGCGACATTGCGGTAAATCTCGTCAAGCTGCTTTGTGCTGTTGTTGTACTCCACCAGAACGCGGTCGATTTGCCCGTCCATAGCCTCCTCCTTTTCTGTCCGAAAGCGGACGAAATGAGATTATAGTCCGATTTGGGACAAAAGTCAAGCGCTTTTTGTACAGGAAGAGACGGCGCCAAGCTCTGCTCTTCACGCTGAAAAGTTCTTGTTTTTTCGCCCGTTTAGGCATATAATACATAGGTAAAATTCACATATGAGGTGCGGGGTATGCGCAAAATCGTTCAGACGACGGAGGAAAAATATCAAACCATGACGGAAACGCCCGTAAAACGGCTGATTATCCGGCTGGCCATCCCGACCATCATTTCCATGATGATTACCTCCATTTACAACACGGCGGACACTTTTTTTGTCGGCCAGCTTGAAAATGTCAGCGCAACGGCGGCGGTCGGCGTCGGCTATCCGCTGATGGCGGTCATTCAGGCGTTCGGCTTCCTGTTCGGGCAGGGCAGCGGCAACTTCATCTCCCGCGCTTTGGGACGGCAGGAGACGGAAGAGGCCGAGCGCATGGCGGCGACCGGCTTTGTCTCCGCTTTTTTGGCAGGCCTTGTCATCATGGCGCTTGGACTGATTTTTTTGAGGCCGCTCGTGCGCATTTTAGGTGCGACAGACACCAGCGAGGTATTTTCCATTGACTATGTGCGCTGGATTTTAATCGGTACGCCGTGGATGGCGGCCTCACTTGTGCTGAACAACCAGCTTCGCTTTCAGGGCAACGCCCTCTTCGGCATGGTCGGCATTACCGCCGGCGGCCTGCTGAACATCGCCTTGGATCCGCTGTTCATCTTTGTCCTTGATATGGGCGTGGCCGGCGCTGCGCTGGCGACCATTCTGAGCCAGTTCTTCTCCTTCGTCCTGCTGTTCATCGGGACGAGGCGCTCAGACAATATGAACATTCACATCCGCAATTTCACCCCCAACCGATACTTTTTAAGCGAAATGTTCAAAGGCGGTCTGCCGTCCCTGTTCCGTCAGGGCATCAGCAGCGTGGCGACGGCCTGTCTCAACCTGGCCGCCGGCGTATACGGTGATGCGGCGGTGGCCGCCATGAGCATTGTTTCCCGCGTGATGATGATTGCCAGCTCCGCCGTCATCGGCTTCGGGCAGGGCTTCCAGCCCGTGTGCGGCTTTAACTACGGCGCGAAAAAGTATCATCGCGTGCGCGAGGGCTTTTTCTTCTGCATCAAATACGGCATGATTTTCCTGGCGGCCTGTTCCGTGCTGATGGCGGTGTTTGCGCCGCAGATCATAGCGCGTGTCCAGCGGGGCGATGATGTGGTGGCGGACATCGGCGCGATGGCGCTCTGCCTGCAGTGCATCACGCTGCCGCTGACGGGGTACATCACCATAGCCAACATGATGATGCAGACGACCGCGCAGACCTTCCGCGCCTCCGTCGTGGCGCTGGCGCGGCAGGGGCTGTTCTTCCTGCCGCTTATCGTGGTGCTGCCGAAGCTCTTCGGGCTGGTCGGCATTCAGTTGGCTCAGCCAATCGCCGATGCGATCACCTTTGTGATGACCGTATTTTTGACCCAAGGACTACTCAAAACATTAAAAGACGGAGAAGCTGCCGAGGGCTGTCAATCAAGAACAAAGAGCGGAGCGTGAAGGAGGCAGATTTTAGGCATCACCGCACAATTCGGCGACTCGCAAAAATGTGCCTTTTGCGCCATCTACTTCTTGCAAAAATCTCGATTTACATCCAGTAAACCATCGATTTTTGCAATCGTATCTGACACAAAATTCACGATTTATCGTGCCCCTCATTTGTGCGGTGCTGCCTTTACTTTTTTACGCTTCAGCCTTCCGGTTTTGCGCTGCCGGCAGTTTCTTTCTGATGTCAAAGCCGTCGATTTTTCCACCCGTGATTGACAGCGCGTCCGGCAAGGCATAAAATCATCCCGTGAGCCTATCGCTCACGGGATTTTTGCATAAAGGAGTGTTCGCATTGAAGAAGACCGCTTTTCGGGAGGCGCTGACCCGCACACTGCCCATTTTTTGCAGCTATCTGTTCATCGGCGCGGCCTACGCCATCCTGATGAGCAACGCAGGCTACCCGTGGTATGTATCGCTCCTGACGAGCGCCACAGTGTACACGGGCGCGTTTCAGTTCATGCTTGTTTCCCTGTTTTCCGGCGGGGCGGGGCTTGGCGTGATTGCCGTGACCGCGCTCTTCATGAACAGCAGACAAACCTTTTACAGCCTTACTTTTTTGGACGATTTCCGGCGTATGGGGCGCAGAATGCCCTTTATGGTGTTCAGCATGACGGACGAGACCTACGCCGTGAATTGCAGCCTGCCCGCCGCGATAAACGACCGTTCGGATGTGATGTTTTTCAGCGCCGTCCTCAGTTACCTTTACTGGCTCTTGGGGACGCTGGTCGGCGGTGTGCTGGGGCAGATTATCCCGTGGGACTTGGAAGGCATTGATTTTTGCATGACGGCGCTGTTCGTCGTCATTTTGGTTGACCAATGGGAGCATTTGCGGGACAGAACACCCATCGTACTGGGCGGAGGCATCGCGCTCGTCTGCCTGCTCGCGGTCGGCAGCCGGCGCTTTATGCTGCCCGCCCTGCTGCTGACCTCTGCGGCGCTGCTCCTCAAGGGGAAGGAGGCGGATGCGAAATGACCGCCTATGTGCTTTCCGCCATTGGCGTTTCTGCGCTCTGCACGCTGTTTCTCCGCGCCCTGCCCTTTCTCTTTTTCGGAAAAAGCCGCACCATGCCCGCATGGATGACGCGCCTCGGCGCCATGCTGCCCCCTGCTATCATGGCCGTGCTGGTCGTCTACTGCCTGAAGGACGCGGTCGCCGAGCCCGTCCGAACCGGCATCCCTCAGCTTTTGGGCGTGCTGACGGTCGTCATCAGCTATAAAATCAGGCACAGCACGTTTTTAAGCATTGTTTCGGGCACGGCGGTCGTCATGCTGGCCGTGCGCCTGTTCCCGTTTTAAGCCTTTTTTTCTTTAAAAACGACCTGCTTCTGCCACAGAAATTCCAATACAAAGTTAATAACCATCGTGAGCGCTAAAATCAGATATTCGTTCCAGCCCGCCTTGGCCAGCGCGTCGCCCCACCATGTGCTGAGCGGGATAAACGGCACATAAAAGAGCAGCGCAAGCCCCATGGCCCGCGGGACATTGGCGGCGGATTTGAAGGTGAATTTCCGATTGAAGGTGCAGTTCCAGATGACGCTTAAAATCAGCGAAGGCAGATAACAGTACCAGTACGAGGGCGATGTCGTCTCCTGCCCGGCGTTTTGCTGGCCTGTGATGATTTGAAGCAGCGTGAATGAGGCGACCTGAATCAGCCCCGCCGAAATGGAAAACAGCGTAAATTTAACGGCCTGAATGAGATTCTCCTTTTTCCGTTCCGTCATAATTCAACCTTCTTTATCATTGGTTTATTCGTCTTTTCCCCAAAAGATTGCCGTTTGAACGGCTTTATGCCAGCCTTTGAGCAGCTTTGTGCGTTCCTCCTGCGCCATGCTCGGCTCAAAGGTATCCTTGATGTGCCAGCCCGCAGCCGTCTCCGACAGGTCGCGGAAGAGACCGACTCCAAGCCCTGCCAGCAGCGCCGCGCCCAGTGCGGTCGTCTCCAGCACGGCTGGACGCTGCACCTCGATCTGCATGATGTCCGCCTGAAACTGCATCAGAAAGCGGTTGGCGCTCGCGCCGCCGTCCACGCGCAGAGCCGTGGGCGTTTGCCCGCAATCACGGCTCATGGCAGTCAGCAAATCGGCGGACTGATAGGCGATAGCCTCCAGCGCCGCCCGCACCATATGCTTGCGTCCCGTGCCGCGGGTCAGTCCGACCACCGTGCCGCGGGCGTACATATCCCAGTGCGGAGCGCCCAAGCCCGTGAACGCGGGGACCAGGTACACGCCGCCGTTATCGGGTACGGACGTGGCCACGGACTCCGTATCCTTCGCGCTTTCCACCAGCCTCATTTCATCGCGCAGCCACTGCACCGCCGCGCCGCCGATGAACACGCTGCCCTCCAGCGCGTAGGTGGGCTTTCCGTTCAGACGCCACGCCATCGTCGTCAGCAGCCCGCTTTCCGAAAGGCGGAAGTTTTCGCCGATGTTCATCAGCATAAAGCAGCCCGTGCCGTAGGTGTTTTTGACCATGCCCTTTTCAAAGCACGCCTGCCCGAACAGCGCCGCGTGCTGGTCGCCCGCAATGGCGGCAACGGGAATCGCCGCGCCTAAAATATCCTCGTCCAGACAGCCTATCATCTGCGCGGAATCCAAGACCGTCGGCAGTACGGCGCGGGGAATGTCAAGAAGCCTCAGCAGCTCCTCGTCCCAATCCTGCGTATGCAGGTTAAACAGCATCGTGCGCCCCGCGTTGGTCGCATCCGTGACGTACGGATGGCCGGACACCAGATGCCAGCACAGGAAGGAATCCACCGTGCCGAAGCAAAGCTCGCCCCGCTCGGCGCGGCCGTGCAAAGCCAGTGTATCCAGCAGCCACTTGAGCTTCGTGCCGGAAAAATAAGCGTCCGGCACAAGCCCCGTTTTTTCGCGTATCATGTCCGCATGGCCGTCCCGCACCAGCTTTTCCACAATCGGCGCGGTACGGCGGCATTGCCAGACGATGGCGTTATGGACGCACTTTCCCGTCTTCCTGTCCCACAAAAGGGTGGTCTCGCGCTGGTTGGTCACGCCGATGGCGGCAATTTCCTTAGGGTCAATCTGCGCTTTGCGCACGACCGCCCGCAGCGCCTCTATCTGCGTGGATAAAATGTCAGCGGGGTCATGCTCTACCCAGCCGGGCCTTGGATAATGCTGGGCATACTCAAAGGCGGCCGAGGCCAGCATCTGCCCCTCCAAATTGAAAAGAACGGCGCGGGAGCTGGTCGTTCCCTGATCCAAGGCAACCAAATAACGTTTGTTCATTCTAAAGCTCCTTTCAAAATGATACGCTTTTTCATCTGCACCACGGCATCTTCAATTGTCTTTTCCGTTCCGCCTCAGTTTCGTTTCTGTCAGCGCGGGGCTGCGGCTGTGCCTGCCTGCCGGCTTTGCCGAAGGCAAAAAGCCCTCCCGAACCTTATTTGTGCATCAGATCAAAAATAGTATCAATATGCGATTTTTTTCAAAAAACGGGCAAAGGCGTCAACCCTTGCCCGTTTCACATTCGGGAATTTATTCCAATTGAATGCCGTACATATAGGAATTGCCCTTGGAGCAGGTGCCGATGACCAGCATATCCTTGTACACGGCGGGAGAACCTTGAATTTCGCCGCCCAAGTCCAGAGAGGACAGGTACGCGCCGGACCGCGCATCCAGCATATGCAGCGTGCCGTCCATGTCCGCCTGAATGAGCCATGCATCGCCCGCCTCGTTGTACACGGCAACGGGAGAGGAAATGGCCTCGGCCTTCAGGTGGTACTGCCATGCGGCCTCGCCGGTCTCCTTGTTGAGCGCTATGATGGTGCTGCCGCCTTCATCCACCTTGTTGGCGGTGAAGATGACCAGATGGTCGATGGAATTTTCGCCGATGACGGGGCTGGCCTTGAAGCCGCTTCGTTCGGTGCTCTTGTCCTGCTTGCACTTAATCTCAAACGTCCAGTCAATTTCGCCTGTCATGGCATTGATGCGGCGGGCGGAGACGTTCTTCTTCGAGCCCAGGCGGGCAGCGTTGGTGTTGCCCGTATACAGCCAGAGCTTGCCCTCATCGTCAAAGTCCAGCGCGATGGCGGCATCCGTATTATCGCCCATATCAGCCGCCCAAACGGTGCGCATGGTGTTGACGTCCACGCAGCGGAGAGCGCCGTAATTGTCCGCCATGAAGACATAATGGTCGTACATGGCAATGCTGCTTTCGATGCTGACCTGCGAATCCTTGGCCTTTTCCGCCTTGCTGCGCAGATAGACGGTGGAGGGGTTGACGGTCAGCGTGCCGGAGGTGCCGCTCTCGTCAATGGAGAATTCCGTCCCCAGGTCAACCGTGTACAGAAGGCCGTTTTCACCGGCGATGACCATGGTGTCCATGTTCCAGAGCATCAGGGACGAGCCGTCAAACGCGCCGTTTGTGCCGTACTGCTTCTGCGCATTGTTCTTGCCGGAACGCCCGTTCATGAACAGAAGCTCCTTGCCGTCAATCAGGTTGTACAGATAGAAGCCTATCTGCCCCGTCTTGCCGCCAGCCATCTTGGAAACGCCCTGACCGAAGGAAATCATCGGCTTGCCCGATGTATCTACGGAAACGCTGCCCTTGAGCGGATAGCCGATGTTAATGGGGTCGCGGGTCGCCGCGCCGTCCTTAAGGTCAAGGAAGTACACCTTGCCGTCCTGCGCGCCGAAAATGACCTCCTTCAGCGCGGAAACGGCCTTCTTTTCATCATTGATGTTCATGATTTCACGGACATCGCGGCTCCATTTGACGATGGCGGGCTGCCCCGTCCAGCCGACACCGTACAAAGTGCCGTCCGCCGTCTTCACGGAGCCGATTTCGCTCTGCCAGACAATGCTCATCTTGTCCTCGGCGATTTCAGCCGTGCCGAAGGCCGCATTGCGGCGGAAGGAATCCCCGCGGAAGGTCAGAACGCCGCCCTGCCAGTAGGTATAATTGTCGGGATTGACTGCGGTCAGCGCCTTATCGCGCGAATAGTCGCTCTGCGCCTTCGAGCCGATAAAGACCGTGTCCGTGATTTTCAGGCTGCTGTTTTCGCTGACGGCGGTTAAAAGCGGCATGGGGGTCGCCGTTACAACCACCTCGGTGGGAGCGATGGACGGCGTGGGCGCCTCGGTCGGCGCGGGCGTTTCCTCGATAACGGGCTCCTCGCCGCTTGCCTCGCTCAGCGCGTTCGTATCGTCCGTCATTTCATCCGTCCAATCGTCCGCGTCTTCTTCGTTTTGATCGTTCGGATATGCATCCGTATCTTCGTCCGGAATGTCCTCGGCAATGTTGTCTATATCCTCTGTATATTCCGCTGTATCATCCGCTGTGTAATCGTCCGCAAATTCGTCCTCGCCGCCGTCATTCGCACCGACGCCGGCCGAATCGTCCTCTGCAATCGGCTCATCCGTTGCGGCGGGCGGGACGGACTGAGAAATGACCGTGCTGCTCATCACAATCAACGGTGCATTCACATCTGCGGCGGGTGCATCCGCTGCGGGCACGGACGTCTCGGCTGCGGGAGTCGGGGTCAGGTCAGGCGTCGGGGTCGGCGTCGCCGTCGGCAGGGGCGTCGCCGTCGGCTCGGTGAATGAAATAAAGAGAGATTTATCCGTCGTCACCCATTTCTCGCCCTGCTTGAGCGCGGCAAACACATTGCCCGTGTACGGCGTTTCAAAAATAACGGTGATTTCCCACACGCGGTTGGTCTCATCCTCACCGTTGGTCTTGGACACGGAGCTGACGATTTCGTTGCCGTCTTCGTCCATCAGACGCACATTGCTCACGTTCTGCGAGGTCGTCAGATTGAACAGAGAGCGCGTGCCGGTCGTGCCGTTCAGCGTGGCGGATTTGAACTCATACGCCTGCGCGGGCTGCTCGGTCGGGCTTATCATGCCCTTCACCTGCGTGAACATCCCGCTGATGCCGGATTTCACCTCGTTCAGCTTGCCGATAACGCCCGTATCGCCCTCCGGCAGCAGGAAATAAACGCCGGCCAGCAGCACCAGCAGGAACAGCACGATGACCAGGACAGTCCGGCCGACAGAGCGGCGCGGCTCTTCCCCGTCCTCATCGTAGTCGTCCTCCTGCGCACGGCGCTGCTCCATGCGGCGCTCATACGCCTCATCCCGTTCGGGGCGGACATTGCTGCGCGCAGGCTGAGCGGCGCTTCCATCATCCACAAAGCGCGGGCGCGGCTGGTCCCCCGTGTCGTACTGCGCCGAGGGGGAGGCGGTCACAGGCCGGGCATAGGAGCGCGGCTGCTGGCGCACGGTCTGCTGATAACCCGTCTGCGTCATGCGGGTATAAATGCCCGTCTGCTGCGGCTGCTGCAGGGAGCGCCGTCTCTGGTCGCTCACATTGTCCTTGGTGTAGACGGACGCCATGCTTCCCTGCGGTGCGTCCGGAATGTCCGACATCTGCCCGATGACAGGCCGATTTTCGCTTTGAGAGGCGGTCTGCGCGCTGCTTTGCGTGTCAGGCTGCATCCCGCTCTGCGCGTTTTCCTGTGCAGCTGTCTGCGTATTTTCCGTCTGATAACGGGCGGAGCGGCGATGGCGGATCGGCTGCTGCTCCGGCCGGCTCATATAATCATCGTTCAAAGGGTGTTACCTCCTTAAAACTCTTCACGAATTGCAATCATGACGTTATGGGTATAATGACCCATTTGTTATTATAGCAAAAATGCGCGCCTTATACAAGCCATAAAAATGAAGGCTCGTGAAGAAGCACCGAGCGCCGAAAGATCAAACGAAGCCATAAAAAAACAAGAAGCCCTTCCGAACAGCTTCTCATTTTTTACAATCATTCAGACGATGATTGAAGCCGCCCCGCACAATTCGGCGGTGACGGCTCGGATAGAGTTACAGGCTGTCCGCCCGCCAAATCGAAATATACAGCGCGCCGTCCTGCGAGGAGGCGTCGATGCGGACAGGAAAGTCGTAGTCGTTGCGGAAGATGAAGTTCAGGTTTTTGTTGCCGACGGCGGCGTCCACGCCGTGCGGCAGATAAGACGCTCCGTTTGCGCCGTGGGCGCGGCGCTTGACCACGGTGAGGCCTGGAAGCTGAAGCACCACATTATACAGCGTGGACGACACCTGACACGTTCCGCCGCCGTAATTGAGCTTGGTTTTGCCGTCGGCCAGCACAGGCGCTTTATGGTAGCCGTTTCTTTCGGTGTACGGGCCGATGTCGCTGTTGAAATTCAGGGTTTCGCCGGGCTGCAGGGTAATGGCGGAGAGCTTTTCGCACGCCGTGGCAATGTTCTTCATGCGCCCGATGTTCGCCTCGGTGGTGGTGATTTTGTAATACGAGGTGTAGACCGCAATCGGCGCGTCCATCGCCTCCTCGTCCGCCGCGCTCTTGACCATGACGATTTCGCTCAGCAGGCGGGTATCGATGTAGCCGTACTGCCGATGATAGATGACCTTCGCCCAGCCATTTTCCGCGCCGATAAAGGCAAACCGTGCGCCCTCGTGCAGGGTAATCAGCGTTTGGGATGCGCTGTCCGCCGCCGCATAAACGGGCGTATCGCACACGGCCGCCGCCATGTACCGAAAGACCTCGACCCCGTAGGGCGGGGTATTGACGGAATCAATCGCCGTCACCTGGTCAAGCCGTGAGCGGTAGACATAGCCCATCGTGCCGTTCGCCTCGATGCGGGCGAACTTCGGCGTGACCTCGTACACGCGCACATAAGTGCCTTTTTTGACATAGGCAATGCGGTGCGCCTCGCTTTCATCCTCATACAGCCCCGCGTCGCCGCCGGTAATCTGCGCACGGTACAGCGGCTGGCTTTCCTCCGCACAGGCCGGCAGCGCGGACAGCAGGAGCGTGAAAAGCAGCGCAAGGGCAAGGGCGCGGCGCATATCATTCCTCCCGATAAATGGCCATGAACAGGCAGTAGTCGTGGCAGGATGCCTCAATGCGGATGGGGAAGTCATAGGAATTCCTGATGCGGAAATTCAAATCGCCGCTGGATGCGTCCACGCCGTGCGGCAGATAGGACGCGCCGTTTGCCCCGTGCGGGTGGCGCTCCACGATGGTGATGCCCGGAAGCTGAAGCACGGTGTTATACAGGGTGGATGAAATCTGGCACGAGCCGCCGCCGTAGCCCAGTTTGGTCTGTCCGTCAATCAGCACGGGCGCCTGCATATAGCCGTTGCCCCTGGTGAAGGGACCGACCGAGCCGTTAAAATCAAGCAGTTCATTCGTCTGCATGACCCGCTCCAAGCGCGAGCAGGCGACCTTCAGATTGACGATTCTGTCCTCGTTCTTGTTGTAGAAGGAGCAAAAGACAGCCAATGGCGTTTCCGCGTTTCCCTCCTCCGGCGCTCCGGCGACGGGCAGAAGCTCCTCCAGCAAACGGGTATCCACCCACGCATACTGGCGGTGATAGACCAGCTTGGCCCAGCCGCCCTCACAGCCGATAAAGGCGACCCTTGCGCCCTCGGTCAGGGTGGACAGCACCTCCGCGTCCGAACTCGGCTCGGCCAGAACAGGCGTTTCCTGCGTGATGACCGCCCAATGGGTGTACACCTCCACGCCGTACGGCGGGGTATTCACGGAGTCAACGGGGACGACATTATCCACGCGGTGGCGCAGGATATAGCCCTTCCGGGTCTTGAGCTTTACCTCCACCCAGTTGGGATACACGGCGGTGATTTCCAGCTTTTTGCCCGGATTATACCACGCCAGCTTCTTGGAATCCTTGTCCATCTCCGCATAAACGGTGGTAGTGGAATTCTTGTAATTCAGCGTGACGATGCCGGTATACAGCACCTCGTCCGCCGCGAACGCGGCGGGAAGGAGCAGGAGCAAAAGCAGGGAAAGAACAGTCAAACGGCGCATGGCAGCCTCCGAAAAATGCGTCGAATTGCGCCTTGTACGGGCAATCCGCAGTGATAACAGCCTTCATTATAGCATGAGCGGGCGAAAAAGCAAAAGAAATCAGCCGATTCTCCGAAAAAATTTACATCAGTGCTGGAAGATGACGAATGAGGCGGAAGCGGGATACACCTGCACGCTGCTCTGATGGTCGGTGAAGCTTTTAACATAGGCAGCGGTCAGGGCATACGCCTGTGCCAGCGTCACCGTCTTGCTTCCTGACCATGTGGTCGTCTTGGTGACGGAATCCCAGCCGCCCGCGCTGCACAGGCCGCGGGTGAAGCGGTCAAAGGAGCGGCTCTCGTCAATGCTGCCGTCATTGTTCGTGTAATAGCTGAACCAGCTCTGCTCATTGTACAAAGAGGCGGTCAATACATAGTATTTGCTCTTGCGAAGCTCGCCGATGTTGGCGGAAACCACGCTGCAGCCGCGGGTCAGCGGGATGGTGACCTCGTCATCGCCCTTTGAGAAAACGGAAATGATGCTGTCGGTGAAGGCAGACGGCGGTACGTCGGTGATTTCCGTGTCCTCCGGTATCTCGTCCGTCAAATCCGCCGTGCTGATGGCGTTGGCGGCGCTGTTTCCGGCGACATAGTAGCCGGAATAGCAGTTGGCCAGGAAGACCACCACGCGCCCCGGAATCTTGTCGAGCGCGCCCTTCAAATTCGCAGCGGTAAGGGAGGAATTGTCATAAAAGAGGATCGTGCCGTTTGTATCGCCGTGACCCAGGAAATAGAAATAGGTCACGTCCGCACCGTTGGCTTCGCCGGCCAAGGCGCTCAAAGCGCTCAGCACCTGCGAGGCGCTTGTCTGGTGCATGACCTTGACGCTCTGAAACGCCTGTCCGTTGATGCGCTGCATTCTGAGCATGGCGGCCATGCCGTCCACATCGTTTTGGCGCTTCAAAATGCCTGCCTTGGTAGCGGTCGGCTCAACAACGACAACGGCGCGGTAGGCGGGCGCTGCGCTGGGAACATCCTGCTCGGTGGGATAAAGCATCATGGTCCATGTGCCGTACACGCCTGAATCGTCCTTGGCGGTCGCCGTGACGACAATCTCGGTCGGCTCGGTTACGGTCTTGGCGGTGATGATGCCCTTTGCGGTGATGACGGCATAGGCGGAATAATCCGTATCGCCCTGCTCAAAGCCCCATGCGACCTCTTTGGAAGAGGCCGTGGACGGATAGACCGCTGCCCTCAGCTGGGCGCGCTGACCGGATACAAGGTAGGTATCGCCCGAAATTTCGATACTCTCCGCCTGCTGAAGCACCTCCAAGGTGAAGGACTGTTTGATTTTCGTGCCGTCCTGCGCAGTCACCGTGATGACGGTCGTGCCGCGCTTATAAATTTGCAGATTTGCCGCATAATAAGGCGCCTCGTCATCCTCCATCGGGAAAACGGCTGCCACGCTCGGAACGGAACTGGTCACCGTCACGCGTTGGCTGGCCTCCTCCGGCGATATCACCGCCCGCAAATATACGGAGTCCGTGTCATTGGCCGTTACCGTGAGGCGGTTCTCAACGGGCGCGATTGAATCGCCGGCCGAATCTGTCTCCGTATCCTCCGAGGCGGCGGGATTGAGGGAATAATAAAGCGTCATTTCTTCCGCCTTGGGCAGGATGGAAACGGTGTAGGCGGCGTTCACGCCCTCCAGCCCGTCCTTGGGGGTGGCCACAATGACCGCCGTGCCGGCAGAGGCCTGTGCGGTGATTTTTCCGTCTTGGGTCACGGAAATGATGTCCGGCGAAAGGCTCTCCCACCGAACGCCCTTATTGGTCGGGTCGTTCGGAATCGTCCAGGTGGTCAAGTACGCGCTCTTGCCCTTTGCCAGTTCCTTCGGGCCTTCAATGCCAATGAGCGATACGGGCTTGGTCACGCTGATTTTTACCTTGGCGCTCTTGTTTGAGCCGTCCACGGTCTTGGCCGTAACGGTCGCCGTTCCGCCCTTCAGAAGCCGAAGGCTGCACTGCCCGCCGCTCTGCGCCTTCAAGGACACGATGCCCGCGGGCGATACGCTCCATGCCGCCTCGGTGCAGCCGTCCAGCGGAAGAATCTCGGTGGTGAGGGTATAATAGACGGTTTCAATCATCCCATCGTCATTCGTCGGCAGCTTCAGGGAAATGGTCTTGCCGTTCACCTTGTTCCTGTCTTCATCCAAAATGCTGATGCTCGCAGCGGCGGGCAGGACGCTGACCGAGACGCTCTTTTGCACACTGCCGTCCTTGGCGGAGATAATGATGGTCGTTTCGCCCTCGCTCTTTCCCGTCACGCGGCCGGAGGAGGTCACGGCGGCGATTTTTGCATTTTGGCTTTTATAGGTCAGCTTCTTGTCCGAGGCTGTGGCGGGATAAACGCCGGCCTTTAAGGAGACGGTCTTCTTGAGGCCGACATAATACAGTTCCTCCGCATCAATGCGCTGTACCTTTGTTTTCACCGTCAGGCGCACCGTGGCGCGTTTGTTCGAGCCGTCCTGCGCGGTGGCGGTCAAGGTGACCGTTCCGTTTTTGACGGCCGTGACCAATCCGTTTTCATCCACCGAGGCAATCTTCGCATTGGAGGATTTCCATGTGACGCGGCCGGAGGGACATGCCGTTTCCGGCTCAAACCGAACGCCGAGCTGCGCCGTGTTTTCGGCAACGTCCGCCGCATCCAACGAAAGGGCGGTGATGGGCGTTCCGTCCTTCACGATGCGCATGGTCTGAATGGCGGGAGACAGCGTGAAGGAGGCGCTTGAGACAATGCCGGAGCCGTCCTGCGCCTCGGCGCGGACAGACACGGTCACGGCCTGCGTGACCTTCTTTGCCGTCACCTTGCCGCTGGTTTTATGGACGGAAATATAATCCGTATCATCCGTGTACCAATAAACCTTTTTATTGGTGGCGTCGGCGGGCAGAACGGAAGCCTTGGCGGTCGCGGAGCAGCCTCCGGCAAGCTGGTCAAGGAAGGACACGGAGATGCTGTTCACCAGGGTCACGCCCTGCAGCTTCACGGTCTTTTTGACCCCTGAGCCGTCCGTGGCGGTCGCCGTGATGGTGACATTCCCTTTTTTGTGCAGGGTGACAACGCCCGTCTGCTCATCCACATAGGCGATTTTTTCATTGGAGGACTTCCACTTGACGGTCTTCCCCGCGTTTTCCGGCAGCACCTGCGCCTGCAGATAAAGGTTCTGCCCGTCCTCCTCAAAGACGATGGTCTTGACGGACGGCAGCACGCTCCCGTCCTGCGCCAAAATGGAAATGCTCTTCACCTGCGGCCGCACGGTCAGGGTCATCGAATCGGAAGCCCCCGAGCCGTCCTTTGCGGTCGCCGTGATGGTGACGGTCTGCACCTGAGTTACCTTTTTCGCCGTCACCTTGCCTGAGGAGGACACGGTAGCGACGGCCTTATTGCTTGTCGTCCATGTCAGCTTTTTGTTGGCCGCGCCTTCGGGCAGCACCTCGGCGCTGAGCGTCAGAGACTTGCCGCCCGCCAGCTCGGTGTCTCCGGTCAGGAAAATGCCGGTCACGCTGTACAGCACGGTCAGCTTCATGAACGCGCTCTTCTTCGAGCCGTCCGCAGCCGTGGCCGTGATGGTCGCCGTGCCTGCGGCATGGGCGGTCACAATGCCTTCCTCGTCCACGGTCGCCACTTTTTTGTTGGAGCTGCTCCAGGTGACGCGCTGAAAGGCACCTTTGGGATAGACGGCTGAGAACAGCGCCAGTTCGGGCTCCTCATACGCCAAATCAAGGGTCTGCTGGGTGCAGGACGCGCCGCCGATTTGGATTTCAACAGCCTGTGCCGGCGGGCGAACAAGAATTGCATGTGTGTTGCTTTCGATGCCGCCGTCCTTGGTCGCGGCGGTGATATACACATAGGTCGGCTCGGCGACGGTCTTAGCGGTCACTTGGCCCTTCGCATTGACGGCGGCGACGGCTTCATCCGAGCTTGACCAAACGATATCATTCGCATCGGTCGGATACATCGGGCTAAAAGTGGCAGTCATTTGTTCGACCGCGCCCGAACGCATGGCATCGGGGCCGCTGAGGAAAATTTCTTTAATCAGATTCACCGCCGTCACGCGCAGGGTCGTGCTCTTGTTCGAGCCGTCCAGCGCCTTGCAGGTCACGGTGAATGTGCCGTTCTTTTTCAGCGTCAGCCAGCCGTCCTCGTCCACATCTGCATAAGATTTTGAGGACACAGACCACTTGACATTCCAATCGGCCGTCTCCGGCTCAATGTCCGCCGTGAGCAGATAGCTGTCGCTATCTGCCCTGTCCAGCGTGACTTTTCCGTCCGTCTCCTCCCCGTCCACGCAAATCACGAGGGACTTCACCTTGGGAGTTTCATTCGCGGCGGACTCTTCCTCCTCGGTCAGGGCTTCATCATCATCATCGGGAATGTCAATTTCAGCAGGCTCAAAATCCTCGTCAACGGTCGGGACTTCGTCCCCGTCAATGACGGGAATGTCCTCCTCGATGGGAATGGGTGTTTCTTCGGGGGCTTCCGCCGTTTTCTCCGGCACGGGCGTTGCAGCTTCTTCGGGAATCTCCGTTGTTTCGGGAACAGCCGTGCTTTCCTCACTCGGGTTTCCTTCGGCGGCGTCCGTGTCCGGCACGGGCGTTGCAGCTTCTTCGGGAATCTCCGTTGCTTCGGGAACAGCCGTGCTTTCCTCACTCGGGTTTCCTTCGGCGGCGTCCGTGTCCGGCACGGACGTTGCAGCTTCTTCGGGAATCTCCGTTGCTTCGGAAGCTTCCGTCTCCGCTTCATTCGTCAGGGGAAGCGCAAACAGCGGCAGGGCGCGGTCATTTTGATAATACACCTCGCTCTGCTTTGCGGCGGCGGCCTTTGCTTCTTCCTCGCTCAGCGGCGTTGCGGCGTCTGCCCGCACATAGGCGCTTTGGGCTGTGCCGTCCTCGGCATAAGCAAAGCGCAGAATATCGCGCTGCGCGTTCTCCGTTTCCTGACGCGCCGCAACATACACAACGGTCTTCTCGGCCAGCTCACCCCAAAGGGATGCGCAGCGCTCATCCGAATAGACCTTCGTTCCGGCCTTCAAAAGCGCATAGCCCTTGGAAAAGCGTGCTTCCTCCGGTGCTTCGGTCGTTTCCGGCGCTTCGGCTGCATCGGGCGCTTCCGTTGCGGGTGTTTCCGATGCCATCGGCGCTTCCGTTACCGCTTCGGCCGATGCCGGAATTTCCGCCGCGGGTGCTTCCGTTGCAACCGGCGCTTCCGTCACAGGCGCTTCGGTCTGCGTCTCCGTTTCTCCGACTGGTACACTTCCCTCCTGCACAGCAGCGCCGACAGTTTTTTCGTCCTCCGCCGTCACGGGCAAAACGGGCAGGGAGCCGAATGCCAGTACTAACACCAGGATAAAGCAGAATAAGCGTTCCCGCCGCATATGCAGACCTCCCTAATGGGGGGGAATTCCCCCCATTTCATAGTATAAAATATTGCTTTTTTCGTGTCAATGCAGCACCGGAAAAGTTTACAGTGTATCCATTTATTCAGACATACGAAAGCGCCCCCGCATCGTTTTTGGATGCAGGGGCGTTCTGATGAGAAGCCTTGTTATTTGATTCCCGCCGTGCGGATGATGAAGTGCACGCTGCCGGTCATGCCGTCGGCGATGCCGCCGTAGGACTGATAGGCTTTGGCCATGTCAGCGACCGCCTGCAGGCGTTCCTTTAGCTCGTTCACATCGTTGTTCAGAAAATCGGTCAGGCGGATGACAGCCTTGTCATTCAGTTCATCCAGACCGTCCTTCATTTCCTTCATGCCGTCATACAGCGTTACCGCGCCCTCGCCGGCCT
>CAVDRM010000036.1:0-20821 GCA_963611355.1 Anaerovibrio sp.
CCTTCTCATACCGGGTGATCAGGCAGTCATACTCGATATTTTCCTGAATGATCTCACGATAGGCTCTCACCATATCGATCCTATCCATCCTATCCGAACCGGTGCTGCTGTCTGCTTCATGGTACGGATAGATTGATGGATGCGTCCTTGATAGATCCGTTTTTGATTCATTTGTACTTGGTGAGTTAGTATTTAATTGGTGGGGATTTTCCTGTTCAGGTTTCTCCAAAACAGGTTTTGCCTGAACAGGCCTTTCCTGTGCTGGATTTTCCCGTTTAGGTGGAGCCGGCTCGGGAGGTGCAGTCACAGGCTGCTCATGGATCGTGTACTCAATATCTCCAAGCTGTCCGTTCTCATAGCGGAGGCGCTGCCTGGTCAGGTATCAATGCCGCTCCAATTCCTTCAACGCCGTGCTGATGGAGTCCACGCCGTCCTTACAGATGAAGGACAGCCCCTTGGTGGTGTAGTCCCAGTTATCCGGCAGCGACAGCATGAGCGAGAGCAATCCCTTGGCTTTCAGGGACAGCTCCGTGTTCCGCAGGTGATGGTTGCACATGATGGTGAAGTCTTTCGTTTTTTCAACTCTGAATACGGCCATTGCAAGACCTCCTTTCCTTTGAGTGTTGATATATATGAAAACGCCACAGACTTTTTGATGGCCTGTGGCGTTTTGATGGCGTTATTCAGTTTTAAGGGCGTCGAGCCATTCATCGAAGGACTTCTTGGAAATACGGATCGAATTACCTACACGAACCGAATGGAAGTGACCTTCGTTGACCAGCTTGTATGATGAGGTGCGGCCAATGTTTAGTATTTTGGCAATGTCCTCAACCCTGTAAGTACGGCGCTCTTGCACGCTTTCCTTATCTGCCATAGCAATTTCTCCTTTTGGCTTGCTTATTTTGGCTGGTAGTGGTATCCTATGGGGGTACGAATCCTTGCTAATTTCTTGCTAATTGGACACCCTTAATTAGCAAGAAATTATGTGGTACGAGGTCGCACGTATTGTAAAGCGGAACACGAAAAAAGCCTTGGTATTCCTTGCTTTTTCTAATACTATAAGTCAAGAGATTGCAGGCCGCATGAGGTGTCATGCCATACTCCTAAGCAGCAGGCCGCGCGTTCGAATCGCGCCGGGATCACCAAAATAGCTTCCGTTTTTGCTGCATTTCGTATCTAACGAGACGATTTGGCAGGAATCGGAAGCTCTCTTTTTGGCTGTTTTTTCTCTTTGTGTATCTAACGATTTTGGGCTTATGGGGATTTACGATATTTGCCAAAAGCTGCGGTGAAACGGAGCTTTTGGACTGCCTGGCGAGAAATGAAAAAGCAGGGGTTGTTTATCACCGCAAAGGAATTAATGGCGATTATGATGACTTCGACGATATAGAAAAACTGATTCACTTTATCAAGACAGGAAAGAGATGATTTCCGGTTTGGCAAAGACAAAAAGAACAGGAACATGAGCGATTTTTGAACCGCCATGTCCCTTTCGTTTTTCTGTCTCGTTTTCTTTCGGTCTGCACTCTGCTTGACCGCAAATGAGCCGACAGCCGTTGTTAGAAAGCATAAAGCCCATTTTACACGGTAACTTCCCTTATTCTATGCATAAAGCGCCGGTGAATCCTTTTGACTGACGCCAAATTTCCGGTACTTTTTTGCACGGCGCTACCCTAAATTTCCGGCAAACTTAATCACTCGCTCGTTTTGAAACACTTCGTCAGGCGTTCCGGCGGCGACGATGACGCCGCCCTCCATGAAGACCACCTGATCCGCCACTTCCCGCGCAAACGCCATTTCGTGGGTTACCACCAGCATGGTGTGCTTATCGTTGGCCAGCCCGCGAATGACGGCCAGCACCTCGTGGGTCAGCAGCGGGTCAAGGGCGCTGGTCGGTTCATCAAAACACAGCAGTTCAGGGTCAAGCGCCAGCGCACGGGCAATGGCCACGCGCTGGCACTGCCCGCCCGATAGCTGATGCGGATAATTGTTCATGCGGTCGCTCAAGCCCATGCGGGTCAGCAGCGCCCGCGCTTTTTTTTCGATTTCCGCCTTGATTTCCTTTTTGTCGGCCTTATAATCCGGCCGCTCCTTGCTCAAAAGCCGACCGGCCAGCATCACATTTTCCAGCGCCGTATACTGCGGAAACAGGTTAAAGGACTGAAAAACGAGGCCGAAATGCAGCCTGCGCTTCCTGATTTCGTTTTCATTGCTCAGTATCGGGCTTGCGCCGTCAAAGACGCTTTCGCCGTTTACGCGGATTGCACCGCTGTCGGGCGTTTCCAAGAAATTTAAGCACCGAAGCAGCGTCGTTTTTCCGCTGCCGGATGAGCCGATGATGGCCAGCGTCTTTCCCAGTTCGAGCGAAAAATTGATGTTGTTCAGCACCTGTATGCCGCCAAAGGCTTTTTTCAAGTGTTCTACTTCCAGCATTGCCATGACTCAGGTGTCTCCCTCACTTAAAATAATCGAGCTTTTTTTCGACCTTGGCAAACAGCACGGTCAAAAGGCCGTTGCAGACCAGATAATAAACGCCCGTAAAAAACAGCGGCCATATCTCGCCGGAAATTCCCTGACTGCCCTTCATAAACGCCTGTCCTGCCCAAATGACCTCCTGAAGCGCGATGATTCGCGCCAGCGACGTATCCTTGACCAGCGTAATGATTTCATTGGACATGGGCGGTACAATGGCCTTTACCATTTGCAGCAGCTTGACCTTGAAAAAAATCTGCCGCCGCGTCATGCCCAGCACCAGACCGGCCTCCTCCTGCCCTGACGGAATGCCCTGAATGCCGCCTCTGAAAATTTCCGAAAAATAGCAGGCGTAATTAAAGATGAACGCCACGGATGCGGCCAGAAAGCGCCCCTGTTCTCCGCTGCCCCAGAGCGGATATTTCAGCACCAGGCCGGGGAAATAATAGATGATGAGCAGCTGAATCATCAGCGGCGAGCCGCGAACAATCCAGACGATGACCTTCATAAACCCTCTGAGCGGCGAAAAGCGCGACATCGAGCCAAAGGAAATCATGAGACCCAGCGGCAAAGAGCCGAGCAGGGTAACAAAAAAGAGCTTCAGCGTTTGTAAAAAACCTGTGTTCAACGCCTTGACGACAATGGGAAACTGCTGCAGGATATGCTCCATGCTATTCCTCCAAGACATATTCGAAGGAAGGACACGGTGCGCGCCCTTCCTTCGGCCGTTGTTTTATGTGCCGGCAATTTTAAATCAGTTTTGCGCAATGATTGCCGCCTGTACGCCGTAGGTTTCCGCCGTCTTCATCATGGTGCCATCGGCATAGGCGGCCTTCAAGAAGTCGTTCAGCGCCTGCGCCAAGTCGGAGCCCTTGCGGAAACCGACGCCGTATTCCTCGCTGTTCAGGGAGCAGGTGTAGGTCAGGGATGCATAGCCCGTGCCCTCGCCGACCATTGCGGCGGCCATCAGCGCATCAATGACGGCTGCATCCGAAGTCATGCCCGTCACTTCCATCAGCGCGGCGGCTTGGCTCTGCACGGCGTTCTTCTGATAACCCAGCGCATCGATTTCCGCTTCGCCTGCGCTTCCGGCTTCTACGGCGAAGACAAGCTGCGCAACGGATTCAACCGTCTGATACTGCTCGGCCTTGTCCGCCGGCACAACGACGACCTGGGCGTTGTTCGCATAGGCAGCGCTGCATTCCATCGAGGACTTGACCTCATTCGTCAGCGTCATGCCGTTCCAAACGCAGTCAATGGTTTTGCCGTTCAGCTCCAAGATTTTGTTATCCCAGTCAATCTCGATAAATTCGACCTGCACGCCCAGCGATTCGGCAAAGGCTTTCGCCATGTCCGCATCAAAGCCAATCCATTCGCCCGCTTCGTCCTTATAGTCCATCGGCGCAAAGTCCGTGACGCCGACCACCAGCACGCCCTTTTCCTTCACATAAGCCAAATCGCTTTCCTCGGCATAAACATTCGTCAGGGACACCATCAGCATCATCGCGCACAGCACAGCCAGCAGCTTCTTCATCGTTTTTTCCTCCTAAATTATCGTTCGGCGTAAAATTGTTCGTTCCGTGAGGCTTCAAAAACGGTCTCTCACCGTGCGCGGTGTCGGAAACAGTACCCAACCTTGCAGCAGTCCTTCATGCATTGCCCTCCGTTTCGTTCGTCGGTCTATCACGATGAACTGATAGTATAATAGCATAGTCATTCTAAAATGTCAACACCATTTTTTTAAATTTTTTGATTTTTTATAATGGCCATGCATGCTTCGTGCTTGTAAAGAGCATTGCGAAAAAACGAGGGGGATTCTTCGCTGTCGAAAGAATCCCCCTCGGGCATTTTTGAAAAAGTTATCAGCATGAGGTCTTATCAAATATCATTTGCAAGGAGTGAGGACGGTGCGTCTGCGAGATTTACGGGGGTTCAAGATTGATCCCTGCAAAATATCGCCGACTATCTGCACATCAGGCAGAACACCTACTCGCAGTACGAAACGGAATCGCGGCAGATACCGCTTCAATGCCTCATTCAGCTCTCCGAATTTTACGGAACCTCCGTGGATGATCTGCTAGGAATGACCAATGAGCCAAAGCCCTATCCCCGAAACAAACGGCGCTGAATATTTTTATGCATATATAGGATACACATCTTGACATACACCGGCAGTTGTTATATCATCCTATCATGTGAAGCGTGTTTCTTCTGTTTCTTTCCGATAGATGAACCGATGCAAGGAGGTCACTTTCATGAAAGCTATTATCAATGGACGCATCGTCCTTCCGCACGCCGTCAAGCTCGGCGCGGCACTCCTGTATGATGAAAAAATCGTCGCCGTCACCGGCGTTGACGAGGCGCGCGCCGCCGCGGATGAAATCATCGACGCGCACAACGCCTATGTCTGTCCCGGTCTCATTGATGTTCACATTCACGGCTATATGGGGGAGGATGTGTCGGACGGCATTCCCGAAGGCGTGGTCAAAATGGCCGAGGGCGTGGCGAAAAACGGCGTGACCAGCTTCCTCCCCACCACCATGACCATCCCGTGGGACGAGCTTGAAACGGCGTTCGGCGTTGTGCGCAGGCTGATGCCCGAAAGCCGCAAAAAGGGCTGGAAGGGTGCGGAAATCCTGGGCGTCCATTCCGAGGGCCCGTTCATCAACAAGAATAAAAAGGGGGCGCAGCCGGAAAACGCCATCCTGCCACCAGACATTCGGCGCATCCTGCCGTGGAAGGACGTCATTCGCCTGATGACCGCCGCGCCGGAGGTGGAGGGCGGCATGGCGTTTATCCGCGATGTACGCGAGCAGACGGACATCACCGTATCCATCGGCCATACCGATGCGACCTATGAGGAGGCCGTCACCGCCATGAACGCGGGCGCCGGCCATGTGACGCACACCTTCAATGCGCAGTCCGGTTTGCTGCACAGGAAGCCCGGCGTGGTCGGCGCGGCGCTGACGGAGAACGTCTATGCCGAGCTGATTCCCGACACCTTCCATGTCCATCCCGCCATTTTCCGCCTGATGGCCGCCGCCAAGGGCGACCACCTTGTGCTGATTACCGATTCCCTGCGCTCCTGCGGGATGCCGGACGGGAAATATACCTTGGGCGGCCAGACCATTATCCTCAAGGGCATCGAATGCCGCCTTGAGGACGGCACCATCGCCGGCAGCGTCTTAAAGCTCAACAAGGGTGTGAAAAACCTGCGTGATTATGCCTCTCTTACCATGCAGGAGGCCGTGTATGCCGCGTCCTTAGCCCCCGCCCGTTCCATCAAGGTGGATGACCGAAAGGGCTCTCTGGAAACCGGCAAGGATGCCGATATCGTTCTCATGAACGACGACTGCGACGTCCTGCGCACCATCCTGCGCGGGGAAACGATTTATACGGCCGAATAAATTTACAGATAAAAATGGGGCTGAGAAGAAATATTCCTCCTCAGCCTCTTTTGCAATGCTGAATGCTTTATTTGTCAGAACATGAGTTGTTTCAAGTAATCCGCCAGCGCGATGGAGACCTGTTTGATGTCCTTGCCGGAGGTATTGACCATCAGGTCATAGTTATCCCGCGTACCCCATTTTCTGTCGCTGAAATAGGAATAATACTGTGCGCGTTCGCGGTCGATTTCGCCGATGCGCTTTTTCATATCCTTTTCGGACATTTCTTCGCCATCGCGTTTCCGCGCCATGCAGCGCTGCAGCCTGCTTTCCATATCCGCATAGACGAAAATACGGAAGGGCTTTTTTTCGCGCAGGATATAGTCCGCGCAGCGGCCGACGATGAGACAGTCAGACTTTTCGGACATCTCCTCCAGCAGCCGGTGCTGCTCGGCAAAGACTAAGACGCTGTTTTGCAGCAGCGGGTCGGTGACGGGATAAAAGCTGCGCCCGACATGAATCGGGAAGGAAATGAAGGGGCGTCTTTCGCTGATACGCTGGACATACTCCTCCGACAGATCCGTCCGTTTGGCGATTTCCGAAATGATTTCCTGGTCGTAGTAGGCAATCTGCAGCGCATCGGACAAGCGCCTCCCGATTTCGCGGCCGCCGCTCCCGAATTCACGCCCGATGGTGATAATCCTGCTCATGGTATCGCTCCTTTCCCTGCATTCGCCGAAGCGTTCTTTTCCTATGGTCATTATACGCTATTGATGCGAAAAAGTCCAGTGAAAACCGGACTTTTTCGACGAACTGTCAGTGGGTCAAAAGATGTTTGACGCGCTGCCGAAGGGCATTAAAGCGATTTGAATCATCAGCTCTTCTTTTTTACGCTGCTTGTCCATCGGTCAAAGAGAGCCAGCAGACCGGGCAGAATTATCAAAATCAGGATGATGGCGGACAGGCAGCCGACGGCCAAGGTCTGCACGATGGCTTCAATGGTTGGATTGCCGAACAACGGACCGACCAGCGCCGTAATCAGCACCATGATTGAGCCGGAGGTCAGCACGGTGTGGATGCTTCCGCGATAGGCGGCGACGAGCGCGGCACGGATGTCCATGATTCGCCGCATCTCACGGTAATAGGTCGTATACAGGATACCGTAGTCAATGGTCGCGCCCATGAGGATGCATTCCACAATCAGCAGCGCCAGATAGTACATCGAGCCGCCGAAGATGCCGATGGCGGAGACGGTGATGAACACGCCGCACTGCACGATAAGCACCAGCAGAACGGGAATGACGAACGAGCGAAAGGTCAGTGCGACCACGATGAAAATGGACAGCGCCGTCAGCAATGTGATGACCAGCAGCTCACGGTCAAAGCCCTGCTCCATTTCGTCCACCATAGCGCTTGTGCCGATTAAATAGTATTCCCCGCTCAGATCGCTTTCGCAGGCCTGGCGAAGCGCCGTGACGAATGCGGCGGTTTCCGCCGATTCGGTGGGCAGGGCTGTTGTTATGATAAGCCGCGAATAATGCTCGCCCTTTAATTGCGCTTCCGCCGCCTGAAGCTGCTCCGCCGCGTCCGCAGCCTGTGCGCGGAGAGCGTCATCCAACACGGAGGAAAAGCGGGCATCGCTCAACAGGTCGTTCACCAGATAGTTCATCGCTTCGGCGATGGTCATCGTCTGCGCGGCATCGCCCTCGTTTTCGGCGGCGTAATAGAGGTACAAAAGGCCGATGGTTCCTTCATCCGCGCCGGACAGCAGCTCCGACATCTCCTGCGCCGTCAAAGCCGCGTCGGAAGCCGCCGCGTCCGTGATGCCCCGCATGGTTCGGATGGAGGCCTTTGTATCCTCATCAAACATGGAGGAGAGCATCTTGTTGTTCAGTACGGTATCGGTCATGAACACGGCGAACTCGCGGATGGACATGACGCTGTCCTGCGAATAGTCCGAACCAAAACGCATTTTGTAAAGCCGGGAAAGCTGCATGGAACTCATGCCGAGCTGTTTTGCCATCGCCGAGGCCGTCATCGGGGATTCGATGGTTTCCTTATCCGAAAGCGCCTTCAGGAAGGAAAGCTGAGAGAACATGGAGGTGTCCGTATATTCGGCCAACAGGGGGGTCTGCGCCAGCGCTTCGGCAAAGGAGACGAAGGCGGAAAGCGTCATTGTCTGCGCTTCGCCCTGATGCGCATAGGCGTAATAGACCAGCTTGAATGCCTCGGCTGGAACAGCTATATCCTCGCTCATGGCGGAAAACGCATCGGCCATTTCCTCCGCCGTGCAGGACTTGCCCAAGGTGTTGGGATAGCCCGTAACGCTGCGGACGGAGGCATTTTCGCTCAGTTCATCCGCAAGCGCTGCAATGACCGTCTCATCCTTGTTTTCATACAGCAGCACAAGCTGGTTATCCGCCGGGAAAACATCTGCCACCGTATCAACGTCGGTCAGCGTATATACGGTCGCCGTCCGGCGCTGGAGAAAATAGCCGCCGACAAACAAGAACACAAAGCAGACGGCAATCACGCCGCGGTATTTGAAGCTGAAGATGCCGAGCCATTCAAGCGGCGTCTTTTTCTTCGTCTCACGAGGACGGCGGCGCTTGGCGGTCTTTTCGATGCCCTTATGGAAGGCAAGAATCAGGGCGGGCAGCACCGTGAACACGCAAATCATGCTGAAGGTCACGCCCTTGGCCAGCACGAGCCCGATGTCCTGACCGATTTTGAAGCTCATGAACAGCAGCACGAGCAGCCCCACGATGGTGGTCAGGGCGCTGCCGGTGATGGCGCTGAAGGAGGCGGAAAGAGCCCTCTCCATTGCCTGAATGCGGTCTGCGGGCTGCTGCAGTTCCTGCCGATAGCGATTCATCAGAATAATGGAATAGTCCATCGACAGTGCAAGCTGCAAAATGGCCGCGACGCCGGCAGTTACGTCGGACACCTCGCCGAAGATGATGTTTGTGCCCAAATTCAGCACAACGGCGATGCCGATGGTAATCAGGAACAACAGCGGCTCCAAATAGCTGTCACAGGCGATAAAAAGCACAATTAAAATAATGGCGAAGGCCGCAACGTACACGGACGCGGGAATCTCCGGCGAGGAGGTGTCGTCATTGGCGATGCAGGCGTTATAGGCGGCATAGCGCTCGTTCAGTGTGCTTTCAATGCCCTTTTCTTCCTTTGTCTTATAGCCGTAGGCTGTGCTGAGGACATACAGCGTATAATCGTCCTTGTTGTAGTCGGCGCTGTCCTGCTCATAGGTCACGTCTGATACATTGGGTATTTCCTTCAGCTCCTGCAAGATTTCCGCTTTCTGCGGCTCCGTCAGCCCTTTCAACATCAGGCGGATGGTGGAAGCTGTCTCGGCCGCCGGAAATTCCTCCTCCATCAGGCTCATGCCCTTGCGCATGGCGGAATCGTCCGGCAGATATTTGGTCATGTCGGAATTGATTTGCACCATCGGTGTCAAAATGCCGCAGACAACGGTCAAAATCAGCATAATCGTCAGCACAAGCGTGCGTTTTTGAACAATCCATGAGGCGGCTTTTTGCATAAATGTCCGTCCTTTCCCTCTTATATAAACATATAAATAAATGCCGCTACCTATTTGACAGGCAGATGCATTTATAGTATACTGACACTGAGATGCTAAATCAACCGACTGTTTATTTCAAGGTGACGCAATGCAAACAAATTACATTATAATCGTCGTAAAATCAACATTTTTTGAAAATTGGTTGACAAGGAGGGGAGATGGATGGAGAATCAACGGATTCGATTGAGCAAGACCATGTTGAAAAATGCGCTGATGATGCTGCTCAGGGACAAGCCTATGGAAAAAATTTCCGTGTATGAGCTTTGTGCCGCAGCGCAAATCAACCGAACGACATTCTACAAATATTACGGCAGCCCGTATGACCTGCTTACGGATGCAGAGGGCGACTGCTTCAGCAAGCTGCAGGAGCTGCTGTCGGACAGCACGGCAGACGGACGGAACTGCCTCTGCCGTGTCTTAGAGGCGCTGCTGGCCGAGGAAGAGAACTTCAAAATCCTTATCAATGCCCTGCCCGACAAGGATTTTTCCAATAAGCTGTTTAACCTGCCCGCCATTCGGATGCAGTTTGATATGGCGATTCCCACCACCTTCTCGGAACGGGAGAGAGAGCATCTGCGCGTCTTTTTCTATCAGGGCGGCTATGCGCTCATTCGGGAATGGCTCAACCACGGCGCGGGACGCGAAAGCCCGCGGGTGATGGCGGATTTTTTATACGATGTGATTCAAAAGCTGACAAGGTAAGTGCGGGGCATTTTTGTCCTGCTTTCGGCAATTTATGCAGCTCGACTGGACTTTTTCCGCCGCAGTATGCTATAATTTCCGCGGGAAATTCTTGTTGGAGGGGATATCTTTCTGATGAAGAAACGGGTTTTTTGTTTCTTGGCCGTGCTGATGCTGTTTGCCTGCGTACTCGGCCACGCGGATTTCGGTGATTTTTCCGGCGGTTCGGATTACGGCGGGTCAGACTATGGCGGGTCACATTACAGCTACAGCGGAAGCTATGGCTGGGACAGCGATTCTTCCGATGGCGATGCCTGGTCGCTTGAGGTCATCATTTTCACCGGCGCACTCATTGTGGTTTTCTGTATTTGGGGTGAAAAGGGAAAAAAGAAACAGCCCAGGGGTGCAAAGGGCGTCGATGTATCCAAGCTCAAGCCGGTCAGCGCGCTGGAGGACTTCAGCGAACGGGAATTCACCGGCAAGCTCTCCAATATGTACATCCGTTTGCAGGAGGCATGGGCTGCTGGTGATTTGAAGCCTGTCGAGCCGCTTTTGTCCGCGCCGTATTTTGCGCAGATGAACAGCCAGCTTCAGCGCGATTTCGTGAGCAAGGGCATTACCAGCCACTTAGAGCATATCAGCGTGCTGGATGTGAAGCTGCTCGGCTGCGAAACAGGCGGGGAAGGCGAACCGGATCGCCTGTATGCCTCCCTGAAGACGCGCTTTGTGAACTATCTGACCGACAAGAGCGGCAAGGTCGTGCGCGGCAGCAGGAAGGATGAAATTTATATGGATTATGAGTGGACGCTGGAGCGCAGCGCTGACCGCAATGCCAAACGCGTCACAAACTGCCCCAACTGCGGCTCGGCCATTGACGCAAACCGCGCCGCCACCTGCCCGTACTGTGGCTCCGTCATCGAAAGCTCCGGCTATGATTGGGTGCTGACGCAGATAAAGGGCATTTCCAGAAAAACGGTAAAACACTGATAAAACTGTCTTTGAAAGATGCTCCGAGCCTTTTGGAAAGTCGGAGCATTTTTTAATGCTTGCTTTTCATGCCGTCTCATGTTATAATGTTAATGGTCAAAGTAAGTCAAACTTTTGGACATGCTTTGACCGCTGAAATTCCGAATGGGGATGACGGTATGCGGCTGAGCGATACCATTGAAGCTTTTATCAAAGAGATGCTGGGCGGTACGCAGCAGGACGGCGTGGAAATCAAGCGAAATGAGCTGGCGGAATACTTCCATTGTGCGCCTTCTCAAATCAATTATGTCCTCGCGACCCGATTTACGCCGGACCACGGGTACATCATTGAAAGCAGGCGCGGCGGCGGAGGATGCATCCGCATTGTCCGCGTGGTGACGAACGGCGAGAATCATCTGGATTATCTGATTCGGGAGCGGATAGGAGACAGCATGGATGCGCGGAGCGCGGAGCTTTTGTGCAGGCAAATGGCGGAACGCGGTGTGATTTCGGCGGACGATGCCGAGATGATCTTGGCCGCCTTGTCGCCGCGGGCGCTGTCCGTGCCGATTTCGGAGCAGGCGAAGGACGCCCTGCGCGCCCGCATTTTCCGCTCGATGCTGCTTCATATTGCCCGCCGCGACAGCAAAAGAAGATTGACGATTATCCGATAAATCACGGAGGAAAAAGACATGCCGATTTTTGGAAAATTTAATGAGCGCGCTCAGCGCGTGATTCAGACGGCGCAGCAGACGGCCTCGTCCATGCACCATCCGTTTATCGGGACGGAGCATGTGCTGATAGCGCTGCTGACCGTTGCAAGAAGCGATATAGAGGGGCTGCCAGACAATATTGTGGCTGGCACGGTGACGGAGGCCGTGCGGCAGATCATCGGCGAGGGCGAAAGTGAGCCGAAACGGATGGAGCTGACCCCGCGTGTCAAAAAGCTGCTGGAGCTGGCTATTTTGCGGGCGGCCAAAAACGGCCAGTCCTATGTGACCAGCGCGCATCTGTGGCTTGGCCTTTTGACCCAAAGGGACAGCACGGCGGTGCGTGTCCTCATCGGCATGGGCTGCGATATGGACGCTCTGCAGAGAGCGGCAGAGGAAGCCTTAAAGAGCCTCGAAAGCGCGAAGCCGGTTCCGCCGCAGGAGGCTTCCTATCTCAAGTATGGCCGCGATTTGACGGATGCCGCCGCCAAGGGCGAGCTTGATCCCGTCATCGGCCGCGAGACGGAAATCGAGCGCATGATTCAAATTCTGTCCCGCCGCACGAAGAACAATCCCGTCCTGATTGGCGAACCCGGCGTGGGCAAGAGCGCCGTGGCCGAGGGGCTTGCACAGCGCATTGCCCAGGGGCTTGTGCCGGAAAATCTGATTGGGAAAAAGCTGTTTTCCTTGGATCTGAGCGCGATGGTCGCAGGTAGCAAATACAGGGGCGATTTTGAAGAGCGAATCAAAACCGTGCTGGATGAGACCCGCAAGGCGGGAAATGTGCTGCTATTTATTGATGAATTGCAGCAAATCGTCGGCGCGGGCAAGGCCGAGGGCAGCATCGACGCGGCGGGCATTCTGAAGCCCGCCTTGGCGCGGGGCGAGCTGCAGATGATCGGCGCGACGACCATTGAAGAATACAGAAAGAACATCGAAAAGGATGCTGCACTGTCCAGACGCTTCCAGCCCGTCATGGTGGGCGAGCCGCTCGCGGAGGAGACGCTGGAAATTCTGAAGGGGCTGCGCGACAAATATGAGGCGCATCATCGCGTCCGCATCACGGATGAGGCGCTGCAGGCGGCGGTCTCCCTGTCGGAGCGCTATATTCAGGACAGGTTTGAGCCGGACAAGGCCATTGACCTCATGGACGAGGCGGCCTCCCGTGTGCGCATCCACGCCTTCACCACCCCGCCGGATGTACGGGCGCAGGAGGAGAAGCTGGACGCCATTCGGCTGGAAAAGCGCGAGGCCATCGACCAGCAGGATTATGAAAAGGCGGCTGCCCTTCGCGACCATGAACACATGCTGGAATCGCAAATCGAGGAAAAGCGCAAAACATGGGAGGAAAAGAAGACCCGTGCGCACGATTGCGTGACGGCAGACGACATCGCGCAGGTGGTGGCGGCGTGGACAGGCATCCCCGTGCTTCGGCTGACGGAGGATGAATCCAAGCGGCTGATGGATTTGGAAAATGCCCTGCATCGGCGCGTCATCGGGCAGGATGAGGCGGTCAGCGCCGTCAGCCGCGCCATCCGCAGAGCAAGGGCGGGGCTTAAAAATCCGGCGCGTCCCATCGGCTCCTTCCTGTTTTTAGGGCCGACGGGCGTCGGCAAAACCGAGCTTTGCAGGGCGCTGGCCGATGTGGTGTTCGGCGATGAAAACGCGCTCATTCGGCTCGATATGTCCGAATACATGGAAAAGCACACGGTATCCCGCATGGTCGGCTCACCGCCCGGCTATGTCGGCTTTGAGGAGGGCGGGCAGCTTACCGAGGCCGTGCGCCGCAAGCCCTATTCCGTGGTTTTGTTTGACGAGATTGAAAAGGCGCATCCCGATGTGTTCAATATGCTGCTGCAAATCATGGAGGACGGACGGCTGACGGACAATGTCGGGCGCGTGACGAGCTTCAAAAACTGCATCATCGTCATGACCTCCAATGCGGGCGCACGAAGCATCCGCTCCGGCGGCCTGGGCTTCGGCGCAGGCAGCGATACGCAGTATTCCTATGAGCGAATGAAGGAGCGCGTGCTGTCCGAAATCAGGAATGTGTTCCGCCCCGAATTTTTGAACAGGATTGATGAGACCATCGTCTTCCATTCGCTGAGCAGGGAAAATATCGTGGAAATTGCCAAAATGCTTGTATCGCAGGTGGCCGAACGCCTGAAGGAACACGATATCACGCTGACCTGCACGGACGAGGTTTCCGCTTTGCTGGCAGAGGCCGGCTTTGATGAAGCCTTGGGCGCTCGCCCCCTGCGCCGTGTGATTCAGCGGCGAATCGAAGACGCTTTGAGCGAAGAAATCATCTCCGGACGGCTCATGCTGGGCGACAGTGTGCAGGCCGCTGCCTCGAACGGCGAAATCATTTTCACACGGGCAAAGGCGCTTATGCCCTAAAACAGTCACATTTAATTTTTTTAAAGCAGGATGTCGGCAGATTCGGCATCCTGCTTTTATTCTTTTACAGTTTTTTCGGTTACATTACGGTTGCAATTTGACCGAGGCTGTTATATAATGGTTACGCTGACGTTACAGTATAACAGGAGCAGCGCGGATGGAGCTGATGCATTTTTGAGAGCTCTTGCAAGAAAAAGCGCAGTGCTTGCAATGATTATAGCGGTGACGGCACTCGGCTTACTGGCAGCTGCTCTGACGGATGCATTTTATCCGTCGCAGGGGAAGGACACTGTAAGCGGTGGTAACGTGACCATCGATAAGAGCCATATGTCGGACGGCTACCTTTTGATTAAACATCAGGCAACGACCAAGGATTTGCGCGTCCGCATCAGCAAGGGAAGCACGGCGCTGACCTATGCGCTGAACGGCGACGGAGAATATGAGGTGTTCCCCCTGCAATTAGGCGACGGAACATACACGGTCACGGTCTATATCAGCGCGGGCAGCAACCGCTATGCCGCCAAGCTGAGCAAAAAAATGAAAGTCACGCTGGAGGACGAGCTGTCGCCCTACCTCTGCCCCAACCAATATGTGTGGTATCGGGAGGATTCGGAAACCGTCCGGCTTGCGCAGAAGCTCTGTGAGGACAAGACCGATGCGGAAAAGTTTGAAGCGGTCTGCGGCTATGTCGGCACCCATGTGACCTACGATTTTTTTAAGGCCATGAGTGTAAAAAAAGACTATCTGTCCGTTCCCGATGAGACGTTGAAAACAGGGAAGGGCATTTGCTTTGACTATGCGGTTTTAGCCTGTGCGATGCTCAGGTCGCAGGGTGTCCCATGCCGTTTGGAAATCGGCTATGCCGACAAGACCTATCATGCCTGGATCAGCGCGTATATAGACGGCGAATGGCAGCGGAACGATCCGACCTATACATCAACAGGCGCAAAGGCGGAAATCTACACGCTGGAGCGATGGTATTGACGGGGGAGTGAAACGGATGAGCAGGGAAAAGCTGGCAGGCGGGAAAATCGTTCCGCCGGAGGAAACCGCGCTGTTTTGCCGGCAGATTGCAGCCATGCTGCATGCGGGCATTCTGTTAGAGGACGGCGTGGATGTTTTGCGGGAGGCGTATAAGGATTCCAAGGAGGCAGAGCGCTTTGAATCGCTTTCGCAGTTCGTTCGGGAAAACGGCAGTCTGTATGAGGCCGTCTCGGAAAGCGGGCTGTTCCCCGATTATATGACGCAGATGGTGCGCATCGGCGAAAAAACGGGCACGCTGGAGGAAAGCATGCGCGACCTCGCCGTGTTTTATGAAAATCAGGCGCAGATTCGGCAGGATATCAAAAACGCCATCGTCTATCCGCTGGTGCTGATCGGCATGATGCTGGCGCTCCTGTCGCTCCTTGTGGTGCACGTTTTCCCGATTTTTTCGGGGATTATCGAGAGCCTGCCGAAGTCCTTTCTGTCGCAGGCTACCGTCCGCTTCGGCACGACACTGGGCGTCATCGCGCTTTCCGTTTGCGGAGCCGTGCTTCTTATCAGCGTTCTTCTCCTTGCGCTGCTGCATACCGGCCTTCGGCCGAAAATGCTGAAGGTGCTGCGGAAAATGGCGCCGATGCTCAGAAAAATTGATACGGAGCTGTCAGCGGCGCGTTTCTGCTCGGTCATGGGGCGCATGATGGCAAGCGGCTATCCGCTGCCGGAGGCTCTGTCCTTTGCGGAGGATGTGGCTGCGGACGATTTTTCAAAGGCGAAGCTTGCGGAATGCCGCCGAAAAATGGAAAACGATGTGCCGTTTCCGGAGGCTGTTGAGCAGACGGGAATGTTTTCACCTCTGCACGGCAAAATGCTTCGCGTTGGCTTTGCTTCCGGACAGATGGATCAGACGTTCGCCGATTTAGCATCGCTTTTATACCGTCAGGCGGATGACGAAATCAGCCGCTCCACGGGCATAGTGGAGCCGATTTTGGTGGCGCTGCTGGCGGTCATTCTGGGTGCGCTCCTCTTAGCGGTGATGCTCCCGCTGGCCGGCGTGCTGGCGGCGTTTTGATGATATGATTCCATGAAACGGAACAGGAGGCGCGGGCGTATGCACTTGTACAGGCTGAAAAATCACCGGGCACGGCCGCTCGGCGTGACGATAGCCGTGTTTTTGCTGGCGCTGACGCTGCTGTTCCTTGCGGCAGATATGCTGGCGGAAAAGAGCATCGAAAGCGGACGCGAACGGTTGGAAAGCGCTCTGCACCGTGCCGTCGTCACCTGCTTTGCCGTGGAGGGACGGTATCCGCCGAGCCTTTCCTACATTACGGAAAATTACGGTGTTTCCTATGACGATGACCGCTATGCCGTTTTCTATGATGCGTTTGCGGCCAATGTGCTGCCGGAATTGTCCGTATATATAAGGGGGCGGGAGTGATGAAAGCGGAAAAGAAGCTCCCGCTGCGGATGACGGGCAGCTTGGCTGCCTTCCTGCTCATTTCCATGCTGCTGCTGTTCTCCCTTCTGCTGATTGCATCGGGCGTACACGCCTATGTGTCCGTGAATGAACTGACCGAGGCAAATGCCAACGAGCGGGACGGTTTTCAGTACATCCTCTATAAATTCAGGGCAATGGACGGCGATGCCGATATTGATGTACAGGAGGGCGAGAACGGCAGCGTCCTGCGCTTTTTGCAGACGATTGACGGCGCATCCTATGAGACACGCATCCTCTGCACCGGCGGAGCGCTGGTGGAACAGTTCTTTGCCGCCGATGCCGATGCAGCCGCCGTCATTGAAGAGACGATTGCCGAAGCGGAGCGTCTGACGGTTCTGGTGGGAACGCCCTATCAAATCACCCTGCGCATGAAAAACGGGCAGGAGCTGACCGTTTCCGTTGCTCTTCGCTCGGAGAGAGAGAGGCCGCTATGAAGAGTTCCTTTCGCGGACGTTCCGCCATTGTGGAACTGACAATCACACTCGTATTTTTCACCCTTTGCGCCTGTATCTTGGTGCGCGTTTTTGCGGCGGGACGGTCGGCGACGGACGAAAGCGTAAGGCTGACGAAAGCTCTGACCAGGGCGCAGAGCTATGCCGAAGCGTGGCAGGCGCTGGGGACGGAGCGGTTCGGCGAAAGCAGGACATTTGCAAAGCAGGAGAACGGATCGTATACAAAGCAGGAGGATGGCTTCACCGTTTGCGTGACGGTCAGCGATGAAAAAACGGCGGGCGGCATTCTCAGCACGGGCAGCCTGACCGTGTCCGATGAAAACGGCGTTTTGGCGGAGCTTTCGCTGGGAAGATATGAGGCGCGGTATGAGTGAAAATCGGGCGAGAATCGGCATCGGCGTGCCGAGCGTGGTTTTGGTCTTGCTGACGCTTTCTTTAATGCTGCTGGCGGTGCTGACGCTTTCCGCCGGACGGAGCGACCTGAAGCTGACGCAGCGGAGCGCGGAGAGTGCGGCGGGCTATTATGCCGCCGTTTCAAAGAGCGAGCGGGCGCTGGCTGCGCTGGACGGGGCGCTGGCTTCGGGGAAGGATGCGGACGCCGCGGCTTCCCTGTATCATGCGGAAAAGGAAGGCGGGCATTATGTATTTTCTTTTGACGCTGGCGCAGACAGGGTGCTTCAAATGACGGTCGACGTGCAGAACGGGCGGGCGGTCGTCGTCAAACGGATACTGACCTCACAAATCGGGCAGGAGGAGACCTTGCCGAAAATATATCAGGGGGAGCAGCCATGAAGCTGGTTGAAATGCTGATGAAGGCCGTGCGGCTGCGCTGCTCGGACATTTATCTCGTGCCGGGCGCTGAGCCGATGGCGAAAGTCCACAGGGAAATGACGGCGCTGGACAGCGAACGGCTGTCACCGCAGGACTGTCGGGACTTGCTGGAGGATGCCTATCATCTGGCGGGCGAGCGCTCGATGGACGCTTTGCATCGGACAGGCGATGATGATTTTTCCTTTTCGCTTCGGCAGAGCGGGCGTTTCCGCGTCAGCGCATACAGGCAGCGCGGCTCGCTGGCCGCCGTTCTGCGCATCGTCCCCTTCGGCCTGCCCGACCCCGCAAAATATCATATTTCCGAAAGCATTTTAAGCCTTCCTTCCTTCCGCCACGGGCTGATTTTGGTGACGGGCGCGACAGGCTGCGGAAAATCAACGACCTTGGCCTGCATGATTGACCGCATCAACCAAACCACGGCGGGGCATATCATCACGCTGGAGGATCCCATTGAGTATCTGCATCCGCACAAAATGAGCATCGTCAGCCAGCGCGAGGTGGCGCAGGATATGTGCAGCTACGAGCAGGCGCTGCGTGCAAGCCTTCGCCAAGCGCCGGATGTGATTTTGCTGGGCGAAATGCGCGACTATGAAACGATTCAGACGGCCTTGACCGCCGCCGAAACGGGCACGCTGGTGCTGTCCACCCTGCACACCATCGGCGCGGCAACCACTGTTGACCGCATCATCGATGTCTTTCCGGCGGAGCGGCAGCAGCAGGTCAGAATTCAGCTTTCAATGGCGCTTCGTGCCGTGGTGTCGCAGCAGCTTCTGCCGGATGTAAACGGCAACCAGATTCCCGCCTTTGAAATGATGACCGTAACGCCGGCCATTCAGAATATGATAAGGGACGGAAAAACGCACCAAATCGACAATGCCATCCGTGCGGGCGCTGCACAGGGCATGACCACAATGGACGGGGATATTCTCCGCCTGCTGAGCGAAGGGCAAATCACAAAAAATACGGCAATGGCCTACGCTCTTTCTTCAGAAGCACTTGAAAAAAAGCTCAAAATCGTTTAATATAATATTGGTGGTTTTCACCATAAGGAGTGATGGGGTATGGATTTGATTCAAATTCGCCTGTTGGGACGGTTTGATATCATGGTCAACGGTGAGCGCATCGACGATCAGCTGGCAAAATCGAAGAAGGGCTGTATGTTAATGCAGTACCTTTTATTACACCGCAGCGAATCTGTGCCTTATAACGAAATTTATGAGGTGCTTTGGCCGAACGAGGGAAGCGCGAATCCCGAAAGCGCATTGAAGACCCTGGTCAGCAGAATGCGCGCTATTTTAACCAAATATTCCAAGGAGCTGGGAAGCTGCATCGCCACCACCCGCGGCGCATACCGCTGGAATCAGAGCGTTCCCTGCGAAATCGACCTGTTTGAGTTTGAGGATCTCTGCGAGGAGCTGAAGCAGAAAAAGGAAATAACGCTGGATGATGAGACACGCAGCATGTTCGTCCGTGTGCTTGACCTGTATCATGGCGATTTACTGCCCAATCTGGCCGAGGAAAGCTGGGTCGTCACGCGCAGCGTCTCCCTCCAGAATCTGTATATGGAAACGGTCTACCGCTATCTGGACGCACTTCAGGATGCGGAGGAATATGAAGAAATCATCTGCGTCTGCCGCCGCGCCTTGGAGGTGAATGCGTTTGACGAGCGTCTGCACATCAAGCTGATGGAAACGCTCGTGCGCACCAACCACAACAACGAAGCGCTCATGCAGTACAAGCACGTCACCAAGCTGCATTTCCGTTATCTCGGCATGAAGCCGCCGGAAGGCATTCAGGAATTTTATAAGCAAATCATCAAGGCCGGCCATGTGCTGGACGGGGACATTGATGCCATCCGCCGTGAGCTGAGCGAGTTCGAAGAAATGTCCGGCGCGTTCGTCTGCGAATATGCCGTGTTCAAGGAAATTTATAACTTGCAGGTACGCAATTTGGATCGTGCAGGGCAGACGATGTTCTTGGCGCTGCTGATAGCCAACAGCTTGGACGGGCAGACCTTAGAGCCGCTGAAGCTGGACGATGTCATGCAGAAGCTGTTGGAGGTGCTGCGCAAAACGCTCCGTAAGGGCGACACCGTGACGCATTACACCGCTTCTCAATATGCCATCCTGCTTCCGCTGAGGAAATACGACGATGGCAAAATCGTCATGGAGCGCATCAAAAACCTCTTCTACCGCCAGTATCCCAATTCCAATATCGTCCTGAACTACCGCATTGGCCCGATTCGTGATAAGCAGGTCATCCAGCACGAAAAACGGAGAGCGGAGGATATGGTGCAGTAATATTATCACATTTGCCCGCCGTCCCGCATAAAACACGGGGCGGCTTTTATGATGTTGTCGATGGTTTCATGACTTGAATCAGCTCATAAAACACGCGCTTTTGTTCTCTTGTCAGCCCTTTTCATGCATAGAACAGGCGCTGCTCCTCAGTCAGTTCCACGAGGCTGCCCTCGGCGAAAAACTGCGACAGGGCGATGCCAAAGCCGCTGCACATGCAGCGTCACGTCTCCGGACGTCGTTGTGAGATTGCGGTCATAGTGCCCGCTGCAGTAGCCCTGACGGGCTTCGCTGCGCTCGTAGCGAGCGGCTTGTGTCAAGCAGCAGGTTATTTAGCGTTTCTTCGACGCTTCCGCGTACCAGCTCCCGGATTTCTCCCTTGCTTGCTTTCTCATACTAACTCAAGCTTAAAGCCCATGTACAAACGGCTCAATTTATGGTATTATTCGATAGGGGTGATGATGATGCCGAAGGCCATTGTGATTTCTGAAGAAGAGTACGCCGAAATAGTCAAATTGAGGAAAGCCAACAAAGACAAAAATATAG
>CAVDRM010000037.1:0-15217 GCA_963611355.1 Anaerovibrio sp.
GCAGCCTTTTCCTATCGTAAATGCCAGGTGTTGCGGACAGCGGCTTTTACTTTGGAAATTCATGAATTATAATTTGAATAATTATGCTTTTTTGTTAGCACTGATGAGGATAAAGGTGTGTTTGCATACAGCAAAATTAGCCGATACCACATAAACCATTAGCCCATGGGTGTTTTCTAAAAAACTTCTGCGCTTTATTTATATTTTCACAGTCTCAAACAGTTCTCCTTTACTTGCATTGAGGCGAAGAACTTCATGATAGCCGGTGGTGCTGAGGTAGGCGGGCATTTCATCGAAGTGTGTATCCAGAAGGGCGGCCTGATGGCAGTCGGAGGAGACGATGACCTGACCGCCCATATCGTGCCAGCGACGAAGCGCCCAAGGTTCGGGATAAGGGAGAGGCTGATTGGCGCGGGCCATGCCGCCCGTATTGACCTCCAAGACGCATCCGGCGGCCCTCGCAGCATCCAGCGCCTCGACCGCGTATTTGCGGTAGCCGGACGCGGAAGTGTCGATTTGGTCGCGCAGGTATTTCAAAATCAAATCAAAATGCCCGACAATAGCAGGGCGGAAGGCCGTCACCATCGCGGCGACTTCGCGGAAATAGGATTTCACAAACGCCTGCACATCGCCGTCAAATTCCTCTCGGAGCAAATGCAGGCTTTGCTCCCGGCTGTTATCCAAGGTCACGAAACCGCCGGAAGTATACAGGCAGTGAACAGAGCCGATGAAATAATCGTATTCGCGGCAATCCGCAGCGGAAAAAAGATCGCGTTCGACGCCGAGATACAGGCGGATTTGTTCGCCGTACAGCGCTTGCAGACGCTGAAATTCAGCGCGGTAGGCGTGTTCTCTTTTTTCATCCATCGCGTAGTCAAAATCAAAGGTCTGCCGTGCATGGGCGGTAAAGCCGAGGGACACAAAGCCCTTGGACAGCGCGGAAAGAACCATTTCTTCCATTGTACTTTTTCCGTCGCAGAATTGGGAATGCGTGTGGCAGTTGGATAAAATCATCGTGCGGCCTCCTGTGCTTAAAAGCAAGGTCATTTTACCATGCTTTCTTGTATGCGGCAAGATAAATGTGGTATAATCGCTGCTGTCGGCAAGGAAAGGACTTTCCGACAAAAAATGCAAAAAAGACGGGGGAAACGTGATTGCTGTTTGACGAAAAGCAAATCAGCCGCAGCATTCAGCGCGATTTTCGGAAGGAAATCTGGCGGAAATTCATTTCGGCGCTGAAAACCTATCATTTGATTGAGGCAGGCGACCGCATCGCGGTCTGTCTGTCCGGCGGGAAGGATTCGCTCCTGCTGGCCGTCTGTATGCGGGAGCTGCAAAAATACAGCGAGGTGCCGTTTTCCGTCGCCTATTTGACGATGGACCCCGGCTATTCGCCTGAAAACCGCACGCGGATGCTGGACAATGCCCATGCGCTCTTTTTTGAGCCGAAGGTCTTTGAAAGCCCGATTTTTGAAGCGCTGCAAAACGTGACCGTTTCGCCCTGCCATGTGTGCGCGGCCATGCGGCGCGGGTATTTATATAAGGAAGCGCGGAAAATGGGCTGCAACAAAATTGCCTTGGGGCATCATCTGGATGACGTGGTGGAAACGGTGCTGCTGAGTCTGCTTTACGGCGGCGAGTACAAGACCATGATGCCGCGTCTAAACAGCAAAAATTATGCGGGGATGCAGCTCATCCGCCCGCTGTATCTCGTGCGTGAGCGGGATATTATCGCTTGGAAAAATGCGATGGGGCTGGAGTGCCTGACCTGCGCGTGCATCGTCACGAAAAAGGAGGACGGCGGCAAACGCAAGCGCGTCAAACGTCTGATTGCGCAGCTTGAGGAGGAAAACCCTGCCGTCATCGGCAATATTTTTCACAGCCTGGAGCATGTTAACCTGCAAACCGTGCTGGGTTATCAAATGACCACGGAGAGTGAGCTCGTCAGGGTCGCAGAGCAGGAAACCAATGCGGATACCGAATAGCAATAAGCCGCGACATGATTTTTGAAGGGCTATGATTCGTCAAACAGCTTTGACCGTGCAGCGGCCATGCCCATGTTCGCACATTCCTGGGTGCTGAGATTGCGGCACAGAGCGATTGCCAGCCCTGCGGCCATTGCATCGCCTGCACCCGTCTGCGCGGCGGCGGAGATTGCCTGCGGGCGCAGATAACCGTTGGAGGCGGCATCCGCATAATAGATGCCCTCGGTGCCCAGCGACAAAAAGACCCTTTTGACACCGGACGCAAGCAGAGCAGCGGCAGCCTTTTCGGGCGTCTGCTCCCGTGTCAGCGCCTGCGCCTCCCATAAATTCGGCTTGAAGGCGGCGAGATACGGCAGAACAGGCACGGCTCGCGGCGCTTTCTGGCAGCTCACGGGGTCAAGCAAAATAGGAACGGTGATGCGCGGTGCAAGGAAGGCGAGCGTTTCTTCAGGCAGATTGGCATCCAGTACGCACACCTTGGCCTGATTGATATGCGAAAGCAGCGGCGCAAGCGTCTCCTTTGTCATTGCATCAGACAGCGCCATGTCGTTGATGCCGACCAGCATATCGCCGCGGTCATCATGCACAGCCAGATAAACAGAAGAAGGCAGGGCTGTCCGCAGCGCATGGTGAATATCCAGCCCGTCGCGCTGACAGGCATCCATCAGCGTCACGGCTATTGCATCATTTCCGAATGCCGTGAAGAAGGACACATCTGCCTTCAAGCGGGCTGCCTGCGCAGCAATATTCCGTCCGACCCCGCCAGGCCGCATGGAAACATGGCCGATGTTGGAATCGCGCAGGGCAAAGGCTGCGGAGGGCGTGCCTAAGATATCCATATTGATGCCGCCGATGACGGCGATTTTTTCTTTCATCGCAGTTACAAAAGCAGGGTGCAGTCGCCAAAGGAGAAGAAGCGGTATTCTTTTTTGACGGCCTCGTTATAGAGCGCCAGCGCCTGCTCGCGGCCGATGAAGGCACTGACCAGCATGAGCAGAGTGCTTTCCGGCAAATGAAAGTTGGTGAGCAGAACATCAGTCGCCTTAAAGGGGACGCCGGGCTTGATAAAGATGCTCGTCATGCCGCCGCCCGCGTGGACGATGCCGTCCGCCGTGGCAACGGTTTCCAGCGTACGGACGCTGGTCGTGCCGATGCAGACGATGCGTCCGCCGTTTTTCCGCGCCCGATTGATGCGCTCCGCCGCGTCTGCCGATACCTCATAGTATTCCTCGTGCATGAGGTGGTTTTCGACATTCTCTTCCTTAACGGGACGGAAGGTGCCGAGGCCGACGTGCAGAAGCACAGGCACGATGTCCACGCCTTTTTCACGGATGCGCTGTAAAACTTCCTCCGTAAAATGCAGGCCGGCCGTCGGCGCAGCGGCGCTGCCGTTAAACTTGGCATAGACAGTTTGATATTGCTCCGGATCCTGCAGCTTTTCATGAATGTACGGCGGGAGGGGCATCTGCCCCAGCTCGTCCAGCAGCGCCTCAAAGACTCCTTCATATCGGAAGGTCACGACACGACCGCCCGCGCTGGTTGTTTCACCGATGACGCATTGGAGTTTCCCGTCTCCGAAGGAGACGACGGCGCCGCTTTTCAATCGCCGGCCCGGACGCACCAGCGTTTCCCAAGTATCCGTACTTTGACGGCGCAGCAGCAGCACCTCCACCGGAATGCCCGTTTCTTTCTTGATGCCCAGCAGACGGGCAGGAATGACACGGGTCTGGTTGATGACCATCACGTCATTCGGATGTAAGAAATCCGGCAAATCACGGAATATCCTGTCCTGCCTCTGTCCTGTTTTGCGGTCATAGACCAGCATCCGCGCCGCGTCACGCGGCTCTGTCGGCGTTTGAGCAATCAACCGCTCCGGCAGGTCATAGTAAAAATCGGAAGTTTTCATGTATACGCCTCATTCAAAACAGCGTTGTTTGTTCTGCCGACGGCTTCTGCTCGCCGGGATAGGCGCGCCCTAAATGCGTATAAGCGGCAGGGGTCAGCACACGCCCGCGCGGGGTGCGCATCAAAAAGCCAAGCTGCATAAGGAACGGCTCGTAGACATCCTCGATGGTGACGGCATCCTCGCCCGTGGTCGCCGCCAAGGTGTCCAGCCCGACGGGACCGCCGGCAAATTTATCCATCATCGTGGTCAGCACCGTTCTGTCCACGCGGTCAAGCCCCAGCTCATCCACATCCAGCATATCCAGCGCCTGCCGCGCCACCTGAAGCGTGATAACGCCGTCGCCCCGCACCTGTGCAAAGTCTCGCACACGCTTGAGCATTCGGTTGGCGATACGCGGCGTGCCGCGGCTGCGTCGGGCAATTTCAAACAGCCCGTCCGCCTCACAGTCGATTTTAAGAATGCCCGCCGAGCGCCGTACAATGCTGGACAGCTCTTCCGGCGAATACATTTCAAGCCTATATAGAATGCCGAAGCGGTCGCGCAGGGGAGCGGAAAGCTGGCCGGCGCGGGTCGTTGCACCGATTAAGGTGAATTTCGGCAAATCCAATCTGATGGAGCGCGCTGTCGGTCCCTTGCCAATCATGATGTCCAGCGCATAATCCTCCATTGCCGGATACAGCACCTCTTCCACCGAACGGGACAGGCGGTGGATTTCGTCAATGAACAGCACGTCACCCGCCGTTAAATTGGTCAGAATGGAAGCAAGGTCGCCGGGGCGCTCAATGGCAGGTCCGCTGGTGATGCGGATGTTCTGCCCCATTTCGGAGGCCACGATGCACGCCAGCGTCGTCTTGCCTAGGCCGGGCGGACCGTACAGCAACATATGGTCCAGCGCGTCATGCCGCGACAGCGCCGCTCTGATATAAATTTCAAGGCTTTCCTTGACCTTTTCCTGCCCTACATATTCCTGCAGGGAATGCGGCCGCAGGGAGGTTTCGATGTCCTCGTCCTCCTTGCGCATACCGGTCATCATCAGGCGATCCGCATCTGCCACTTTTTATCACATCCCCGCCATGCTGCGCAGCGCCAGACGAATCAAATCGTCCGCCTTGCCGCTTTCATTTTGTACCTTGGAGACGGCCTTGGCCGCCTCGGAAGCGGTATAGCCGAGCGCCTGCAGCGCTTCGATGGCCTCCGCTACGGCATCGCTGCCGAGATTGACGGGAGCGGAAGCGCCGCCGGAGGAGACGCAGGTCAGCTCCTCCTCCGTCACCTTGCCCTTCAGCTCCAGCGCTATGCGCTGCGCCGTTTTCTTGCCGACACCGGGCGCACGGGACAGGGCGGCGATATCGCCCGTCACGATGGCCAAGGTCAAATCTCTCAGCGGCATACTGCCCAATATTTGCAGCGCACTGCGCGGACCGATGCCGCTGATGCCGGTCAAAGAAAGAAACATCTGCTTTTCCTCCGGGGCGGCGAAGCCGAACATCTCCATCGCGTCCTCCTTAACGGAAAGCCAAGTATAAACGGTCATTTCTTCGCCTGCGGCGGGAACCTCGGCCAGCGTCGTCATGCTGCAAAACACCCGATAGCCGACTCCGCCGACATCAATGACCAGCTCGTTTTGTCCCTTTGAGGCAATCCTTCCGCGCAGATATGCGTACATGCTGTCCTCCTTATTTCATAAGAAATTCGGCCTTCATATGGCCTGCATTGGCATGCGTCAGCGCGGCGGCAACGGCGTCCGCGGCGTCATCGGGGCGGATAATGTCCGGCAGATTTAAGAGCATCTTCACCATGTGCTGCACCTGATGCTTATCTGCCTTGCCGTAGCCCACCACCGCCTGCTTAATCTGCATGGGCGTATATTCATAAATGCTTTTTGTAAATTCGGCGCAGGCGCACAGCGCACTCCCGCGGGCCGCGCCGACATTGAGCGCCGTGGTGACATTCCGCGCAAAAAACAGCTCCTCAAAGGCTATATCGTCCGGCCTGTACAGCGTCAACAGCTCCCGCACATCGGTGTAAATCTTATGCAGACGGTCAAACATACGCATATCCGGCGTGGTGATGACCGTGCCTGCGGCGACCAATACGGGCTTGCGTCCGTCAGTATCCACAATGCCGTAGCCCATCGTCGCCAGCCCAGGGTCAATCCCCAAAATGCGCAAAAAAATCACTCCATCTTGTCCCGTAAAAGAACGATTTATTTTAGAACATATGTGCCTGTTTGTCAAGAAAACCGCGAAGCAATTTATGGAACGAGGATTGGAATCTGCCGCGCAAATGCAGGCGGTGAGTGGAATGCCCGGCAGAGCGGCAATGAAGCGGAAAGGGGATAAAAAAGCAAACCCTGCCATTTGTTACGCTTATCCCCGCTCCGCACGCCGTTCGCCCATCGGTTGACAGATGTGCTATACTTATTATGGATGATTGCAGACACGAGCGCCGAGAAAGGAAGGGACGGTATGCCCAGGGACACTTTTTTGATCGTAGACGGCAACAGCCTGATGCACAGGGCTTTTCATGCGCTGCCGGAGATGGACGCGGACGGCGTGCCGACCAATGCGATTCACGGCTTTTTCATGATGCTTTTCCGCGTGTTTGCCGATTATTCGCCGCGCTATTGCGCCGTGGCGTTTGACGAGCATGCGCCGACTTTCCGCCACACCGCGTACCCGGAATATAAGGCGGGAAGGCAGAAAACGCCGGATCCGCTTATTTCGCAGCTTCATTTAATCCGCTCCATCCTGCCCGCCCTGCACATTCCCGTGCTGACCTGCGCAGGGTATGAGGCGGACGATATTTTGGGCACGGTGTCCGCTTTATGTACGCAGCGGGGCGTTCAGACCATGCTGCTGACCGGCGACAGAGATGCCCTTCAGCTCGTCGGGAACGGTACGACGCTTTTATTCACGCGGCACGGCATTTCAGAGACCACGCTGTTTGACGCGCCCGCCGTCAAGGAATTTTTCGGCGTCACCCCCGATCAGGTGACGGATTTAAAGGGCTTGATGGGCGACAGCAGCGACAACATCAAAGGCGTGCCGGGCGTGGGTGAAAAGACCGCCGTGAAGCTGTTAACCGAATACGGCACGCTGGAAAACGTGCTGGCGCACGCGGGCGACATCAAGGGCAAATTGGGCGAAAAAATCAGGGACAACGAGGACTCCGCCCGCTTCTCCAAATATCTGGCGACGATTGCTACCAGCGTCCCCATTTCGCTAGATTTTTCCGAGTGTGTCACCGACAGGGGAGGGGACGGCATTCCCATGCTGCAAAAATACAAGCTGGCCGCCGTGGTGCGGCAGGCGCGGCGGCTGTGGCCGGACGCGCCCGCAGCGGAAGCGCCGGAAGCTCCCTTAACGGCTCGCCCGGAAGCCGAAATGCTGACTGCAAAAGAGGCTGTTTCACGCTTTATTTCGGATGCAGCGGATATGCCGCTTGCGCTCCATGTGACACCCACCCATCTTTCTTTGGCGACGGAAAGCCGTCTTGGGGTGGTCATCCTTTCTCAGGATTTGCTGAGCGAAGGACTGATGCCAAAGGAGGCGTGGGAAGCGCTGACTGCCGCTCTCCGCCGTCCGCTGATTGTCCATGACGGCAAGACCCTTCTGCACACGCTGGACCGGCTTCGCCTGCCAAAGCCCGCCTTTGCATGGGACACCATGCTGGGGCAGTATCTCTTAAACCCGCAGGAGAAATCCTATGCGCTGAGCGCCTTTGAAAAAGAGGATGCCTTCGGCGTGATGACGCTGTGCAGAAAGCAGCAGCCCGCGCTCAGGGAAAAGGGCATGGACGCGCTGATGCGGGATGTGGAAATGCCGCTGCTCACCGTGCTGTACGATATGGAAAACGCGGGCTTTCAGGTGGACGGGAAGGTGCTGGCAGCGCTGGGAGAAGAATATGTCAAAAAGGCGGAGCGGCTCAGGGAAGAGGTTTACACCCTCAGCGGCGTTCACGGCTTCAACATCAATTCCCCGCAGCAGCTCGGCAGGGTGCTGTTTGAAACGCTGGGGCTGAAGGCGGGCAAAAAGACGCAGCGCGGGTATTCCACGGACGCGGACACCTTGGAAGCGCTCACGGACGAACATCCCTGCATCGCGCCCATCCTTGCCTATCGTTCCTATGTCAAATTCAACAGCACCTACATTGTGGCGCTGCAAAAAAAGGCGGATGCCTCCGGCCGCGTGCATACCTATTTTGACCAGACCGGCACGGCCACGGGACGGATTTCCTCCAGTGAGCCGAATCTGCAGAATATCCCCGTGCGCACGGAACCGGGGCGAGAAATCCGCAGGGCGTTTATCGCCGCGCCGGGATATACCCTGGTGGACGCGGACTATTCGCAGATTGAGCTGCGCGTGCTGGCGCATATGAGCGGCGATGCCGCCATGACGGACGCCTTCAGCAAACATCAGGACATCCATACCCGCACGGCCTCCGAGGTCTACGATGTACCGATGGATGAGGTGACGCACGAGATGCGTTCCGCGTCCAAGGCGGTCAATTTCGGCCTTGTCTACGGCATCAGCGAGTTCGGTCTGGCGCGGAATATCGGCATTTCCCGCAAGGAGGCGGGCGACTTTATCCGCCGCTATTTTGAGCGCTACCCGGGCGTGAAGCGCTTTATGGACGAGGCGAAGGAAAAAGGAAAGGCTCAGGGCTATGCCGTGACCCTGCTCGGCCGCCGCCGGATGCTGCCGGAGCTTCACTCCTCCAATGCCGCCGTGCGCGGCTTCGGCGAGCGCGTGGCCATGAATATGCCAGTGCAGGGAACGGCGGCGGACATCATCAAGGCCGCCATGGTCAAGGTGCACGAGGCGCTGAAAACGCGGTTTCCCAAGGCGCGGCTTATTTTGCAGGTGCATGACGAGCTGCTCATCGAAGCGCCTGATGATGAAGCGCAGGCCGTTGCGCGGCTGCTCAAGGACACGATGGAGCAGGTGGTCAAGCTGTCCGTGCCGCTGCTGGCCGAGGTGAAAACGGGAAAGAGCTGGTACGAAACGAAATGATATACGTCATCGGGCTGACCGGCGGCATCTCCACGGGCAAGACGAACATTTCTTCGGCGCTCAGAGCCGTCGGCGCGTATGTCGTAGACGCGGACTGCATCTCCCGTGCCCTGACGCAAAAAGGCGGCGCGGCGCTGCCCGCCATTCGCAAGGCATTCGGCGGCAGGGTCTTCGACGGCGGCGCGCTCGACAGGCGGGCGCTGGCGGACATCATCTTTGCGGACGAAGCAAGCCGCGAGATGCTCAACGCCATCCTGCATCCCATGATTTTTGAACGCATCAGGGCTGAAATCAAAAGCGCCGAACGGCAGGGATTTCCCGCTGTTATTTTGGATATACCGCTCTTGTATGAGACGGGCGGCGATAAGCTCTGCAATGAGGTATGGGTCTCCTATGTGCCGCAGAGGGTGCAGATTAAACGCCTCTGTGAGCGGGACGGCATCACGCGGAGACAGGCGCTGCAAAAAATCAGAAGCCAAATGCCCGCCCTCCAAAAGAAGCGCCGCGCAGACCGCGTAATTGACACGGACGGCACGGCGGCAGAAAGCGCTGCCATCGCGCAAAGCATGTACTTGGAGACGCTTGAAAAAATTAAGCATTGATTTTTAAGGAGAAGTATGTTGTCTCAAACGCCTTATTCCGGCTTTCAGCCCGCAGGGAAGCAGAAGGCCGAAGCCACCGCCCGCAGACGGCGCAGCAAGCGAAAGCAGGTCCGAATGCGCCTGTCCAAGGGACAGCTCATCGTGCTGGGCGTGCTGCTGCTGGCCGCTTTTGCGGCCTTGGCAGCGGACATCGTTTATTCGGCCAAGCTGTCCGATGTTGAAGCCAAGCACGCTCAGGAGCAGGCCGAGCTTGAGCGGCGCGTTTGGCGCACGACGGTCAAAAACCGCGACCTCATCACGAAGTATGCCGCGGAATACGCCGTGCATCCAGCATATATCGCCGCCATTATCCTGAATGAGAGCAGCTATGATCCGGATGCGCTGTCCTCCGTCGGCGCACGCGGGCTGATGCAGCTTCTGCCTTCCACCGGCGAATGGATTGCGCCCAAAATCGGCATCAGTGCGGGCGCGTATAACGATGACATGCTCTATGACGAGGACATCAACGTCCACATGGGGACATGGTACATCAGCTATTTAAGCAAAAAGTACGACGGAGACCCGATTTTGATTGCCTGTGCCTATCACGCGGGCGCTGGCAATGTGGCCGGCTGGATAGAAAAATATTCATCGGACGGAAAGCACCTCACCTATGAACAGATCCCCTACGACAACACCCGCTCCTATGCCAGAAAGGTGGTCAATTCTTATGCGATCTACCTCACGTATTATTATCCGGATGAGCGCACTGATTCTGTGTCTGACGCTTCTTAATCCCTGCGCCCTCGCCGGCGAAATGGACAGCAGCCTGACGGTCGGCCTGATATCCGCCAAAACAACCGTCTTAAACCCCCTTCGCGCCGTGGAACGCGATTTTCAGTCTCTGACCGCCCTCATGTACGAAAGCCTTGTCACCCTGAACGACAGCTATGAGCCGGAGCCTTGTTTGGCTACCTCGTGGGACATCAGCGCCGATTATAAAACATGGACGTTTCATATCCGCACGGATGTCTTTTTCTCGGACGGAACACAGATGACCGCCTATGACGTGGCAGCGACCGTCACGGAGATTCTCCGCATGGCGGCGGACGATACGGCGGACAATAAGGGTGTGTACGCCTCCCTTAAATACATCGTTTCCGGTGCGCAGGCGAACAACGCGACCGACCTTGTCATTAAGGCTGCCCGCCCGTATTACGGCTTCATTTACGCCATGACCTTTCCTGTTCTTCGCAGCGACCAAGTGGCCGCGGACAATCCCGTTGGCACGGGTCCTTACATGGCGGATGCTTTCAGTTCCACGGATTACCTCTATTTTTCGGTCAACCCTTATTGGTGGGGCGAAGAGCCGATGGTGCAGTCCGTCAGCGCCCTGTTTTATGCGACCAACCGCGAATTGACTTCCGCCTTTGAATATAACCGCGTGGACGCCATCATAACCCGCTCCGTCACTGCCGCGCAGTACCGCGCCGGCGTGAGCAGCGCGAACATCGACTACCGCACGCGCCAGCTTGAAACGCTTTTGTTCAACTTGAAGTCCTTTCCCTTGGAAAATCAGAACATCCGCTATGCCATCCGTTACGCTATTGACGTTAACCTGCTGGCCAACAACGTCTATTACGGCATGGTCTCCCGTACGGATACGCCCATGCCGATGGGTACATGGATGTACAATGACGGCACGGATACCTTGGGCGATGTCTACGCCTATGACCCCGAAAAGGCCAAGGCGCTTTTGGCCGCCGAGGGCTGGGCGGATTCCGACGGCGATGGCATATTGGACAAGGTGGTCAACGGCGCAAAGAAGAATTTGCAGCTCCGCCTGTTCGTCTATGAGGAGGCGGAAAACTCCGTGCGCGTGGAGGCGGCCAGCCAAATCAAGGATATGCTCAATGCCGTAGGCATCGGCGTGTCCGTCAGCAACATGAGCTACGCCCGCGCCAAGGAGCGCCTGACCGCCGGAAATTTCGACCTGTGCTTGGCCGCCTTCCAGATGGACTCAGTACCGGACCCCGGTTTTCTGCTCATCGGCCCGAACACGGGCAACTACGGGCGCTACAAGTCCGAAATGATGAACAGCCTCTTCAAATCTCTTCGTTCCAGCACGACCAAGCAGAGCTATCAGAGCTGCCTGCACCAAATTCAGACGCTCTTCGCGCAGGACTGTCCCTTCATCTGCCTGTACTATCGCGGCGGCGCGGTGCTGACCAGAAAGGTATATACCAATGTCCGCGATGTCCGTGAGCCGGAGGTATTGAAGGGAATCGAGGAAATTCAGTAAGCCGGAGAAAACGCGGAAGACGGCGCTGTAAGGATTCGGAATGATAGATTTATCTTCGGCTTCTTCCCATTTTTCTATGGACAACAGCCCGTTCTGCTGATATAATAGCGTTACAGCTATGCTTTTGAAGGATGTGCGTCCGATGAAATGTCAGTTCTGCAACTGCGCGGACAGCCGCGTGGTGGACTCAAGACCAACCGATGACGGCAACAGTATCCGCCGCCGCCGTGAATGCATCAATTGCGGCCGCCGCTTCACTACCTATGAAAAAATCGAGCAGCAGCAGCTTTTGGTCATTAAAAAAGACCAGTCACGGGAGCTGTTTGACCCGCAGAAGATTCGCAACGGCATCATCGCCGCCTGCCATAAGCGGCCCGTGTCCGCCGCCGAGATTGAAAAAATCGTCTCATCGGTGGAGCAACTCGCCTATAATTCTCTTCAGGAGGAGATTACCACCCGTCAGATCGGCGAATCGGTCATGGAATCGCTCAAAAAATTAGACGATGTCGCCTATATCCGTTTCGCCTCCGTCTACCGCCAGTTCACCGATCTTCCCACCTTCATGCAGGAAATGGCGCGGGTGCTGGAGGAAAGAACGGACGATAAAAAGCAGGATTGAATATGCTTTGGCAGTGCCACGCAAAAAGGCACTGCCTTATGTTTATGAGGAGTCATATGAAACGGCTTGCACACAAAAGTGAGGATGGAAGATATCAGACGATTGCGGAGCATCTGGAGGGGACGGCGCGGCTCGCCGGGCAATTTGCTGCCGCCTTTGACGCGCAGCAGACCGCCGAGCTTGCGGGGATGCTGCATGACATCGGCAAATACAGCGATGCCTTCCAAAAGCGTTTGCTGAACGGCGGCATAAAGGTCGACCATTCCACGGCGGGGGCGCAGGCGGCTTATCAAAGAAAAAATTTCTACGCCGCGTTTGCCGTTGCAGGACATCACGCGGGGCTGCCGGACGGCGGAAACCGCAATGACAGCGCAGATGAAGGAACGCTCTTCGGTCGGCTGAAAAGAATCGTTGACGAATGTGCGGGATGGCAGAAGGAAATCACCCTGCCAAGCGCTGAGCTTCCCGCATGGCTTCGGCAGAGCAAAAGCCCGCTGACGCACGATTTTTTCATCCGTATGCTGTATTCCTGCCTGGTGGACGCTGATTTTATCGATACTGAGACCTTCATGAATAATACCCCTGCCCCGCGCGGTACGGGAGCGCCGCTGTCCGAGCTGGTCAAAAAGGTGCGGCAAAAAGCACAGGAATATCTCTCATGTTCGGAGGTTTCCGAGGTCGTGCAGCTTCGCAATCAGGTGCTGCGCGCCTGCATCGAACGCGGACGGGACGGGGGGCATGGGCTTTACAGCCTGACCGTTCCGACAGGCGGCGGAAAGACCTTTTCCTCGCTTGCCTTTGCGATGGAGCATGCCGCCGCGCAGCATATGGAGCGCATCGTTTATGTGATTCCCTACACCTCCATCATCGACCAGACCGTGCAGGTCTTTTCCGCGTTGTTGGGAGAGGAGAATGTTTTAGCGCATTATGCGGGCACGGAGTATAGGCTGAAGGATGAAGAAAGCCTGTCGCCCCAGCAATACCGGCAGCTTTTGGCCAGCGAAAACTGGGATGCGCCCATTGTGGTGACGACCGCCGTGCAGTTTTTCGAATCCATCTATGCGAATCGAAGCAGCAAATGCCGAAAGCTGCATAACCTTGCTGGCAGCGTGATCATTTTTGATGAAGCGCAGACGCTGCCGAACGATTATCTGAAGCCCTGCATTTCGGCGATTGCGCAGCTCGTTTCGCATTATCACGCGACAGCCGTTCTCTGCACTGCCACGCAGCCCGCGCTCGACGATATTTTTAGGGAATTTATCCCGCAGTGCGCCATATCGGAAGTTTTTCCGCACACCGCACACTTATATCAGGCGCTCAGGCGCACGACCCTGCGGGAGCTCGGCTGTATTTCAACGGACGCGCTGTGCGAACGGCTTTCGGAAGCGACGCAGGTGCTGTGCGTTGTCAACCTGCGCAAAACGGCGAAGGAAATCTTTGAGCGTCTTCCGAATGAGGGAAGCTACTGCTTGACGACCCTGCTCTGTGCGGCCGACCGCCGCATTCGGCTTAAAGAAATTCGGCGGCGGCTGAAGGACGGTCTACCCTGCCGCGTGGTGTCCACCTCGCTGATCGAAGCAGGTGTTGACGTGGACTTCCCGCTGGCATACCGGGAAGCGGCAGGCTTGGATTCGCTTCTCCAAACAGCGGGACGCTGCAACCGTGAAGGAAAACGCAGCGCGGAGAATAGTTTCGTTTACTGCTTCCGCTTAGAGGAAACCTCACCACCTCGAATGCTTCGGCAGAATGTTGATGCCACCGAGTTCGTCAGGCGTCACTTTGCACAGCCGGACATACCGGAGGCTATCCAAGCGTATTTTCAGGAACTGCACGACAACAAAGGAAACGCAGCACTCGATCGAAAAAGAATTTTGGATGCCATTCGGCGCGGCATAGACGGCTGTGCATTCCCCTTTGACCAAATTGCTCAGCAGTTCCGCCTGATTGAAACGCCGACCCGCACCGTTTATCTGCCCGTTGATGAGGGCATCGAATTATGCGAAAGGCTGCGCAGCGGCAAAATCAGCCGTGCCCTGCTGCGGCGGTTAGGCTTGTACAGTGTCGAGATTTATCATGACCGACTTGAAGAACTGATAAAGGCTGGAACGGTGGAGTACCTGCACGACGGTTTCTTCATTTTAAGCGATACAGCGGCATACAGCCGAAAAACGGGCTTGGACTTAAATCCGAAAGCAGGGGACAGCTTTTTCTTTTGAGGTATCGCCGTACAAATGTTTATATGAATTTAGACGATGGAAACACAAAGCCTTGAAATACAACGGTTTCAGAACTTTACTGTACCAGAACTGTACCAACAATCGCGACTGTAAATAATGCACGATACGAAGTAAAAATAGGAGCTGCACTATTGCGGTAACTCCTATTTTTGTTTCGTATTTTTTAACTGCTTGATGTTAGAACGGATAATAGTTATAAAAACGTGACAGCTTCATCGAATAAGGTACGATAAGTTGCGTAAATTAAGAAAAGGAGGAATGAAAACAGTCCCCCCCAAAAAAACAAGGGACAAGGTCAGCGGCATCTGGTAGAATGAAGTTACACGACAAACATTCGAAAGGAGACACAGACCATGTCCGAGAAGATTGTAACACTGAATGAGGAAGCAATCAAGGGAGAAATCCGGGAGCTGGTACGCGGAAGCGTCGAAGAAACGCTGAATAGCCTGCTGGAAGCGGAGGCGGACAGGCTGACCCGGGCCGCACGGTATGAACGCAGCGAGGAACGGCAGGGCTGCCGCAGCGGGCATTACGACCGAAATCTCACAACGACGTCCGGAGACGTGACGCTG
>CAVDRM010000038.1:0-14364 GCA_963611355.1 Anaerovibrio sp.
CAGCGTCACGTCTCCGGACGTCGTTGTGAGATTTCGGTCGTAATGCCCGCTGCGGTAGCCCTGACGGGCTTCGCTGCGTTCATACCGTGCGGCCCGAGTCAGCCTGTCCGCCTCCTTTTCCAGCAGTTCGTTCAGCGTCTCTTCCACGCTGCTGCGGACCAATTCCCTGATCTACCCTTGATTACTTCCTCGTTTAGCTGTACAATTGTTTCGGACATAGTTTGCTGTCTCCTTTCAGAATGGTTTGTGCTGACTTCATTCTGCCAGAGTCTGCAGGCTATGTCTTCTTTTATGCCTTCTCCTTTTTGCGCAAGTTATTGTACCTTATCATTGCTCAATCAAGAGCATCTTCAATTTTCTTAATTAACTCCATATCAGCAGGCAACCAGTCAACGCTATATAATTCATTTTTACTAAGCCAGTGCGAAGCCTCTGCTTCTTTGGGTTTTATTTTGCCATCAGTCACAATACACCAGAAGCAATCCATACTCAAATGGAATGATGGATAATCGTATTCGATGGTATCAAGCAAATTGCCAACTTTAACCATTACGTCAAGCTCCTCCTGGATCTCTCTTGCTAAGGCTTGCTGTGGTGTTTCACCGGATGTAATTTTCCCTCCTGGAAATTCCCATAATCCCTTAAATTCACCATATCCTATAGCCGTAGCAAAAATCTTATCTTCGCTGCGAATTACAGCAGCAACAACTCTAATCGTCTTCATATCTTTATACAAACTCCAACAGTTTCTTTTCTATACAGAATGCATATCCCATCTTCTTTAATCCAGCCTTAACAAATTGAACTTCAATCGCAGTGCCATCAATAGCTGTAATCGTACCCAGGCCAAATATCTTATGCTTTACGTGTTTGCCAATAATATCTGCCGGTATTACTATTTCTGACTTTTGTTCCAGACTTGGTACAATTGGAGCAATAAATACAGGCTTTTTTATTCCATTTTTCTTTGCTTTAATCATCATCTTTGTATATTCAGCATCAACATTTTTACCGCGACTTTCGTAATCATCTTTATCCTTAAATACAAACATCTGTGGTTTTTGTACATCATTATCTGGTACAGGTTTTATTGGAAACATCCATACTTTTCTAACGTTTCCGTCTTCACCAGGCTGTCTATCAACATATGGTTTGCTCACAAGTTTTATCCTTCCACAGTAAATGTATTCTCCAGCATCTATAACTTCAAACAGATGAATATCAACTCCATTAAACTCAGACTCAGCTAATGTGGCATTTTGGACCCAATGAATATCTTGATCGCCTGATTTGCCCATACCTGTATAGTGTAGAACTCCTTCTATCCATTTATCATAATAAAGGCCTTTCGTATAATCAGATATGATAATCAATGTATTGGTTGTTCTCGAACGGCGCATGCCTCCCATATTGCCACATTTAAATATTTCTACAATGTCTGCGTTTTTTATAATTTGTCCTATTTCCAATCCAGGATTAAACATAAATGCGCCTCCATCTTTATAACATATTTTATATTGTCCTTTTTGCTCCGAATATCTGCCATCATTCCGTTGAATGCTGGTCTGTGCTCTGCGTTTTTGCCGGATTTTCCTTCAACCGAATATTTGCTCACGATGTTGACATCACGCTGTTTTGCAAAGGCTCTGATTTCTTCTTCCAGTGCATCCAGGGAGAATCCGTCCACCTGTATAAGCGTAGAAACGCGCGTGTAGATATTGTAGCTGTCGCTGACTTCAAGCCCGCATTTGCGCTTTACCTGAGATATATACAGTGAGGAGACCTTCAAGCCATTCTGTTCCAGAACATAATCCTTGCTCTGCGCATAGGTCGCCTAAGCGCGCTTCTCCTGAAACATTTCCTCAATATCTACATCAATGTCGATATGTAGATTATTTCTCCGCACTAAGAGACATACCGTCTCTACATGGCTTGTCCAGCAGAACATATCCACGGGCTGCATTTTGTGCAAGACATAGCCGCCGTCCGAAAGAATGCGGACATCGCGGGCTTGGGTCGCGGGATCACAGCTGATATAAACAATGCGGGAAGGGGCTGCCTGAAGGATGGCTTGAAGTACGGACGGTTCGGCACCCTTTCTTGGCGGATCGAGAACAACAACATCGGGACGAAGACCATCGTTTACGAGGGTCGGCAGCAAGTCCTCCACGGCGGCGGTGTAGAAAGACAGATTATCAACGCCGTTTGCCAGCGCGTTTTCCTTGGCATCCCGAATCGCCGCTTCGACGATTTCAACGCCGATAACGTGCTTGGCTTTCCGCGCTAAAAGAAGTGAAATCGTGCCGGCACCGCAGTAAAGGTCGGCGGCCGTTTCATTCGGGGAAAGACCGGCAAAATCGAGCGCAGTTTGATACAGCTTTTCTGTCTGAAGCGGGTTGATTTGAAAAAAGGAGAGTGGTGATAAGGCAAAACGAAAACCGCATAAATCATCCGTCAGCCTTTCCTGACCCCAAAGAACGCGATATTGGCCGCCTAAAATCGTGTTCCCGCGCTGCGCATTCACCATAAGGCAGACAGAAACAAGCCCTTGTACTTTTTCTTTCAGCAAATCACAAAGTGAGTCAAGCTGCGGCAAAATATCGTTTGTTGCAATAATAACCGCCATGCAGCGCCCGTCCTTGGCAACGCGGGACATAATGTGACGGACAAGCCCCTGACCTGTCAGCTCGTCATAGGGTGCGACGCGGCATTTCCGCATCCATTCCATGACAGTCTCGGCAATCAGAATGCTTTGTTTTTTGGCAATCAGACAATCATTGATGGGGACCAGCCGATGACTGCGCGGCGAAAAAAAGCCGAACTTCGGACAAGCGGCGCTCCCGCCGACCGGCGTGACGGTTTTATTGCGATAATGAAACGGCTCATCCATGCCCAAAACAGGCGGCACGGAAAAATCAATGCGACCGATGCGCTTGAACACCTGCTCAACCGCCTGACGCTTAACATCCAGCGTTTTCCGATAGGTCATGTGAAGGGCGGAGCAGCCGCCGCACTGCCTATAAAACGGACAGGGCGGGTCAATTCGCGCAGGATTTTTCGTTTCGAGAGAATAGATGCGGGCAAAGGCGTAATGCTTGGTGCATTTGACGATCTGCGCTCTGACGCATTCACCATCCAGTGCGCCGGGGACAAAGACGGCCTGACCGTTGACACGCGCAACGCCGTTCATCATGCCGTCCACGCTTTCTATATTGAGCGAAACGACCTGATTTTTGGTTAAAGCAGTCCCTGTCTGTGCGGAAACGCCGTTCACATTCTTTTTCATATATTTATCAGCAATCCTTACTAATGCGTCTGGCTTCCATATAAAAGCGCTTTTCATTGGCCTCGCCCATCGAAAAAGTCTTGCGCGGCAGAGCCCCGTCCTTCAAAACGGCGGGGAAAAGCGCATCCTTATCCATTGCGGGCAGGAGGATGCCGACGGCATTTTGTTCCGCAACAAGGGCGCGGACAGCGTCCTCGCCGTGTACATAATCAAGCTGCAGACCTTCTTTTTTATCAAGAAGCTTCTGTACCGTCCCCACCGTCAGCGCGTGGAGCGGTTTTGTAATTTTGAGCGGAAGGTCGCCGTTTTGATGTACCAGCACGATGTCCGGCCGCTCCGGATCGCATACAGGCGCACAGCCGTCAAGCAGCGCTTTCACTTGAGAAGCGCCGATATTAAATAATACCCGATGAATCGGCTCAAAATGCAATGCAGTATCGTGCAGATTAACCAGTTCCGCCATCGCATAACGCGCCGGATGTTCTGCCCACTCCTCCTTCGGCAGGGTTCGGCGGATATTCAGCCAATGCGCTCTCGCGGTTGCCAAGGAATGGTTGCCGTCACCCACAGCAAAGACGATGCCGTTTTCTCCGGCACGATCCGTCATATCGGAAACGACAGCGTAAACCTGTGTCAGTGTTTCTTCGTCTTCGATTGCCCAGCCCTCCAAGCGGCCGCCGCTTTGCATCAGCTCCACATCGTACAGCTTTTGATGCGCATCACGCTTTGCATAAAGCGACTCAATCAGCCTGCGCTGCGGGTCGTCCGCCAGCAGCAGCACATGCGTAAGTTCCAGCGGCGCATCGGCGCGCACCTGAAGGCGCGGCGGGATGCGGGAGGTGATTGTGCCCTCCGTGACGCGGATGGGCGAGCAGGAATCGGACGTATAGTCATACTGCTCTAAGTCCACGCAGATTAAAAGACCGAGGCGGGCGCCGGAGGCAGTCGTACGGCGTGTCAGCACCATGCCGTTGACTTCCTTGGAGAGGATGCCGTTCAGAATATATCGGCGCATGGCCGCATGGATAGCGGGAATGCGCTTTGCGCTGTCCGAAAGATAGCATTCAGGCACAATCATGCGGTAAGCCGAGGGCTTGTCTCCGACCGTCTCTTCGACTGCCTGCCAATATTCCGGCTGCGCAGTGTACTGGTCACACGCGACGACGGCGTACCTGCTTAAATCAACCTGCTCGTTAGGAAGCAGAAAGCGTCCGGGGCGAATACACAGCTTGCTCCAATCACACATACAAAAAAACCTCCCTTGGGCAGCTTCCTGCCTTGATTACATATAATGATACCGTTTACCGTCAAATTAAGCAAGGACTTGCCGTAAATTCTTGCCGGAAAATTTGACAGTGCGAGTTTTTGTGCGGTATAATGGCTATCGAAATTGAGAGTTACGAGGAGGCTTTTTATGAGCCGCAAACGACGCTCCGGCCCAACGCCGCTTTTTATGGGCTTATCAGCCGTCCTGCTGCTTGCAGCCATTTTTTTCGGGCTGAATGCTATGTCTAAGGCAGATAAATATGCCTACGAGGCCTCTCTGACGCCTACGCCCACCATTACGCCACGCAGTGTGAGCGTGACCAGAGACCCTAACGCCGTTACCAATACGCCTGCGCCGACGGCCGTCTTGTTTCGGAACGGGGATCAGGGCGATGCGGTAACGGCCATTCAGAACAGGCTCAAGGAGCTGGGCTATTATGCCATCGCCGTGGACGGGCAGTACGGAAACGGCACAAAAAACGCCGTCATTTGGTTTCAAACCCAGCACGGGCTGGAGGCGGACGGCATCGTAGGCGAAAAGACCTATGAGCTTCTGTTTTCGGATTCTGCACAAAAGGCCGTGGCGACAGCAACGCCCGCATCGATCGTGACAGATGTTTTGGCGGGCGATGTTCCCATTTTGGTCAACCGCCAACACACCGTGTCAAGCGACTTTATGCCGGCCGATTTGGTTTATCTGAAGGACATCTGCCCATCGGACTTCATCAAGGTCAAGGGTGACAAAATTCAGGGTGTGGGCGGCGCTGCGGAGGCGCTTGTTACCATGCTGGAGGCCGCCAGGGAGGAAGGGCTGACCGTCTTTCAAATCAGCGCAGGCTACCGCAGCTATGCCTATCAAAAACAGCTTTTTGACGAAAAAGTGCAGTATTTTATCAATAACGGCTCCTCCCGCAGCTCGGCTGTTTCGTCCGCCCGCGTGACGGTCGCCGACCCCGGCGCGAGCGAGCACCATTTGGGACTGGCGTTTGACATCACCGTGCCGAACACACAGACCTTCTTAGGCACGGCGCAATGCACATGGCTGCACGAGCATTGCTGGGAATACGGCTTTATTCTGCGCTATACCACCGAAAAAGAGAAGATCACGGGCTATACGGGTGAGGCATGGCATTTCCGCTATGTCGGGCTGCCGCACAGTATCATCATGCGCGACAACAACTGGTGCTTAGAAGAGTATATTGATTACCTGAATCGATAAAATTAAGACGGCGGAAGGGCAGCTGCATACTCGGAAATTCCTGCCAATTCCGGTGACAGCAGCGTCAGGCCTCGCACAATGGCCTGTTTACCGTATTTTTCTCTTAAAACATCAACGGTACGCGCCAAGCGCTCGCTTTTTTCCGTTTGTTCATTCGTCAGCGCAAGCTGAGCATTTTCTTGCGCAACGAGCTGAGCCGTCCGAATGCCCAAGGAACGAATGGGCTTTTGCCAGCGGTACGAGGCGTTCAGCAGACTGACGGCGCATTTTGCCAGCACATCGGGAAGATTGACGGGCGTATTCAAGTGCATCTGCCGTTCATAAGAAAAAAGCGCATTATTCCGCACAAATAAAATGATGCACCCCGCCTTGACCTCCTCTGCGCGAAGCCGAAAGGAAACAGCATCCGCCAAGGCATAGAGGACGATTTTCGCCTCCTCTAAAGTGCTGATGTCACGGGGGAGCGTCGTGCTGTTGCCGATGGACCGAGGCACATCACGGTGCCCAAAGGACAGCACAGGGGAATCATCCAGACCGCAGGCAAAGCGGTGCAGCGTTTCGCCGGACTTGCCCAGCAGCAGACGAAGCGCTTTTTCATCCGTCTGTGCCACATCACCGATGGTGTAGAGGCCGCGCTTATTTAAAATGCGCATGGAGGAACGGCCGACAAACAGAAGGTCACGGATAGGAAGCGGCCAAATTTTTTCCCGATAATTTTCCGGCGTGATAAGCGTTGTGGCATTCGGCTTGTGCAGATCCGAGCCTAATTTAGCAAAGACCTTATTGAAGCTGACGCCGATGGACACCGTGATGCCGAGCTCCGTCTTGGCACGCTGCCGAAGCATAGCGGCAGTTTCTAAGCCGTCTGTCGGGCAGTTTGTCATATCCAGCCAGCATTCATCCATGCCGAACGGTTCAACCCTATCCGTGTATTCATTGTAAATGCGGCGCATGGCCTCCGAAAAGGCGATATAGCGGTCAAAGTGCGGCGGTACAACGGACAGAGCGGGGCACTTCTGCTTGGCCTCCCAAATGACATCGCCCGTTTTGATGCCGAATTTTTTGGCCTGCTCATTCTTGGCCAGCACGATGCCGTGCCGCATTTCCTGACTTCCGCAGACGGCAAGCGGCCGCTCACGCAGCGACGGGTCATACGCGCATTCCACGGAGGCATAAAAATTGTTGCAGTCACTGTGCAGAATCGTTCGCATTGTTTTTCTCCAAGCAAGAACGTTTGTTCGTATATATTTTATCCGGAGACTGCTTTTATGTCAAGAGAAATCAGAAAATATGTTCGTATGCCATCAGGATAACAGCGTAAAAAAGGAATCAGGGGCTTTTCATTATTCTGTTTTTCCTGTATAATATTTGCAGAATGCAGCTCGGCAAGGGCTGCTTCAATCAGGTGTTTGAAAGGGAAAAGGAGAGCAGGCATTTATGGCAATGCGGCTGCAAAAGTATTTGGCACAGTGCGGAGTCGCCAGCAGACGGCACGCGGAGGAAATGATTGCGGATGGGCAGGTGACCGTCAACGGCGTGGCCATTACCCGAATGGGAACACAGGTGGAGGACGGAGACCGCGTCTGTGTGAACGGCATTCTCGTCCATCCGGAGGAAAAGAAGGAATATATTGTTTATCATAAGCCCGCAGGCGAGGTGACAACAGTCAGCGATCCGGAAGGCCGTGTCACGGTGCTGGACAGGTTTCGGGATTTTCCCGTGCGCCTGTTTCCTGTCGGGCGTTTGGACTATGACAGCGAGGGGCTGCTGCTTTTGACCAACGACGGTGAACTGGCAGACAAAATGATGCACCCAAGCAATGAGGTTAATAAGGCTTACCTGGTTTTGGTAGACGGCGTGGTGTCGATGGATGAGGTAAGGCGCCTGCGCAGCGGCGTGGAACTGGACGGACGGCTGACATCGCCGGCTTCCGTGCGCATCATGAAGGTGGAGGAAAGCAGAACGCATCTGCTTGTCACCATTCATGAGGGGCGCAACCGGCAGGTGCGCCGAATGCTGGATGCAGTGGGGCATCAGGTGCTTGCGCTCCGGCGCGTGCAGTTTGGCCCGCTGGTGCTGGGCAGCATGAAACGCGGCGAGTGGCGGCGGCTGACGGACGAGGAAGTCCGAGTGCTCATGGAGTCCGTATGAGCGAATTTATTCTGCGCTCGGCGCGGTATCTGGCGGCGGAGTGTATGGAAAAGGTCATTCGGCCGGGCGACATTGTGGTCGATGCGACAATGGGCAACGGCCATGATACGGAGCGTCTGGCGGAGCTGGTCGGTGAGACCGGCCATGTGTACGCCTTTGACGTGCAGGAGCAGGCCGTTCAAAATACCCGCGAGCGGCTGGAAAAGGCCGGGCTTTCCGCACGGGCAACGCTGTATTTGGAAAGCCATGAGCATTTGGCGGAGCGCGTTCCCGCGCCCGTCCGCGCCGTGATGTTTAACTTGGGCTGGCTACCCGGCGGCGACAAAAGCATCACCACACATCTGTCATCCACGCAGAAGGCCGTAGAGGGCGCATTGTCTGTTTTAGCGCCGATGGGCGTTCTGTGCATATGCGTCTATCCGGGTCATGATGAAGGAATGAGGGAACTGGCACATTTGAAAGAGTACTTTGCTTCCTTGGATCCGCGATATTTTAACTGCCTTATGCAGACATTTATCAATGCGGGCGAGGGTGCACCGCAGTGCTTTATTATTCAAAAACAACAATGTAAGGTTGAGTAGAGCATATGAACAGAGGAGCATTGATGACGCTGCTGGAGGCATCGCCTATCGTGGCCGCCGTTAAAGATGAGGAAGGCTTAAGCGCGCTGAACCAGTCCGACTGCAAAATTGTGTTCATCCTCTTCGGGAACATCCTGAATATTGCCTCGATTGTAGATGAGGTCAAGCGAGACGGACGGGCTGCCTTTGTGCATATTGATTTAATCGACGGCCTGTCCTCCAGAGATGTGGCGGTGGATTTTATTGCCGAGCGGACACGAGCCGACGGAATCATTTCCACCAAGATGCCGGTTATCCGCTATGCCAAGACGCGGGAATTGGCGACTGTTCAGCGTTTTTTCCTGCTTGACTCGATGGCGCTGTCAGCCATTGCCCGACAAATCGGCCAAAGTATACCGGACATGATAGAGGTGCTGCCCGGCTGCCTGCCCAAAATTATCCGAAAAATCTGCCAATCCACTGACACACCTCTGATTGCCGGCGGTCTCATCCAAGATAAAGAAGATATTATCGCCGCGCTGGAGGCCGGAGCAACGGGTATTTCAGCGACAAGAAGCGAAATATGGAATATGTGAAGAATATCAAAAAATCCAGTCAAAAACAGGGCTGCATTTCGGCAGCCCTGTTACTGGTTATGGTCTTAAACAGAATTATTTGCCCTTATATTCGTTCAGCTGGCGCTGTGCTTCGGCAAGAACATCATTCAGTCCGACAGCTTCCAGCTTAGCGCGCAGTTCGGGGATAATGACATCCGGGTCAGAGGTGCCGGTACGCAGCTCGGCGATGTACTGCTCCCAAATGGTCGCCATCGCAACGCACTGATCATACACGGGTGTGACGTCAAATGCGAAGCCCATCGCCGGAGACACTTTGGCTTCCTTCTCATAGCGTTCGACCAATTCAGTCCACTGATTGGGGTTGGCGGGAACGGATTCGAACGCGGACGCCTCAACGGGACCCAGCGCGTAGCTGCCCTGACCGTAAGCGCTTAGTGACATATTGGTGTTGCCCAAATCAGTACGCTGCACGATGCCCTCGGAAACCGTGACATAGTGCTTGCCTTCGATGCCATAACGGGCGATGGTGCGGTATTCAGGGTTGCTGTTCATCAGGTTTATCAGCTTCATGGCTTCGACCTGATGCTCACTATAGCTGCTGATAGCAGTCATCGCGCCGCGGACAGAATAGGTGGTCAGGAAGGGACCGTCATAGCGGGAGATGTAGCTGGCCTTCTGGCGGGCATTGGACCAAACGGTTTCGGCGCCGAACCAGCCCTGGCCGGACTGCACAACACCGGCGATTGTACGCCCCATGGATTCGGTGACGGCAGCATCAGGGTTGATATATCCCTTTTCGTACCAGCTGTGGATGGTCTTGAGGCGGTTGGTGAACGCAGGAATATCCAAGGCGCTCTTCACGGTCAGTTCATCATCGGTGCCCTCTGCATCGATATCCAGAGCGATGAAGTACTTCTCGTTAATCCAGTCGCACACGGCGTTCAGCCAAGAGGTGATGCCGGTTTTGGAAATCTTGAGCGGATAATCATCCGGATAATCATCCTTGTACATCTTCAGATATTCTTCGATGCCTTCAAAGGAAATGTAATGGTCCTCGGTCAGCCCCTTCTGGTTGATGTAATAGTCGGTATCCAGAATCCAGAACACCTCAATACCGTAGTCCTTGACGTGGGGGATGGCATACAGCTTATCGCCGACCTGACCGCCAATCCAAATATTGCTCGGCATCAGCTCAGACATTTCCTTGCCGTACTCAGCCACCAAATCCGTCAGGTCAGCAAAAGCATTGTTGGCCACATTGGTCGCAAAGTCGTTGTACCAGTCGCAGGTGAAGCAGATATCGAAATATTCGCCGGACTGCATGGCCAAATTAATCTGCTGTTCAGTCAGATACTTGAATTCGCAGGTCACGCCGATTTCTTTGGCGCTGATTTCATTCAGCTTTTCTTCAACCTCAGGCCAGTCAATGGGAGCATCGCCGGAGGTAAACACCCACCATACCAGGTGGACGGGTTCTTCGGCGAAGGCAAAGGACGTCATCGACAGTGCCATCACCAAGGTCAGTAAGAGAGCAACGAGTTTCTTCATTGAGGTTTGCCTCCTTGTAAATTATTATAACGGCGCTTCCGGCCGCTATGGTCAAGTGCCTTATCCCTTCACCGCACCGATTGTCAAACCGGAAATGTAGTATTTCTGGAAGAAGGGATAGGAGAACATGATGGGAACAACCGCGATGACAACGATGGCCATGCGCATGGTCTCACTTGGCAAGTCCTGCGCATCCGCCGACATATAGTTGGCATTGTTCAGCAGGAACTGAATCTTTTGCTCGATGCTGACCAGGACAAACTGGAGGGGGAAAAGGTCAGTGCGCGAGGTAGACAGATAAATGCTGGCGATGTACCATTCATTCCAATAGGAAAAAGTCAGGAACAGGCCTATGGTGGCAAGCGCCGGCAGAGAGATTGGCAGCACAAGCTGAATAAAGATGCGGAGCTGGCTGGCACCATCGATCTTGCCCGATTCAATCAACTCATCGGGGATTGTCGTGGTGAAGAAGGTACGGAGGATGATGACATAGAAGCTGGAACAGCAGGTAGTCAAAATCATCACCCAATAAGTGTCTTTCAGCATTAAAATCTGTGTGTTGACCACATAGGAGGCCAGCAGACCGCCATGAAACAGCATGGGGATGAAAATGTAGTAGGTAAAAAACTTGCGGCCTCTGTAACTTTTTCTGGACAGACAATAACCCATTGTGGAGGTCAGTATCAAACCGATGGCCGTACCGACAAAGGTAATAAAAACGGAATTAAGCAACGACCGAAGAACGATGCTTTTCATGCTCCACACATATTCGTAGGCTTGGATTGACCACTCATGCGGGAAAAAGCTGTAGCCGTACTTCCCGATGGATGATTCCGAGGTGAACGAGATGATGATGACAAAAATAACAGGCAGGATGCACAGCAGGGCAAGGAAGATGAAAAGAGCGGAATACCCGACATTGGCTATCGGATTCACACGGTTGAAACGCAGCATGCCGTCGCTGATATGCTCCCTGTTATTCTTTTTTGGTTCATTCGGACTGCTGTTTGCCAGAACATTGTTTTCCATCTTTTTTGCTCTCCTCAGAAGAATGAGTTCTCGCTGTCAACCTTGCGGACGATGGCGTTGGCTGTGACCAGCGTAATGCAGCCGAGGACGGACTGCATAAAACCTGCAGCCGATGCAAAGCCGTATGTCGGAATCGGAGAATTGAACAATGCGTTGTAGACATAGACATCCAATGTCACAAAAACATTATATAGTGAAGAAGAATTTCGCGTGGTTCTATAAAACAGACCGAAGTCTGAATTGAAAATTCGTCCGACAGCCATGATGAACATGATAATGATGACCGGTTTTAAAAGAGGCAGGGTGATGTACTTTGTCTGTTGGTGCTTACTTGCACCGTCAATCACAGCGGCTTCGTATAGAGAACCGTCAATGCCGCTGATGGAAGCCATATAAACAATCATGCTGTAGCCCATTGTCTTCCACATATTCAGAAACACTAAGATGAACGGCCAGTAGTTGATTGCCTGCTTTTGATACCAACGAATCGGCTCTTTGCCCAAGGAAAGCATCAGGTTGTTGACCAGACCTTCTTTTGTTGCCAAGAACGCATAGACAAAGTATCCGACAACGACCCAGCTTAAAAAGTGGGGAAGAAAAATCGCCGTCTGACAGACCTTTGCAAGCTTCTTAGAATATAAATGTGAAATACTGATTGCCAATGACACAGGAATCACGATGCCGAGGATGATAAAAATGATGTTATAGCCCACCGTATTGCGAAACATGGCCGCAACCGTATCGCCGCTTCCAGCAAACAGAAATTTAAAATTGTTCAGCCCGCACCATTTGCTGTTGTAAATCAGACTCCATAAAAAGCCCTTTCCGGGCGCGACTTTATAATTCTTAAAGGCAATCAGGATGCCGAACATCGGGATATAGCAAAAGAGCAGATACCAAATCGTTGTCGGAAACGAGAGGAAAAACAGCTGAACATCGTCCAGTGTTATATGTCTGCGCTTCCTTCTTGACCTGATGACGGTAGCCCGTTGAGCCATGCGATCAGCCTCCGAACATAATGTTAAAATAATATGACGTAAGGAATTTGTACGCCATGCATATAAAATACCTATGCATGAAAATCTTAACTTGTCCATATTTTCAAGCAACAGAGGCAATACCTCATATAGCTTCTGCTGGTAGTATATCATCCTTTTCGAACATTGTCAAGAGTTATTCAATGACACTTTGTGCTGCTTCGATAATTTGCTGCATGTTATTTTGAGTTTTACGACAGAAGCGGTTTCTTTATCAGTCTATTAAGCAAGATACGGTAAAATTTTATCCTAAAATGCAAAAAATATAAGAGATAGCCGAAAGATTGGTGCTTTCAGACAAATTATAACTGCGTAACACGGCAAATCCGATTCCAATGCCTTTTGAATATCCTCCGGTATTAGGTTGTGGATTTTTTTGAATATAGGAATGATGAAAATCAGACTATCGGTTGCGAAACTATCTATGCCAGTTGACGGATTTTCTATCAGGCAATATAATTGTCCCCTGATTCTATTATTTTGTAAATCAGGGGACTCTTCAAATTAGTCTTCGTATTGAGCGGCATTTTTTAAAATGATATTATCCTTGAAATTGACACCATCGAAAATTGCAATATCATCAACGTAGATGGTTGGCTCATGAATATCAAAGTCCACATGCTCTGTGGAATGAATGGTTTCCTTGCGGCGACGATTATTTCCCAAGGCAACATGGATGCAATGCGTCTGATGACTTCCGCAAACACGCCAGCCATACATGTTATTTTCGTTGGAAGTGCAGGTTATGCACTATAACCCCTTTGCGTACCTGCGCACAGAGAAAGACATTTTGAAACTGGTCAATAAGCAGTTTATTAAAAAGCTATCTGCCGCTTTGGAAAATCTACAGGCAGCAAATATAAAATTGCAGGCAGACATAGAGCACGAAAAAGAATTAGAACAGGCGCAACTTGATTTTTTCTCTGCTGTTTCTCACGAATTAAAAACGCCTATTACAATTATCAAGGGGCAGACAGAGGGGATGATTTTGAATGTGGGCGATTATCAGGATCGCAATAAATATCTATCGCGCTCCCTTGAAATCATCAATACAATGGAGAGCATGGTACAAGAAATACTGACGGTTTCGCGTATGAAATCATCTAATGTAGGTCTGCGAAAAGAAAAAATGGATTTTTCTGATCTTCTGAAACGGGAATATGCTTTATTTGAGGATCTGATTGTTCAAAAGGAAATTGACTGGAACGAGAATATTTCTCCCGTCCTGCAAATCGTCGCAGACAAAATGCTGATACAAAAAGCAATTAACAATATTGTTTCTAATGCCATCTTGTATTCTCCGAGAGGCAGTTCAATCTATATGGACGCATTTTCTAAAAATGGGTCGGTAGTTTTCCAGATAGAAAATACTGATGTGCATATTCCAGAGGCAGAAATTCCAAAATTATTTGATGCTTTCTATAGGATGGAGCAATCACGCAATCGAAAAACAGGGGGTAGCGGCTTAGGACTTTATATCGTCAAAACTATTTTAGAACAGCACAATATAATATACAGCTTGAAAAACACAGACAGAGGGGTATTGTTTTCAATCCAATTTTGAAAAATAAGGGTCGGTCAAATTTGATTGCTCATTATTTTTAACTACACATAAAAAACATATTCGCCACAATGGTATCTCCAGCCGCAGTCTCACGGCAAAGGAGCTTCTTCATCATGCCCGCATGGA
>CAVDRM010000039.1:0-12790 GCA_963611355.1 Anaerovibrio sp.
AAAAATAATGCTCAGCGGTGATTCTTGCCTTCGCATTTAATGATAAACTCTTTATACCCGAAAAAGTCGAAAAGTTTCTGTTTACAAAACATGATTGTCATGATAAAATAATCGATGTGGCTTTTGAACCGCAGGCTTGGTGTTGCGTTCTCCGACGTTATGCTCAGTCAGCGGCGATGAAGGCGTCATTGCACAATTCGGCGGCAGCATTCGATGTGCCTTTTGTGTCATTTGCTTTTTTTCCGAAATATCGCCCTGCGCTTTTCGCAAGGCCTCATCTCGGAAGGCCTGCATCTGACTCGAAATCCGTTGCTTATCGCCCCGCCTCATCTGTGCAGTGCTGCCGTATAGAAAGCGAATGGGCGGCCACCCCGATTTTAAAGGAGGAAAAACACTATGGACAAGGCTCTGAAGGCTCAAATCATGCAGACCTATGCTCGTCATGAGGGCGATACCGGTTCGCCGGAGGTGCAGGTCGCGCTGCTGACCGAACGCATCAATCATCTGAACGAGCATCTGAAGCTCAACAAGAAGGACCATCATTCCCGTCGCGGTCTGCTGCTGATGGTTGGTCAGCGTCGCGGTCTGCTCGAATATCTGAAGAAAACGGATATCGAGCGCTATCGTACCCTGATTGCTCAGCTGAACCTGCGCAAGTAAGGCTTCCAATGGCTATCGGCATCCGAAACGGGGTCGATAGCCTTTTCGTCTTGCGGCGGGTGCCGCAGGATAGTGTGTGTGAGGGAAAGGAAAGAAAAAATGGACTACAAAGCATACTCGATGGAATTTGCCGGACATCAGCTCACGCTGGAATTTGGCAAGTACGCGCAGCAGGCCGGCGGCTCCGTCGTCGTCCGCTACGGTGAAACGGTCGTTCTGGTCAATGCAACCGCTTCCGATAAGCCGCGTGAAGGCATGGACTTCTTCCCCCTGAGCGTGGACTTTGAGGAAAAGCAGTACGCTGTCGGTAAGATTCCCGGCGGCTTCATCAAGCGCGAGGGCAGGCCGACCGAAAAGGCGACGCTGACCTGCCGCCTGATTGACCGTCCGCTGCGTCCTCTGTTCAACAAGGGCATCCGCAATGATGTTCAGGTCGTAGCGACGACGCTTTCCGTCGAGCCGGATATCCCGCCGGAATTTCCGGCCATGCTGGGCTCGTCCGTGGCGCTGGCTGTCAGCAATATCCCGTGGGGCGGTCCGACCGGTGCGGTGATGATTGGCCGTGTGAACGGCGAGCTGATTATGAACCCCAATGAGGAGCAGCGCGCCCAGAGTGATATGCATGTGACCGTTGCCGGCACCAAGGATGCCATCATGATGGTGGAGGCCGGCGCAAAAGAGGTCAGCGAGGATGCCATGATGGACGCGATTCTGTACGCGCATGAGGGCATCAAGGCGCTGGTCGCCTTCCAAGAGAAGATTGTGGCGGAAATCGGCAAGGAAAAATCCGACTTCCCGATTGTGACCACCGGCGATGATATCAAGGCTGCCGTGCGCGAATATGCGTATGACAAGGCCGTTTACACCTTCGAAGCCTATGTGCGCAAGGAGCGTCAGGCGCGTGAGGAAGAGGTCAAGAAAGATGTTCTGGCGCACTTTGCGGACATCTTCCCCGGCCGCGAGAGCGAGGTCGCCGATGCGCTGTATTATTTGAATAAGGAAGTCATGCGCCGCAAGATTTTGGACAAGGGCATTCGTCCCGATGGACGAAAGGTCGATGAGGTGCGCCCGATTTGGTGCGAGGTTGGCGTTCTGCCCCGCGCACACGGCAGCGCCGTCTTTACCCGCGGCGAAACGCAGGCGCTGACTGTGACCACCCTCGGCTCCGTGAGCGAGGCGCAGCAGCTTGACGGCCTCAGCAATGAGGAGTCCAAGCGCTATATGCACCAGTACAATATGCCCTCCTATGCGACCGGTGAGGCAGGCCGTCTGCGCTCTCCCAACCGCCGCGAGGTAGGTCACGGTGCTTTGGCAGAGCGTGCGCTCTTGCCCGTCATCCCGACCGAAGAAGAATTCCCGTATGCGATGCGTCTGGTCAGCGAAATTCTGAGCAGCAACGGATCTTCCTCCATGGCCTCCGTCTGCGGCAGCACCCTGAGCCTGATGGACGCCGGTGTCCCGATTCATGCGCCTGTCGCCGGCGTTGCAATGGGTCTGATTCAGGATGCCGAAACCGGCAATATCGCCGTTTTGACGGACATTCAGGGTCTTGAGGACTTCCTGGGCGATATGGACTTCAAGGTCGCCGGTACGATGAACGGCATCACCGCCATTCAGATGGACATCAAGATCAAGGGCATCAACCGCGAGATTCTGTCCCGTGCGCTGGAGCAGGCATTGAAGGGACGCCTCCACATCCTTGGCATTATGCTGGATACGCTCGGCCGTCCGCGTGAGACACTGAGCAAATATGCGCCCAAAATCATTCAGTTCACCATTAACCCCGAAAAGATTCGTGAGGTCATCGGTCCCGGCGGAAAGATGATTAACAAAATCATCGCCGAAACGGGCGTGAAGATTGACATTGAGGACGATGGCCGCGTGTTCATCTCCACGCCGGACAGCGCCGCCGCAAGCAAGGCCCGCCATATTATCGAGGGCATTGCCAAGGACATCGAGGTCGGTGATGTGTTTGTCGGCAAGGTCGTCCGCATCATGAACTTCGGTGCATTCCTGGAGCTTGCGCCCGGCAAGGACGGCATGCTGCATATTTCCAAGCTGGACAACAAGCGCGTGGACAAGGTGGAGGACGTTGTCAAAATCGGTGACGAACTGGAAGTCAAGGTCTGCGAGATAGACTCTCAGGGTCGCATCAACCTGATTCGCAATGACATTCAGTACGACAATCCGTCCTTCAGCCGCGCTCCGTCGGGCGACCGCGTTCGTCCGCCGCGTCGGGACGGCCGCAGATAATCCCTTCAAATAATATCAACATCCATGCTTCATGCCGGAAACCCATTCCGCGGTTTCCGGCGTTTCTGGTATTGAAGGCACCTCCGCAATGAGCCGCTTCGCCGAATCGTGCGGCAATGCCTTCATCAAGTGTGCAAAAGGAGCAAGATGCATATGGCAGTGGAGCAGCTTACCCTGAGCAACGGCCTTCGTGCGGCTCTGTTCAGGATGCCGTATCTGCGCTCGGTTTCTATCGGCGTATGGGTCAAGGCCGGTTCTATTTTGGAAGCGTCCGGCGAAAACGGCCTTTCGCATTTTATGGAGCATATGGCCTTTAAGGGCACGGAAAAGCGCACCGCACGGCAGATTGCGCAGGAAATGGATGCAATAGGCGGTCAGCTCAATGCCGCGACCAGCAAGCTGTGCACCTATTACTATGCGCGGGTCATAGATGAGGATCTGCCGCTGGCGGCGGACATTCTGTCCGATATTGTGATTCATCCGAGCCTTGATGCGGATGAAATGAACAGGGAGCGGTCTGTCATTCTGGAAGAAATCGCCATGGTGGCGGATTCGCCGGAGGACGTCGTCTATGACGCGGTTTCGCAGGCCATGTTCGGCACGCAGACCTTGGGACAGACGATTTTGGGTCCTTCGGAACAAATCGCACGGTATACGCCGAAGGACATTCGGGCATACCGCAGCAAGCATTATGGGCCGAAAAATGCCGTGCTGTCGCTGGCGGGCAATGTGGATACGGAGCGGGCGCGACAGCTTTTGGAGGAAACATTCGGCGCATGGACGGGGAGCGAGGGCGAAGAATTCCCGACAGAAACACCCAACAGGCCGCCGCAGGTTATATCAGTCGATAAGGATACGGAGCAGGTGCATATCTGCCTTGGCTATGTCGGCAGGGAGCTTGGCTGCGACAGCCTGTACAGCATTGCTATCCTGAACAGCATTCTGGGCGGGGGGATGTCCTCGCGGCTGTTCCAGCGCATTCGCGAGGAGCTTGGCATGGCTTATTCCGTCTACACGACCCCCTCATTTTATCCGCACTGCGGCGATTTCTGCATTTATGCCGCGAGCAATCCCAAGCATATTCAAAGGGTGCTGGGCGAAATCGATGCGGAGATTGACAAACTGCTCAAAAACGGCGTGACGGAGCAGGAATTTGCGCAGGCAAAGGCGCAGCTGAGACGCGGCTCCATCCTGAGTCTTGAAAGCGCAAACACGCGCATGAACTCAATGGGCGGGAACCTTTTGCTGCTCGGCAAAACCATCGAACTGGAAGAAACGCTGGCGAGCGTGGAGGCCGTCACCCGCGATGATGTCATGGAGACGGCGCGGCAGATCCTCCGCACGCCGCGTTCGGTGTCATTTGTCGGCCGAAACGCGGAAAAATATAAGAAGCTTGTGCAGGAATGACAAAACAGGCAAGCCGTGAGGACATGACGCAAAGCGCGGATGTCTGCCGGACGGCTTGCCGAATGTTCCGCCCCGCACCTTAAACGCTTGTTACGCATCGTGCGGAGAAAATGATTGGGTAAAGGGATAGTGAAAATGGACAAACTGGATGAAATTTTCAGAATGCAGCAGGCGCTGAATGATGACATCATCACGCGCCGCCATTTGGAGGGCATTTCCGATACGGAATGGATTCAGAAGCAGACCCTGGCCATGCTCAGCGAAATGGCCGAGCTGCTCAATGAGGTCAATTTCAAATGGTGGAAAAATCCAAAGCCGGTGGACGAGGCCGCCGTCAAGGAGGAACTGGTGGATATCCTGCACTTCTTCGTCAGCATGTGCCTCCGCGCCCATATGTCCCCCGACGAACTATACAAAATCTATATGAACAAAAACAAAGAGAATTTTAACCGTCAGCTCGGTTTGAGCGAAAAGGCAGGCTATAAGGCGCCGGACTGCATATAAATTCTCTCCTTGCAGCTGTTCAGTGTATCAGCATTTGCCGAAGATGAGCTTACACTCCATAGTGGAGTATACATGGGCATGAGCAGAGAACAGGTTATTGAATCAGAAGAAAAGAACGGATTTTACCCAATTCTTAAGGATGATGGTGATATAAGGGTCGAAGGGACAATGGCAAGTATCAGCGACTCAAGCATTGCTTATTGGTTTGAAGATAACAAACTTGTCCGTGCTTTCTCATTTTCTGTATTCATTATACCAAAAATTTTGGACATTTTCCAATGAACGGGCTGAGGGGCGGGAACCGGCGAAGAAGCTATCCGGCATGTTACCATCCGTCCGCCGAACGCCCGCACTCTTTGAAATGCCTCTTGAAGCTTCGCTGCGTTTTCAAGTATTTGAAGGGAATCATTCAAAATTTTTCGAAATTTGTACGAATTTCGGATATTATTTCGGGTTTTCAAAAATTTGAATAGCATCTGTCATATCGTATTGTTTTATTCCAAAAATCTAAAATGCGAACCCCAAAAGCCAATTATCGCTTGATTTTTTGTGCTTTCCCTGCTATTATATAGGCATCAAATCAGGAAGGGGAAAAATGGAAATGAAGCGGTTGCTTGCTGCTCAATCCGCGCAGAAGAACACGCAGAATCATTGTGTGAATTGTGCTACCCCCCCCCCGAAATATTTTGGCTAATTTCAACAACTGACCCTTCTCTGGCCATTATAGAATGTGACCGCCCGCCCTGACGGGCCTGTTTTTGCGTGCTTTCGGAACAACAAAAGCACGTTTTTTTGCTGTTCCATTGGGCATAGATAACGATACAGCAAGGGAGGGCAGAAGGACTATCAGCTTTCGCAATGCAAAATCACAATAAAACGACCCAAAGATTGGAGGAAAATCCAATGTAAATCGCTATTGACACGGATTGACAGGCGCTCCTTGTTCCCGAATCTTATCATGTGCAGGTGGACAAGCTGAACGAAATCATTGAGCAAGCAGACGGAAACGCGCTGGATTACAAAGCGTATATCAAAAGCTGCTTTGAAAAGGCGTATGCTACGCAGATTGTCCGTCAGAACGACGTGGCAAAGATAAGGGGCACGAAGAAGCGCAAGGCGACCGCTAAGACGGCAGAAGGCGCGCCCGAGGGCAAGAGCGAAGAAAAGCCTGCGGAGGAAGCGAAGCAATGAGCAAGGCCGTCACGCCCGATGAAGTGAAGGAATTTCACAGGCTGTATGAGCAATGCGAAAGTTGCGTCAGGCTTGTTCAGGGCAGGGCGAAGCGCATGCGGTCGTATGGCGCGCAGGCATGCCCTGAAAGAGACGATTGAGAAAAAAACGGGCGGCGAATTGTGAAGCACACTTTCCAAGGAAGATGTGCGGAGCCTATAAGAAAGGGAGGAATAAATATGCGAATCATTCTCGGCACAGGCAAGCGGTGCATCCGCAAAGCAATCAATAAGAACGTCCGGCTTTAAGGAGGGAGAAAGCATGGAGGGTCTCATCATCTATTTTCTCGGTTGGGTTATTGCAGCTTGTATTTTCGGAGCCATAACAAAATATATTTCTGAAAGCAAGGGCTACTACGGCGGCTTTGCATGGGGCTTCTGGTTTGGCCTGATTGGCATACTCGTGGTCGGGTTTCGGCCTACGATTACCAAATCGGAAATCGAAAGACCATTGTATCCTGAACCTAAACACGGCTCTCAATGGGAATGCGGCTGCGGCGCAAAGAATCCCAATTCCCTGAATTATTGCCTTAGCTGTCGCCGGAATCGCGGAGATTTTAAGCCTGTTCCCAAAATTTCTTGCCCGCACTGCGGCGCAAGCAACAAGGAAACCAACGCAATGTGTTTCGCCTGCGGAAAGCCGCTTTCATCAGAGAAAACCGAGATAGTCGCCGCAGCGAAAGGAACGGAGGAGCCCGTATCGATGCTCGAAAAGCTGAAAAAGCTTCATGAGCAGGGCATTCTGACGGACGATGAGTTCCAGCAGAAAAAGGCCGAGCTGCTGGCAAAGATGTAACGCATTTTTCCCCGCCTCCCGCCTTGGGCGGCGGGGGGGCCTTTTGCCCTTCCAACAGCTTTCGCTCAAGCCTTTCCTCGCAAAACCGCAAGAAAAAGCGGGAACCGCCCTTTTACAGGACAGTCCCCGCAAACCCTTGATATTGCTTGCTTTTCTTACTTGCCGAAGTACCGCTTCAGCAGGCCCTCGAAGGCCTTGCCGTGCCGGGCCTCGTCTTTGGCCATTTCATGAACGGTGTCATGCACGGCGTCGTAGCCCAGCTCCTTGGCGAGCTTGGCCAGCTCGAACTTGCCGGCGGTCGCGCAGTTTTCGGCGTCCACGCGCATTTCGAGATTCTTCTTCGTGCAGTCACTCACGACCTCGCCCAGCATCTCGGCAAATTTCGCCGCGTGTTCGGCTTCTTCATGCGCGGCCTTTTCCCAGTACAGGCCGATTTCGGGATAGCCCTCCCGATGCGCGACCCGCGCCATCGCCAGATACATGCCCACCTCGGAGCATTCGCCGGCGAAATTTTCGCGCAGACCCTGCACCACGCGCTCGTCCATGCCCTTGGCGATGCCGACGACATGCTCCGCCGCCCATGCGCGTTCCTGCGCCATCTGCTCAAACTTGGACGCGGGCGCCTTGCACAACGGGCACTGAACGGGCGGCTGCTCACCCTCGTATACATAACCGCAAACCTTGCAAATCCACTTCATACTGTCTTCCTCCGATTTCATTTTTGATGTTTTTGAATGCCGTCCTCTTTCGGCGTTCGGCCTGCTGCCGCGCCGCTTCGGGGAACAATATGGATTATATCCAACCTTCCACGGATTGAAACAGAAAAAATGAAAAAAATTCGGAGTGCGGGAAAATATTTTTTCGGGAGAGGCTCAACGCCGGCTCAGTCCTGCCGTATCATGGCAACGGCCAGCGCGGAAATGCCCTCGCCGCGGCCTTCATAGCCCATGCGCTCGGTGGTGGTGGCTTTGACGGAAACGGCGTTTATGTCCATGCGGAGCGCATCGGCGATGTTCTGCCGCATTTGGCCGATATACGGCGCTAATTTGGGCGCCTGCGCGATGACGGTCACGTCGCAGTTAACGGGGGAAAAGCCGTGCGCTGCAAGAATCTCCCGCGTTTTTTGAAGCAAAATCAGGGAAGAAATGCAGCTGTAGCGCGCATCCGTATCGGGAAAATGCCGCCCGATGTCGCCCAGCGCCGCCGCGCCCAAAAGCGCGTCCGTCAGCGCGTGAAGCGCCGCATCCGCGTCCGAATGCCCCAGGAGGCCGCGCTCATACGGAATCTCCACGCCGCAGAGCACGAGCTTCCGCCCCTGGACCAGCCTGTGCGCGTCCATGCCCTGTCCGATGCGCAGCGCGCCGCCGCCCGCCAGTGCCCGTGCCATCACGACGTCCTCCCCGCTTGTCAGCTTGATGTTGGAAGGCTCGCTCATGACCAGCCGAATCTCCTCTCCCAGCGCTTCCACCAGCGCCGCATCGTCCGTCATCCGCGCTTTGATTTTCCGGTGCGCTTTGAGCAGCGTTTCTTTGCGGAAGCCCTGCGGGGTCTGCATGGCGTATAATTCGGCGCGGTTGAGCGTTTCCAGCACGCGCCCCTTCGCATCCGCCCGCTTGATGGTATCGCGTACGGGCATGGCCGCCACGCCCGTGCCGAACTGCCGCACGCTGCTCAGCACCGCCCGCACCGTATGCTCGGACACCAGCGGCCGCGCTCCGTCATGCACCAGCACCTCGGCACAGCTTTCCGGCAGCGCGCAAAGCCCCGCGTAAACAGACGCCTGCCTGTCCGCGCCGCCCGCCACGATTTGATAAGGCGCTTCGCCGTAAGCGGCAAAAGCAATTTGAAACAGCGCTTCTTCGCCCGCCCGCACGACGACGACCGCGCCGTCCAGGACGCTTGTCAGCGTCCGATAGGCGCGGATGCAGGCGGGAACGCCCGCAACGGGCAGCAGGGTTTTATTGCCGCTTCCGCCCATGCGCGTCCCGCTGCCGCCGCAAACCAGCACGGCAAACGCGCTCATGCGTTTTCCCCCTTCAGCAGCCCCAAAATGGTCTGATATACGCCGCCCGCCTGATGCCGCCAGCCGTCGGCCATCTTATGCGCCATGTCGCTGGTCGGCAGATACAGCGTCACGGAAATCAGCGGCATGGTCTGGTCCTTAAGCGTCATCCGCACCTCAAACTCCCCGCGCTCGGTCTGCGTGATTTGCGCATCGGCATAGCGCTCCCGCGTCAGCCGCTCCTTCCACGAGGCGGCCTGCCGGTCGACCGTATCGCGGCAGCTTCCGCGCACCCGCTTTTCAAACATCGCCAGCACGTCCTGACCGGCAGGCGTCATTGCATAGTGCCATGCCGCGTCCTTCTCCTGCCGCACGAGCATCCCCAGACGGCAAAGGTCTGTGAGGGCGAACATCAGATCAAAATAATTCATCAAATCATTCTGCGTCATAAATTCCAGCAGGTTCATATCCGTACACGGCCCTAAGCGGGACAGGGTGTACAGCGTCAGCAGCCGAAGCTCCTCATCCGGCATTCTCCGCTGCAAAAAATCAGCCATCCATCACACCTCCAAGGCTCCGAAAAGGTCGGTCGGGACGCTTTTTCCGCATATTCGTTTATATATTCTCAAAAAAACACAAAATTCCTGCCTGTGCTTGCTTTACGGGGTGATTTTTGTTAAAATGGAGGGGAAGAGCCGTATGCGTCCGGCAGGCCGTCGTTTGGCGCCGCCGTGCGGGAAATCGCAAGACAATCCATAACAATAGAATTTGAAAAAAGCAGGCTAAGGGAGGCGCTCAAGCTCATGAAACGCAGAATCGGTATTTTGACCAGCGGCGGGGACTGCCCCGGTTTGAACGCGGCCATCCGCGGTGTGGCGCGTGCATCCTATGAAATGTTCGATGCGGAAATCATCGGCATCATGGACGGCTACCGCGGACTCATCGAGGGCGAATACCGCGCCATGAAGCGCGAGGACTTTTCCGGCATTCTGACGCTCGGCGGCACGATTTTGGGCACGAGCCGCCGCCCGTTCCGCGAAATGCGCATTATCGGCGAGGATAATGTGGACAAGGTCAAGGCCATGAAGCAGACCTACAACAATTTAAAGCTGGACTGCCTTGTCACCCTGGGCGGCAACGGCACGCACAAGACCGCCAACCTTCTGTCCGAGGAGGGCTTGAATGTCATCGGCCTGCCCAAGACCATAGACAACGACATCTACGGCACGGATTTCACCTTCGGTTTCCACACCGCCTGCGACATCGCCACGGAGGTCATTGACCGCATCCATACGACCGCGGCCAGCCACGGGCGCTGCATGGTCATTGAAATCATGGGCAATAAGGCGGGCTGGCTGACGCTGTATTCCGGCTTGGCGGGCGGGGCGGACGTGATTCTTCTGCCGGAGATACCCTATGACATCAAATCGGTGGCGAAAATCATTGAAAAACGCGCCAGCGTCAACAAGGCGTTCAGCATCTTGGCGGTGGCCGAGGGCGCGATGGACAAAAAGGAAGCCGGAATGAAGCGCAGAGAGCGCGAGGCCGCACGCAGGGCGGAGGGCTTCTGCGGCATTGCCGAGCGTGTGGCCAAGCAGCTTACCGAGCTGGTGGGGGTCGAGGCGAGAGCCGTCGTGCCGGGGCACATTCAGCGCGGTGGCAGCCCCAGCGCCTATGACCGTGTGCTGGCGACGCAGTTCGGCGTTCATGCGGCGGAGCTGATTCGGCGCGGCGAATACGGCGTGTCCGTGGCGCTGGTGGGCAATCAGGTGACGCATAACCTTTTGTCCGAGATCGCAGGCGTTCCCAAGCTCGTCCCGCCGGAACATCAGATGGTGTCTTTGGCGCGAAGCGTCGGGATTTCTTTCGGTGAATCATGAAACAATGCAGGCGCACGGCCGTGACGCCTGAATCAAAGAGTGAGAGGGGTCGTTTTATGCTTCTGAACAACAACATCTGGGTGGGCACAAGCGCGTCGGGCGCTGTTTCCCTGCTGCCGAAGATGGCCAACCGCCACGGGCTGATTGCGGGCGCGACCGGCACGGGCAAAACCGTCACGCTGCAGGTGCTGGCCGAGGGCTTTTCCCGTCTGGGCGTCCCTGTTTTTTTGGCGGACATCAAGGGCGATTTGGCGGGTCTTTCCAAGCCGGGCGAGCAGAGTGAAAAAATCGAAGAGCGCCTGAACGCCTGCGGCGTATCCAATTTTTCCTTCGGCGCAAGCCCTGTCGCCTTCTGGGATGTGTTCGGCGAAAAGGGCGTGCCTGTGCGCACGACCGTCAGCGAAATGGGGCCGCTGCTGTTGGGCAGGATGCTGGGTCTTAACGATACGCAGGTGGGCGTGCTGCATCTGATTTTCCGCATCGCGGACGATGAGGGCATGCTGCTCATTGACCTCAAGGATTTGAAGGCAATGCTGACCTATGCGGGCGACAGCGCCGCCAAGTACGTCCTGGACTACGGCAATATCACCAAAGCCTCCGTCGGGGCGATTCAGCGCGCCATTGCCATTTTGGAAGACCAGGGCGGCAACTGCTTCTTCGGCGAGCCGGCCCTGGATATGGGCGACTGGCTGGCGCGGGATGAGGAAGGGCGCGGCGTCATCAACATTCTGGCGGCGGAAACACTGTTCAGAAAGCCCGCGCTGTATTCCACCTTTCTGCTGTGGATGCTGGGCGAACTGTACGAAATGCTGCCGGAGGTCGGCGACAGCGACCTGCCGCGTATGGTCTTCTTCTTTGACGAGGCGCATCTTTTGTTCAACGACTGCTCCCGCACACTCATGGAGCGCATCGAGCAGACCGTGCGCCTGATTCGCTCCAAGGGCGTGGGCGTGTTCTTTGTCACGCAGAACCCGATGGATGTGCCGTCCGCCGTGCTTTCGCAGCTTTCCGCCCGCGTCCAGCACGCCCTGCGCGCCTTTACCCCGCAGGATCAGAAGGTCGTTCGCGCCGTTGCGCAGACCTTCCGCGTCAATCCGGACTTTGACACCGAGGAAGCCCTTACCGCCCTCAAGACGGGCGAGGCGCTCATCTCCTTCCTGATGGAAAACGGCGAGCCGTCTGTCGTGCAGCGCGCCACCATCCTGCCGCCGCAGAGCGCCATCGGCGCAATTTCCGATTCTCTCCGTCAAACCTTTGTGGAGACCTCCGCCTTTGCCGCCAAGTACGGCGAGGCGTTCGACCGCGAGAGCGCCTATGAGATTCTTTCCGCCCGCTATCATGCGCAGGGCGCGGCGCAGACGCAGGTCGTCCAGCCGATTGCCGCCGAGCCCTCCGCCCCCGTGTACGCGCAGGAGGCGCAGCCCGTGCAGCAGTACGCGCCGATGACGTTCAGCGTGTATAATCCGCAGACCGGACAATATGAGCAGTCCGCGCTTTCGCAGATGCAGCAGCCCGTTTTGCAGGCGCAGCCCGCCGTTCAGACCGCCGTGCAGCCCGTGACCGCGCAGCAGGCGCAGCCGCCGGTGCTGGTCTGGGATGCGGGCCTCGGTCAATATGTCCCGCAGCAGACCCGCACCCAGCAGGCGGGCAACGCCGTCCGGCAGGCGGCGGAAAAGGTCTCCAAGGCTGCCGATAAGCAGGAAAAATCCTACGGTCAGAAGCTGGCCGATTCCTTTGCCCGCTCCGTCACCACCAGCGCCGGCCGAGAGGTCGGCCGCACCGTCACGAGAAACATCCTCGGCATCTTCGGCATAAAGAGCAGATAAAATGAAGCTTTGGGTGGGAAACCATGGTTTGCACGCCGAAGAACGCTTTTCCGTATCCCTCTCAAAGCAAGCGGATTCGGGAAGAGACTTATCATCAAAAACACTCTGAGCTGTAAGGCGCACCGCCTGCGGCCCGGAGCGTTTTTGTTTCGGACTGACAGCTTCGTTCCAATTTTTGTCCCAAAAGTCAACCCAAATGCGAAACTTTTTTATATTATTTTTTCTTTCCTATA
>CAVDRM010000040.1:0-11440 GCA_963611355.1 Anaerovibrio sp.
AAAAAATAATGCTCAGCGGTGATTCTTGCCTTCGCATTTAATGATAAACTCTTTACGCCGTGAACAGCGCGCAAATTATGATTGACGAGCGGCGGAATAATATGATATACTAATATGTAAATTTGGGTTTTGAACCTTTTAGGAGGGGTTTGTATGTCCGGACATTCCAAATGGCATAATATTCAGGCAAAAAAAGGCAAGGCCGATGCCGCCCGCGGCAAAATTTTCACCAAAATCGGCCGTGAAATCGCCATCGCCGTACGCGAGGGAGGCCCTGACCCGAATGTCAACGGCAAGCTGCGCGATGTCGTAGCGAAGGCGAAGGCCAATAATATGCCGAACGATAATATCATGCGCAGCATTAAAAAAGCGTCCGGCGAGGGCAGCGGCGTTAATTATGAAGAAATCACCTATGAAGGCTATGCGCCCGGCGGCGTGGCCGTTATCGCCAATATCGTGACGGACAACCGCAACCGCACCTCCTCTGATGTGCGCCATATTTTCGACAAATGCGGCGGCTCTTTAGGCACGCCCGGCTCTGTCAGCTATATGTTTGACAACAAAGGCGTAATCGTCATCGAACGCGAACCCGGCATGGACGAAGACGACATCATGATGAAGGCAATGGATGCCGGTGCGGAGGACATGAAGGTCGAAGACGACGCCTTTGAAATCTATACCGCGCCGAACGACTTTTCCGCCGTCCGTGAAGCGCTGGAAAATATGGGGCTGGCTTTCCTGTCTGCCGATAAGCAGATGGTTCCGCAGAACACCATCAAGGTGGACGATGAGGAACTGGCTGCGAAAATTCAAAAGCTGCTGGATATGCTGGACGACGACGATGATGTTTCCGAGGTCTATCATAATGCCGAGCTTCCCGAAGAGCCGGATGAGGATGACTGAGAATCAGTAAAAACAGGGTGTTTTGACTGACCGCCGAATTACTCTAAGCCTATCGCCCCCTTGCTTTCAGAAAAGGGAAAGCAAGGGGGTGCTTTATTTACGGCGCAGCGAGGCATCGATAAGGCAAAAAGAAAAGTCTTACGCGGCCTTCACCACGCGCTTTATATTCTGTACAGAAGCCGTGAGCAAGCATTGCTCACGCATGTTCTGAATTCCGGGTATGCGAGCAAAGCGAAGGTCATGGTTGCCCTTCGCTTCTGCTAATGAGTGCTCAATGGTCTCTTTTCTCCGGCTATAGATCCGTTTGCTATTGTGCGTCTTGGTAAAGGCGTTATCTTCCGCATCCACAGCGTTTGGAACGGAAGAAGAAATGACATAAATATTCCGTGTGCGGGTTTTCCCTGTGTGCCAATCCTCGTTCCGAGACAAAAAAGCAAGCCCCAATACGGACAGCTGTTGTCCAGACCGTCCGTATAGGGGCTTTGCCATGGATGTCCGAATGCATCTGCGCTGCTGGCATTTGAGTGTTATCACAACGTTTTCGTTCCTTGTGCGGCTTCTTCAAATGCTCTGCAATAAGCAAGGACATGTTCAGCGTATTTTGCGCTCCCGTTGTACGCCTTAAAAACGGAAAGCAGGACACTGTCCGGCATATTCAGCGCGTCTGCCTCGCGCTTTTTCGCCTCGGCACGAAGAATACGCGCACAATAGCGGATGCTGTATTCCGGACGAACCAGCAGATGCGCGTAATCCTGATAGGAAAACACTGGATTGCCGAGTGCTTCATCGGCTTTCGCAGCAGTGGACGGACGGATTTGGCAGATTCCGCGGGAGGCATCTCGGCGGATTTTGTCCAGCAGGACATCCTCCAGCCCATAACCCAAGGTTTCTCGAAATAATATCGCCTGAATCGCCGACTTTCGGACGTTTTCCGTCTGCGACGCCTTGACAACGGCCGCATCATGGCAAAGGACGGTCTTTAATGCGTGACGGCAGCCCGAAAACGGCGGGAAGCGCTTCACGCGCTCCAACCTCGGCAAATCGTTTAACGCAGCGCAAAGCGCAGGATGCGCCTCCAAGGTCTGCAAAAGCATTTCGTCAATCATCGTTCTCATCCTCAGGCCCAAGCTGCCCCTTCGTCCAATGCACACGGCACAGGCTGGTATAGCTTTCGTTGCCGCCCAGCACCACCTGTTCGCCCGTCTTAATGACCCTGCCGTTCATCAGGCGCGCATTGAAAGTCGCTTTTCGGCCGCACCAGCAGATGGTTTTGACCTCCTCGATGGAGTCCGCCCATGCCAGCAGCCATTTGCTGCCCTCGAACAGCTCGCCCCGAAAATCGGCGCGCAGGCCATACGCCACAACCGGCACATGCTCTTCATCCACGATGCGAACCAGTTCCCGCACCTGCGCCTTAGTCAAAAACTGCGCCTCGTCCACAATCAGGCAGGCGTAGTCGTGAACATTGATGTGCGGAAGCTCCTCCACATACATACACGGTGCCCGAAGGCCGGAACGCGAGCCGACAAAGCGTTCGCCGTCCCTGTTGTCCAGACTCGGCTTAAGCATCAGCGCCTTCTGCCCGCGCTCCTGATAATTATACTGCACCATGATGGCATTCGCCGTCTTGGAAGACCCCATCGCTCCATAGCGAAAATACAGCTTGGCCATTTCACCCACCCGCTTCTTCAAAACTCACTGTGCTATTATACCACGACAGCAAAGCCGTGCGCAACATGGAAAAACGCAAAAAGTTAACATCGCCTTTGCTTCTTTTCGGCAGGAAAAAACAGGTGAAACGGCGAAAAGAAACGATGTATGTCCATGCAGCGCGTCCTTTTGGCGGCGCACGGGCATACGCGCACGAACGAGCAGAAAAGAGTGGACAGACGATGATTTATGTAATCTGCAATCCGGTGGCCGGAAACGGGCGCGGGAAAAAAATCGGGGAGCAGGTGCAGGCGGAATTAAAAAAACGCGGCATCCCGCATGAATTTTATCTGACGGAATCCTGCGGACATGCCACGAAGCTGGCCGAAAAAGCGGTCTCAAAGGGTGCTGACAAGGTGTTTGCCGTCGGCGGCGACGGGACGGTGCTGGAGGCGGCGCGGGGGCTTATCCATACCGATACCGCGCTGTGCATTATTCCGGGCGGCACGGGCAACGACTTTATCAAGACCATCGGCATTCCTAAAGACCCTTCCGCCGCTCTGGAGGCGGCGCTGAGCCATGCGCCGCGCAAAACGGATGCCGTGCGGCTCAATGACCGGCTGTTTCTCAATGAGGCCGGCGTCGGCTTTGACGTTTCCGTGCTTGAGTATGCAAAAAAGGCGAAGAAGCTCTGCCGCGGTCTGCTGCCCTATCTCTATGGCGTCGTACGCACCATTTTCAGCTTCAGCGGCATTCGGGTCGTCTGCCAGTTGGAGGACGGGAAAGCCGTCGAACGGGATATCCTCGTGCTCGGCGTCGGCAACGGCCGCTTTATCGGCGGCGGCATCGAAATCGCGCCGAAGGCCGTCCCCGATGACGGGCTGCTGGATGTGGTCATCATCGAAAAAATGAAAAAGCCGCGGATGATGCAGGTGCTGCCGCTGCTGCTCAAGGGCAAAGTTCTGACATTCAAGGAAACGGAATGGACACGGGTTCGCCGTCTTTCCTTTCAAAGCGAACATATGTCGGTGAATGTGGACGGCGAGATTTTGCACATGGAAAAGGCGGACATTTCCGTCATACCCGACGCGCTGTATATCTGCCGACCGTAAGTATAAGGAGGCTTCCATGAAGCGGTATCTGTCCCTTTTTTTATTGCTGATGCTCCTTTCTCTGCCGGCGTTCGCCGAGGACGAGGAGGAAGAAGCCTACTATGTCGAGCCGCCGAGAATCACAAGCGCAGGCGAAACGCAAAGCAAAGGAAGCCTGACCGTCCTTTTGCCGGAAAAAGGCGCTTCCTATGAGGCGGGCGGCAAGCTGACCGTGAAGGCCGCGGGCGAGCATTTTGCACGGATAGAGGCGGTGCTGTCCTGGGAAAACAGCAGCCTGTCCCATGAAACGGACGGGGACAGCCTTGAATATGCCTTTGACACGACCATGTTTTATTGGGCGTCCACGCTGACCGTTACCGGCTACGACGAGGACGGGCAAATTGCCGCGCAGGAGACCGTGGAGATTCTTTCGCCGCGTGACAAGCTGATCGCCGATATGTTTGCGTTGGCGCTTAAAAACAGCAAGGATTCCTATTACCGTCATGCGCCCGCGCAGACCGACACGGACCGCGGTGTCTGCAAGAATTTCGTCATGCGCCTGTTCGATACCTTCAAGGACAGCTACCGCATGGCGGAATACCCCGACCTTGCGCTGCATATGCCGAAAAATAAGTCCAAAAAGGACTCCGCGCCCTATCAGTACGGCATCGAATGGCGCGACGAGACCGCCGAGGACGGCAGTCCCTTCTACATCGCCGCCCAATATAAATATGACGACAGCCTGACCAAGGCCGAGAACATGGAGCGCTGCCGTGAGGTGCTGCACAGCGTTCGGCGCGGTGACTTTTTCCAAATGTGCGGCGACTATTACTACGGCAACGGCCCGCACAGCCTCCTGTTCATGACCGATTGGGACGAAGAAAGCGACGAACTGCACTGGACAGACAGCAATATGCGCGGCGACCGCGTGAACGGCGACCGCTGGGGCTACCTGCAATACGATGCCGTCAAAACCGCCGAATGGTTTGTAGAGGCCATCTCTTCAAAATCCACCTATAAAACCCGCGGCTGCACCATCTATCGCCTAAGGGAGGACCTGTATATCCCGTGATTTCCGCAGGCATCGGGCGCTCAGGGTATCAGCGTACAGAAGCCGGTGATGGTGATGTCCTTCGCGGTCAGACCCTTGCTCTGAGCAGTGCCGCACAAAAGAGTACGGATTATTTGATAATAACAATATGATTATTTTTAAGGCAGCACCGCACAAATGAGGGGCACGATAAATCGTGAATTTTGTGTCAGATACGATTGCAAAAATCGATGGTTTACTGGATGTAAATCGAGATTTTTGCAAGAAGTAGATGGCGCAAAAGGCACATTTTTGCGAGTCGCCGAATTGTGCGGTGATGCCATAATTTTTTTTGCACAGTGTAAAGACCTCGTCATATAAAGCCCACGGCTGTATGTGTTCAAATGATATGACCCACAAAGGAAAGGAAGTTCATCAGAGATATGATCAGTGTAGTACACCATAAGCAGAGGACATATCCTTCATTTCCGTTTTACTCGCGCAGAGCGCCAGCCTCCATCCGGCGCACCGTATCGCACAGCATATCAATGTCTTCCGCATAATGGCTGGAAAGAAGGATGGTTTTTCCTGCCTCCCTGCATTGCAGAATCAGCTTTCGGATTTCCGCTACGCCGATATAATCCAGCCCGTTGAACGGCTCATCCAAAATAATCAATTCAGGGTTGCCCATGATGGCCTGAGCAATGCCCAGCCGCTGACGCATGCCCAGCGAATACCGGCTGACCTTCTTATGAATGGCATCATGCAGCCCGACCTTTTCCAGCGTTTCAATCAATTGTGCGCGTGTCAGCTTGGAATTCATGGCGGCCAGCATCTGCAGATTGAAAAGGCCGCTGTAATTGGGGAGAAAGCCCGGAATTTCTATCAGAATCCCCATTCTTTCGGGGTGATGAACCTGCTTGCCGACTTTCTTCCCGAAGGCGATGACCTCGCCTTGATCCGCCGCAACGTAACCTGCAATGATTTTAAACAGTTGTGTTTTTCCGCTGCCGTTTCTGCCGATGAGCCCGTGGATTTTCCCCTTTTCAAATTGGGCGGAAATATCCTTCAAAACAGCACATCGACCATATGATTTGAAAATATGATTAACCTGAATCGCCGCTTCACTCATGCATTCTGCCTTCTTTCCTGAAAATGAATCACTTTGCCCAGCATACTGTTAACGCCGCCCAGCGCCACGGTCAGCAGCATCTGTCCGTAAACACAATAATGAAGTTTAATGGCGCACAGTGGTATTTCTCCGCCGTCATCACTCAGCATCGATGGCGGGCTGAACAATTCGCTGCGAAGCAGCATACCCCAATGGTATGGAATATTGACATTGTGTGGTCGGTCGAAGATGGAGAATGAAATCATGACCAGAAGGAGCGGCAGCAGATGGGCGATAAAGCCCATATAGTTCTGATCGCTGATAGCATGGAAGAAAATCTGAATCTGCGTCAGGAAAAGAAGCTGCCAAACGAAAATGTGAAAAAGCAGGAAGACAACGCCGCTCTTCAGCACAGGAAAGCCCTCTTCATCTGCCATCCAGAGGCCAAAGCCGGAAGCCTGCGTCACGGCACCGATGACGATGACCGTTGCAAACATAACAAAGGCGTTGATGACAACATAGATATCACAGGCCAAATACTTGCTGACCCACCACTGGAATGCACTGGGGTAACGATGAACGGAAAGGTACAGCCGATTTCCCATTTCACGCTCCAAATTGATGGCTGTGCCCAGCATGCAGGGTAGTAAAATCAATATCCAGTATCCGATGGGCTCAAAATTTACTACCGGATCAAACCAATAGATTCCGCCGAAGACATGCATCAACAAATCACCAAAGGTATTTCTTCCGGTCAGTTTATTCGCTTTACACAGCAGAATGAACGCCGGAACAACCACTGCGGGCAGAAGGGTTGCCTTGGAGCAGTTGACCGTCACATCAGCCATCAAACGCGCAAGCCATGACCCCTGCATGGCGGAAGGAATGGGAAATTTCTTTTCTCTGCACGGTATGAGTTTCTGAAGCAGACCTGCCTGTGAATGCTTATCCCGAAGCAGTTGAGCTTTGCTTGAAAAACGCCAAAGCGCAAGCACGGCAAAGAGGATGACAGCAATGCACAGATACCCGATTTCCCTCAGCGTATGTTGCAAAGACGGCGTGCCGGAAACGATGAAATCAGGGACTTGGAGAAAATAGAGCGTATATTCTGTTCCGGCAAAGTGTTCCAGAATATTATCAAGCAGAAGGCTGCTGCCAAAGGTCGCAATAAAGACGAATGCCTTATTAACCCACAGAAAAGAAAAGCTGATTGCGGTCAATGCCCAAATCACGGAGGAGACCAGCAGCAAACCAATTTGCCACAGCACATAGAAGCGGAAATGACCCGTCTTCGCAAACCATCCATACGGTGACGCAGCCAAGGCTTCCAGCCAGCTTTCTCCTGCGCCGGAGCCGCCCGTCAGCGGACACAGAACAAGCAGGAACACAACGAAGGCAAGGCATGCCGCTCCAATGAGCAAAACCGTCGCTATCAGTGCCGCTATAAAGCGATGAAAGACAAAACGCGCCGAGGGCATCCGACCGGCTGCCATATCGTGGAAGCGACTTGTTTTGTCCTCCACAAAAAAGAAGCTAAACGGTATCATGGCCGCGATTGGAATGATATAGCGAAGAAGCCCATCACTAAAGGATAAAAGAAAATAGTAATAGAAGGTTTCGGCGCCGAAATATCGAAGCGGCGCTTCGTAAAAAAGCGGGACATCAAAATTGGGAAACAGCAGCGCATAGAAAATCAGTGCAAAAACCAGCAGAATGCTTTTGACCGTGCAGCCACGGCGCACCTGACACCATATGTCGCGCAATGTGTTACACTTCCTTCCCTGTGTACGCATGAAAGTACAGTCCCAAAGTCGATATGCAGGCACGTTCACTCAGTTGAAGACAGTACTTTTTTCGGTATGCTTTGCCTATGGTTTCTTCAAAAACCAAATGCCAGGCAGGAAAGGCCGTATTTTTGTCGTCTGTCAGCATAACCAGCTCGGCATGGCGCAGCGTCAGGGTATTGCCCTCATTCTCTCCCTGCGTATACCGTTCAAGCAGCATGGCGCTGTTCATCTCAAATACTTCGTCCCACAAAAGCAGTTCTGTCGGGTTATCTCGCTGAGCGGTAAGCCGAACAGGATTTCGGATGGAAATTCCGCAAATTTCTCCGTCCTGCGTCACATGAAAAATGGCTGTTGGCGTCGGATTGCCATTGCCGGCACTGAATGTATGCCCTGTCCAGCTGACGGAAGCCCCGAAGGGCAAGCCTTCGACAACAAAGCGCACGACAACCATGATTGCAGGGCCTTTGGTGCGTTGCCACTCCTGACGTATATCATCCGGCAAACCAAAGCCGCTTTCTAAGAATTCCTCCTCGGACAGCGGATTCCAAACGGTGCCGACCATCGTACGAAAAGCATCATCGCAATAGTAAAACGGATACTCATAATCCTGCAGGCCAATATCGTCCAAAAATGCTTGTACGACCCGGCTTGCACGCTGATACGCTGCCTCTTCCATTCTTGACGAAGATGCCGGACCGCTGTAGCTCTCGCATATCGACTCAACAGCGCCGTTCTCTTCCACATATAGCACTGCAAAATCAGGGTTTAAGGTGCTGTTCACCGCCAGCGTCCACTTTTCACCTTTTAGCGGCTGAATGCCATACCGGTCAATCGCTTCCTGCACCTTATGCGAATCCAGCTGAATCCGTTCCATTTTATAGTATGGAATCGTCTGCGGCACTTCCGCCGCTTCATTGATGTTGACCGTCAGAGACGAGGCTGATTCCGCATTTATATGAACGACAGGAAAAAGCAGCAGTGCAGCAATCAGCATAGACAATACCCGACATAGTTTCGACATCGTAATATACTCCTTTTCGAGGCGCCAGGGATATCCTCTCTGGCGCCCGATTGAATGAAAATGATAACCTTTTGGTGCAGACACCATATCAATTATCATATCCTTCTACGATACTTCTTAGAAATGATAATCGTATTTAACAGTCGTTCCATTTTTATTGGATACCACGATCCAATAGGTATCGCCAACCACCTTGTCCTTAAGATAGTTCAGTGCACGCCTCTCTACACCCTTCGAAAAGGAATATTTCGGTGTTACTTGCCCGTAACCACGTTTATAAATATACGCCTGGGAAGTTGGCCAATCGCCTAACATATATGTTGCACGCCAGAAGGAGCCAGAATCAGGCATGATATGGTTTGTTGGCGATTTCTTGAACGTGCCGCCATTCTTGGGGTCGATCTTCCAGGATTCCTCCCAGGCAAACGCAGAAGCACACAGCGTTGCCAGCATAACAACTATCATAACAAATGCAAATACTCGCCTCATATTTTTCCTCTCTTTCTTACATTTAAAAGTTCATCAGTAGCATGGACAATATGGCTGATCCCGTGTTATACTAATCTGGTCCTTGCGGAGAATATCGCTTTAGCGATGATGCTACCCAGCACTTCTGCAAGGATTTTTGATTTCATTGGGGCTTCTACACCGATAATTCACAGCGCTCACCTCCTATACTTTCATCTTCATAACAGCCTTTATATCGGCTGATTATGTCACACATCAGTAGGTTTTTGCAGGAGATTCTTTCGTAGTCTCTTCGCCGTCCACCAAGCCTACACTGACGACCTTATATGTGCCGGGTCTCACGCTGCATGTCTTGCTTACAATAGCATAGGCTCCGCCTGAGGCATTGACTGACCAGGATTGCACCTGACTCCAGCTGTTCCCATTTTTCCTGTACAGAGTAACAGTTATAGAACAATATTGACCATCCCGAGGGCTGAGTTTTCCTTTGCAGCTTGCGATGCCATTCTGCAATGTCAAAGTAGCCGTTATCTGTTGTATTCTAACATATCTCATGGAAATTCCATCATCGTTATAGCAGACCATCGCCCAAGCGGGAGTGATCGCCATCATCAACGTAATTGCCAAGCACAGAACCATGGATGCCTTTTTCCTAAAGTACATACAAAAATCCCTCCTGTTTTGGTCTCTACATTACTAAAGAGCCAAACGGAGGGATTTTTGTTACACCATGTCAGAAAAAATTATTTTATTTTCTTAAGACCGTTTGCAATCATCAATACATCTTCTTCCGAGTGCCCTCTGACAGCGAGGAAAAAGAGCGTGTTCCCGTCAAACCAATAGATGGAGACGATATCCCCTTTCGTTGACATTGTAGCATCATATCCCAGAACTTTCACCTGTGTCATGACGGCATTTTCGGTATCAATGTTTGCGCTGCCGTCGGTCATTTCTTCATAGATAATCTGCCATAACTGACTTTCGGGGAAAACATAAGTGACGATGCTTTCTATTGCATCGCTGTCTAATTGGCCAATCACCAGCCCTTCGGGGATGATAGACGGATAATACCCGCCCTGCCACTCCGCGGGTACATCCATATAATTGTCGGTATCCTCAGTCAATGTCAGGCTGGTATATTGCGGGCTCACTTCCACAAGCAGCTTTGTCAGATAGACACGGACGGTCGGGCTTGCCGCAATCGCTACGCCGCCAGCCAGCGCAAAGACTGCAATCCAGACCGCTGCCACCTGTGCTGCACGAAGCAGCGTATGCTTCATAAAGCGCTTTCGGCCGTATTTGTTTGCATATTTTTCAATCTGCCGCAGATTTCTGGCGTCATACTCGGCAAAAAACGCATTCATTTCCGCTGTTTGGTTGGCAGTCTGTTCCGTTTCCATTTGCTTAAAAGTCTCGTCTGCCTTTTTTCCCACCCACATTTCGGCAAGCAAATCCCATGAGCGGTCTTCCAGATTTCTGATTTCCGTTTCCTTTGATGCTGTCCTTTTCTTCACAGGCTGCCGCTCCTTTCCGCCGCCCTTTTTCGGACACGCTGTTTTGCACGCGTCAGCGCCGTCCTCACCGCTTGTTCTGTCATGCAGAGCTGATTGGCGATTTCGGCAAAGGTCAGCTTTTCCACATGTCGCATCCGGAACAATTCTTTATCCCGTTCACTTAAGCCTTCCAGCTCGTCCAGCAGCGTGATGGCATCAGCATAGGCGAACACCGATGTATATACATCCGCCGTGTCGGGAATGCGCTCAATCGTCTCCTGCGTTGCGCTATCGTCCTGATACAGCTTTTGCTTGCCCAGCTCCCGCAGGCGGCGTCTGCATACATTCTCAATAGAAGAGAATACATAGCTTTTCCGTTTGTTACACTCCACCGCACGAAAAGCATCGACATATTTGCACATGTTTTCGACGACCGAACTGATTGCGTCCTCAATTTCTGCATCGTTATGGCCAAAATACTTTCCGGCAACGAAATACATCAGCCCGCGATACTCAAAATAGAGTTGCTCGACAAACCGCCTGTCCTCATTGCTCGCAAGCATGAGCATCGCAAGGGGAAGCGATGCTGCGGAATATGTCATAGCCGTTCCGAGCCACAAACCGTGCATAGACGTTTCCTCCTGTTCCCTTAGTATGTTCCAAGCCTTCCGTTGAACGGTCAAATCTTAGAAACATCTGATATTATAGCAGATTTCAGTCGTTCTCTCAAATTTTTCGCTGTCTGTATGCAGATTATTTCCCATTTTTTAAGGCAGTACCGCCGAATTGTGCGGTACTGCCTTAACCTTTTGCAATTTTATTTTTTAACCGTGCCTTATCTCTGCACGCGTCCGGAGCCGCTGCCGCCGGCCAGCGAGAGGACTTC
>CAVDRM010000041.1:0-11351 GCA_963611355.1 Anaerovibrio sp.
CTGACGGCGGAGGAGCGTCTGCTCCGCGCCATCTTCGGCGAAAAGGCGCGCGAGGTGCGCGACACCTCCCTGAAAGTCCCGCACGGCGAGGGCGGCATCATCGTGGATGTCAAGACCTTCACCCGCGAAAACAAGGATGAGCTGTCGCCCGGCGTCAACATGATGGTGCGTGTGTATATCGCTCAGAAGCGCAAGATTTCCGTGGGCGACAAGATGTCCGGCCGCCACGGCAACAAGGGCGTTGTTTCCCGCATCCTGCGCGAGGAGGATATGCCCTTCCTGCCCGACGGCACGCCGCTGGATATCGTTCTGAATCCGCTGGGTGTTCCGTCCCGTATGAACATCGGTCAGGTGTTGGAGGTGCATTTGGGTCTGGCGGCGAAGACGCTGGGCTGGCACGTCGCTACGCCCGTGTTCGACGGCGCCTCCAAGGAGGATATTGACGAATGCCTGCGCATGGCCGGCCTCAGCGAGGACGGCAAGACCGTTCTTTATGACGGACGCACGGGCGACCCGTTTGAAAACCGAGTGACCGTGGGCATTATGTACTTCCTGAAGCTGCACCATCTGGTGGACGACAAGATGCATGCCCGCTCCACAGGCCCATACTCCCTCGTGACCCAGCAGCCGTTGGGCGGCAAGGCGCAGTTCGGCGGCCAGCGTTTCGGCGAGATGGAGGTCTGGGCGCTGGAGGCTTACGGCGCAGCCAACACCCTGCAGGAGATTTTGACCGTCAAGTCGGACGATGTCGTGGGCCGCGTCAAGACCTATGAGGCCATTGTCAAGGGTCAGAACATCCCCGCGCCCGGCGTGCCGGAGAGCTTTAAGGTGCTGATTAAGGAGCTTGAATCGCTGGCCTTGGATATTAAGGTGCTGAACGAGAACAAAGAGGAAATCGAAATCAAAGAGCTGGATGACGAGGACGATGACCAGAACGCTGCGGATGACCGCTCTTCGCCGGATAACTATTCCGTCGATGATCTGGAGCCCGGCGCCGGCGTGGACGACAGCGAGCTGGAGCTTGACGATGATTTCTCCGACTTTGATGTGGGCGACGCGCTGGAAGATCTCAAACTCGACGATGACGATGATGATATCTGATGATGCTGGTTTTTGCAGCTTTCGTATAGGCCGCTTGTAAGAGGAGTGCAAAGCATGTTTGAACTCAACCACCTTGATTCCATTCAGATCGGCATGGCCTCGCCCGAAAAGATTCTCGAATGGTCCTACGGCGAGGTGACCAAGCCCGAAACCATTAACTACCGCACGCTCAAGCCCGAACGGGACGGTCTGTTCTGCGAACGCATCTTTGGCCCGCAGAAGGACTGGGAGTGCAACTGCGGCAAATATAAGCGCGTCAAATACCGCGACAAGGAAAAGGTATGCGACAAGTGCGGTGTGCAGATTACCCGCGCAAAGGTGCGCCGTGAACGCATGGGGCATATCGCCCTGGCCGCGCCCGTCAGCCATATCTGGTATTTCCGCGGCATTCCCAGCCGCATGGGTATGATTCTGGATATTTCTCCCCGCGCCCTTGAAAAGGTGCTGTATTTCGCTTCCTATATTGTTCTGGATGCGGGCAGCCCAGGCCTTAAGGTCACCAAGCATGACCTGATAACCGACGGCAAGTACCGCCAGATTATGGCTCTGCCGCCCGAAGAGCGCGGCACGTTCCGTGCGGGCATCGGTGCGGAGGCAGTGAAGGAAATGCTTCAGGAGCTGGACCTGGAGGAACTGTCCGCCTCGCTGAAGAAGGAAATCGCCGCGCTGGTCGAAAAGGAACGCGACCGCGAGACCGAGGGGCAGAAGCGCAGCCATGCCGTCAAGCGGCTGGAGGTCGTTGAGGCCTTCCGCATGTCGCACAATAAGCCGGAATGGATGATTATGGATGTCATTCCCGTCATTCCGCCGGATTTGCGCCCGATGGTGCAGCTGGACGGCGGCCGCTTTGCGACCTCCGACCTGAATGATCTGTACCGCCGCGTCATCAACCGCAACAACCGCCTGAAGAGGATGCTTGAGCTGGGCACGCCGGACATCATCGTCCGCAATGAAAAGCGTATGCTCCAGGAAGCCGTGGACGCGCTGTTCGACAACGGCCGCCGCGGCCGCGCCGTGACCGGCCCCGGCAACCGCCCCTTAAAAAGCCTGTCCGATCTGCTGCGCGGCAAGCAGGGGCGCTTCCGCCAAAACCTGCTGGGCAAGCGCGTGGACTATTCCGGTCGTTCCGTTATCGTCGTCGGCCCTGAGCTCAAGCTCTATCAGTGCGGCCTGCCCAAGGAAATGGCGCTGGAGCTGTTCAAGCCCTTCGTCATGGAGCAGCTCGTCGCCCATAAGTATGCGCACAATGTAAAATCCGCCAAGCGCATGGTGGAAAAAGCGAAGACCGAGGTGTGGGACATTCTGGAGGATGTCATTAAAGAGCATCCCGTCCTGCTGAACCGCGCTCCCACCCTGCACCGCCTGGGCATTCAGGCGTTTGAGCCTGTGTTGGTCGAGGGCAAGGCCATTAAGCTGCATCCTCTCGCCTGCACCGCCTTCAACGCCGACTTTGACGGCGACCAGATGGCCGTTCACGTTCCGCTGTCGATGGAGGCACAGGCCGAAGCGCGTTTCCTGATGCTGTGCGCAAACAACATCATGAAGCCGCAGGACGGCATGCCTGTTATCTCTCCGACGCAGGACATGGTCATCGGCTGCCACTACTTGACCGTCACCAACAAGGACGCGCAGGGCGCGGGTCGTATGTTCTGCAATGAGAACGAAGCGCAAATGGCCTATGACTGTCATCAAATCAGCCTGCAGGCGCCCATCAAGGTGCGCCTGACCCGCACCTTCAAGGGCGTCACCGAGCGCCGTCTGGTCGATACGACGCTGGGTCTTCTGATTTTCAACTCCGTTGTTCCGCAGGACTTGGGCTTCAAGACGCGTGAAACGATGGATCAACAGTTTGTGCTGGAAATCGACCACAAGGTCGTCAAGAAGGACTTGGGCGCAATCGTTGAGCGCTGCTTCCGCAAGCACGGCGAGAGCGAAACGGCTCAGGTGCTGGACAACATCAAGAATCTGGGCTATAAGTATTCGACCCGCGGCGCGATTACGGTGTCCGTGAGCGATATCATCGTCCCCTCTGAAAAGCAGCAATGGCTGAAGGAAACGGACGACGAGGTGGCCAAGTACAACAGGATGTACCGCCGCGGCATCATCAGCGAGGACGAGCGCTATCGCCATGTCATTAACCTTTGGAACAGCGTGACCGCCCGCTTGAAGGAACGCTGCATGGAGGTGCTGCCGGAATTCAACCCCATCAACATGATGACCGGCTCCGGCGCCCGCGGCAGCGCAGGTCAGGTCTCTCAGCTGGCCGGTATGCGCGGTCTGATGGCCTCTCCTTCGGGCAAAACCATCGAGCTGCCTATCCGCGCCAACTTCCGCGAGGGTCTGAACGTGCTGGAGTTCTTCATGTCCTCCCACGGCAGCCGCAAGTCTCTGGCTGATACCGCCCTTCGTACCGCCGACTCCGGTTACCTGACCCGCCGTCTGGTGGACGTGGCGCAGGAGGTCATTGTCCGCGAAGTGGACTGCTTTGAGTCCAGAGGCGAAAAGGTGCGCGGCATCGTCGTGCAGCCCATCGGAGAGATTGAGGGCATTGACGACCGTATCCGCGGCCGCTTTGCCGCCGAGGATATCTACCACCCCATCACGGGTGAGCTGCTCGTGCGCGTCAATGAGCTGATTGACTACGAAAAGGCACAGCTTGTCAAGAAGGCGGGCGTGACCAAGGCCGTCGTCCGCAGCGTGCTGACCTGCCGCTGTCAGAACGGCGTCTGCACCCGCTGCTACGGCATGAATCTGGCGCACGGCGGCGTGGTGGATATCGGCGAGGCGGTCGGCATCATCGCCGCGCAGTCCATCGGTGAGCCCGGCACGCAGCTGACCATGCGTACCTTCCACACCGGCGGCGTGGCCAGCGCGGAGGACATCACCCAAGGTCTTCCCCGCGTTGAGGAGCTGTTTGAGGCGCGCCGGCCGAAGCGCGATGCGACGCTGGCGGAGATTTCCGGCCGCGTGAGCATTTCCGAAAACAAGAAAAAGCGTGAGGTCATCATCACCAGTGATGAGGACGCAAGCGAAAAGAAGGTCTATCAAATTAACTACGGCTCCCGCCTCAAGGTGCAGGACGGTCAGGAGGTGCAGGCCGGCGACGAGCTGATTGAAGGCTCCGTCAACCCGCATGACCTGCTGCGTATCCTCGGCGTGAAGGCCGTTCAGGAATACCTGCTCAAGGAAGTCCTGAGCGTGTACTACTCTCAGGGCGTGCACATTGCCGATAAGCACATTGAGGTCATTGTCCGTCAGATGCTGCGAAAGGTGCGCGTGGAGGACAGCGCCGATACCGATTTGCTGCCCGGCAGCCTTGTGGATATCTTCACCTTCGAAAGCGCCAACGAAAAGACCATTCGGGAGGGCGGACGTCCCGCCATCGCCAAGCGCATCCTGCTGGGCATCACGAAGGCTTCTCTGGCGACAGAGAGCTTCCTGTCCGCCGCGTCCTTCCAGGAGACCACCCGCGTGCTGACCGAGGCCGCCATCAAGGGCAAGGTCGACCCGCTGCTGGGACTCAAGGAGAACGTCATCATCGGCAAGCTGATTCCCGCCGGCACTGGTCTCAAGCGCTATAAGAACATTGAGCTTCAGGAAAGCTATTGATAGATTCTCCCCTTTCATCAAAATTCTCCCTCCTTCTTATGAAGGAGGGAGAATTTTGATGCCCGTTTGCCGGAAGCAAATCATGCATTTCCGATTTTTTCTATGTTTTAGGCGCAGACTTATACGGTCAGCTGCATTCTGATATGCGGGATGCCGTCCTCCGAAAAAACATCGGACACCGGACGGAAGCCCGCCTTTTCATACAGGGTGCGGGCATAGGTCTGAGCCTCGATGGTGATAAGCCGGCGGAAAATTTTTCTTTGGCAACGGCAATGGCGGCACGGACGATTCGGCTGCCCAAGCCGCACCGCCGCCTGACGGCAATCACCCGCCGATGGGGGCTTCTTCAAAGCCTGTGTGCGGCGGCAGCACCCGCGCATACGCCTGTATGCCGCCTGCATCCTTCAGCCAGAGATGATAGGCGGGTCTTGTCGAAGGCGTCGATTTCCTGATAAGGGCAGCGCTGCTCCACGACAAAAACCGCTATGCGCAGACGATAAATTTCGTACAGCTCCTCGGTGCTTAATTCGGTGAAATGCCTGATGATTAGCTCCATGCAGCATGGCTCCTTGAACGGGAACGGCCAATCACCGTTCCTGAATTTCCTTGCCGCTGATGTGTTCGATATCCAGCACATAGATGCGCACGGCCTTGCCGGATGATGCGATTTCCTCATCGGCAGTTTGTTCATCGGGAAAATATTTCATGGCCAGCCTTTTGACGAGCGCCTGCGTTTCACCGCGATCCTCCACCATATGGCAGCGCCCGAACACAACGGCGCTTTGCAGGAAGGGCGCCCATGCCTCCTTTTTGACGGTCTCATGGCCGTAGACCGTAAAGCACACCCTGTCGTCGGCGCGAAGGGCATCCGCCTTGTGACCGGCCGCCGCACCGTGAAAATAAATCTTTCTCTGCGCCTCGTCATATAAAAAATTCAGCGGAATCGCGTACGGATAGCCGCCGTCGCCGTGCATCGCCAGCACCCCGCGCCGCTCCGTGCGCAGAAGCGCCTGCGCCTCGTCAAGACCAATTTCGTTTTTCTTCCTTCGGACAGGACGAAACATATAATCATCTCCTTGCATCAACTGCCGCCAGGGCATCAAGCGGAAGCCCCGCAGTCAAGCGCGTACAAAAGCACCCGACACGCCGAGCTGCGCCCTGTCAAGCGAAACAGCCAATCATGAACAAAAGGTTACGGTGCTGCGGCGCGCTGCCGCGTTAACGCCTTTCAAATTCCGCCGCGATGCCGGCCAGCAGCCTGCGGATGGGCAGGTGCTGCGGACACGCCTTTTCGCACTTGCCGCATTTGATGCAGTCCGAAGCCCTGCGCCCGGGCGCGGTATGCACGACATTGTAGTAGTAATCCGCATTCCAGTCGTGATACAGCTGCTTGGTGTTCATGATGGCAAACAGGTCGGGGATAGCGATGTGCTTGGGACAGCCGTCCGTGCAGTAGCGGCAGGAGGTGCAGGGGATGAGATTCATGGATTTGAAAATTTCCTGCACCCTTTGGACGGCCTGAAGCTCGGTCTCATCCAGCGGTTTGAAATCCTTCATGAAGGACAGGTTGTCCTCCATCTGCTGCATATTGCTCATGCCGGACAGCACCATCATGATGCCGGGAAAGCTCGCGGCAAAGCGGATGGCATAGCTGGCGGGGCTGCCGCCGTGCAGCGCGTCCAGCACCTTTTCGGCTTCTTGCGGCAGGCTGACCAGATTGCCGCCCTTGACGGGCTCCATAACGATGACGGGCTTGCCGTATTTTACGCATACATCGTAACACTTGCGGCTTTGCACGGCGGGGTCGTCGTAATCCGCATAGTTGAATTGAATCTGAACGGCCTCGATTTGCGGGTAGTCCGTCAGAATCCGCTCCAGCATCTCGGCACGGTCATGAAAGGAGATGCCGACATGCCTGATTTTTCCCTCCGCCTTCAGCGCAAACGCCGTTTCATAGGCGCGGCATTCCCTGTAATGCCCGTAGTTGCCGGCGCCCTGCGCGTGCATCAGATAAAAATCGAAATAATCCACGCCGCAGGCGGCCAGCTGGCCTTCAAAGAAGGGGCGGATGTCCGCCTCGGTCTTGAAGAAATTGCCCGTCAGCTTGTCGGTCAGAATATAGCGTTCGCGGGGATAGCGGCTCGTCAGGCATTCGCGCAGGGCGGTTTCGCTTTTTCCCTGAATGTAGCCGTGCGCGGTGTCAAAGTAATTAAAGCCCGCAGCCAGGAATGCATCCACCATGCGTTTGGTTTCATCAAGGTCTACATCTTCGCCCCGCATCGGCAGCCGCATACAGCCAAAGCCGAAATTTTTTTTGATATTTTCCATACGGTCAGTGCTCCTTTTCCTTTCACGGCCGCCAGGCGGCTCTGCCGACACGACGGCAGACTGAAAAATCGAACATATATATTGTACAGAAAAAAAGAAAAATCGTCAATGAATACGATTTGATGACAGACGGAAAAAACGCATTAATTGATGCGGCAGACTGTCGAACAAGTCCGCAGATATTCTGGGGGAAGCATGAAGGGGCCGCAGCCCCTTCATTTTTGATCGTATCGACCGGCTTTGCCGGTCGTGCGGGGCGATGTTTCGGAGCGTCAGCGCAGAAAAATCCTTTCCGAAGCCTTGCCATGCAGGATGAATGGTTTCATCCTGCATGGAGCGTGTCAAAAACGCAGTTTTTGGACACGCAGACGCATCAATCGATGCGGCCAGCAGCTACTGTATCGCCGCTGGAATGGCGCTTTTCAGGAGGCGCTCCGCATAGGCGACCGTTTTTTCGCGGCTGCGCTTTTGCGGATGGACGATATAGTCCAGCAGCGTGCAGGCCAGCGCCTCCGTGAAAAAGGTGCAGAGAAATTGTCGATAGTCCGCATCTAAGACAACGCCTAATTTGCCGGCGCTCTGCTCAATCAGGCTGTCAAGGCAGGCGTTAAAATCCAGAAACAGGAAGCGCTTCAGTCCTGCCTGACCGACGGCGTTGTAGGCGTTGGCCAAAAGGTACTGGTTGTTTTCCACATAATCCAGCACAAAATGAATGACTTCATGGTAGTCGAGCATCAGGTCATACTGCTTGACGACCTCGACCGCCTCCTCCTCTATCATCCATTTGAACAGGTCGTAAATATCCGCGAAATGGTAGTAAAAGGAATTGCGGTTGAGGCCGCAGGCGGATACCAGCTCATGAACGGTGATTTTGTTGATGGATTTGCCGGCCATCAGTTTTTTGAGCGCCGCCGCCAGCTCCTTTTTGGTCGTCAGGGATATATCCTTCTGCCTCATCGTCCGCACCGTCCTTTCGGCATAATCACTTTATCTTATCAGCTTATCGGGGTGTCATCAATAGGCATTGTCAGGCATTTGTCTGATATTTTTCCGCAAAACACGGGACAGATTTCGGGGATTGTCCGTTTTTTGTGTTCGCAATGCCGCTTATAATAGATTGAAACCTTGAAAGGAGGCGGGAAGATGCCGGAGGAGGAGGGAAAAAGCCTCTTAGCGGAGACCCGAATGTATCGGGTGGAGCTTAGGACGATGCTGGGTCAGCGGGTGGGAAGCCTGATGCTGCACATGAGCAGCGGCAGCTTTTTGGGCATTCTCAGCCTGATGCGCTCGGATAATCCCGTGCGGGGGCAGGTTTCGGCAGATGGGCACTGCACCTTGAGCGGGAGCATTCGGACAAGGGTCAGCACTTACCCGATGACGGGGGAAGGGCTGCTGTTTCCGGAGCGGCTGGAGCTGCTTTTGCATTGCGCCGGAATTTATCTGCCGCTTCAGGGAAAAAGAAGGGAGGAATAGCCCATGCACAGGTTTTATCGGGCAACGACACGACACCCTAAAACGGTTGTCATGCTGTTCCTGCTGCTGACGGTGTTCTGTGCGCTGTGCAAGCCGCTCATTTCCGTCAATTATGACATGAACGATTATCTGCCGCCGGACACCGCATCCTCGCAGGCGCTCACGGTCATGGAGGAGGAATATGAAGGCGGCGTACCGAACGCCAGGGTCATGGTGAAAAACATGACCGTTGCGGAGGCGCTTCAATACAAGAAAGCGCTTGAGCAGGTGGACGGCGTGAGCAGTGTCACATGGCTGGACGATGCAGCCGATGTGATGCGGCCGCTGGAAACATTGGATGCGGACACGGTGAAGAGCTATTATCGGGATGGCGCGGCGCTGTTTTCCGTCACCATTGAGGAGGATAAGCGCATCGCGGCGGTCAATGACATCAGAAAATTGATTGGCAATGACAATGCCATGAGCGGCTCGGCTGTGTCTACGGCAATCGCCACCACCGATACGGTGTCGCAGGTTCGGATAATCTCCGTCTGTGCGGTCGCCTTTGTGCTGCTTATCCTGATGCTGACGACCACTTCATGGCTGGAGCCGCTGATTGTGCTGGGCAGCCTGGGCGTGGCCATCCTCATCAACAGCGGCTCAAACCTGATATGCGGAGAAATCTCCTTTGTGTCCAATGCGGCGGGGAGCATCTTGCAGCTGGCCGTTTCGCTGGATTATTCCATCTTTTTGCTGCATCGCTTTGAGGAGTGCCGCAGGGAAACGCAGGATTCGCGGGAGGCTATGGTTTCGGCGCTGTGCAAGTCCACCATGTCAATCCTGTCCAGCGGGCTGACCACCGTCATCGGCTTTTTGGCGCTGTGCCTGATGCAGTTTCAAATCGGCCCCGATATGGGGCTTGTGCTGGGCAAGGGCATCGTCATCAGCCTGCTGACAGTATTTCTTTTTTCACCGTCGCTTATCCTCCTTTGCCATGCGGGGCTTGAAAAAACGCGGCACCGCTCCTTGATGCCGTCTTTCAGGGGACTGGGAAAATGCGTGACCAAAATGATGATTCCCGTGATGGTTCTCCTGCTTTTGGTCAGCGTCCCCGCGTATCTGGGCGCGGAAAAGAACAGCTTCTATTACGGCGCATCGCATATTTTCGGCGCTGAAACGAAGCTTGGTTCGGATATTGAGGAAATCGAAGCGGTGTTCGGGAAGAGCGATACCTATGTGCTGATGGTGAAAAAGGGCAATTCGGCGCGGGAGCAGGCGCTGTCTGAGGCGCTTCGGGCGCTGCCGGAGGTGACCTCCGTCATCTCCTACACGGACAATGCGGGAAGCGTCATCCCGACGGAATATGTGGACAAGGACACCCTCTCCAAGCTGATTTCCGAGCATTACAGCCGCATGGTGCTGTCCGTTCAGGCGGATTTAGAGGGAGATGCGACGTTTGATTTGGTGAAGCGCGTGCGCGAAACGGCAGAGCGGTATTATCCGAACGCATGGTATCTGGCGGGCGAGGGCGTCAGCACGAACGACATGAAGGAAACGGTCACGGCGGATATGGCCAAGGTCAATCTGATTGCCATCGGCGCTGTATTTATCGTCCTGCTGCTGTCCTTTAAGTCCCTGTCCCTGCCTGTCATTCTGGTGCTGGCCATCGAAACGGGCATTTGGATAAACACGGCGCTGCCGTATTTTACGGGGCAAACCGTTTTTTACATTTCGTATCTCATCATTTCGTCCATTCAGCTCGGCTCTACGGTGGACTATGCCATCCTGTTTACGGACAGGTACACGGAATTCCGACGGAGCATGGGCAAAAAGGACGCGATAGCGCATACCGTGGCCTCGGTCACGACTTCGATTTTGACATCGGGCTTAACCATGACAGTGGTCGGCTTTTTGATGGGCATCATTTCAACCCATGGGCTGCTCAGCCAGCTTGGCTATTTTATAGGGCGCGGCGCGCTCATGTCGATGGGCATTGTGCTGTTTGCACTGCCGGGCATGCTGTATCTGCTGGACGGCTTGATTCGGCGCACGACAAAGGGTGCGGCTTTTGCAAAGGGAGGAAGCAAAAATGAGCTTTAAAAAGGGATTGGCGTTTGTGCTGTCTGTCTGTCTGATGCTGATGAGCGCCGGCAGCGTTGCCGAGGGCGGCAAGGAAGAAGTGATTTACGGCACATTGAATTCGGCGGGCGCAGTCGAGGGCCTGTATGCCGTCAATATTTTTGCGGGCGGCGAGATTGAGGACTACGGAAATTATACGCAGGTGCGTCTCCTGAATACGGAGGATGCGATTGCCTATGCGGACGGCAGGGTCACGCTGAAAAGCGATGCCGAGCGGGTATATTATCAGGGAAATCTAAAGACAAAGGAACTGCCGTGGCTGTTTGAGCTCTCCTACTTTCTGGACTGTCAGCCGATTCAGGCGCAGGAGCTGGCGGGACAGAGCGGCAGGGTGGAGATTTTCCTGAGCATCCGCAAAAATCCGGCTGCGCAGGGTGATTTTTTTCTGAGCCACGCCCTGCAAATCACCGTGACGTTGGACACCGCCAGGTGCCGCGGGATTATGGCAGAGGGAGCGACACAGGCAAATGTCGGTACAAGCCGGCAGCTGAGCTATATCGTTCTGCCCGGCACGGAAAAAACGTTTTCAATCGTGACAGAGGCAACGGATTTTGAAATGGATGCGATTTCAATCAACGGCATTCGGCTTTCACTGGATATTGATGTGGATTCATCCGAACTGACCGAGCAGACCGACAAAATCATCAGCGCGGGAGAAAAATTGGATGACGGTGCGGCGCAGCTGTGCGACGGCGCGGAGGAGCTGAAGGACGGATTAAGCG
>CAVDRM010000042.1:0-10815 GCA_963611355.1 Anaerovibrio sp.
CTATATTTTTGTCTTTGTTGGCTTTCCTCAATTTGACTATTTCGGCGTACTCTTCTTCAGAAATCACAATGGCCTTCGGCATCATCATCACCCCTATCGAATAATACCATAAATTGAGCCGTTTGTACATGGGCTTTAAGCTTGAGTTAGTATGAGATAGATGAGCAGGACACCCATCAGATCATCGTGATCGGTGTGGCGGCTGTTGTGCCGCACAACGCCTTGGCGCACAGCCTGATGGAAGAGATATCCCAGTTTATGGAAACAGCTACAGAAGCTGAATTACTGGAGGAGACACGAGAAATCCGGTGATGATCTATATTGACGCGGACGCTTGCCCTGTTACCCGAATTGCAGAGAACATCGCTCGGCGGCACGGCATTCCGGTTAGTATAATGTCCTCCTGATGTACTTTCTTGCGTAACTGGCAGGTCGCGCTTCTGCTATAGCACATCAGGAATTTTTTCACTGCCTCATCGGTTAACCTTTCTTCAACCCCTCTACTATGGCGGGGTTTTCGGAAGACAAGAAAGCCGGCGTCTTGAGACGCCGGCCATGTCAACGGGCTTTCAGCCCTAGACTAAACCGCTCTTTAAGGGGTGATTATGATTCTTCCGAGACAAGCCCCTCCCGCTCCATGAATGCCTCCTGCGCGGGCAGAAAAGCTTCAATCAGCAGGGCAAGAGCGTTCAGCCGTTCCTCATCGGCGCCGTTCGAAACGGCCTCCAGCATATACTCAAACGCCTCGTCCTCGTCATACGCGCCGTTGCCTGTATCGCCGTCTTCATCAAGCGCGCCGCAGGCATGGAGATAGCCAAGGTGCGCATCAATCAGCCGAGCCGTGAGCACCGGCAGCTCGTCCGCCAAGGCCGCAAATTGTTTTTGAGGAAGTTTTTTTAAAATGAACGAATGCGCAGCACGCTTGTCATAGCCGAGCATCTCTGTCACAGAATCGCCTCCAGCTGCTTGACCGTATCAGCGAACACCTTGAGCGCTTCGCGGACGGGTGTCGGGCCGGACATATCCACCCCCGCATATTTGAGCGCCTCAATGGGCGACACGCTGCCGCCAGCCGAAAGAAAGCGCTTGTAGTCCCGAACGGCAGCTTCGCCCTCGCTTAAAATGCGGGAGGCAATGGCCACAGCCGCCGAGAAGCCCGTGGCGTACTTATAGACATAAAATTCCGTGTAAAAATGCGGGATGCGCATCCATTCGGCATCAATTTCATCGTCCACCATGCAGGCGCTTCCGTAATATTTTTCATTCAGCCCGTGATACATGGCCGACAGCGATTCCTTGGTCAGCGCCTCGCCGCGCTCAGCCATCTCATGCGCCTTCTTTTCAAATTCGGCGAACATTGTCTGGCGGAAAAGGGTGGTGCGGAAGGATTCCAGCAGGTCGTTGAGCAGATACGTCAGGGTCTTTTTGTCTTCCTTATATTGATTCATCAGATACCGCGCCAGCAGCACCTCATTGCAGGTAGAGGCAACCTCCGCCACGAACAGTGAATAGCCCGCCTTGGCATAGGGCTGATGTCCGTCGCTGTAATAGGAGTGCATGGAATGCCCCAGCTCGTGCGCCAAGGTGGATGCGCCGTCCAAATCAGGCTGATAATTCATCAGCACAAAGGGATGACAGCCATAGCAGCCCCATGAATAAGCGCCGGAACGCTTATTCTTGTTCTCATATACATCGACCCAGCCCTCGTCATAGGCGCGGCGCAGCACGGAAAGATAATCCTCTCCCAGCGGCCTGAGCGCCTCCAGCACCAGCTTAAACGCATCCGGATAATCCATCTTCATATCCACGTCGGACACAATCGGTACATACAGGTCATAGAGATGCAGCTCATCCACGCCCAGCACCTTTTTGCGCAGCGCCGCATAGCGGTTCAAGTCCGGCAGCGCATCATCCACGGCGGCAATCAGATTTTCATAAACGGAAACGGGAATTTCATCCGGATAAAGGGAGGCTTCCAGCGCAGAGTTAAAATGCCGCGCCTTCGCCGCAAACAAATCGCCCTTCACCGAGCCCGCATACAACGCCGTAATGGTCGAGCCGAAAGCCTTATAGGCGTTCATCATGCCTCGGAAGGCCATTTTGCGCACCTCGCGGTCACGCGCACGAATCAGCGCGCCGTACTTGCCGTGCGACAGGCGCACCTCGCTGCCGTCCTCGTCCTTCACCATCGGGAAGGGAATATCCACATTGTTAATCATGGCATAGGCAGTGCTCGGAACGCCCATGACCTCGCCCGCCATCGCCAGCAGCTTTTCCTGGTCATAGGGCAGCGTATGGGGCTGATCACGCAGAAGGTTGTCAAGATAGGTGCTGTACTCGCCGAAAGAAGGGTCATTGCGCATTTCTTCCAGCGCTGCCTTATCCATCGCCAGCAGCTCCGGCCGCAAAAAGGCGCCGGTGCTCTCTCCTTCCACCGCCAAGCTCTCTGCCCGCGCAGCCAGCGCCTGATAGACGCTGTTTTCGCCGTCCTCATCGCGCTTCATCAGGGCATAGGAAATCAGCCGTTCGATTTTAAGATTCACGGCAAAAAACTCCCGAATGGCCTCACGCGCCTTTTCCTTGACATGTCCCTGATAGGCGGCAAACGCCTCTACGCTTTTCTTAGCCGCGGCAAATTCCTCTTCAAATTTTTCATCCGATGCAATCAGGTCGCTCAGCTTCCACTGAAAACGAGCATCCATTTCCTGACGTTTTTTAAGTTCCGCTGCCATGATTACAGCCTCCTTATCATTCATCCTGATTTTCATTCCACGCGGCGTATAATTCGTCCAAAAGCAGGGAATCCATCCGCGCATTGGTCTCCTGCGTCAGCTGGCTCATGATGTCCTGCGCGTCCCGCTGCCGAATGAGCAGGGTGGCCTGAACGCTGGTTAAAAACTCCGTCTGCTCTGTTTGCACGGGCAATGCGGCCAATGTATGGCTTACCTTATCCCACATCGGATACGGCACATCAATCAGCCAGCGCTCGGACGGCAGCATCACCACCACACCGGCCTTTTTGACGGCCAACGCACAGGAATGCGAGTAAGCCCGCACCAGCCCACCCGCGCCCAGCAGGATGCCGCCGAAATAGCGCGTGACGACCACACAGCAGTCCACAACGCCCTGTGCCTTCAGCACCTCCATCATGGGCATTCCCGCCGTTCCGCCCGGCTCACCGTCATCGCTGTAGCGCATGATGCCGGCATTTTGGCCGATGACATAGGCATAGCAGTTGTGGGTCGCGTCCCGATACTGCCGGCGCTTTTCGTTTAAAAAGGCGAGCGCCGCCTCCTCCGTCTGCACGGGCGCCGCATGGCAGAGGAAACGGCTTTTATGGATGATGTATTCATCCGTCGCCGCTTCACGCAGCGTCTTATACTCGCCCGCCATTTACTTTAATACGATTCGGCAGTAAGACTTCTTGCCCTTGCGCAGCAGCAGACCGTCCGCCGGAATATCCTCCGGCCTTATCACAAAGTCAATGTCCGTGACCTTGCCGTCTGCCACCAGCACGGCGCCCTGCTGCACCTGCTTGCGGGCATCGCCGCGGCTGACGCACAGGCCGCAGTCGTTGAGCATGGTAGTCAAACGGCCATCCGACAGAAGGGCTTCCCTGTCCACGGCGAAGGTGGGCACATCCGCAGCCGCGCCGCCGGAGAACAGCGCTTCTGCCGCGAGCCGCGCTTTTTCCGCCTCTTCCGCACCGTGAACGAGTTTGGTGCATTCAAAGGCCAAGGTCTTTTTGGCTTCATTAATTACGCTGCCCTGCAAAGCGGCCAGGCGGCGCACTTCGTCCATCGGCAGGAAGGTCAGCAGCCGCAGGCACTTCTCCACATCCTGGTCGGCGATATTGCGCCAATATTGATAGAAGTCATAGGGGCTGCACAGGTTGGGATCGAGCCACAGAGCGCCCTTTTCGGTCTTGCCCATTTTCTTGCCCTCATGATTCATGAGCAGCTTGAAGGTGCAGGCGAAGGCAGCTTCATGCTCCTTGCGGCGAATCAAATCCGCGCCGGAAAGCATATTGCTCCACTGGTCATCACCGCCCATCTGTAAACGGCAGCCGTAGTTTTTGAAGAGCTGAAGGAAGTCATAGCTCTGCATCAGCATATAGTTGAATTCAAGAAAGGTCAGCCCGCGCTCCAAACGCTGCTTATAGCATTCCGCCGCCAGCATGCGGTTAACGGAGAACAGGGAGCCGATGTCGCGGATAAAGTCCATATAGTCCAAGCCGCGCAGCCAGTCTGCGTTATTGACGATATGCGCCTTGCCCTCGCCGAATTCAATGAAGCGCTCCATCTGCTTTTTGATGCACGAAACATTATGGTCAATGGTTTCCACGGTCATCATCCTGCGCATATCGGTTTTTCCGCTGGGGTCGCCTATCATGGCCGTGCCACCGCCCACCAGCGCAATCGGGATATGCCCCGCCCGCTGCATATGCGCCATTGCAATAATCGGGATAAAATGCCCGAAATGCAGGCTGGTCGCCGTGGGGTCGAAGCCGACATAAAAGGTGGTCGGTTCCTTTTCAAGCTGTTTGTACAGCTCGTCCTCAAAGGTAATCTGCGCCAAGAATCCGCGTTCCTTCAGGGTATCCAGTACATTCGTCATCGTTCTGTCTCCTTCTTGTTTTTGAGGCAGTGCCGCCGGATGGTGCGGTGATGCCTTTATCAAAGTGCCTGTTCCAATAAGCCCATGCCGCGAATGATGGTCTCCGTGTCCGCATTGGAAAAGTTCAGCCGCAGGGTGTTCTCATGGCCGCCCTCCGCATAAAAATGTGTCCCCGGCACATAGGCTACGCCCAAATCAACGGCCTTTGTGAGCGCCTTCAGCGCGTCCTTGCCCTCCTTCAGCTCCGCAAAGATGAACAAGCCGCCCTCAGGCCTTGTAAAGGACTGAAACACCGTCATTTTTTCCATGCAGGACAGCATGGTATGAAGCTGCTTTGCGTAGCTCTTGCAGATGCTCTCCACATGCGGCGGCAAAAGTCCCTGCCTCAGATACGCATCGCAGATGGCCTGATTGAGCAGCGCCGTGTGCAAGTCGGAGGACTGCTTGGCGATGACGCACTTGCGCATCAGCCCCTGCTCGGCAATCAGGAAACCCACGCGAAGGCCGGGGGAAATCACCTTGGAGAAGCTGCCCATGAACGCCACAAAGCCCGCCTTGTCAAAGGACTTGATGGTCGGCAGCGCCTCCCCTGCGTAGCGCAGGTCATGATACGGATCATCCTCCGCCACCACAACGCCGTACCGCTCGGACAGAGCTGCTATTTTTTTGCGCCGCTCTAAGGAAAGCGTCCGCCCTGTCGGGTTTTGGAAGGTTGGGATGATGTAGACCATCTTTGGGTGCCAGCGCTTGATTTTCTCCTCTAAATCGTCCGTATTCATACCGTCCTCATCGCTGGACACAGCGACAAGACGCGCTTGATACAGCCGCATGCACTGCATATTGCCGAGGAAGGTCGGGTCTTCGACCAAGATGACATCACCCTTGTTAATCAGCGCGGAGCAGAGCAGGTTCATGGCCTGCGTCGAGCCGGTCGTCGGAAGAATCTCCGACGGCGAGGCGGTGATGTCAAACCGTTCCTTGACATACGGAACAAGGCTTTCCAAAAACGGCTGATAGCCTTCCGTCGCGCCGTATTGCAGGAGGGTCTTTCCGTCCTTCAAAAGCACCTCCCGCGCAAGCTGAGCCATCTGTGTATCCGGCAGAGCGGATGCCGCCGGATTGCCTCCCGCAAAGGATATCATGCCAGGCTTGGCCAGCAATTTAAAAATTTCACGAATGGCGCTGCCGGATACGCCGTCAAACCGAGCGGCGAACCGCAATTGTGATACCTCCATGCTTTACTGCCTCCCATACTGCATTGCATTTTCTCATATCGATGCAATTCTAAAAAAGAACCGCCTGCCGGAAAAATCCGGAAGGCGGAGAAACCGCTGTACCACTTCCATTTAAAGCGCCGAGAAGCGCTTCCTCATGCACGCTGTAACCGGCGCACCGGCGGACACCTACGCAGGCAAAAGCCGTTCGGCTCCGAGCTCCCGGGTGTATTCGCACGTCCCGCACAGCCTTCTTTCACCGGCCGAAGGCTCTCTGAATGCGCTGAAAACGGGCTACTTCTCCCCTTCATTGCCGTTTTCTATTATAGCGGTAAACGCCGCGTCATGTCAACACCCGGATGCGCCTATTTTTCAAAGAAACGCCGTGCTTATACAAAATTATGCTTGAAAAATACCGCCTGATTGCTTAAAATAGAGACAGTTCACAACCGTTTGGAAGGGAGTTTTTCTATCATGAAGGCGCTTCTTCAATCCATGCTGAACGAGGGCGTGCAGGCGGGCTGTTTTCCCTCTGCGGCTGCTGCAGTCGGGTGCGGCGAAAAGGTTTTCGCAGCGGCCGCGGCCGGTCGTATCAGCCTGCCGGACGGCGCTTTGACAACACTCGATACGCGCTTTGACATGGCATCCTGCTCAAAAATCCTAAGCCCCACCATTTTAGCGCTGATGGCGCTGGAAAAAGGGCTGCTGACGCTGGACGACACAATCGGCGACTTTTTTCCCGCACCGGACAGCACCAAGAGCATCACCCTCCGTCAGCTCATGACGCATACCTCCGGCATCAGCCCGCACATCCTGCTGGAGGAGCATACGGACGACCCCGACAAGGCGCTGGATGTCATCCTGAATGCACCGCTGGCCGGCGAAGCCGGCATGCCGCGCTATTCCTGCATGGGCTATATCGTGCTTGGAAAAATCCTGGAAAAGGCTTATGGAGATACGTTGGACAAACTGGCGCAAAAATATGTCTTTGAGCCGCTTCACATGACGCATACCTCCTATTGTCCGACCGGCGATAACATCGCCGCAACGGAGGTCGACCCAGCGACCGGCATTGCATGGCAAGGCATCGTGCATGACGAAAACGCCCGCTTCATGGGCGGTGTATCGGCTAACGCGGGCATCTTTTCGGATATCAGCGATTGCATCCTTTTCGCGCAGATGCTGGCGCGGCACGGTGCGCCGCTGCTCACACGGGCAACGATGGACAAGGCCGTCTTCAACTACACGCCCGACTTTGACAGCCATCGCGGGCTCGGTTTTCATTTGGGCGGACCGGACCGCAATTATCTCGGCGACCTGATGCCTGTCTGCTCCTTCGGACACACAGGCTTTACGGGCACGTCCATCGGCGTTGATCCGACGACAGGCTTCTTTGTTATCCTGCTCAGCAACCGCGTCCATCCCACACGGGACAATGCATCGCATTTGCGCTTCCGCCGCCGCTTCCATAACGCGATGTATGCCGCCTTCCGCAGAGAACATCCGTAAGACAGCCGTTTTTTATCATGTCTTCATAGAATCCGCATCTTTTTTCAAAAGACATCCCCTCTGTTCAAATGTATCGCATCGTGCTATAATAATGCTGTACGCAAATGACCTCATGAAAGAAAGGACGTATGAGCAATGGAAAATTGTGAATGCTGCATAGCGCCGCAGATTTCTCTGGACGTCAGCCACATGATGAGTGAAACGCTGGGGGAATACGGCATTACCCGTGAACAGGTGAATGCCATGAGCGAAGCCGCTCAAAGGGCGCAGCACGCCGTTGCGGAGCACCGCGGCACAGGCTGGCTCGGCTGGACGGAGCTTCCCCATAATCAGGATGCAATCGTCGCCGACATTGAAGAGACCGCAGCGAAAATCCGCAAGGAATTTGATACCTTTGTCGTGCTGGGCATCGGCGGCAGTGCCTTAGGCCCCATCGCCATTCAGCAGGCGCTGAATCATCTGCATTACAACGAGCTTCCTGCCGACAAGCGCGGCGGTCCTCGCTTTTATGTAGAAGATAATATTGACCCTGAACGTATGGCAGCGCTGTTTGACGTAATCGATGTCAAGACCGCCTGCTTCAATGTCATCACCAAGTCCGGCGCGACTGCCGAAACCATGAGCCAGTATCTGATTCTCTCCGCCGCCCTGCAAAAGGCCTGCGGCGATGACTGGGCACGGCACATTGTCGCCACGACCGACCATGAAAAGGGCAACCTGATTAAGCTGGCGAAGGAGCATGGCTTCAAGACCTTCTATATTCCCTCCGGCGTCGGCGGCCGCTTCAGTGAGCTGTCTCCCGTCGGACTTCTGCCCGCAGCCGTCTGCGGCATTGATATCCGCGCCATGCTGCACGGCGCCCGCTGCATGGATGCCCGCTGCAAAACAGATGATGTTTGGAAAAATCCTGCCCTGTTAGAGGCGGTGCTTCAGTACATCTGCATGGAGGATCTGGACATCAATGTGCAGGTCGTTATGCCGTATGCGGACAGTCTCAAGTATATGGCAGACTGGTTCTGCCAGCTTTGGGCGGAAAGCCTCGGCAAGAATGTCACCCGCAAGGGCGAACCCTGCAACTGCGGCCAGACCCCGACCAAGGCGCTGGGTGTGACCGACCAGCACAGCCAGCTTCAGCTTTATACGGAAGGGCCGTATGACAAGGTCGTCACCCTGCTCAAGGTCGGCAGCTTCCGCGCCGTTACGGATATTCCGCACGGCTGCGAGGAATTTAAGGATGTCGCCTTCTTGGGCGGCAAGACACTGAATCAACTCATTGATGCCGAGCGTCAGGGCACAGAGTACGCGCTTCTGAAGGCCAAGCGCATGAGCCAGACCATCACCCTGCCGGTCGTCAGCGCAGGCACCATCGGCCAGCTCATCTACCTGTTCGAAATGGCCACCGCCTATGCGGGTGAACTGCTGGACATTGATGCCTTTAACCAGCCCGGCGTTGAGGAAAGCAAAATCGCCTCCTACGCCGTTCTGGGCAACGAAAGCGAAAAGTACGCCGCCAAGCGTGCGGAAATGGCCAGCGCCCCGAAGACCATGCCGGAGTATATTCTGTAAATAAAATGCTGTTTTTTTCCATGCCCCGTCGGAGTATTCCGGCGGGGCATCTTATATTCTCTGACGTCCAAGTCATACAAAACGCATGGTTAAATTGTTCGCTTTCGGAAAAGCCGAACGAAAGAGGAACGGTCAAAAAGCAGGTGAAAACGAACAAGTCATCCGAAGAAAGATCGTATTGTTCTCTCTCAAATCAAGGCAGTGTCTCGAATTCTGCGGTGACGCACTGACGTTTGAAAGGCAAATTGTGCCCGTTTTTTCTGCCGTTCCGTTCGGCTTTGCGATGTTTCTGCGTCATGTCGCTCCCTCCGTTTACATTTCTTTGCTAAAATGCTATAATCATATCGGATAAACTCGTAATTCCTGCCGGCATCGGCAATATGTCTTGATGAAAGAGAGGAAAATGCTATGTCGCACAAGCTGAATGTTTGTCTGATGAACGATTCCTTTCCGCCTGTTGTGGACGGCGTGGCGACCTGCGTTGCCAATTATGCCGCCGTCATTGAAAAAGAATTGGGACACTCCATGGTCTGCACGCCTTATTACCCTAACGTGACGGACAATTATCCCTTCCCCGTGTTTCGGTATCCGAGCCTGAACATCGGCTCTGCCGTGCATGGCTACCGTGCCGGTATCCCCTTTAACACCCAGCTATTGGATACGCTCCGCGCCCAGTCCATTGATATCATCCATTCGCACTGTCCCATCATGTCCACCTTGCTCGCCCGCACGCTGCGCGAATCCATTCACAAGCCCATCGTCCTGACCTATCACACCAAATTTGATATCGAAATTCAAAACTCCATCTCCATCAAATCCATGCAGAAGACGGCCAGCCGTCTGCTCGTGGCGAATATGGCAGCATGCGATGAGGTTTGGGTGGTCAGCCGCGGCGCGGGAGAAAACCTGCGCTCCTTGGGCTATGAAGGCGATTATGTGCTGATGGAAAACGGCGTGGACTTTTCGAAGGGACGGGCGGACGATGAAAAAATTCGGGCGCTGAATGAAGTCCTCTCTCTTGCGCACGACGAGCCTGTGTTTCTGTTTGTTGGCAGGATGATGTGGTATAAGGGCATCAAAACAACGCTGGACGGGCTGCGAATCGCCAAAGTATTCGGCGCAAAATTTACGATGCTGTTTGTCGGCGACGGCGCGGACAAGGACGCCATTATAGAATATGCAAAGTCTATCGGCGTAGATGATGTGTGCCGTTTTCTGCCTGCCACGCATGACCGCGAACATCTGCGGACGCTGTATTCCCGCGCCGATTTGTTTCTCTTTCCGTCTGATTTCGATACAAACGGGCTGGTCGTCCGAGAGGCGGCGGCCTGCGGCACTGCCAGTCTGGTATTGGCAAACAGCTGCGCTGCAGAGGGCATCACCAACGAACGAAACGGTCTGCTGATTCAAAACGATGCCGCCGATTTAGCGCGGTGTGTTTATCAAATTTCCAATGCGCCCGCTCGTGCAGCTGTGCTTGGCGAACACGCTATGAATGAAATCCATATTTCGTGGAAGGACGCCATTTTCCGCGCCTATGAGCGTTATCAAGTCGTGCTGGATAAATACAAGCCCACCACCGATTCGGAACGCTCCGTGCATCGCGGCGACGACTTTTTCCGCATGATGTCCCTTCTCTGCTCAAGGCCTGTCCCGAAGAAAAAACTCAAGCGCAAGCCCGGCCAAACCCGTCATAAGGTCTATCATTTGAAGCGGAAAGATACGCAGCGTCCGAGCAAAAAGGAACGGTGGATGTAATCTTTTTTCGTCTGAATCACAGACTCTTCAGGGCATTTTTCTGCTTCGGCTTTGCGGAGGCGAAGAATTGATTCCGATAGAATAAAAAAGCGGGGCATTAGCCGTGTGCCGATAAGACAGTAATTTGAGAAAACTACAAAATCGGCATCTG
>CAVDRM010000043.1:0-10164 GCA_963611355.1 Anaerovibrio sp.
AACCGCTCCGCCGCCAGCAACACGGGCGACTACTCCGTTGTTAGCAACACGGGCAGCTACTCCGCTGCCAGCATCACGGGCAACTGCTCCGCTGCCAGCAACACGGGCAACCGCTCCGCCGCCAGCAGCACGGGAGACTACTCCGTTGTTAGCAACGCGGGCAACTATTCCGCCGCCAGCAGCACGGGCGACTATTCCGCAGCCAGCAGCACGGGCAATTGCTCCGCCGCCAGCAGCACGGGCAGCTTCTCCGCCGCCAGCAGTACGGGCAGCTACTCCGTTGTTAGCAGCACGGGCGACTACTCCGCCGCCAGCAGCACGGGCAACCGCTCCGCCGCCAGCAGCACGGGCGACTGCTCCGCCGCAGAGGTGAGCGGCAAGCAATCCGTTGCAATGGCAATCGGGCGGAAATGCAAAGTGCGCGGCGCTGCCGGGTGCTGGCTTGTATGCGCGGAATGGGACGATGGCAACATCAAGGACGTGCAGTGCGTCCGTGTTGACGGGGAAAAAATAAAGCCGGATACGTGGTACACGCTGAAAAACGGTGTTTTTGTGGAGGTGGATGGCTCAAATGAAACTCGTTGACTGGCTCATCCTGCTGCTGATGGTGATTGCCCTGACGGTGTTCTGCTTTAACCTTCGGGGCATCGCCCCGTGGCCGCTGGTGGCCGCGTACTGGGCTGTGCTGACGGTCAAGAACTATGCGGACTTCCGCGAGAGGAGAAAAGACGGTGCAGGGAAGGGTGAAGGGGATGTGTCTGTGCAGGCTGCTGGAGCTCATCGGCTGGACGGCACGGAAAAGCGGCCAGAACGATGACAAAAACGACTATGCGGCTGATGGCAGGGGGGACGAACACATGGCAGGGGGGGACGAACACCATGACGTGGAGAAGCGCGGAAGACATTGCGGAGTCCAAGCGCAGAAGGGCGGAAAATGCCCGCAAATGGCAAAGGCAGCAAAAGGAGGCAAAGACCCGTGAGCAACCGAGCGCAGCGGAGAGCGGCAAAAAAGCTTAAAAAGCCCGCGTATAGGGGGCTGACCCCTGAACAGAAAAGGGAGCAGCTCTTCAGGAACGGTATCACTGCCGACGACCTTGACAAAAGCTACCGGCAGGGCGTGGAGGACGGGTACAAGGCCGCAGTGCAAACGCCTGTTCGCATCTTATACGCGGCGATGGCGCTGACGTGCAGGCGGCAGCTTCATTTCGGGCGGAAGCGCATCCGACGCTTCATGACCGAGGCGGACGAAATTGTCCGCGACCAGCTGAGCACGGCGGAGGCCTTGGAGCAGGTTTGGCAGGAGACCGGGCTTGCGCTTGACTTCAGGACGGCTGAGGATGGCACCATCATCCGGGATGCCTGAATTTATCTGTAAGGTGTGAAAGCGTGTATGACAGAAAACCGGCTCATCAGACCCGAAAATCCGGCGAAGAAGGTGCTGCGGGCGTATATCCCCATGCGGAAGCGGTGCGATATGCTCCGGCGGGAGATGGATGCGCACTATGACAGGGCGTATAGCCGCACCGTGCGGCTGAACCCCATGAAGAGCAGCGGAGGCGCGGTCTACGACCGCATGGCGGAGGACGTCTGCCGGGCAGCGGATGCCAGGGAGCAGCTTGCGGCCAAAACCGCCGAGCTTAATGCGGCGCTCCAGCGCATTCTCAGCCTTATCGAAATACCGGAGGACGAGCGGCAGCGCACTGTGCTGACCATGCGCTACATCAACGGCCTTGCATGGGAGGAGATACAGGTGCAGATGGGCTACGAGCGGACGCAGGTGTACGTCTTGCACGGACGGGCGCTGGCAGCGATTAATTGGCGGATGCGAAAAGACGGGGGCATACGGTGAAAAAGTGCGGACGAAAACGGACTATTGACTGGCGTATAATGATAGTATCAGAGAGCGCCCCGAAGCGGGCGCATTTTCATGCTGAAAATGGCATGGCGGATGGGTGCATATGGCAGCGCCGTTTTACCATCCGGCGGCGGGATATGCTGTGCGTACAGCGTTTTTTGCGATGGTGGGGTCGCAGAGAAAAAAGGAGGGTAAAATGCAGATCGAAAGCAGGAGCATCGAAGAGATTAAGCCGTACGAGCGTAATCCGCGCAACAACGACGGCGCGGTGGATGCGGTGGCCGCGTCCATTAAAGAGTTTGGTTGGCAGCAGCCCATCGTGGTGGACAAGGACGGCGTGATCATCGCCGGGCACACGCGCTATAAGGCCGCGCAGAAGCTCAAATGCAAAGAGGTTCCCGTCGTTGTTGCCGAAAACCTCACCGACGAGCAGGTGAAAGCCTATCGTCTGGCGGACAACAAAACCGGCGAACTCGCCGGGTGGGATTTTTCCGCGTTGGAGGAAGAATTGGCAGAATTGTCCGATTTTGATATGAACCAATTCGGGTTTGACGCAAATATCTCCCCGGATGATTTCGGCGACGCGTTTTCCTTGCCCGATGGCGGGAAAAATGAGATCGTGCAAATGACATTCACCCTGCACGAAAAACAAAAAGAATTGATTGAATACGCGATGGGGATTGCGGCGGAGGAAATCAATGAAACGTTCGGCAATACCAACAAAAACGGGAATGCATTATATGAGGTGGTGAGGCAATGGGCAGGGCAAAGGAAATCGTTGTAAGGGTGATACCGTCCACCATTGCGAACCCGTTTATTCGGGCGCACCACTATTCCGGCAAGGTCGTTCAAAATAGCAAATTGCATTTCGGCGTGTTTTTGGATGGCAATTTGCATGGCGTAATGTCCTTCGGGCCATCGTTAGACAAGAGCAAGGTAATGCGCCTCGTGGAGGGAACCGGGTGGAATGAGTTTTTAGAATTGAACCGCATGGCATTTGACGATTATTTGCCGCGCAATAGCGAATCCTGCGCTATCGGTCGCGCTATACGGCTAATACGGAAAAATGCGCCGCAGATCAAATGGGTCGTATCATTTGCCGACGGTTGTTCCTGCGGTGATGGCACGATTTACCGCGCATCCAATTTCGTTTTGACGGGAATCAAGGAAAATTTCAATTTATGCGAATTGCCGGACGGAACGAAGGTGCACAAAATGACGTTGGAATCCAATCCGACAAACAAACGCCGGGAATTGGGCGGGCGCATCTATTACGACGTGACCGGCGGCAAATTTGATTTCAAAAAATACGTTGCCGCCGCAAATGGCCACATTTTACCCGGCTATCAATTGCGATATGTCTACTTCATCGACCCGGAATACCGCAAACGGCTTACCGTGCCGGAAATCCCGTTCTCCAAAATCGATGAGATCGGGGCGGGAATGTACAAGGGCGAAAAAATCACGATGGCCGAAAGGCATGTGGGGCAATAACGCTCCACAATATGCGCGTGTGATGTAATGATAGCACATGCGGCACGCCTGCCGCAATGTGGCGGCTTAATTCCGACCCACGCGCTCCAATTTTTCTCTTTTCTTTTTGAAAAAGGCTTGACTATAGTGTAACGCTATGATATAATAGAGCCATCAAAGAGAAAGGAGGGAAGCCAATGGGACGGAAGAAAAAGAACCGCAGTAAGCTGACCGCAAAAGTCACACTTGCTACGGCTCTGGTGGCGATGGTTACCGAGCTTATCAAACTGCTGGCCGCATTGATCAGGCAGTAACCGCCACAGGAGAAAGGGGCGAAAGCCCCTCCTCCCTTCCATTTTAGCATATTCGTTCCGTTGGCGCAAGTGCATCATGAGTTTCGAGCTTGTACTGGACATTGTCAGCGCTGTTACATCGATCGCAACCGTGATTGGCGTGTGGATGATGTACAAAGACAGCAAAAAATGCGACTGACACCGCGCAAAGGAAACGGCGGGCATATCACGGCTTATTTCGCCACGGTGGGCAGCCGGGAGGCACGGGAGGCGGGATTCATCAGGGAGGATGGCAAAAGCCGCATCCTGAAAAAGGAGGTCGACCCGAAAAACGGAACACTGACGTTTTCCGTGGACTGGGAGGCCGAGAACAACAGAACAGACGTATGACGAAAAGGGGGCGACCGATACGGCCGCTCCTTTTTCGTGGCGGGAAAGGAGGAGGGCGAAATGCCGAGAGGGCAGCATCCGAACAGTTTGGCTAACCTGAAAAAGGGGAAGGCAACGCAATTCGGAGTTAACGGCGATTCGCGGGCGAAAGCTGCGCAGGCGAAGGGCAAGCTGGCGCAGATGGAGCGGAAGAGTATCGCGGAAGAAATGCGCGCCCTGGTGGACGAACCGAACAAGGACGGCAGCATCCGACGGAAAACGCTGGCGGCCAAGCTGGTGTTGAACATGGAGAAGAGTCCAGAGTGGTACAAGCTGGGTCTTCGGATGCTGGGTGAGCTTCCGCCGGAGCAGGTGGAGGTCAGCAGGCCCGCCGAGGAAATGGCAGAGAAAATCCGGGAAGCGCTGGCCTGCCGCAGGGCGGAAATCGAGGCAGCCGAAGCGGGGCGGGGCGGATGTGACGGCGCATGAATAAGCAGCAGCGTGACGCGCTGGTGCAGCTCACCGAGCATCCGGCGCAGGTCGGGCGCTGGTGCGGCTTTAAGCTGCTCACGGACGACTTGCACGGGCAATGGCTGGACGCGCTCATCAACGGCACGGAGGATTTGACCATTTTAGCGCATCGCGGGAGCTACAAGACGACCTGTCTGACCGTGGCACTGGCGGTGCTGCTTTGCTGCCATCCGTGGCAGAACATCATTTTTCTGCGCAAGGCGGACGATGACGTGGCCGAGGTCATGAAGCAGACGCGAATGCTGCTTGCAGCAGAGCCGTTCAAGCTCCTGACGGCGCGGCTCTACGGGAAGCCCGTCACCGTCACGCGGTACAATGCATCGGAAATCACGACCAGCGCGTTTGCATCGCCACGCGGGTCCGCGCAGCTTCTGGGCATCGGCACGGGCGGGAGCATCACGGGCAAGCACGCGGATATTGTCATCACGGACGACATTGTGAACGTGAAGGACAGGACGAGCCGGGCGGAGCGCGAGCGGGTGAAGGGCATCTACATGGAGCTGCAGAACATCCGCAACCGTGGCGGGCGCATCATCAACACGGGAACACCGTGGCACAGGGAGGATGCCGTCAGCCTCATGCCGAACGTGCAGCGGTTTGACTGCTATCAGACGGGGCTGATTGCAAAGGACAGGCTGGAGGAACTCAGAGCCTCCATGTCACCGTCCCTGTTCGCGGCGAACTATGAATTAAAGCACATTGCCGCCGAGAACGCGCTGTTTGACACGCAGCCGAATTTCACCGACAACGCGCATTTTTTGCGGGACGGCATCGCGCACATGGATGCGGCCTACGGCGGGGAGGACTATACGGCGCTGACGTGCGGAAAAAAGCGCGGGGATACCTTGTATTTGTATGGACGGCTGTGGCGGGCGCACGTGGATACCGTGCTGGATGCCGCGCTCACAGACTGCCGGCGGCTTTTGTGTGCGCCGGTCTGGTGCGAGAACAACGGCGACAAGGGCTATCTGGCAAAGGAAATCAGGGCGCGGGGCTATGACGCGCACGTCTATGCCGAAAGACAGAACAAATACCTGAAGATTTCCACGCATCTGCGGAAATGGTGGAAAAACATCGTCTTTCTGGAGGGCACGGACCGCGACTACATCGCCCAAATCATGGATTACACCGAGGAAGCCGAACACGATGACGCGCCGGACAGCGCGGCGACCGTGTGCCGGATTTTGGACAAGGGACAGCTCGACCTGCTGGGCACAGGCCTGGCGGCCTTTTAACGGTCACAGGCCTCAGACCGGAGACAGGCAACGATTTTGACCGGAGGAGAGAAAAAATGCTATACACCACCTACACCTATCAGGACTGGCAGCGGTTGGGTGCGACGGAGGGCGCCGTGCGTGCCGTCCTTGCGGATTACCGCAGCTCGCGGCCTTTCCTGGACGCGCTGACCGCCGACCGCTATTTCGCGGGTGAGAACCCGATGCTGGACGACAAGTACCTGCTGAAAATCGCGTCCGAGGAAACGCGGGACGAGGACGGCTTTATCACGCGCCGGGCGGTACAGCAGAAGGTCGCCGGCAACCGCATCGCCTCCTCCTTCCTGCGCCGGTTTATCCTCCAGCAGAACCAGTTCCTGCTGGGGAACGGCGTCACACTTTCGGACGAGGAGACGAAGGCGAGGCTTGGCGCGGGCTTTGATACCATCCTCCAGCAATTGGGCGAAAAGGCGCTCCTTCACGGTGTCTCCTACGGCTATTGGAATTATGACCATCTGGAAGCGCTGCCCGCTGCCACGGATCCGCTTTCCGGCGCGTGTGCGCTCCTTGACGAGGTGACGGGCGACATCGGTGCGCTGATTCAGTTCTGGCAGCTCTCCGGAACGCGGCCCGTCAACGTGCGCGTGTTCGAGCCGGACGGTGTGACATGGTACACAGGGGACGCAGGCAGAGGGCTGACCGTCTACCGGGGAAAGCGACCGTACAAGCAGGCCGTTCGGCGGGACGGCATCGGGGAAACCGTTGTGGGCGGGGAAAATTATGACCGCCTGCCGGTTTTTCCGCTTTATGCCAATGACGAAAAGCGCAGCGAGCTGACCGCGTCCATCCGTTCCAAAATCGACGCATACGACCGCATCCTCTCCGACTACGGCGACAATCTGGACCGTGCGAATGATGTTTATTGGGTGCTGAACAACTTCGGCGGCTCGACAACGGACGCGCTGCGCGTGGTGCAGGAGATTCAGCAATTGAAAATTGCCATGTCCGCATCGGATGCGGGCGGCACGGCCTCCAGCGCCGAGCCAAGGACAATAGAGGTGCCCTACGCGGCGCGGCAGACGGCGCTTGCCCTGCTGGAAAAGGCGCTCTACGCGGACTTTATGGCGCTGTCCATGGACGAGCTGACGGGCGGGAGCCTGACGAATGTCGCAATACAGGCCGCCATGACGAATCTGAATCTTAAATGTGACCATTATGAATGGCAGTGCTTCGCCTTCGTGCAAAGCATCTTAAAGCTCATCGGCATCGAGACCGAAAGCATCAAATTCAAGCGGCAAGGCTTCTTCAATCGCTCCGAGACCGTTCAGGATATCTACGCCATGCGGGCGGACATCGACCTTGAAACCGCGCTGAAGCTTAACCCCTACATCGAGCAGGAGGACATTGGGCGCATCATCAGAGCAAAGGAAGCCGAGGATGTGACGGGACTGCCCAACATGGAGGAGCTGCAGAGGGTGCTGAACGAGGGAGGCGGTGAGAAATGATAAATGCCTCCGACCTCATTGCCCTCTTTGAACAGGCGCACAGCGAGGGCTGGGGCTACATCTGGGGCAGGAGCGGACAGGTCTGGACGGAAGCTAACCAGAAGGCCGCGACACGCGCCATGACCGTGAAGCACGGCTCAAAATGGATTGGAAAGCGCGTGGCGGACTGCTCCGGCCTCTTCGTCTGGGCGTTCAAGCAACTGGGCGGGAGCATCTACCAGGGGAGCAACACCATCTGGAACAAATACTGCTCCGCCAAGGGGACAATATCGCAGGGCATGACCTTAAAGCCCGGCACGGCGGTCTTTCTCACGAAAAACGGCAACCGCCACCACATCGGGCTGCTCGTGGGTAATAACACGGTTATTGAGGCCAGAGGCACGGCATACGGTGTGGTCACGTCCGCTCTTTCCCGCTGGGACGAGTGGGGCGAGCTCAAGGCGGTGTCATATTCCGAGGAGAAAGGAGAGGCGGTGAAAATGACCATCCAAAGAGGCAGCACGGGCGAAGCGGTTACGGCGCTCCAGAACAGGCTCATCGCGCTGGGCTACGCGATAGCTGCGGACGGAAGCTTCGGGCAGAAGACCGAGAACGCGGTCAGAATGTTCCAGGCATCCAAGGGGCTGACCGTGGACGGCATCTGCGGCCCCGCGACATGGGCGGCATTCGACACGGACGGGAATACCCAAAAACAGCCCGAAATGGGCGATTCTGACGCGGCCGAAGCCATCACGATACAAATACCACGTGCGGAAGCGGAAACGATGCAGGCGGCTTTAAAAAGCCTCCTCGGGCGTCTTGACACAGCACTGCCGGACACGACCGATGCAGAACGTAACGTTTGACGCGCTGACGACAACCATGGTCGTCATCCTCGCCATTTGCGGGGCGGTGAATGTCATCGGCTCGACCGTAAAGCTCATCAAAGAGGCCATCAAGCCAAAAGCCGACACCTTCACCGACATTGCGGACAGGCTGGAGGAGAGCGAGGCGCGGCTGGACGCGCACGACAAGGCGATTGCCGCGCTCAAGGACGGACAAAAGCACATGTGCGAGGGCGTGGTGGCGCTGCTGAATCATGAATTGCACAACGGAAACAGCACCGAGATGCAGAAGGCGAGCGACGAGATCACGGCATGGATGATACGCAAGTGATGCAAAGCGCGGATATGCAAAGCAGGCAGAAAGGGAGGCGGGACCATGCCGGACGCGGGCATCAGCGCAACGGCGGCCATTGAAAAGGCGCTCCTTGGGCGCATTGATGAGGTGTATGCCGAGGCGCTGAAAACGGCCATGAAACGCTCCCGCGCCTTCCTGCAGGCCGTCGAGGACGTGGACAGCGGGAAAAAGAAGCCGCATCCGTCCTACAACACACCGGAGAAGGTTGCCAAATGGCGGCAGGGGTACACGGACGAGCTTCTGCGCAGGCACGGCGTCATCAACAACATTGCCAGAGCCTTGCGGGACGCGGGCGCGGAGCTTGCACCGGACATCCGGGACGCGCTGGCCGAGGTCTATAAGGTCAATGCCGAATACACAGGGCAGGCGCTGACCGTGGCCGCGAAACGGGCGGGCATCAATGTGTCCTTCAGTATGCCGACCGTCAAGCAGGCGAGAATCATTCTGGAGGACGCGCAGCCGGTCATGAGCAAAATCGCGTTCAATAACCTGCAAAACGCGCCGGCGCTCATCCGGCGGCTTCAAAACGAAATGACGCAGGCCGTGCTTCTGGGCGAAAATCAGGACAGGCTCATCAGGCGCATCCGTGACGTGATGCAGGACGGGCGGAAACGCGCCAAGCGCATTGCGCAGACCGAGGGGACGCGGGTGCAGTCACAGGCGCGATACAACACACTGAAGGACGGCGCGGCCATGGGCATCAACGTTCGGCGCCGCTGGTCAACGCGCATGGTGAACAGCCGTGAGACGCATATCGCGTTAAACGGGAAAACCGTGGGCATGGACGAGAACTTCGTGACCACTGCCGGGAACGTCCTTCGTTATCCCGGTGACCCGACCGCGCCCGCTGCCGAGGTTGTCAACTGTCATTGCGTGGTCGTGCCGGTCGTGAAGACGGGGGAAGGTGCTGCGGACGGCTTGCAAAGAGCTGTCAAAAACGGTATAATAAAAAATGTCGGAGCGCATTTGATTACGACCGACAAGCAATTCGGGAAAAAAGTTGGAAAGCACGCGGCAGATTACGGTCTTGACCCCTCTAAACCGAAAGACAGAGCACGGATACGTAAGACCATTGAGAGCATTTTTGAAACACCGGATGAAATAGCACATGGTGAATGGCACGGTCAAACTGTTCCGACCAAGTTTTTTATCAAAGGCGAGGATGTTGTAGTTACAACAGAAGACAACGTTTTCATCACGCTTTTGAAAGGAGGCATATCCAATGCGAGGGTTAAAAACGCAAGAAGGAAACAAATTTGAAGCCTTTTTTGCACTCGTCCAACACGAGGCGGCAAAAAGACATTCTGTCTTTTTTCTGGATTGCGGTGAAGGAAACGACTTTGAAACAGACGATATTGAAGGCGGAGACCTACGTGGGTGGGTCATTCCCGAAGACAAAGCAGACCAGTTTGAAAAGCTATGGCTGAAAGGCGAGCCGGGAGATGACTGGGTAGACTACATTGAATGGGCCGAATGGGAGGGAAAACCGCAAAATCCGACCGTGAAAATCGTGCAATATTGAGCAGAAAACAATGAGCACAAAACAAAGAGAGGCGATTAAAATGTCTGTTTTCGATTTATCGGCATCCGCGAAGGTGAGAGGTTCATCGTAAAATGGTATGACCCGCAGCATCAATTTTCACATTCCAACCGCTGGACAGTGTTCGGCGGTTTTTCTATGCGCAAAAACGGAGGAGCAACACGCATGACGTTTGAGAAGCTGGCAGACCTGCGCCAGATTGAGA
>CAVDRM010000044.1:0-9734 GCA_963611355.1 Anaerovibrio sp.
ATCGTATCGACCGGCTTTGCCGGTCGTGCGGGGCGATTTTTCGGAGCGTCAGCGCAGAAAAATCATTTCCGCAGCCTTGCCATGCAGGATGAATGGCTTCATCCTGCATGGAGCGTGTCAAAAACGCAGTTTTTTGACACGCAGCAACTAAAGCTCTTCACTTTTTAAGCATAGCATAAGATGGCAGGGCATATTGCGAAGCAGCATGATTTCGTTCCGCTCGGCATTGATTTTTGTGACGGATGCCTTGCAAATTTGACACTCCTCTCAGGCTATGATATAATAACCTTGATTCATGTTTTCTGCCGAGAAAGAGGAGGAATGGTTTTTGGAAACCGCGCCCATAGGCGGGCTGATCTTCGTTCAAGTCATCCTGATCCTGATCAATGCATTCTTTGCGGCGGCGGAAATCGCCGTCATATCGCTGAGTGAGAATAAGCTGCGCAAGCAAGCCGAGGAAGGGGACAAAAAGGCCGCGCTGATGCTTGACATGGTGTTGTCGCCCTCCGGTTTTTTGTCGACCATTCAAATCGCCATCACATTGGCCGGTTTCTTGGGCAGCGCGTTTGCCGCGGATAATTTTTCGGATTTAATCGTCTCTTGGCTGGTGGACGAGCTGCATTTTACGGCCGTCTCCCGCTCGGCGCTCAATACCATCGCCGTTGTTTTAATCACCGTTCTGCTGTCGTTTGTGACGCTGGTCTTCGGTGAACTGGTCCCCAAGCGCATCGCCATGAAAAAGTCGGATATGGTGGCGCGCTTCGTCTGCGGTCCCGTGCATTTCATGAGCAAGGTGTTCAGGCCCGTTATTTTCATCCTGTCCAAGTCCGTCAACGGCGTTTTGCGGCTCATCGGCATCGACCCCAAGGCTGATGAGGAGGACGTGACCGAGGACGAAATCCGCATGATGGTGGACATCGGCGAAGAAAAGGGCGCAATCGAGGGCAACGAGCGCGACATGATTGAAAATGTGTTTGAGTTTAACAACATGACCGCTGCGGACTGCATGACCCACCGCACCGCCGTGACCGCTTTGCAGGTGAACGAAACGCAGGCGGAGGTGCTGAAGACCATCCGTGAAAGCGGTCTGTCCCGCTTCCCCGTGTATGACGAGGACTTGGATGATGTGAAGGGCACTGTCACCACCCGTGATATTTTGCTGTCGCTTCAGGAAAACGGCGCGCTGGATTTGCGTTCCGTCATGCGTCCGGCCTACTTTGTGCCGGAAACCGTGCGGACGGACGTCCTCTTTCGCGAGATGCAGAAGCGCAAAAATCATCTGGCCATCGTGGTGGATGAATACGGCGGCACGAGCGGCCTGATAACGATGGAGGATCTGCTGGAGGAAATCGTCGGCAACATCTATGACGAATACGACCCGCAGCAGCCGCAGGACATTCAGCGGCTGGAAAACGGGCTGTGGCGCATCGCCGGCTCTGCGGCGCTGGAGGATATCAATGAGGCGCTCGGCTGCCGCATCCCCGAAAGCGATGAATATGATACGCTGGCAGGGCTTGTGTTCAGCTGTCTGACTACCATTCCCAAGGACGGAACGCATCCCGTTGTCTCCTGCTTTGGCCTGAAAATCGAGGTCGAGGAAATCTCGGAGCGCCGCATCATTTGGGCGAAGGTTTATTTTAAGCCGGAGGAGCAGCCGGCGGCGGCTAGTGATTAAAAAGAGCGCGGACAAGAGAAACCTCTTCCCGCTCGATAAGTTGTAAAATCTTCCCTTCGGATTGTGTTTTTCTGAAAAAAATGATATAATAGATATGCTCCAAAAAGGCGTTTCTATAACGATGACTTTGAGGTGAGAAGGATGAAGAAGAGCATTTTGTTTGTGGCTGTATTGATCATGGTTTTGGCCTTAAGCGCTGCGGCGCTGGCGGAGGTCGAGGTGAGCATCAGCACTACGGAACTGACCCTGATGCAGAAGGATAAGGCAACGCTGACACTGACCATCACCGGCCTTGAAACGACGGACGAGGTCAAGCTGCAATGCCGCTTCGACGACGACACCATGCTGAAGCTCGTTTCCGAAAAGGTGGGCCACAAGACCTCCAAGTTTGTTGTGCAGGCGGCTGCGGATCAGGTTGCCGAGACCGAACTGCACATTGTCGGCACGGCGGGTAAAACGTCGGTCGACACAGTCGTGCACATCAAAATTGTTCCGTACAATGAAGTACCGGAGATGCAGTGGTACAACATTCAGTACAACGAGGAGAACAATTATCCCCAGCTGAAGGTATCCATGACGGATGATATCGGCCTGTCCAACATCTGCTATATCCGTAAATGGACGGACGAGAACGGCGCCGAGCAGAGCGAGATTTACGACATCATTTCCCTGTACGGCAAGCAGGAAGCGGTCGTCTTCAGGACGCTGGACAAGGTCGGCGCGTACTCTATTCAAATCAACGACATCGGCAAGGAATACAGCGGCAAGACCCGCCGCTACGATTCCAAGACGCTTGTCACCCTGGTGGATATGGACGGCAACGGCGTGCCGGATGCCTACTATCTGGAGGACAAGGTGCTGCATATGGTAGAGCTGGATGTGGACGGCGCTCTTGACCCTGTGACCGAGAGCGACCCCAAGAGCACCGGCAGCGCCGGAGCAGCCGCTGATTTTGCCGTGGCCACGGCGGGCGTTGCAACGCTGGTGGATATGGACAACGACGGCGTGGCGGACGCCTACTATATCGGCACCGATTATACCGAACTGATTGGCATTGACCCCAGCACGGGCATTTTCACCGAGACCGCGCCGGGCAAAACGGCAGAAGTGCCGGAAGCAAACGGCTGACTTGCCAAAGCAGCATAGAAACGAAGCGTGAGTCTTGCAAAGAGACTCACGCTTTTTGTATGCCTTAAGCTAAAAAATGCCGCAATGAAAGCGGCAAAACGGGCCTTTAGTCTGCACGGTTGATTTCTTTTGTGGCCGTCCGGCCTGTTAAATAGTCCAGCGAGGCATTGTACTTATCAGCCGGCCGAATCAAAAGCGAGAGAGGAAAGGTCTGATATCCGCGCTCGTAGCGGCTGTACACCGTCTGCGCAATGCCGAGCATTTCAGCCACCTGCGCCTGCGTCATGTCGGCATCTTCCCGCATATCGCGGATGCGGAGAAAAACCATGCGCTCAACCTCCCTGATGCATTTGGCGAACAAGTTTCTGTACCAATCGGTACTATTTTGCATTATGCCACAAAGTGTGTTATGATATGATATATTAGTACTAATAAACACTAAAAACAATGTACAGGTAAATTTTGAAGGTGGCAGAGCAAATGGAACAGGCGGAGAAACAAAAGCTGCTTGATTACATCATGTCGGCATATCATTGGCTTTCATAAAATAAATGGCAGTCCAAACATGACAAACGGCCGTCAAGCGTATTGACGGCCGTTAACGTATAAACTTGATCATTTGCTGATGTGCTTGAAATTTCCCAGCGTTTCATTCACGTTCGACACGCAGGCGAAGGTATCGGGAAACCGGCTGATAATTTCCGTGAAACGGGTGATTTGGTGCTTATTGATGATGCAGATGAGCATGGTCTTCGGCTGGTGCGAATAGCCGCCCTCGACATTGACGATGGTCACGCTGTGGCGCAGTTCCTTAATCAGCGCGTCCGTCACTTCACGCGGGTGCGAAGTAATCATTTCGATTTTCCACGCCTGCTTGCCGCCCTTTAAGAGGTTATCGCTGACATTGGAGGTGATGAAGCTGTAAGCGATGCAGAGAATGACCGGCTCGATGTTGAAGCCGTAAACGAAATAGCTGAGAACGGCAACCCCTACATTGAGCGCGAAAATGACGTGCATGAGGGAATACTCCGGATGCACCTTATGCACATAGGCGGCAACAAAATCCGTGCCGCCCGTGCAGCCGCCGCGCCGAATGGCGACGCTGTAAATAAAGCCGTTGATGAAGCCGGAAGCAATCGGCGCAAGCAGGGTGCTTTTCCCGTCCTCGGTGTAATAAACAAAGCGCTCCACATCAATGATGTTATTCTGAAACAGAAGCAGCATGAAGGAAAAAGTCAGGGCATAGAGCAGCGATTTGAGTGCAAACTGCCTGTCCACTAAAAAGAACGCGGCGATGGCCAGCGGGATATTGATGAGCAGCGACATGTAGCCGACGCTGAAATGAAACACATACTGCACCATGATTGCCAAGCCGTTGAGACCCGCCGGAGCAAACGTATTATGCAGGATGAATATCTGATAGTTCAGTGCCATCAGCGATGCCATGACAACCATTAAAAGATAGTCTGCCGCCAGCCTGTGCTTCTGCGCCATGTGAGCCGTCCTCCTCTGCGCGTTTAGTGCGACTTATTATAGCACCATTGACCGATACGGAAAAGGGTCATGTCAAAAAAGTTTTTGACGTTCTGACGGCATTTACATTGTTGCCGCGATTTGATATAATGAGCCGCAAAGACGATAAAGGAGGGAAAACGCTTTGCGTACCGAAGACTTTTTGAAAAACGTCACCGCGCTGCCCGGCGTCACGGGCAATGAGCGCACGGCGGCGGAGTATATTGCAAAAGCCTTTGAGCCGCTGGTGGACGAGGTCTCCATCAGCCCCCTGAACTGCGTATATGCGCATAAAAAGGGAACAGGGCCGAAGGTCACGGTCTGCGCCCATCTGGATGAAATCGGCGCAATGGTTGAAAAAATCGAGGAGGACGGCGGCGTTCGTTTTTCGTTTGTCGGCGGCGTTGACCCTCGTGTCATGCCCGGCATGCGCGTGGTGGTGCATGGCAAGGAGGATTTGCGCGGCGTGGTCGGCGCGAAAGCGCCCCATCTTCTGAGTGCCAAGGAGCAGGAGGAAAACTACAAGCGAGAGGATATGTTCATCGATTTGGGGATGACTGCGGACGAAATCCGTCAGGTCGTCACCATCGGGGACAATATCTGCTTTGAAGCGCGATTTTTAGAGCTGCTGAACGGCCGCTATGTCACGAAGACGGCAGACGACCGCGCCTGTGTCGCCATCATGCTGCGCACGGCGGAGCTGATGCAGAAGATGAGCTGCACGGCAGACGTAACCTTTGTCGCCACCTGTCAGGAGGAAATCGGCTGCTACGGAGCACGTCTTGCGGGCTATGCGGCTGCTCCCGATTTCGGCATTGCCTTTGACGTGTGCCATGCGCATACGCCCGGTGTTTCCAAGGACAGGACGCACGACTTGGATTCGCTGGTCGCCGCCCGCGGGCCTTTCATCAACCCGTACCTTCGTCAGAAATTAGATGACATTGCGCACGAAAACAATGTGGTTTTGCAGACGGCGGTCAATCCGGCGCGCACCTCGACCGACGCGGATACGCTGTCGCTCACGCGGGCGGGCGTTCCGACCATCCTCTTCTCTCTGCCGCTCAAATATATGCACACCAATGTGGAGCTTTTGAGCATGAAGGCCTTGAAAGAGGGGGCGCGTCTGCTGGCCGCTTACCTGTGCGCCATTGACGAGACGTGGGAGGCGGAATTATGGAGCTGAAAACCTTATGTGAATTAAACGGCGTGTCCGGCGATGAACGGCTGGTGCGAAACGCTATCCTGGAGGCCGTGAAGCCGCTCTGCGACGAGGCGCATATTGACAGAATGGGGAGCGTCGTCGCCGTCAAGCACGGCACGGACCCGAAAAACCGCCCGCAGGTCTGCCTCTCCGCCCATATGGACGAGGTCGGCTTTATCATCACCGGCGCGACCGAGGAAGGGCTGCTTCAGTTCCGTCCCGTCGGCGGCATCGACCCGCGTGTGGTCGTGTCCAAATATGTCACGGTCGGCAGCGATGGGCTGGACGGCGTAATCGGCGCGTTGGCCATCCATCTGCAAAACGCGGCGCAGCGCGCCAAGGTGCTGGGATTTGACGAATTGTATATCGACATCGGCGCAAAGGACAAGGACGAAGCGCTTCAAAAAGCCCCCTTGGGAACTTACGCATACTTTTCCACGACCCTTGAGCCGCTGGGCAAATCCTGCGTGACGGCCAAGGCGCTGGATGACCGCGTGGGCTGTTTTAACCTTCTGCGTGTGCTGGAGGGAACGTATGCCTGCGATGTGACCTGCACGTTTGTGACGCAGGAGGAGGTCGGCCTGCGCGGCGCGACCGGCACGGCCTACGGCGTGCATCCCGATATTGCGCTGATTTTGGAGGGAACGGCCTCCGGTGATATGTCCGATGTCCCGAAAACCCGCCATATCTGCGATGTTCACAGCGGCGTGGCCGTCAGCTTTATGGACAATGCGTCCATTGCGGATACGGCATTGTACGCGGAGCTGCTCAAAATCGCTGAAATAAACGGCATTCGCCATCAGGTGAAGCGCGGCGTGACAGGCGGCAATGACGCGGGCGCTTTCCAGCGCTCCCGCGAGGGCGTGCGCACCTGCGTGCTGTCCGTCCCCTGCCGCTACATTCACGGCCCGTCCTCTGTGGCGAGCCTGGAAGACATTGACGCCCAGCTTGCGCTGGCAAAGGCTTATTTGAACAGTTTATAAGGAGGATGCATCCCGATGATGAAGCAGACATTAACCACGCTGCTGAGCGTGTATGGGCCGTCCGGCTTGGAGGGCGGCGTTGCGGAGCAGGTGAAGAAGCTGCTGGCCGGCTATGTGGACAGCGCCCGCACGGATACGATGGGCAATTTAATCGTCACGAAAAACGGTCAGGAGGGCGGCAAGCGCATCATGCTGGCCGCGCATATGGACCATATCGGCCTGATTGTGACGGACGTGGAGGAAGAAGGCTTCCTGCGCGTGACCAATGTGGGCGGTTTAACGCCGCAGGGCGTGCGCGGCCGCCATGTGGTATTTGCCGGCGGCATTCACGGCATCTGTATGTGTCAGCCCGTGAAGAACGGCGAGCCGACCATGAACGATGTATTCATCGACATCGGCGCGAAGGACAGGCAGGAGGCGCTGCGCCGCGTTCATTACGGCGATGTGTGCGTGTTCGCACCGGAAATCTTTGATTTGGGCGATTCCAAGGTGGCCGCTCCCGCAATGGACGACCGCTGCGCCTGCGCCGTGCTGGTGGAGCTGCTGCAGGGCTTAAAGAAGCCGAAAAACACCGTTGTCGGCGTGTTCACCGTGCAGGAAGAGGTCGGCTGCCGCGGCTCGATGACGGCGGCCTATGCCGAGAAGCCCGATTTGGGCGTTGCCATTGATGTGACCGCGTGGGGCGATACGCCCGAGGTCAAGGCGCCCGCCGTCAGGCTGGGTGAAGGCGCGGCCATCAAGGTGATGGACCGCAGCATGGTGGCGACCCCCGTGGTGCGTCAGGGCTTGCTCAAGGCCGCTGAAATCGCAGGTGTCAAGGCACAGCACGAAATTCTGGCCTTCGGCGGCACCGACGGCGGCTCCATCCAGCGCTCCCGCGGCGGCGTTCCGACAGGAACGGTGTCCATTCCCTGCCGCTATGTCCATTCTGCCACCGAGGTCGTTGACTTGAGCGATTTGGACGGAGCGGTCAAAATCCTGAACGCTTATGTGAACATGGAACACTGAAAATCAGCCAAAACAGGCGCTCCCGTTGGCTTTTTAGGCCGGCGGGAGCGCTTTTTAATCAGATGCTTACGCTTTAAAAATCCAGCTTTGCAAAGGACTTTTCGCATTTTTGAACGGTCAGGGCGGTCAAAGCGGTGAATGAGAGTGCGCCGAGAACAAGGATGAACAGCTTTTCACCAATGTAGGCGGGGTCAGGCGTGTCCAGCACATCCCGAATGAAGGGAACGATATGCGACAGCGTTTCAGCCGACACAATGTATAAAAAGACCCAAACGCAGGACAGGGCAAACGCGATGCCCACCTTTTCGGGAGCGCGGTAATAGCGGCTAAAGAAGGAAACATTGAAGATGCCGAAAAGTACGAAGACGAACGCGAACAGCGCGGTGTTCGCATCCATGCCGACGGGATTGGGCGTTCGGATGAAAAGCCTGTTCAGTACGGCGAACGGTACGCTGATCAGCATTTGACACAGTTCCAAAATCACGCTCATTAGAATCCGAGCCCGCACGATGCTGCGCTTGGGGACGGGCAAAAGGAGGGAATATTCGATGTCATGCGTCTCCCGTCCCTGCAAACAGACAAAGAAAATGCCCAGCGTTGTGTAGAAGAAGATGGCATAGTAGGGGTAGCTCGGAATCAGCAGCATGGCGGACAGGAAAAGAAACAGAACGCAGGTGGGATGGAGCGCCAGTGCAAGCTCCTTTTTGAGCAGCGTCTTCATGCCTCTCCCTCCTTCTCAAAATGCACCATGATGTCCTCTAATGTCGCCGGACGGCAGGGCATCATGTTTTCGTTCCGCGCCTCAATCAGCGCGGAAACGCCGCTTTTCAGCCGCCTTGCGCCTATCAAAAGGGGCTTCTGGGCTTCTGTCACTTCGGCAAGCTGCACTGTACGGTAGCGCGATAAAAGGGCGTTTTTCGGCTCGGCGGCGGCTATTCGGCCGTTTCTGATGTAGGTGATATCATCCGCGCACCAGTCCAAATCCGATGTGATGTGGGTCGAAAACAGGATGCTCACGCCTTCCTCGGCAAGCGAAAGAAAGATGTCCAGCAGCTCGGCGCGGGAAACGGGGTCAAGGCCGCTCGTCGGCTCATCCAACAGCAGCAGCTCCGCTTGATGGGAAAGCGCCAGCACCAAGGCATATTTCACCTTCATGCCGGCGGATAGCTGCGCCGGTGTCTTGCGCTCGTCCAGCGAAAAACGAACAAGGTTTCTGCAATATGCCGCTTCATCCCATGTGTCATAAAAGCTGCGCGTGACGGCGGTGATTTTTTTCAGCGTTTTGCGCGGATAGAAGTCCACGCCGCCGGACACAAAGCCGATTCTGCGCTTGATTTCCTGCTCGTGCGCGTCAAAATCAAGGCCGAAAAAGCGAATGCTGCCCGCATCGCGGTGCACAAAATTCAGCAGTGTCTTGAGCGTCGTCGTCTTGCCCGCGCCGTTGCGACCGATCAATCCCATAATACGCCCTTCCCGCATGGAAAAACTCACATCCGTGAGCTCAAAACGGGGATAGCGCTTGCAAAGCCCGCTGACCTCCAGCACATTCACGGTAATGCCTCCTCCCGATATTGACAGACCGCCATATTGACGCGCCCGTCCGATAAAAAAATGACGCCCTCGCTTGCAAGCCTTGCCCGCCGCTGATCTGCGTACAGCCCGCCCGCAACCGTTCCGTCCTGCATGACCACGCGCTGCCACGGCACGTCATCCGGACAGCAACGCATGGCATAGCCCACCAGCCGCGCCCCATGCGGGCGGCCCAGCACCCGTGCTATTTGTCCATAGGACATCACGCGGCCATAAGGGATGCGCCGCGTTACGGCATAGACCGCCTCAAAAAATCCGTCTGTCATTCCGCATCGTCCTGTTCGAGCCCGCCCATCAGGTGGGCGAACAGCTTATTGGTCGTGTTCTTCGGCGGGATAGCCATGCCCTGCCACGCATCACCCAAAATCAGCAGCGTGTCGCCTGGTTGAATGTCAAAAAGCTGCCGCGCCTCCTTTGGAATGACGATTTGTCCCTTGCCGCCCACGCGCACCGTCCACGCATATTTGCCCCGCTTGGCGGCTTCCTCCTTAGAACTCACTTTCATTAATATTTTGCCACCTCTTCTTTGTTGTAAAAGTGCGTTATTTCCAACTTTTACAACTATATGATAGAACGTTTATCCCGTTTTGTCAATACGAATTCGCCAAAATTTCCGGCTGCTTTCCATCTTTTTGAC
>CAVDRM010000045.1:0-8825 GCA_963611355.1 Anaerovibrio sp.
CTGCTTTCCGCTTTTCTGCATATGTTTGAAGCCACTTCGCAAGGCAGCGAAGTGGATTCTTTGACAAACTGAAAGGCCGCATTTTTGCGGCCTCTACAGGGAAATTTAGGTTTCGTTATAGAAGAAGCCGTACTTCGTCGTAGATGTGGGATACCTGCAATAATCAGATTTTGCCTGATAAACGCTGCTATCTGCAGTATAGCCTTTCTGGAACGGCTGATCAGTAACGTTGGCTGCTCCAAAAGGAGTAGAACCTGCGCAGATCATATCAGCATATTGCACTGCCTCAGCAAACGCAGTGCTACCGCAACGAACGCGATATGCCATCGCAGACGATGCCGTAGGGTACTGGTTATATACTTCTTTCCGGATCCCTTCGCATCACTTATAACGCGCTTATTTCATAGCTCGTCGGGCATCACAGACAAATCAACAGCGTATGGAGTACGTGTGATAAACATCGCATTGACTTCTTTTATGTCTGCACGAGTTCCATCGGGATTTCCAGATGGATTCGGTTTATGCATTCTATTCCTCCTTAATATAATTTATCCTCTTGTATGAAGTGTAGAGCCAGTCACAACAAATCCCTTAATGGTATTCAAAATTGTATGAAATGGAAATTGGGGAGCGACAAAACAAATCTTTGCTATTTGATATTTATACTATAATTTTACTATCCAACACTGTTTTTATCAAGTTCTATTTCTGCCCAGAAAACTGAATATTTGCATCAGAAAACCGGTATACAATTGGGTTAGTTAAATCTTTGCTACATGCTTTTGCGTGGCGTTAAGCCGGCACGGATGTCATGAGTCGTATCATGAGTGGGTATTTTCGGACGGAAAAACATCCATTTGAGCGACGATTTCCGAACAATCTTCTAAAACAGAATCAACAAATGTTCGGCATATAGGACGCACAAAAAGAAGCCCAGACGAATTATCGTCTGGGTTTTGGTGCGGGAAACAGGACTTGAACCTCTTGCCACCAGCCTCAAACTCCTTGATTTATAAGGGTTTTTAAAAAGTCGTGTCATGAGTTGTGTCATGAGTCCTATTTCCGCTCGTTCTGAGCATTTGCCTCCACATGCTATGCAAGGTCAAAATATTACAAAAGCATTAAAAGCTCGAGTGGCATAATCCCGCCATTGTATTATCTGAATACAAGATGTCCCGTCAAATGTTTGGGCGGCATTTTTATATCCAGCGTTTTTAGGTCAATCAACTTGTCTTTATAATTGATCACCTGATATGACGCGCCTGAGGCTGACGGCGTAATTGTATGCCCCTCGCTCAAAAGCCGATCAATGCGCTCCCTTACACTGTATTGCGCAAACCAATAGCGCCACTCGCTGATCAGTCCTCGCGCGGTCACAATTCGCCAATATGGGTGGGTTCCGTGCATACGTTCCTCCTCTGAAACATATACACGCTCCGATAATTCAACATTCTTTTCGCCGTATATCTCCCTAATGTACTCAATAATATGGTCTTCTGTTGATAGGAAGCCACTGGGAATTGAATCAACAATGTTCAAATAAACTTCATTCTTGATATAGAATGTTGGAAACGGAGGCTTAATAACTCTCACATTGGACATGCCATACTTCCCCTCCATTCACAATCACTGAGAATCTCAAGTTACACAAACAGTATACCACACAATACAAATTATCGCCACATTTTCGCGCTGCATTGATGGCGATTCTTCTTCATTTTATACTTTCACAGCTTCTACCTATAAAATAGCCGGATTATACAGATTAGAATTCCCAGATACTGTTGCTAAACCGTTGCGATCAAATATTCTCATAGTGTCTCGTCTTCTTTCAGGGGAACATTCAGCAACTCGCCGCAAATGTGCATCATAATTTGCTTGATTCGCGGATCTGCTTTTTTACCAATGGTATGTATATATTCTTCAAATACTTCGTTTGATACAGGCGTATTGTCCATTATCTCGCCATCTGGTATAAAAGCTCCAGTAAAGAGGCTCTCAAATGGAACACACAGCGCTTGGCTTATTTCAGCAAGTCGATCGATATTGGGACGTATTGCGCCCCGTTCAATCTTGCTGTAGTAGGCAGCAGAAATTCCAGCACGGTCTGCTGCTTCTGCTTGCGTAAGCCCAACACGAATTCGAGCTTCATGGATGTGCTTCCCAATAACCTCATAGCTTACCATATCTTCACCTCCAGTGTTCATATTGTAGCTTCTTTTCACTACCACACGAAATCACTATGAAGGCGCTTTGTCCTTATAAGGAAAAATAATCAAAATAAATACAGATACACCACTATACGGACTGCTTGATTTTCTGTATAATTACTATGTATCACATTATGGCATCGAGTGCTATGCGTGTATATGACATGGCGACAAGTTTATTTAGAAAGGACATATCATAATGGTCAATCAATATTCGCTCCCAGCTTCTCATATGAAGAAATCGTCTTTCTCAAGACTTTTGTGGATACTATCCATAACACTACTTTGCGTAGTTATCTGCGTTTTTACCTTTTGCTATGGATGCTATCGTCGGTATTGTGCCATGATCCCTGTGGCAGCCTCCAGCTGCACTTGGGTGGATTTGACTGGAGAGGATGAACTCCAACTTGAAAACCTGCAAAAGAATCAGCTTGTCTCCATTCATTTGGCATTAAGCTTCGGGAAGCGGTGCTGCTCTATTATTATCAGGACATGAGCATTGAGAAAATTGCCAATGTGCTGGGCATTGCGGCATCCTCTGTATCAACAAGGCTGAAAAAAGCAAGAATCAGGCTGCATCAGGCGCTGAAAGGGGTGTATTTTGATGAATGAACAGCGAGATAAGCATTTTGTGCAGCATGCCGTCAATACGGGGCTTTCTTCCATTCAAGGCAATTCCGCACTGGCGCAGAACATCATAAGGCAGGAAAAAAACGAACGGCTTCCGTAAAGAAAAAAGTGTCGCTTGCGCTTGTTTTGAGCATTGTTTTTATCATCGCCGCCATGACCGCGCTGGCAGCAGGCATCGCATTCCATATCATGACGCAGCGAGTCGCCGCGCTGGATGCGGGCGGGCAAATGATGGTCTGGGGTCTGAACGAAAAATATACGTTTGTGCAGGCCATGCGGGAATCCGGTTATGCGATGAACGGGCAGGACTGGCAGATGCTTTCGGATGAAAGTCGAACAGAAAGCGACCGGGAGGCCGCGGCGGACAGAATTATCTATGAGCGATACGGCGCAGTGCAGGAAGAAGCGAACGCTTCCAGGCCGCTGCCCGAAGCGTCTGTTCTGGGCAATGCGCCGGACGCGGTTTTGATTTTCAGAGAGCGATTTCTGGCCGAAAATCCCGATGCGACCGATGCTGACTATACGGATGCTCTTGGATACTGGCTGCGTGATGCGTATATGCCGCAGCTGGAAGCCGCAAAGAGCGATGCTTCATCATCTTCAGAGGCTGAATCGTCTGCGGCGGTCTTAACAAGAGAAAGGGCGGAAACAAGCGCCCGCAGCCAAATGACCGAGGTGTTCGGCTGGCCTGAAGAGGCCGCAAATCAGGCAGTGCTTGTATCGGAACAGGATGAGCAAAGCGGAGCGTGGCACATCGCCGCCCAAATATCCGCGGATGCGTTAGAGGATGCCTTTGAACCTGTGCTTGAAGATGCAATGCTTCAAAAAACGGCTTTCGGCTACAGCTTCTCTTATTGGGTCATCTTGTCTGCAAACGGCAGCTATTGCAGAAGCGGTGATTTGAACTCGCTGCTGGCGACCGTTGAAGAGGTCAACCGCAGGGAAGCACTCTATCAAATTGACGTTGATGAGGCCGAAAGCATCGCTTTGGATGCCATTTGGGAGAAATATTCGCTCGGCCATGCGGAAATCAAGAAGTATTTCGTTTACACTGCGGATACCTATACGAATGACGCCTCCTGTATCCGCCTCGGTGTTCTGCTCCGCACACGCAGCAATTCCGCCGCGCCGTGGGACTATGCCGCGATTGTCAACCTCACAACAGGGTCTGCGGATGATGTATTCTCGGCCGACGACCTGTTCGGCGAAAAAATGGAGCGGCTTGCAGCGGCATGGGAGAAGCTGCAGGATAACGGGAATTGGCTGAACTATCTCCGTTGGTACAGCACATGGTGTCCATATGGTGATTTCGGGGCTTGGCCAGTTTCAGTGCAGAAAAAAGCGTCCGAATTATTTTGGGAAGCAGGCGCGCAGCAAAAGAGCGAGCTGACCGATGAAACGGGATATTATCCGCTTCGGATGTTTACCAATCACAGGTACAGCGAGCCGGCCGATGATGAGCTCAGCGAGGAAAGTGCGCATCGCATCGCTTGCGAAAAGGCAGCTCAAACGCTGGACATCAGCGTCCAAACGATGGCTGCCTGGAGCGCAAAACGAACCTATTCCCGCGATAAGGACAGCCGGCCGATTTGGCGGTTTCTGCTGTATAATACCAATTCGGCCGCAGGGCAGGCGTGGCGCTTTGTTGTTTGGATGGACGGCATGACCGGAGAAATTCTTTATGCCGACCAAACAGCGCCAAACGGAAGCGGATGGTATAATGATGCGGAGGTGTTATAATAACGGTGTTAGCTGCGGGGGAAAATGGCGGCCGATGAGAGCATTAAAAATTTCGGTGAATTCCCGATGCGCGGCAGCAGGTGCGTGACTTATCAGGGCACGCAAGACGGAGCAAAAAAATTTTTTCATGCCCGCGCCATTTACAAAAAGCGATTTTTGCATGAACGGTGCGGGCCGTTGTTCGTATCGCTAACGATTCGCGGAAAAAAGCAGCCGAAATGTAAGGATGGAGTCGAGAAACGAAGACGAAATGCAGAAACAATGCCGAAAGTGCGTCCTTTCCGCCTCGACAGAAGAGGAAACAACGGTGTGCAGGCAATGCACAGGGTATTTTTAAGCATTCAGCATCTCTGCCATTCGTTTTTCCAAAGCGCTGTCCATGGAAAACAGCCGAAGATAGCGGATAAAGGATTCGTCCATTTCCTCCGGCGTTTTTTGATAGGCGGAAAGAAAGCCGTTTGCGGCGTCCTTTTCCCGATAGAAACACAGATACTGCTCGATGCCGAAGGCGGAAATCAGCCAGTCCGTAAACGCGCCCATGATGGGATAGGAGAAGGACTCATCCACGGAAAAGAAATATTTTCTGTCAATCAATCGGCTGATTTTGGGGCTCTGTCCCGCTTTGAAATGCCGAACGGCCCAATCGAAGTTCTGAATGCCCCACCATTGCCGGTCAAAATACATGGCCAAGCCTTCACGGATGGCCGGACTGTCCGGATGCCCGACCAGCTCGCTGATGAGGTGGGCGTCTTCATGAAAGCCGATGCAGTGAACGCGCTCATTATAGACAGCATAGATGCGGTCGGGCGGCGCGGCAAAGCCGTTGCACGGCTCATTATCGCCGTACAGCCGGCCGACTTCCTCCGCCGAAGCGCAGAGAAAATAGCACAGCTTAAAGGCAGGCTTGACGCGCAGTACTCGGCAGATATATTGAAAGCAGCCCTCCTGCACGGAAACGATGCGCGGCAGGTCGCGCTCCGCCTGAGACGCTGCCTTATAACGGAACAGATAGTGTTCGCTTTCAAACTGCTTCAGACTCATTTTTCCTCCTGGGCCCGTGGCAGATAAACGCCGCGGGGCGTTCCTGTCGAGAAGCGAAAAAAGCACTGCTGGTTCATCCGAGCGGCGCGGGCATGCTGCCAAGGTCAGGCAGCAGCCTAAACGGAATGGAAAAGTTTTTACCTGTTGTTTCCGTGACCGTAGCAACGGCGTTCAAAAACCGCCTGCCGAAAAAGGAACGGATGGTCATAGAAGAATTATTTCCCGCCCAGCAGATTGCCGATGAGCTCGGTCACGACGCTGCCGCCGATGGAGGACAGGATATGGCCGTCATCATCGCCGGTCAGCAGCTTGAGCGCCTGCTTTTTTTTATCGCTGTCAGCCTTGCGATACGCCTCGACCAGCTTTTTTTCGGCCGCGGTCAGCTTCATGGCGCCGGTTTTGGCGACGGAAGAGGATGTCTTTTTGACGGCGGTTTTTGTCGTGCCTGACGTCTTCTTCGCGGCGGTCTTGGATGTTCCCAAAAGAGATGCCTGCGTCACGCCCGTGATTTTAGCGATTTTTTTGATGGTTTCCGTGGTCAGTTCCGCTTCGCCGCGCTCAGCCTTGCTGATGTCGGACGCGGTGATGCCGCCGCCCAGCTTTTGGGCGAGCTTCTCCTGCGTCAAATCCGCATTCAGCCGCGCCTGTTTGATGCGCTCTCCCGTCTTCCGGTTCATAATGATTCCTCCGTTTTTTCTTTATCATAGCATATTTTTGCAGAAAATAAAAGCGCCGAAGGCAAAGCTGTCCGCCCTCAACGTTAAACCACAAAAGGGACAGCGGCGCTTTCCGCCCGCGCTGAGGCCGCAAATCATACCCAGCGCTCCTCCGCCCATGAATACTGCTCCATATAGCCCGCCTGCCGGAAAATCTTTTCCTCCGTATGGGTGCGTCGCGCCTCATACAAATCGCAGGAAAACAGAGAAGTGTTCACCGCATAGCTGTTGTGCATATGAATCAGGATGTCCTCTCCGCCGACGGCCGCAAGCGAGCCCCTGAGCGCACGGATGATTTTTTTCATATAATCCTGACGGGCGTTTGTGTAAGGCGCATCTTCAAAAAGGACGGAGAATATTTCCCGCTTCGTCACGCTGGCGCCCTGGCGGTCTATCAGGTAGGCCAGCATTTCCTTTGCCCGCAGCATGCTGAAGGCCACCGGCATTCCGTCGCAGAAAAATTCAAAACTCCCGGCGGTCTTCGCCCGAAAGCGGCAGGCTTTGTCCGCGACGGGGAAGCGCAGGTGATCCAGCTGCTTTTGAATCTGCTCCAGCGTGACGGGTTTGAGCAAATAGCCGCTGGCGAACAGATTAAAAGCGGCCTGCATATAATTTGTATAGGCGGTGGTAAAGATGATGTTCGTGTCGGGCTTGAGCGCCAGCAGCTTCTGTGCCAGCTCTATCCCGCTGAGCGCCGGAAGCTCCACATCCAGAAAGGCGATATCCGGAAGGCAATGCCCTTTTTGAATCGCCTCCAGCGCGTCTATCGAATCCCCGAAAGCGTGCAGCACGGCGCCCGGCAGCGCTTCATGAATCAGCCGCTCCAGCCGGCTGCGCTCCAGCGCTACATCTTCGACCATGAGAATGACCATCATAAGGCCTCCTTCGGGATGCGGATCCGTACCGTGCAGCCCTCTTCCGGCGCGGTGGCAATGTCAATGCTTGCGCGGCACTGCTTTTCCAAGCGTGTCTGTGCGTTGTTCAGCCCGATGTGCAGGGCGTTGTCTTTTGAAACCGCCGCCCTGTCAAAGCCCGGCCCGTCATCGGAAACGGTGATGATAATTCCCCCGTTTGTCTGCTCCGTTCTCAGCGTCACGGTGCCGCCGCCGCGCTTTTTCGCAACGCCGTGGCGAACGGCATTTTCCACGAGCGTTTCGATGGAAAGCCCCGGCACCTTGAAATCGGTCACGGGCGTATCCAGAACGACGCGCATGCGTTCTCCCAAGAGCTGCTGCTCAAGGGAAAGGAAGCAGCGGATGTTCTCCAGCTCATGCTCGAAGGAAATCAGATCGTCGCTTTCTATCGCCTGATAATGCGAGCGGAGGTATTCTGCAAGGGTCAGTACGGCTTCCTCCGCAGCCGCGGCGTTTTCGTGGCACAGCTCCGCGACGCAGGAGAGCGCGTTGCAGACAAAATGCGGATGAATCTGCGCAATCATGGTTCGAAGCCTCGCTTCATTCAGGGACTGCTCAAACTCCATCCGCTCCTGCAGATACGCCTGAGACTGGAAATAGAGATAGTAGGCAAGCAGGCTGAAGGCAATGGCCGTCTCCTGCATCCCCACGATTCCTCCGAAGAGGATTTCTATCAGCATACAGAAGCCGATAAAGAACAGGGCAATCAGCAGGCCGATGGATTCCTGCCGGTGCTTTTTGTGATAAAAGGCCGACCAGAAAATGATGACGAGATAGACAATAGAGCAGACCCATGTGACGGAATAAAAAGAGCCGGGCGTAAATATGTTTTGAGGGAAGGAAACGACGATGCCCGTAAAGAGTGAGACGAGCAGCGCCGCTTCCGACAGAAGGAGCGGCAGGCTCAGCAGCCGTTTCAGCCGCTTGCTTTCACCGCGCAGGGATACCAGCAGCACCACATACAGAATCAAAGGATTCAGCATATAGCCCGCATGGGAGAGCAGCGAACGGATAACGGCGGCGGAGGGTTCTTCATTCAGTCCGGCGAGCTGGTCAAGATTGCCGATGACGATGCGCAGCATGGCAAGACCGAGCAAGAGCCAGAATCTGGATTTGATATGACGCTCTATCAGCTTGTTTGCAATAAGCTGCTGGGAAAGCAGAAGGGAAAGAAAGATGAAAGCGAAGTTTCTGGCAATCAAGTCAAGCAAGCGCAATCCCTCCCTGACTGGCATTCATCTGTATTATATCATACCCGCGGCGGAAAACCAATCTTTTTTATGATATCGGCATAAGAGTAAAGAGTTTATCATTAAATGCGAAGGCGAGAATCACCGCTGAGCATTATTTTTTTAACCGACAGCGCACTGTTTTTTAACCGATGAGGCATTTTGAAAGCCATTACCGCTCTGGTCTAACAGCTTAGGCAGCAGATGCCTCGACTCGCAGGCGGCTGCCGCTTTTCCAAGGCAAATATAGGATGACAAGCTGGCCGGCAGGCAGGAGGGAGGGCGAAGAAATGGCCATCTTCGGAGCGCTGGCCATCGGGCTGGCCGTCATCATCCCCACGGCGA
>CAVDRM010000046.1:0-7410 GCA_963611355.1 Anaerovibrio sp.
TTGTCCCGTCTGCGCTCATTCGCCGCCTGCTGCATGGCCTTGGTCCATTTGCCCGCCGCCTGCCTGCCTGTCTGACCGACAGGCAGACCGGCAGGCAGGTCCTTCATCGCGTGCCGGACGTATTCGTCCTCTATCTCGCTCCCGTCTTTCAGGGAATAGCGGATGTCCGGATTCTCCGTTTTTTCCTTTATGCTGATTTTATTCTTGTTTTTTTCGGAAATGCCCTTGACATTTTCACCAGCTTGTGATACATGTGTTATACTGTTGCTCATGAAGGATAGCGCTCCTTTCGGTCGTGGTTGGGTGTGGTTACTTTTACTATAACCGATTTCTCGCTATCCTTCTACTCTTTTCTTCTCCTTGTCCAAGATGTATTGTACTCCTACAAACGGTGCCCTGGCGGTATAGTTGCCATTCTTGACAGCAACAAGAATGTTGTGGTATACTATACCTATGCGTGAAGTCCACTGCTGCGTCGATCTTCCGCAGCAGGTGCTCTGTCGGCACCAGCATGTCCGTGCACAGCAGTTCGATTGCCTGCCGCTGTTCGGTTTCCTTGCTCAGCATTTTCATCACCCGCCTTCATTATACCAGAAAAGGCCGCCCTTGGCGACCTTTTTTGACAGGCTTAGAAGGCCATATGAACGGCCTGGCCTTCCGCGATCAAAATGCGGTCAAAGCATCAGCGTTACCAACGGCAGTGTCAGCACGCTCAGCAGCGTCGTCAGCAGAACGACATTGGCGCTCAGCTCCTGTTCGCACTGATGCAGCTCCGCCAGGGACAGAACAATCGCCGCCGATGGCACGGCGCTCAGCACCACCATACAGCCGCGGAAGGTGGCGCTCAAGCCGGGAATCAGGCTAAATACAAGGTAGGAGAGCAGAGGAAAAACAATCAGCTTCAGCCCGCATACGGCATAGGCAAATGGCCGCCGGAACAGCCGCCCGACATTCACCGCCGCCATTCGCATTCCAAGCACCATCATGCAAAGCGGCGTGGTCATGTTTCCTAAAAGGGACAAAGTATCGTCCACCGCTTCGGGCAGGGAAAGCTCCATAATGTATATGGGCAGGGACACCAGCACGGACAGCACGGTCGGGTTCAGGAGCGCCGCCTTCAGGGAAATATACCGTTTGTCCTTTTTGATGGCGTAAACGCCGACCGTGAACACCAGCATATTCATTCCCGCCAGAAATGCTGAGCTGAAGCAGGGTGCCAGCGGGTCATTCGGGAACAGTGCCTTGACGAGCGGAAGCCCTAAAAAGCCCGCATTGCCAAGCACCGAGCCGATACACAGAATGCGATACCGCGCTCGATCAAAGCGCTTTTTGAAAATCGCAAACAAAAGCAGGAAGAAAAGAAGCTGCGCCAGCAGTGCCAGCACAAAAAACAGCCCTATCTGCGCAAACGCCTCTCTGCTGTAAGGCATTCCCCGAAAGGTGCTGATAATCATCGCCGGCCCGCAGATATACAGCAGGATGGCTGACAAGGTTTTCGCATGCTCCGTCTTGCCCTTTCCCGACTTAACCAGCGCATATCCGCACAGAATGTACACCAGCATGGTTAAGACATTGCTTACAACAACGGAAAAACCCATGATGCTCTCACCCACTTCATCAAACGTACCACCCCATTATAAAGCATTTTCCGCAAACGGTAAATAGAAAAAGCAGACTGCTGTTTGAAACAGTCTGCTTTTTCGTCATCCTTTGCGCTGCATCGCCGCCGTCAGGAACTGCAAAAACAGCGGATGCGGACGGTCGGGACGGGACTTAAATTCCGGATGGAACTGCGTGGCCACAAAAAAGGGATGGTCTGGCAGCTCGATAATCTCCACCAAATCACGCTCAGGATTCACGCCGGAAATCACCATGCCGGCCTCTTCAAACGCTTCCCGATAGGCATTATTGAATTCATAGCGATGGCGGTGGCGCTCAAACACCAGCTCTTTGCCATATGCTTTCTGCGCGATGCTGCCCTCCTTCAGCTTGCAGGGATACGCGCCCAAGCGCATGGTATGACCAAGGTTTTCCAGATTCTGGTCAGGCATCAGGTCGATGATAGGATTGGTCGTGTCGGGATTGACCTCAGTGGTGTCCGCATCGGCAAGCCCCATCACATTGCGGGCAAACTCGATGCATGCCATCTGCATCCCCAGACACAGCCCCAAGAACGGCAGCTTATGCTCCCGCGCATAGCGAATGGCCGCCCGCTTGCCCTCCAAGCCGCGAGAGCCGAAGCCCCCCGGCACGACTACGCCGCGGGCGTCCTTGAGCAGCTCCGCCGCGTTTTCTTCATTGATGCTTTCGGCATTGATCCACAAAATTTTCACATGGATGCCGCGCTCGATGGCACAGTGATTCAGCGATTCCACCACGGACAGATAGGCGTCCGGCAGGGCGACATACTTGCCCACCAGCGCTATCTTGATTTCTCCCGTCCGCGCCAAATCTCGTCCCGCCAGTGCCTCCCACGCGGTCAGGTCGCAGGGATGGTCGCCCAGCTCCAGCAGCTCGCACACCTTGTCATCCAGCCCTTCACGGTGGAACATGAGCGGCACCTCATACAGGCTCGGCGCATCCAAGTCGTCAAACACGCGGCCGGAGGGCATATTGCAGAACATGCCGATTTTATTCTTGATTTCGTCCGACAGCGGCACTTCACTGCGGCAGACCAGAATATCCGGCTGAATGCCAATTGAGCCAAGCTCCTTCACGGAATGCTGCGTGGGCTTGGTCTTGATTTCGCCCGCCATCTTCAGATACGGCAGCAGCGTCACATGGATAAACAGGGTGTTCTCGCGCCCCAGCTCAAAGCGGAGCTGGCGGATGGCCTCCAAGAACGGCTGTCCCTCAATGTCCCCCACCGTGCCGCCGATCTCGGTAATCAGCACATCCGGCGCGTTCTCCCCGTCGGAGAGTGCCAAAATGTTCTTTTTAATTTCGCCCGTGATGTGCGGGATAATCTGCACTGTCGCGCCCAAGTATTCGCCGCGGCGTTCCTTGTCGATGACAGTCTTGAAGATGCGCCCGCTGGTGACATTGGCCGTCTGAGACAGGTTTTCGTCAATAAAGCGCTCATAGTGTCCCAAATCCAGGTCCGTCTCCGCGCCGTCCTCGGTGATAAACACCTCGCCGTGCTGATACGGGTTCATGGTGCCGGGGTCTACATTAATATACGGGTCTAGCTTCTGCATGGACACCTTGAGCCCACGCATCTTGAGCAGCCGCCCCAGGCTGGCCGCCGTAATGCCCTTGCCCAATGAGGAAACAACGCCGCCGGTGATGAAAATGTGCTTCGTCTGCATCCCGAATTCCTCCTCAAATCACAAAGCAAAAAAACAACCTGCATAACATAGCACAGTCATTTTTTCGCTGTCAAGAGAGAAAACAGGAAAAATACAACGATTGAAAAAAATACATTTCAACATTGCAGCAGCAAATTATACGGCCTTTCGAAAAAGTCAGGTTTTCACGGAACTTTTTTGACAGACTGCGGCGCATCTTTCATCTGCCTTCCGGTATTGCTTATCGCAGTGCCCGTTCTTCTTCCAAATCAGATTCATCAATCGCACGGTTTTTATAATAATACATTGAATCCTGATTTCCGATTGCACGAATGACTTTACACGGATTCCCGGCCGCAACGGAATTAGCCGGAATATCGTGAACCACCACGCTCCCCGCGCCAATCACACTGTTTTCTCCGATATGAACGCCGGGACAAATGATCGCACCGGCTCCTATCCAGCAATTATCCTCAATTGTCACCGAATCCGTATACATATACTCCCTCATTTTCGGATTGACAGGATGCCCGACCGTTGCTATTGTCACTGCCGGACCAAACATTACTTTTTGACCGATAATAATTTCCCCGTCATCAACGAAATTACAGTTAAAATTCAAATAGGAACCGTCCCCTATGGTGATATTCGTCCCATAGCAGCAGTAAAAAGGCGGCTCCACCCATGCCTTTGTTTCTTTGCCGAAAAGCTCATTCAAAGCCGCCATTCTTGCTTCTGCATCATCAGGCATCGTAGCATTAAACCGAATCATCCTCTTTTTGCAGTTCGTTCGGTCTTCCGGAAGACCTTCGCAATAGTCTGTAAACAGCTTTCCCGCCGCAATGCGTTCTCTCATGGTCATATTATTGCTCCTCCTGCTCGCATATCATATTCCACGCTTCATCATCAATCTCTTCGTTGTGAAACAATTTTCTTTTGTCATTGTCTGTTATCTTTCTGATCACGCGGCATGGATTCCCTGCTGCAATCGACCAGTCCGGAATATCTTTCGTGACAACGCTTCCGGCACCAATGACCACATTACTTCCAATATGTACACCCGGACACACCACTGTATTTCCTCCCAGCCATACATTATCCCCGATCGTCACCTCTTTTCCATATTCAAAAGCCGAATTACGCGTATCCGGGTAAATCGGATGTCCTGCTGTATAAATAGCCACATTGGGTGCCATCTGACAGTTATCGCCGATTTTTACCTTTGCCACATCTATGATTGTGCAGTTATAATTTGCGAAAAAATTCTTTCCAACCTCAATGTGTGAGCCATAATCGCAGTAAAAAGGCGGATTAATATATGCGCCTTCAGATTTTCCCAAAAGCTCTTTTACTATTTCCGTAATTTCATCAAAATCCGACCTGTCTGCAAAATTAAGCTTTTGCAGGATTTTTCTGCTCTTGACCTGTTCTTCCATAACCGCTTCATCTGAAATGTAAGCATGCTGCATATCTCTTCTTGTTTTCATATCCATAGATTAATTCTCCGTTTCCGTTAAATTTTGTAACCATTCATATCGTCTGTAATGCTTGAATACCGCCGGAAGCTTTACCAGCTCATCAAGATTTAAGACAAAATACACCATAAGAACCGGCGCTTTGAATATAAAGGCGGCGATGCATCCCAGCGGAACTGCAAAACACCACATGGTAACCGCATCGCAATGCAGGCCGAATGTGGTATCCCCTCCCGCGGGGAAAATACCGCCGATTGTCATGGAATTGATGGCTTTCCCGATTACATAATAACTGCTTATGAGAAGCATATATTTTAAGTATTCGGTTGCCGTGTCGGTCAGATTCACAAAATGCAAAATCACCGGGGTCAAAAGAAGGAGCACGGCACCGGTCAGACAACCCGAAAACACCGCGATTTTACATAAAATATTTCCGCTTTGTCTGGCTTCGGATAAGTTGCCCTCACCAAGCAGGTTGCCGATGATAATGCTTCCCCCATGTCCAAACCCCGTGCAGACACAAATCAGCAGATTTTTGGTTATATTGGCAATCGAGTTGGCAGCCACCGCATCTGAGCCGAGATGCCCCAGGATAACGGAATACATGGTAAATCCGCCGCCCCAGACAAGCTCATTCAGGAGTACGGGAAGTACATGCTTCCAGAATTTTTGCGTGATAAAAGCATCCTTGTTCGTTATATCTGCCATTTCGATACATAGTTCTCTTTTGGAATGCAAAATGCATATCGCCATAACCAGCCCGATTCCGTTTGCAATCACCGTGGCCAGCGCCGCGCCCGCAATCTCCATCCTCGGAAATCCTAAGTATCCGTAAATCAAAACAGCATTCAGGATAATATTGGAAACCACAACGACCACGCTGACGATAGTGCACCTGCCTACATATCCGCAATTTTTTAATATGCCCTGCAAAACCTGCAAAATTCCGGAAAATACATAGGATAGCCCTATCATTTTCAAGTACTTTATCCCGCACTCAATCAGAGCAGCATCATTTGTAAACAGGCGCATAAGCAGCTCCGGCGCAAATCGTGTCGCAATCAGAAATAAGACCGAAGCCGCTGCTACATATTTCAGCACCAGACCCGCGGATTTTCGCAATCCGTCAAAGTCTTTCTTTCCATGGTACTGTGCGACAAACATATTCTCCCCGATGGTCAGTGCTGCCAAAATCAGATTAAAAACAAAGGTAATCTGCGAAGCCAGCGAAACTGCCGACAGAGAGGTCTGATTTAACCCTCCCAGCATAAAAGCATCACACGCACTGACAAGCGCAAGCATAAACTGCTGGGCTGTCATCGGGAGGGCGAGCTTCAAAATCTTATCTGCGAATTTGTTTTTCATCCTCTTTTTGCTTCCTTTCCGTGCACAATATAAAGATAAACAATTTTTATTGACTTTTATACCATAATCAGACATAATAATATAACAATCGTTCACAAAGGAGAAGATATGAATGGAAGCATGTCCAAGCACCGCTTTAAATTCGGATGCATCCGAAAATGTTGCCTATAACACGCCGGACTTTCCCGCATATATCAAAAAAGGGCAGCTCTCGGGCTATCCTCATTTTCGTGCAATCAGCCATTGGCATAACGATTTGGAATTTATTCTGATTTTGGAGGGACAGATGTTTTATGATGTGAATGGCCGGAAAATCTCTCTACAGACAGGAGAGGGTATTTTCGTGAACAGCCGCTGTCTTCATTACGGCTATTCCGATACGCATACCGATTGTCTCTTTATCTGCATTCTGTTGTCCCCTCTGCTGCTTTCTGTAAATAAATATTTTACAGAAAATTGTTTAAACCCTCTGATACAGAATGTGCATTATGATTATCGGAAACTGAATCCGTCTGTTCAGTGGCAGAATGCCATTCTTCATGATCTTGAAAGGCTGTACGAAGACAATAAGGACAAGATACAGCCGTTTATGATTTTGGAAAGAGCCGTCCGTATTTTCCGGCTGCTTGCCGAAAATATGGACTGCTTCCCTGACTGTGATAAAAATGCAGAGGATATTCTGATTCTGACGGCAATGATTGGATATGTGCAGAAGAATTACGCCAATAAAATTTTACTGAAAGATATTTCATCCTCCGGAAATTGCTGCAAGACAAAATGCACCTCCCTTTTTCGGAAATATCTGAATACTTCCCCCATTATATATTTAAACCGCTATCGTTTGGATAAAGCTGTTTTTCTCCTTCGAAATACGGAAATGTCTGTGACGGAAATAGCCTATGCCTGCGGTTTTTCAAACAGCAGTTATTTTTGTGAACTTTTTCATAAATACTATAATACCACACCGAAAATTTACAAGTCGACAGTCAGATAATGTCTATACGATATCAAATTAATCGTGCTATACTGAGGCTGCCCTCGATGGAGAATATCAAAAAACGACGAGCATTGTTGCCGCGAACTGCAAGAGGGACGCTTATAATTATAAGGAGATGAGCGGTGTAATTCGCAGAAAAAAAATGAAAGCCAAACAACTAAAGCAGACCGTCGAAAAAGTCAGCAGACATTTTGGGGGATGCATGAAGGGGCCGCAGCCCCTTCATTTTTGATCGTATCGACCGGCTTTGCCGGTCGTGCGGGGCGATTTTTCGGAGCGTCAGCGC
>CAVDRM010000047.1:0-6905 GCA_963611355.1 Anaerovibrio sp.
CTGGCAGGATGTGCTCCGCTATGACCTGAACGGCAACAGGTTCCTGCCATAAGGCAGCCGGTGCCTTCCTATCCCTGCGGCTTCATTCATTAACTTCATGAATTAAATAGTAGGAGGTACGCTCCATGCTCAAACGCTTGTGCAGTCTGCTGCTGATTCTCACGCTGATCTCTGCACTGCGCTGCCCGCGCAGGCTGAGACGATTTCTCCGCTGACGGCGAAAGAGATTGCCGCCGCCCGCGCCTTCATCGCCATGCAGGGCGAGGGCGACTATTGGCAGGAGGACACGGACGTAACGTCCAATATGACCGCCCTGCAGATCCAGCAATATCTGGAATGGCTCGCCGATGAAATCAGCGGGGTGATGAACTAGGCGCTCGACAGCGTCGAGCTGCTCAGGCTCGGAGGAAACAACGCGGGCGGCAATGCCGTTTCATATAACGGGCTGCTGCAGCACAAGCTGAACACCAAGGTCGGCGCGGCGGTTGCGGTGGCCTTCGGCGTAGAGGTCACGGCGCAGCTGCTCATTGCGAAATGGCGGCAATCCATCTGGGAGGGCAGCCTGAACATGGATACGGAAGCCAACGGCGCTGTGCAGCAAAGCAGCGCGTCTGACGCGGCCGAATATACAGACCTCCCCGCCGGCGTAAACACCCCCGCCGCGGCGGATACCCTGCTGCCCGCGAAAAACGGCGACGGTCTCATAGCCGACGAGGAAAGGGTTGTGTTCTCACGGCTGGACAGCGTCTCGCAGGAAATTCAGTACGTCACGCTGCACAACTACGATAAATCAAAATCCGCCACCTTCGGCTTCTGGCTCACCCCCACCGGCGATGAGCGCCAGGCCGAGCTGGTCTGGTGGAATCTGGACAGCCCGTCCAATTACGGAACCTTCAATTATCAAAGCCCCTACGACAGATACCGAGAAAACAATACTGATTACGCCTTCGCCGTCATGGGGGACGGGATGTTTCTGGGCATCAACCTGCTCAGCGGCGAATTCAACGATGACGGAAGTCTCAAAACCAGCCGCTCCACGCTCATTGTGATGGGCGTCCAAAACGGGACGGACGGTTCGCTTGTCCTGATTCGTGCGGACATTGCCAACGACGAAGCATACTTCCCCGGGGAAGTATACAGCGCCAAGGACGACGATGCAGTTCTTTCCATGCCGATGATTCATATGACCCAAAACGGTAGCGACTACTGGTTTCTCAACGCCTCATACGCCGTCGACTCCGTTTCCAACGGGGGTACCGGTCAGGTGATTTCGCGCGAGGTGGAGTATAAGCTCGGCAAAGGCAAACCCGCTCTGATCCAGACTGCCTCCGTTGCCACCGAGTTCAAAAACAAGACCCTCACTCGCAGACTGCTCCCCTCGGACCCGGTCAATGTGACAGTAAACGGGGAAGTCATTCAAAACATGACTGTCAGCAAATCCTGCTTCTGCCGGCTGAACGTATCCAAAGAGGCCGAGAAGATCGAGGACGAGGAAACGGCCCTGACCCTGCACATGAACAAGACTGAAAAGGCGCTGGATACGGACGTGACGTACTTCACCGTGCTGAAGGAACATAAGGTATGGTCAGGCTCGAGTCTGTATGCCTTCTATATGAAAAAGGGGGTGGCGGACGACGGCTCGGCCTGCAACCGGCTGATGTGCGTGAGCCGCGCCAACTGGCGCACAGCGCCTTTTACGATCCGCGATTACGACGTGCCCGTACACGCCGAGAGCTTCAAAATCATTTCTGTGAACGACGGCTCGAGCAGGGGCATCCCCTATCTGTACTGGACGGAAACCGTGTCTGTTCCCGATGGAGACGGCACGAAGGAAGGCTACCGGGTCAGGTGTGTGCGCTTCGACATCAAAAAAAAACACCATGACCGCGCCCTTCACGCTGGTGGAGCTGTCCGAGGCGCCCAGCAGCCTGCACATCCAGATGGACGGCACGGGCTGCTGCACCACCGAGCTGTCGGATGAGAATAACGATTCTGCGGCCGTCAGTCAGAAGCTGGTGCGCTTTACCTTCAGCCTGCAAACGGCGGTCGCCCTCAACGGCGTCGCCTCCTATGACCCCTGCGTAACCGCAGGCGAGTACGCCACGCTGCTCTTCTCGGTCAAAAACACGGGCAACCTGCCGGTATCGAAATTCGCGGTTGCCCTTGTGGAGCAGGGCTCCTCTCAGACCGTACAGACCATTACGGTGGACTGCACCAATCCGCAGAACGGGAGCGAAAACAGCCTGTTTGACGATCAGGCGAATTCGGCCTATTCGGTCAGCCGCGTGGACAGCCTGTACGATGATCTGAACGGCGATAACTGGATTCATTACACCAGGATAATGAGTGAAACTGGGACAAGTGAAGTCTACGAGGTCGTGCGTACCGATTTGCTGATGCCCGGCGACGTGCATACCTACCGCGCCTGCTTCAAAGTGCCGGAGAACTGGACGGGTACAAAGACGCTGACTGCGAAGGTGGGAAAGGTGGTCGCCATAAACGGCTTATTTGCCCATTCTTATTCTTCCTATACCTTTGAGGAAAACGACACGAGGACCTACGAATCGGGCAGCGTCAGCGTCAAGCGCACCGGAGTAAGCGCAGAGGAGGCCAGCAAAAATATCGGGCTGGGCAAGGGCGACCTGATGCTGGACTGCCAGCCCTATACCGATGTGACCACCGGCGAGGAGTATGTGCGCGTGAACATCGTGGGGCGTTCCGAAACCGCCAGCGCCATCGCCCCGACCCTGACCGCCACGCTCAACGGCGCAAAGGTATTCACCCATACCTTTGCCAACGCCATCGACGAGGACTTCGGCTACACGCTGGACATTCCGGCGCAGCGTCTGCTACAGGGGCGGGACGGCGGCGAGGTTGTCCTTACCGTAACGGACAACCAGACAAACGAGAGCATGGCCGAGTTCTCCGAATTTGACAACCAGCGCACCGTCGTTCTGGGCACACCGCTGCGGATTGTACTCAGCCTGTTTCCGCTACCGTGAAGGAGGGCGAGAATGCGATCTTCTCCGTTGCTGCTTCCGGCGGGGTGCTGCCCTATACCTACCGGTGGCAGCGCTTCATGAACGATGGCTGGGAAGATATTGCCGGCGCGGCAGGCGCCACGCTGACGCTTGCGAACGTAACCAAGAATGACTATGGAATGAAGGTGCGCAGCATAGTGCGCGACAGCCTGGGCGCCTGGGCCGTTTCGGACGAGGCGACGCTGACCGTGCAGGGCGAAGAGCCCTTGACCGGCGACACCGCCCAGCCCGTGTTTTTGGGCGTGATGCTGCTGGCCGCGCTGGTGCTGCTGCGCCGCCGCGCCAAGAAAACGCGCTGAGGCTTGCACGCGAAAAGGAGCATCCGTTGAAACGTAAAACCGCTTATTTCCCGCAAAGCCGCGGGCGCAGTTATCGCTATGTCAGCCGGCGCGGCAGGGCGCTGCGCTGGCTCTCGTCGGCCGGCCTGCTGTGCGTCGCGGCGATTTGCGCGGTCAATCTCATCTGCTACGCCGTGGATGCGCACCGCGCAAAGGAGGCGTCCCAAGCGCTGCGCGAGGCGTATTACAGCGCGTCAGACGACCCGGAGCAGGCGACCGAAACACCGGCGCCCACCGTCGTGGCCGCCGTTCAGGAAACGGCCGCGCCCGCTGCTGCGCAGCCGGATACGCTGCCCGCTGTTTACTATCCCGACAACCCATATGCCGCCGTCAGCAGCCGCTTTAAGAAAATCCGGCGGCAGAATGCGGACATTGTCGGCTGGCTGACCATCCCGGACATGCTGGACGAGGCCGTGGTGCAGCGCAACAATGCGTATTACCTAAAGCGCGATTATCGGGGCTATCATAACGTCAACGGCGCGATTTTTCTGGATGAGACGTGCCGTCTGAGCACCCGCCCGTATACGCTGATTCTGTACGGGCACAACATGAAAACCGGCGCGATGGTCGGCAGCCTGCGCAACTGCGAAAATCTGCATTACTACAAAAACAACCCTTACATCACCTTTGACACCGCCTATGAGGACGGCAGCTACGTGATTTTCTCGGTTGCCACGATCAGCATTCTGCCGGGAGGCCTGCGCTATGTCGACCTGGCGGCGCTGTATTCGCTGTACGTCGAGCCGCGTCAGGCGGCCATCAGCGCCCTGCAAACGCGCTCAATCCATCAGATTGATGTGGATGTTCAGGCAGACGACCAGCTTTTGCTGCTTGTCACCTGCGTTAAAAACGACGACGAACGGCGTGTCATTGCCGCACGCCGCATCCGCACGGACGAAACGAAGGAAACGCTGAACAGCATTGTTCTTCGTGCAAAAAAGTAAAGCGCAGCAGTCGCCGCATGACATCAATCCGATGCATTGTTTGTTCACGACAGATACTGTCCATTTGATTCATGTCTCGCCCTGCACGCCCGAAATAAACAGCACCCCGCTATCAGACAGCATGCTATGCCGAATGATGCGGGGTGCCGTTAATGACGGACTTTTTTAAAAATGGTTTACTCAGCCTTCGGGCCGGCAGCGACCAGCGCCTTGCCCGCCTCGTTGCCCTCGTACTTGACGAAGTTCTTGACAAAGCGGGAGGCCAGATCCTTCGCTTTTTCTTCCCAGACAGAAGCATCGGCGTAGGTGTCACGCGGATCGAGAATCTTCGAATCCACGCCGGGCAGCTCGGTGGGCACTTCGAAATCGAAATACGGAATCTTCTTGGTGGGCGCCTTCAGGATAGAGCCGTCCAGGATGGCGTCGATGATGCCGCGGGTGTCCTTGATGGAAATGCGCTTGCCGGTACCGTTCCAGCCGGTGTTGACCAGATACGCCTTCGCGCCGGAGGCTTCCATCTTCCTGACCAATTCCTCGGCATACTTGGTGGGATGCAGCTCAAGGAACGCCTGCCCAAAGCACGCGGAGAAGGTGGGCGTCGGCTCGGTGATGCCGCGCTCCGTGCCGGCGAGCTTGGCGGTGAAGCCGGACAGGAAGTAATACTTGGTCTGTTCGGGGGTCAGGATGGAAACGGGCGGCAGCACGCCGAACGCATCCGCAGACAGGAAAATCACGTTCTTGGCAGCGGGCGCGGCGGAAACCGGACGCACGATTTTCTCGATATGGTCGATGGGGTAGGAAACGCGGGTGTTTTCGGTGACGGACTTGTCGGCAAAGTCAATCTTGCCGTTCTCGTCCAGCGTCACGTTTTCAAGCAGGGCGTTGCGCTTGATGGCGTTGTAGATGTCCGGCTCGGAATCCTTATCCAAATTGATGACCTTCGCGTAGCAGCCGCCTTCAAAGTTGAACACACCCTTGTCGTCCCAGCCGTGTTCGTCGTCGCCGATCAGCAGACGCTTGGGGTCGGTGGACAGGGTGGTCTTGCCAGTGCCGGAGAGACCGAAGAAGATGGCGGTATTTTCACCGTTCATGTCCGTGTTGGCAGAGCAGTGCATGGAGGCAATGCCCTTGAGCGGCAGGAAGTAGTTCATCATGGAGAACATGCCCTTCTTCATTTCGCCGCCGTACCAGGTATTGATGATGACCTGCTCACGGGAGGTGATGTTGAAGGCCACGCAGGTTTCGGAGTTCAGACCCAGCTCCTTGTAGTTTTCGACCTTCGCCTTGGAAGCGTTGTAAACGACAAAGTCCGGCTTGAAGTTTTCCAGCTCCTCCTTGGAGGGGCGGATAAACATGTTTTCAACGAAATGAGCCTGCCAAGCCACTTCCATGATAAAGCGGATGGCCATGCGGGTGTCATGGTTCGCGCCGCAGAAGGCATCCACGACGTACAGGCGCTTGTTGCACAGTTCCTTGGTCGCCAAGTCCTTAACGGCCTTCCAGACCTCTTCGCTCATGGGATGGTTGTCGTTCTTGTATTCGGGCGTCGTCCACCACACGGTATCCTTGGAATTTTCGTCAACAACGATGTACTTGTCCTTGGGGGAGCGGCCGGTGTATACGCCGGTCATGACGTTGACCGCGCCCAGCTCGCTGACCTGACCCTTTTCATAGCCCTCCAGACCGGGCTTGGTCTCTTCCGCAAACAGCATTTCATAGGAGGGATTGTGAACGACTTCCTTGGTGCCGGTAATGCCGTACTGATTGAGATTGATGTCTGCCATTTTTATCGAACCTCTTTCCTTTCAAATCAGGATTCCATGAGCGCCTATGCAGCGCCCGTTTCAAGTAAGGCCCTGCTATCCGTATGATAGCATATCGATTATATCAAAAACAATTGAAAAATGCAAGGACATCATGCACAAAAATTGAAACGTAAAGAGTTTATCATTAAATGCGAAGGCGAGAATCACCGCTGAGCATTATTTTTTTAACCGACAGCGCACTGTTTTTTAACCGATGAGGCATTTTGAAAGCCATTACCGCTCTGGTCTAACAGCTTAGGCAGCAGATGCCTCGACTCGCAGGCGGCTGCCGCTTTTCCAAGGCAAATATAGGATGACAGGCTGGCGGCAGGCAGGACAGGCTGGCGGCAGGCAGGACAGGCTGGCGGCAAGCAGGCAGGCGACGGGCGCTGATTCGCCCGTTTGTAAAAAAGGAGGAAAAACAAACACATGGACAAACACCACAACAGCCCGATCCGGAAGCGGCGTGCGGCAATGACACGCCGTTCGTCGTCGTTTTTAACGCAGGTGACAAGCAGCAAAAGCTGGTCGTCCGCCTGAACATCCACATCAATCTGATGAATTGAGCGCGTTTGCAGAGCGCTGATGGCCGCCTGACGCGGCTCGACGTACAGCGAATACAGCGCCGCCAGCCGGTTGTGCACTGTCTGCCTGGACATCTCCTGTTTCGTGGCATCAATGGCATGCTGACAGGATTGAACATCTGCTGCTTCCAGCACCTTAGCAATGAGTTCTTTGGAGAACCGCTCGTATGCTTCCACCCCGATCAGATGGTCA
>CAVDRM010000048.1:0-6208 GCA_963611355.1 Anaerovibrio sp.
CTATATTTTTGTCTTTGTTGGCTTTCCTCAATTTGACTATTTCGGCGTACTCTTCTTCAGAAATCACAATGGCCTTCGGCATCATCATCACCCCTATCGAATAATACCATAAATTGAGCCGTTTGTACATGGGCTTTAAGCTTGAGTTAGTATCATATTATAGAACTGTCTGATGAAGCGGACAAGCGAACACAAAAAATATTCGCAGCGACGTTTTGCTGCGAATGCTGAAAATATGAAGTCTTTATGACATGGCTTTCGAGCTGATTCCGCCGCTTTCCGTGTCATGAGTCGTGTCATGAGTGGGTATTTTCGGGTGAAAAAACGTCCATTTGAGCGACAATTTCCGAACAATCTTCTAAAATAGAATTAACAAATGTTCGGTATATGGAACGAATAAAAAGAAACCCAGACGAATTATCGTCTGGGTTTTGGTGCGGGAAACAGGACTTGAACCTGCAAGCTCATACGAGCACATGAACCTGAATCATGCGCGTCTGCCAATTCCGCCATTCCCGCAGAAGTTGGTGGGCAGGGGTGGATTCGAACCACCGAAGTCGGTGACGGCAGATTTACAGTCTGCTCCCTTTGGCCACTCGGGAACCTACCCATCTGAAATTGTGAAGATGCCTGATGCATTACGCATCAATATGATCAACCGGACGAGCCGGAAAATCAATAGGGGATGGAGCTGGCGAAGGGACTTGAACCCGCAACCTGCTGATTACAAATCAGCTGCTCTACCGATTGAGCTACGCCAGCATATGAAGCCCAACCAGCAGGAGAGAAAAATGGCGACCCGGAAGGGGCTCGAACCCTCGACCTCCAGCGTGACAGGCTGGCATTCTAAACCAACTGAACTACCGGGCCATCAAATTGGTGGGCCTTCGGGGACTCGAACCCAGGACCAACCGGTTATGAGCCGGCCGCTCTAACCAACTGAGCTAAAGGCCCGCAGGGAAATGCGCCCCGCCCACAACGGGGAACGCTCTCTTGGTGGGGGAAAATGGTGACCCCGCCGGGACTCGAACCCGGGTTACCGCCGTGAAAGGGCGGTGTCTTAGGCCGCTTGACCACGGGGCCATGTTAACCTGCACCTCGAACATGGAAACTGGTCGGGGTGAAGGGATTCGAACCCCCGGCCCCATGCTCCCAAAGCACGTGCGCTACCAGACTGCGCTACACCCCGAGGCTCACGCCTTTCAGCTTATCGCTTGCGGCGACGAGATATACTATACCTTATTTCAAATTGATTGTCAATATGTTTTTGCAAAATTTCACGGAAATGTTGAGAGTATCATTAAATGCAGAAGAAACCAAAGCGTTTTTTCATGCATTATTTTTTATCCGAAGGCAGGCGGAAGGAGGTTAAAACATTGAACGGATACAGTTATTTGACGCTGGAACAGCGCCGCGAGATCGAAAGAATGTATGCAGAGGGTGAACGCGTTGTTGACATTGCCGCCCGTCTGAAAAGAAGCGCCGCCGCTATCTACGAAGAGTTGAAGCGCGGCTATACGGGAGAGCTTGACGGCTACTACCGCCCGAAGTACAGCGCCGATCTTGCACAAGCGACGGTGCAAGAGAATTTCCGGCGCAGAGGAAACCGACGCGGCGCGAATTGCTGAAATACGAAGCGTGACGGCGGAGGAGTGGTGAAAATATGGGCATCTTCGGGGCGCTGGCCATCGGGCTGGCCGTCATCATCCCCACGGCGATTGTCGAGGGCATCAGCGCTCTCCGGCAGCGCCGGAGGGAGCAAAAAGAATGGGCATACTACTATCAAAAATACTATCACGGGCGCTGATTCGCCCGTTTGCGCGGGGGCAGAGCTGCACGGTGTGCCCTTCGCCGAAGCCGGTGCGACTCCGGCTCCCCGCGACGAAGGAGCATGAATAAGGGTTGCTGCTACGGCTGCGGCAGGCGCAGCGTGAGCTGCCGCGAGACCTGCGAGGCTTGGGCGGAGCACGAAAGGCGGAAGGCCGAGCGCTACGCCAAGCAAGACCTTGAGCGCAGGGGCACTTAGCTCATCAGCGCGAGCCCGATGATAAGCCGATGGGAAAGGGAGCGCACAAAGGGCGCGAGGCGGAAAGGAGGTGCAAGCTGACATGGGTTTACTGTTTAACCTGATGCGCAAACGTCAGGACGAGTACAAAGCAAAGGCCGGGGCGACCGACAAGCTCGTCTGGCAGAACGAAGGCCGCCGTGACTATGCCGCGTATGCGGACAACAAGACCATCCTCCGCCAGGGATGGAAGGGCGGCATCCGGCAGGGCAAAGAAAAGCCCTGAGGCCGTGGTGGTGGCCTCAGGGGGGCAGAAAGAGAGGAATATGAACACCTGTATTATATCAGATGCGGGGCGAAAAAGCAAGGGGGGAAAGACATGATCTGCGAGGAGTGCAGGCAGCCGATTCATGACGGAGAGCAATTCGCCGATTTTGGCGGCGAGTGCTACTGCCGCGAATGCCTGCATGACATGAGGCTGGAAGAAATCATGGAGCTGGTCGGTTTCCCGCTGCGGGTGATGTACGGGGCGGGCGCCGAAAAAGAAGACGAGTGGTGGGAGGACGAATAAAATGAATGATAATTTAAAGTTCTATGAAGCTGTCCGCAGTGTGCCGGACAACGCTAAAAAAGCGTTCAACAACGGCAGCTTCAGCGGGACGGACATTAATCCCATGTGGCGCATCAAGATGCTCACGAAGCAGTTTGGTGCGGCCGGTATCGGCTGGTACACCGAGGTCGTCAGCGAGCGCGCCGAGGTCTACGGCGATACGGTAATGGCCATCGTAGACCTTAAGCTATTCATCAAGGTCGATGGCGAGTGGAGCCGGCCGATCTACGGCACGGGCGGCAACAGGCTCGTGACGCAGACGAGGAGCGGACTGAAGACGTCCGACGAGGGCTACAAGATGGCTTATACGGACGCTCTGAGCGTGGCGTGCAAGGCGCTGGGCATCGGCGCGGATGTCTACTTCGAGCGCGATATTACAAAGTATAGCGCTTATGAGACGCCTGCACCGGACGAGCTAAGACCAGGGGACGGGAAGAAAATGACGGTCGAGCAGGCAGCACCCGCTCAGATGAAGACATTCGCGACCGTTCCGGCAGCTGCGCCGACGGTTTCCACCGCGTGGAAGCCGATAACGGCAATCCAAAAATGGTGCGAGGGGCGGAATATGACGTCCGCCGAGTTCTCCGAGCGGCGCGAAGCGCTCATTAAGGCCGGCATCGTGCCGCATATCAAGTACAGCGATTTAGACCCTGACCAGTTCGACGGGCTGTGCAAGGCAATCGCTGCCAACTTTGAGGGGACGCCATGAAGTGCCGGTTAAGCGAGCCGACAAGAAACCGTGACGGGAGCTTCACGCTCCCGCTCACGGGCATCATGGAGGACGTGTACGCGCTGTATGACGCGCTCCAGGGCATGGAATGCGAAGCGACCGTCAGGCAGCATCGCAGCAGGCGCAGTCTGACCGCCAACGCCTACGCATGGACACTCATCCACCAGATAGCCGAGCAGCAGGGCATCAGCGAGGCAGACTACTACCGCCGCATCATCAGGGAGAGCGGCATCAGGGCAGATACCGTGTGTATCCGCAGGGAGGGCGCCGAGTCACTCATCAACGCATGGATGGCCAACGGGACGGGCTGGCTCGCGGAGCGGCTGGAAAGCAAATTGGACGGCTGCATAAACATCCGACTTTTCTACGGCTCGAGCACGTTCGACAGTTCCGAAATGGCACGATTCATCGACATCATCGTGCAGGACGTGGAGAGCATCGGCATCCACACAGTAACCGACAACGAGCTAAGCCGAATGAAGGACGGCTGGAAAGGAAAGGCATGAACAAGCTAATCATCATCGGGAATCTGACCGCCGACCCTGTGCAGCGGACAACGCAGACAGGCAAAACGGTCACCACCTTCACCGTGGCTGTCAACAGGCGCGGTGAAGGGAAAGAGGCGGACTTCTTCCGCGCTTCCGCGTGGGGGGAGCTGGGGGAAAACTGTCAAAAGTACCTTGCCAAGGGGCGCAAGGCCGCCGTGGAAGGCTCTGTGAGCGCCAGCGCCTATCAGGGGCAGGACGGGAAGCTCCGCGCATCGCTGGAGGTGCGGGCGCAGAACGTCTGGTTTTTAAGCCCTAAGGAGGGCGGGAGCGCTCAGACCGGCGACAATGTGCCGAGCGATTATCAGCAGGTTTACACGGAGGACTTACCGTTCTAACTCGGAGGGACAACCATGAATTTACCGTACATCAAGGTCTTCTTAGACCTGAGCGCAACGGTTGACTTGCTTTCTGATGCCGAAGCGGGGAGGCTTCTGAAGGCGCTGCTGCACTACGGCAACGGCGAGGAAGATGAGCTGCTGGGACAGGAAAAGCTGGTATTCGCCATGCTCAGGGGGCAGATAGACAGAGATGCCGTGAGTTATGCCGATTATAAGGATAAGCAGCGGGGAAACGGCAAAAAGGGCGGCCGCCCGAAAAAACCCACAGAAACCCAACAAAACCCAAAAAACCCAAGCCTTTTTTTAAAAACCCAAAAAAGCCAAGACAAAGAAGAAGACAAAGACAAAGACGAAGACGAAGAGAAGGGCGCTAAAGCGCCCAACGCGCCCGCGGGACGCTTCTTACCGCCTACGGTGGACGAGGTGCGCCTGTACTGCCGGGAGCGGGGGAACTCGGTCGATGCGCAGCGCTTTGTCGACTTCTACTCGTCCAACGGCTGGCGGGTGGGGAAAAACCCCATGAAGGACTGGCAGGCTTGCGTCCGGACATGGGAGCAGCGGGGCGATGCTTCACCGTTTTCGGGCTATCCGCGTCCCGAAAACCCGAAAAATCGCTATGAACAGCGCACCTACACCGATGACGAGCTGGAGCTCGCTGCGGGTACGGACGAGCTGCTGAAAACCGCAAGAGAAGGGAGCGGGTGGAAATAAGCAAATACAAGAGCCGAAAAACGGCGGTTGACGGCATCGAGTTCGACAGCCGGAAGGAGGCGCAGCGGTATCATGCGCTAAAAATGCTGGAGCGGGCGGGCGAGATTCAAGGCCTGCGCTGCCAGGTACCCTATGAGCTCATCGACAGGCAGAAGCGCCCGTCCGGCGGCATGGAGAGAGCCGTGAAATACATTGCGGACTTTGTCTACGAGAAAAACGGGCGGACAATCGTCGAGGACGTGAAGGGATACCGGCGCGGCACGGCCTACAACGTGTTCAGCATCAAGCGCAAGCTGATGCTTGAAAGATACGGAATCGAGGTGGTGGAGGTATGACGGGCGTCATTCTGTTTTTTCTGGGGGTCTGGGTCGGGCTGGCCGTTTCGGCCATTGCTCGCATCATCGCAAATGACAAAAACGGGAGGGAATGAACAATGACACTGGGCGAAAGCTTCAAGGGACTGCCGGAGGACGAGCGCGTCCTTTTGCACAAGGCACCGACGCACTGCACCATGCATGGCAGGCATGACCGCATCACGCGCAGGCTGTGGGATGAGCTTGTTATCACGGCGCGGCAGGGAGGGCTGACTGAGGTCTGGCCCGTGCGGAACTCTTCGGAGGGCACGCTTGAATTGTCAATCGAGTATGCCGGGCTCGGCAAAGAGCACGTTGACGCGCTGAAAAGGGTGTTTCCGGGCGCGGCAAAGGTCAAGGACCTTGTGTGCCTGATGCACTCCGGCTATCGCGGCTGGCGCATTGGGCAGGGAATGGAATTGGGCTGGGAGACGAAACGCGCCGTGCTTGATGCGCTGTTTGGCTTGGGCGTGGTCGGCGAAACCGAAAAATACGGAATGTAGAAGGAGGGCAACCATGAAGGCAACCATGAAGGTGTACAAAGGATTCAACAGCGATATGACCTGCCGGGGCTTTATGTTCGAGGAGGGCAAAGCCTATGAGCATGAGGGCGACATCAAGCTGTGCGAAAGCGGCTTTCACGCCTGTGAAAACCCGCTGGAATGCTTTAGTTATTACTATCCGAGCAAAAGCATCTATCGGGAAGCAGAGCTGGAAAACGTATCGGGTGAACGGCAAGAAGGCAGCAAGGTGGTCGGGGGAAAAATCAAAATCGGCGCACGCATCGGCCTCGAAGCAATTGCGCCGTTAGCAGTTGAATATATCAATTCCGCTGCCAGCAGCACGGGCGACTGCTCCGCTGCCAGCAACACGGGCAGCTACTCCGCTGCCAGCAGCACGGGCGACTGCTCCG
>CAVDRM010000049.1:0-6194 GCA_963611355.1 Anaerovibrio sp.
CGCTTAATCCGTCCTTCAGCTCCTCCGCGCCGTCGCACAGCTGCGCCGCACCGTCCAGCAGTTCGTCCATGGCATCGTTCAGCTTGCTGCTCAAATCGGCGGTATTGAATTCAATCGTCACCGTGCCGTCTTCATCAGAGGACGAAAGGCTCGGACACAGCGCCAGCGTGTAAGTGCCGTCAAAGCTGAAATCCGTGACATCAGCGCTGATGGCTGCGCTGGTCGGAATATCCGCAGACACATCAATGTTGATATTCAGCGTGTCGTCCAGCTCGTCCGCATCCTTGTCCAATTTATCCTTGTATTCGTCTAAATTCAGCGCCTCCTTCAGCCCCGGCAGTCCGAAGCAGACGGCCAGGGTGCGGCTGCCGATATTGACCACCCGACCATTGGTGACCTCCAGCGCGGAGAAGGTATCATCGTCCGCCAGCATCACGGTCGCCATGAGGAAGGGCAGCGGGATGGTGGTCTCCTTGCCGTTCACCGTATGCGTTTCCTCGTAACAGGCGCTGTATTCGATGTCAATCACCAGATGACCGCTCTTTCCCTTCAGCTCATCCAAGGTCATTTCCTGCCCGTCCAGGGTATAGCGGACGGAAACGCCCACGGGCAGCGGCTCGGTGCTTGTGCCCTCATAGCGGATGTCATCCCCGTCCGCCTTCCAAGCCAGCATGCCGTCCTTGTTTTCAAAGGACTCATCGCCGCCCATGTTTTCAATGCTCTGTAAGCGGCTGTAATCGTTCAGGGTATCCTCATCGTTTCGATTATAAAGATGCTCGCTGACCGTAATGCTGTACGGGATGCCGTTTCCGTCCGCCAGCACATAGACCATTTCCTTTTTGTCCTCCGCAGCGAAGGCGCAGGGGATGCACACCGTCAAAATCAGCGCAATCGCCGTCATCATTGAAAGAAGCCGTTTCATGCTTTTTTATCCTCCTTGATTTTCATGTTCAGGGTCGTATGTCTGATGAGTCCGTCGCACAGCATCAGCAGCGCGGGCAAAATCAGAATGACGCACAGCATGCTGACGATTGCGCCGCGGGCCATCAGCATACACATGGAGCTGATAATGTCAATGTTGGAATACACGGCCACACCGAAGGTAGCGGCGAACAGGCCGAAGCCGGACACCAGAACAGACGGTATGGAAGTGCTCAGCGCGGTCACGACCGCATCATGCTTCGTATGCCCCGCCACACGCTCGGCCTTGTAGCGCGTGGTCATCAGGATGGCGTAGTCAACGGTTGCGCCAAGCTGAATGGTGGAGATGCAAATTGGTGCGATGAACGGCAGCGACTGCCCAAAATAGTGCGGCAGGCCAAGGTTGATGAACACGGCCAGTTCAATGACCGCAATCAGGATGAAGGGCAGGCTCAGGCTCTTTTCCACCAGCATGATGATGATGAAAATGGCCGCAATGGAAACCGCGTTGACCACCTGGAAGTCGCGGTCCGTGGTCTCAATCATATCCTTCATGCAGGGCGCTTCGCCGATGAGCATCCCACTTTCATCGTATTTTTTCAGCACCGTGTTCAGCGCGTCTATCTGCGCATTCACCTCGTCGCTGGCGACCTTGTATTCGGAGTTTATCAGCATCAGCTCCCAGCGGTCGGATTGAAGGATGGATACGACGGAATCGGGCAGCATGCTTTCCGGTATGTCGGAGTCAATGAATGCCTCCAGCCCCAGCACATACTTTACGCCGTCCACCTTTTCCATTTCCTCAATCATGCTCTTTTTGTCCTTCGAGGAAAGGCTGGCATTCACCAAGACCATATGCGTGGAGGCAATATCGAAGGTATCGCGCAGCTTGCTGTTGGCAATGACATATTCGATGTCTTGCGGCAGGCATTCGCCGAGGTCGTAATACACCTCGTCATTGGTCTTGCTGTAGCCGAAGTATGCGGGGTACACAAGCACGGCAAAGAGAATCAAAAATACGGGGAATATTTTCACAAGCCCCTTGGAAAGCCTGGCCATATCGGGAATGATGCAGCGGTGCTTCGTCTTTTGAAGCGGCCTGTCCAGCACCAGGATCATGGACGGCAGCACCGTTACGCAGGCGATGACGCCGAAGATAACGCCCTTGGCCATGACCAAGCCAAGGTCAAGACCCAGGGTGAAGGTCATGAAGCAGAGGGCGGCAAAGCCCGCAACGGTCGTGATGGAGCTGCCGATGACGCTGGTCAGCGTCTCGTGAATGGCGACGGCCATTGCTTCCTTGGCATCGGCGCATTTTTCGCGCTGCTCGTTGTAGCTGTGCCAGAGGAAGATGGAATAGTCCATCGTCACGGCCAGCTGCAGCACTGCCGCCAGCGCCTTCGTGATGTAGGAAATTTCGCCGAAGAAGTAGTTGCTTCCCAGGTTAATCAGCACGGCAATGCCGATGCACGCAAGGAACACAAAGGGGATGAGCCAGTTGTCCAGCAGGAGCAGCATCGCAAGGCAGGCCAGCGCCACGGCAATGGCCACATAAATCGGCTCCTCCTGCTCGCACAAATCCTTCAGGTCCGTCACCAGCGCGGACATGCCGGATACGAATACCTGCCTGCCCGCCAGTGCGCGAATTTCACGGATGGCGTCCATCGTCACGTCCGCAGAGGTCGCCGTGTCAAAGAACACCGCCATCAGCGTATCGTCGCCGTTGTTGAACGCATCGTAGAGTTTGGAGGGGAGCAGCTCCATCGGCATGGACAAATCCGCAAAGGAATCATACCAGACCACGGAGTCAACATGGTCGACCTGCTCGATTTTTTTCTTCAGCTCGGCAACATCCTTGGCGGGCATGTTCTCGATGACCAGCAGGGAAAACGCGCCCTTGCCGAAATCCTCCATCAGCTCGTTTTGGCCGATGACCGTGTCCATCGTGTCCGGCAGATAGTCCAGCATATCATAATTGATGCGGGTCGCCATCATGCCGAGCGTGGACGGAATCAGCAAAATGACGGCCAAAATCAAAATCGGGATGCGCAGCCGCACCACAGCCCTTGAAAAGCGCATTCGTTAAGCCTCCTCAATCAATAAATTTCTTCATGTTCTTCCTCGATGACATACGGGCGTTTGCTTCTGACAATCTTGACCGCGCATAGCGTCACGCAAAGGTTCAGGATGCCCTCCGCAAGCAGCGATACGCCCATCAGCACCATCAGCACCTGCGAACCCTCGGCGGGGCGGAACGCCGTGATGATGCCGACGATGGCGGCCAGCAGACCCAGCACCACTATCAGCCACCAGCTTGTGAGGCCGAAACGCCGCGCCTCCAAGCCCGTCTGCAGCTTCAGAAGCCCGTCCCCCGCAATGGAAATGCCCACAATCAGGCAGATAAAATACATTGCGCCGTCCGGCCGAATCAAAAGCAATGTGCCCAGCACCATCATGAGCAGGCCGAACGCCAAATCATACTGAAACGCCAGCCGATACAAATCCTTGGAAAAATAGCCCATGACCTTGAACAGCCCCAGCGCTATCAGCATGACGCCAGCGATGATCCCGATGAGCGAAACGGATATATCGGGCCAAAGGATAATCAGCAGTCCCAGCGCCATCAGCAGCGCCGAGGCCACCAAGCAGCCTGTTTTGGCGATCCGAAGAGTCTTCAACCGCATCATTCGTCCCTCCTTGTGCTCCGGCGGGTCTGTCCCGCCGTTCAGGTGCCAGTATACACACGCGCCGCCTTCCCCGCCATGGACATTTTCTGCCGGCTGCCGCAAAATCAGGCATCCGAAGAAATCTGCCGAAAATTCAGGCAAATCGGGTCGAATGCACAAAAAACGGCAAAGGCATCACCGCACGGTTCGGCGGTGATGCCTTCAGTTAATGGCTTGAATTGTATGCTTTATTGGAACGACTGCTCTGCCCTTTTGAACATTTCTTCTATCATCCCCTCGCGCAGCGCACACAGCCGCGCCAATTTAGGCAGAATATCCTCCTGCAGCCCGCTGTTCAGCCAGTCCACGCTCAGCCCGTAGGCATAGCATTTATAGGAGTTGATGATAAGCTCATAGTCCGCGGGGCTGATTTTCCTGTCCGCAAAGGCCGTATGAAAATAAGTCTCCGCCGCATATCGGCAGATGTCCATCAGGTATTGGTCGTATAAATCGCGGTTGGCGGAATTATACAGATGCAGCGTCGCCCTGCGGTTTTTTAAAATAAATTCCACAACGATGTTCAGGCACTGCTCATAGGACTCGACCTGCGCATACTTGCTGATGAGGAAGTCCGTTTCTTCCTTGGCAATGGCCTCGATCAGGCTCGGTATATCCTGAAAATGATAATAAAACGTGTTGCGGTTGATTCCGCACAGCTCCACGATATCCTTCACGGAAATCTTGCTCACCGGACGCTCGTTCAGAAGCTGCATAAATGCTTCCATGATGGCTTTCCGCGTAAAAGACGGCATTTCGTTCCCCCTCTCGGCTTGAAAGCTGCGCGTCATTCCCGCGCCTTCTGTTTCTAATTATTATAACAATTTATTCCGCCCCGCGCAAGGGCGGAAAAAAGATAAAGCCATACCGTTCTTTTTAACAATCACTCCGTCAAGTTTCCGAATCCCTCGCCCAATGTTTCGTGGGTATCGGTGATGAACATGAAGGCGCGGGCGTCCTCCTCGCGGATGATTTTTTTGAGCGTCATGATCTCACGGCCGGCCACCACGCTCAAAATCACGCGGCGGTTCTGGCCGGAATACGCGCCGGTCGCGTTCAGGAGAGTCACGCCGCGCTCCATGTCGTCCATGATGCGCTTGGCAATCTTCTCCGATTCGCCCGACACAATGAAGCATGCCTTGCCCGTGCCGATGCCGGACAGCACCAGGTCCAGCACCTTATCCGAGACAAAGATGCAGATCAGCGCATACAGTGCGGCGCGGGCGCTCATGGTGAAGGCCGCGCAGAGGATTACGATACAGTCAATCAAAAACAGGAACATGCCCACGGAAATGATGGGGAAGCGGTGATGCACCATCCGCGCCACCATGTCCGAGCCGCCCGTCGTCGCGCCGCCGCGCAGAATCAGCCCAAGGCCGATGCCGAGCAGGATGCCGCCGTAGACAGAGCCTAACAGGATGTCGTCCGTCAGAGGCTGCAGGGGCAGCAGGTCGATGAAGGCGGAAAACAGAATGGTGGCAATCAGCGAACGGAAGGCGAATGTCCGCCCAAGGGTCTTATAACCGATGACGAACAGCGGCAGGTTCAAAAGCATGCTGACCGCGCCGACAGGCCAGGAAAACAGATAATTCAGGATGGTCGCTACGCCCGTCAAGCCGCCGGGCGCAATGGCGTTCGGCACCAGAAACAGCGGGTAAGCCGCCGCGCCGATTAAACAGCCCAGCACAATCATCAGCCATGCGCGCACCCGTTCATCCCTGAAAGCACGGGAAAAAGCCTGCTGCAAATCAATCTCCTCCCTCTCACCGAAAAAAGCCCCTTCCGCAGATGGGAAAGAGCTGATGGACTGCTGAAAAACCCAAACGGAAATAAAGACACAAGCATGAGCCTTAACCATGTATCGAATCGCACATGTTCCGCCGCAGACGGCTTGAACCGATGGGAGAAAAAATCCTGCATCGGCGGCTGCCCCGCGCAGAAAATCCGCAAAGCCGGCGAAAGACGGCTCGGCCGTCCTTCATTGAATGAATTTACGCCAGCGTTTCGCCGTCATTCTCGACGGAAACCTCTTCGACATTGCGGATGGCCCAGCGAGCCACGACGATTTCGGTGCCGTTCTTGCCGCCGACAGAGAGGGTGATGGTATCATCCTTGATGTTGGTGATGGTGCCGTAAATACCGCCGATGGTGCAGATGCGGTCGCCCTGCTTCAGCGCGGCGAGCATATCCTTGACCTTCTTGTCCTTCTTCCGCTGCGGACGGATCAGGAAGAAGTAGAAAACGACGATAATCAGCACCATCGGGACGAACATCTGCACAAGCTGCGCGCCCATGGATAATTCGGTGGTGGCTGCGGCGGCATCGGTTGTCGCGGCGGCGTTGGTGGTGGTCTCCGCGATGGCGGCGGAGATACCGATGAGTTTGTCGAGCATTTGTAAAAACCTGCCTTTCATTATTTCGCACAAAGACTGCGTTTCTTATTATATAAGATTTTGCCGCGCCTGTAAAGAAATATTTTTCGCCGAAAGCGTCAGAGCGGAGCGAAGAAAAAAACGCGGAGCGGATACGGGAAAACACGGACAAAGCGCG
>CAVDRM010000050.1:0-3189 GCA_963611355.1 Anaerovibrio sp.
CATTGTAGCTCATTCCCTGGTACCGCAGGACCAGCACATACAGACGGCGCTCTATATTTTTGTCTTTGTTGGCTTTCCTCAATTTGACTATTTCGGCGTACTCTTCTTCAGAAATCACAATGGCCTTCGGCATCATCATCACCCCTATCGAATAATACCATAAATTGAGCCGTTTGTACATAGGCTTTAAGCTTGAGTTAGTATGAGAACACAACCGTTATTGCGGAGCTGGCAGCAAAAGCGGATGCCGAAAAGAACAAAGCTGAATAAGTGTTGCGATTTTTTCCCCGCCTCCCACCTCGGGCGGCGGGGTTTCTGATTTCTACCGCCAAAACTGTATTTCTCTAAAAAGAATACCAACAAAATTGGCAGGATGGACGGTGGTGGAGATTAGTGTAAAATAGTTCTGGGAGAATTGAGGTGCAGGCCGGAGAGGAGCGGATAGCCGCAGTAGCATTTACTATAACCGATTTCTCGCTATCCTTCTACCCTTTTCTTCTCCTTGTCCAAGATGTATTGTATTCCTACACAAGTTGACATGGGCCCTGCCTTTCTGCCTCTTGACAAACCACTGCGGGCGCTCTATAATGCAGTTGACCTTCGGAATGAAGGCGGACATGCGGGATGCAGCGCCGCATCAAGAGATTCCGTGCCGCGGCTGAAAGCACGGAAGGCAGGCAGCATCCGAACGTACCACCGCCCGACCGGAGCGCTTGGCGTACGTTATCGCGCTGCAATGAGCGGTTTCGGCAAGGCCGGAGCAAGAAGGGTGGAACCGCGGACTGGATTTTCAGCCCGTCCCTGTACGTTAATTCGAGAGGGACGGGCTTTTTCTGTGCCGCCGACCTCCGGAATGATGAGACTTTCGGGCGCGACATTCGCTTGGACGGGGCATTGTGGAAACGGAAAAGCCGCCGATGCCCGCAAAGCCCGGCCAGAGAAGGCACCGAAAACGAAGGCACTGCGCCCTGGGTGCGGCTTGACATCCAAAGCGCTTGAGGTTTTCGGGAGAAAGCCGCAGCATTGAACGGCTCAGCGGAAAGAAGCAGCCTCATCGTTCCGCCCCGCGGCAGAACAAAAGCCCGCCCGCACAAATGAAGGAGGAGTTTCCATGACCATCACCCTGCATGGCGAAAAACGCGAATTTCCGGCCGGCACCAATGCGCTGGACATCGCCGCATCCATCAATCAGGAGCTGAAAAAGACCGCGCTGGCGGCGCGGGTGAACGGAAAGCTGACGGAGCTTGTTCAGCCCATTCACGGCGATGCGGAGGTTGAAATTCTGACCTTTGAGGACGACGAGGCCAAGCGTGTGCTGCGCCACACCGCGTCCCATGTGATGGCGGAGGCCGTCAAGAAGCTGCGCCCGGAGGCCAAGCTCGCCATCGGCCCTGCCATTGACAACGGCTTCTACTATGACTTTGATGTGGACGAGCCGTTCACGCCCGACTTCCTCAAGGAGGTCGAGAAGGAAATGAAGAAGATCATCCAGAAGAACGACCGTCTGGAGCGCTTCGAGCTGCCGCGTGAAGAGGCCATCAAATTCATGGAGGATAAGGGCGAACCGTACAAGGTCGAGCTGATTCTCGACCTGCCGGAGGACGCCGTCATTTCCTTCTATCGGCAGGGCGATTTTACCGACCTGTGCGCAGGCCCCCATCTGCCGTCCACCGGCAAGGTCAAGGCGTTCCGGCTGACCAGCATCGCCGGCGCGTACTGGCGCGGCAACGAAAAGAACAAGATGCTTCAGCGCATCTACGGCACGGCCTTCTTTGACAAGAAGGAATTGGATGAATATCTGGCGCGAATCGAAGAGGCCAAGAAGCGCGACCACCGCAAGCTCGGCCGCGAACTGGATTTGTTCGACATCCGCGACGAGGGCCCCGGCTTCCCGTTTTTCTATCCCAAGGGCATGGTGCTGCGCAACATTTTGGAGGACTACTGGCGGCAGATTCACCGCGAGGCGGGCTATGAGGAAATCAAAACGCCCATCATGCTGAACCGCGCCCTGTGGGAGCGCTCCGGCCACTGGGATCACTATAAAGAAAATATGTACACCACCAAGATTGACGACATGGACTTTGCCATCAAGCCCATGAACTGCCCCGGCGGTATCTTGGTGTATCAGCGCCGCCCGTGGAGCTACCGCGACCTGCCCATCCGCTCCGGCGAGCTGGGTCTGGTGCATCGCCATGAGCTGAGCGGCGCACTGCACGGCCTGATGCGCGTCCGCTGCTTCACCCAGGACGATGCGCACATCTTCATGACCCCGGAGCAGATCCGCGATGAAATCAAGGGCGTATACAACCTGATTCACAAGGTGTACTCCACCTTCGGCTTCCCCTATAAGGTCGAATTGTCCACCCGGCCCGAAAATTCCATCGGCACGGACGAAATGTGGGCGATGGCGACCGACGGCTTGAAGGGCGCGCTGGACGATTTGAACGTCCCGTACACCATCAACGAGGGCGACGGCGCTTTCTACGGCCCGAAAATCGACTTCCATCTGGAGGACTGCCTGGGACGCACATGGCAGTGCGGCACCATCCAGCTTGACATGAACCTGCCGGAGCGCTTTGACCTGACCTATACCGGCGCGGACGGCGAAAAGCACCGTCCCGTCATGATTCATCGCGTGGTGCTCGGCTCCATCGAGCGCTTCATCGGCATCCTGACCGAGCATTTCGGCGGCGCGTATCCGCTCTGGCTTGCGCCCGTACAGGTGAAAATCATGACCATCACCGACCGTGCGGACGAGGCGGCCAAGGCTGTGTATGATACGCTGACCAAGGCGGGCATCCGCTGCGAAATCGACCTGCGCAATGAGAAAATCGGCTTCAAGGTGCGCGAGGCACAGATGATGAAGATACCGTATATGCTCGTGCTGGGTGACCGCGAGGCCGAGGAAGGCACTGTCTCCGTCCGCACCAGAAAGAGCGACAACCTCGGCGCGATGACCGTGGATGACGCCCTGAAGATGCTCAATGCGGAAATCGAGACCAAAGCAATCAAATAATTTCCGGCTTTTTGTCCGGCAAGGGATGACCTTGCCGGACTTTTTTTACGGAAAAATTTTCGACGGAACGATTCAGCGGGACAGATTTCCGAACTTATATCAAACCAACGCGATACAAATCGGGATTAATGCAGAATTTTTCCGAACGGGTCAAACAAATTTTGATACAAGTA
>CAVDRM010000051.1:0-2856 GCA_963611355.1 Anaerovibrio sp.
GTCCTACTAATCCCACCAAACCGCATTAAAGCCCGCAAACCCTTGTGCCACAAGGTTTGCAGGGCTTTTTCCTTGCCTGGAAATTTATCCTTCTTGGTGCGTATTTTCGGTTTTCCGGCATTTTGTATTTCCTGCCTTTTGAAGGTTTATGCTTATTGATGCCCTTTTTTACAATTTTACAAAATATATTCGACAAAATGCTTGACGGCGTTACATCTATATGCTATACTCTATGATTGCATCAGTATTGGTAAGATGCGGTAGGAATCGCTTTTTTTCTGCGGATTTCGGGTAGGGGAAGTATGCCCTTTTTGCAGGGAAAACTTGCTCCGGCTGTGGCTTATCCGTTACTGGTCAGCATTAAAGGGGTGATAGCTTTTATGGTGCACGAGGTCCAAATGGGGAAGCTCCGCAAGCGTATGAGCTTCTCGCGCATCGACGAGGTTCTGGACATGCCGAACCTGATCGAAGTGCAGAAAAACAGCTACCGTCGTTTTCTGCAGGAAGATCTCAAAGAGGTTCTGGCCGATGTGTCCCCCATAACCGACTACAGCGAAAATCTGGTTTTGGAGTTTGTCGATTACTCGCTGGACAGCACGCCCAAAAATACAATTGAACGCTGCCGTGAACGCGATTTGACGTACGCGGCGCCGCTCAAGGTTTTCGTGCGCCTCAAAAACCGCGAAACGGGCGAAATTAAAGAGTCTGACGTGTTCATGGGCGATTTTCCGCTCATGACCGAGCACGGCACATTCGTCATCAACGGTGCCGAGCGCGTTATCGTCAGCCAGCTCGTCCGTTCTCCCGGCGCTTATTATGACTGCCAGATTGACAAGTCCGGCCGTCATCTGTACTCTTCGCAGGTCATCCCGAATCGCGGCGCGTGGCTGGAATACGAAACGGATTCCAACGATGCGCTGTGGGTGCGCATTGACCGGGCAAGAAAGCTGCCCATCACCGTGCTGCTGCGTGCGCTGGGCTACGGCACGGATCAGGAGATTATCGACCTGCTGGGCGACGACGAGCGTCTGATGGCCACCATGCAGCGAGCCGATAATACAAAAACGCAGTCGCAGGGCCTGCTTGAAATTTATAAGCGCCAGAAGCCCGGCGAGCCGCCGACGGAGGACGGTGCCCGCGCCCTGCTGCGGAGCCTGTTCTTTGACCCCAAGCGCTATGATTTGATGCGCGTGGGCCGCTATAAGTTCAATAAAAAGCTCGGCGTGGCTGCCCGTATTGCGGGTCTGGAGCTTGCCGAGGACATCGTGAACCCTCAGACGGGCGAAATGATGTTCAAAGCCGGCGATGTGCTGACCCGCGCACAGGCTAAGGATGTGCAGAACGCCGGCGTGAATGTCGTGTATGTGATGGCGGACGGCGCGGCGCGCCGCGTGGTCGGCAATAATTTTGCGGATGCCGCTCGGTATCTGCCCTTCAACCCCAAGGATGCCGGCATTCTGGAAATGGTGCATCTGCCCACCCTGCTCCGCCTCATCGACGGCGTGCCCGAAGAGGAGCTCTTCCAAGTCGTGAAGGAAAATGTTCACGACCTCGTGCCCAAGCACATTATTATTGATGATATCGTGGCCTCCGTCAGCTATCTGCTGGGGCTGCCCTACGGCATTGGCGTGACGGATGACATCGACCATTTGGGCAATCGCCGCCTGCGCTCCGTGGGCGAGCTTTTGCAAAATCAGATCCGCATCGGCCTGTCCCGCTTGGAACGTGTCGTGCGTGAGCGCATGGCCATTCAGGACGCCAATGACGTAAAGCCCGGCGAGCTGATTAACATTCGCCCCGTGTCGGCGGCCATCAAGGAGTTTTTCGGCTCATCCCAGCTCTCTCAGTTCATGGATCAGCCGAACCCCTTGGCTGAATTGACACACAAGCGCCGCCTGTCCGCACTGGGTCCCGGCGGTCTGAACCGCGACCGCGCCGGCATGGAGGTGCGCGACGTTCACTACAGCCACTATGCCCGCATCTGCCCCATTGAAACGCCTGAAGGACCGAACATTGGTTTGATTGGCTCTTTAGCGACCTATGCGCGCATCAACGAATACGGCTTCTTGGAAGCGCCTTACCGCAAGGTGAACAAGGAAACCGGCTGCGTGACGGACGAAATCGTCTACATGACTGCGGACGAGGAAGACGACTACATGGTCGGTCAGGCGAAAGAGCCGCTCAATCCGGACGGCAGCTTCGTCAACAAGAAGGTCGTTGTCCGCTGGCGCGAGGAAACCATCGAGGTGCCCGCCGAAAAGGTGGACTTTATCGATGTTTCGCCCAAGCAGGTCGTGTCCGTTTCCACCGCGATGATTCCCTTCCTTGAAAACGACGACGCGAACCGCGCCCTGATGGGCTGCAACATGCAGCGTCAGGCCGTTCCGCTGCTCGTCCCCGAAGCCCCGATCGTCGGTACGGGCATGGAATACAAGGCCGCGCACGACTCCGGCGTGGTGCTGCTTTCCAAGCATGCGGGCGTTGTGGACAGTGTGTCCGCAGACGAGGTGGTCATCAAGGATGAGCAGGGCGAAAAGCACAGCTATCATCTGACCAAGTTTGCCCGCAGCAACCAAGGCACCTGCATCAACCAGCGTCCGCGTGTGGACAAGGGGCAGATCGTTGAGGTCGGCGATTTGCTGGCGGACGGCCCGTCCACCGAAAAGGGCGAAATCGGTCTCGGCCGCAACATGCTGATCGGCTTTATGACGTGGGAAGGCTATAACTATGAGGATGCCGTCCTTATCAGCGAGCGGCTGGTCAAGGAGGATAAATACACCTCCATTCATATCGAAGAATACGAATCCGAAGCCCGCGAGACCAAGCTGGGGCCGGAGGAAATCACCCGCGATATCC
>CAVDRM010000052.1:0-2371 GCA_963611355.1 Anaerovibrio sp.
CTGCTTTCCGCTTTTCTGCATATGTTTGAAGCCACTTCGCAAGGCAGCGAAGTGGATTCTTTGACAAACTGAGGCATCGCCGAATGATTCGGCGATGCCTTCGATGCTGAGACGGTCTTAAAACCATGTCAGGCAGAATGCTGTTATCATCCAGTCCTTGTCATGCGGGGTATATTGAAAGACATCGGGAGAGGTTTGATATTCTTCCGGACAGGCTTGAAAATTTTTCTTTCCGCCGTTTTTATCATAGAAGTAGCAGTAGCGTTTGATGCGGTTGGAGACATTGCCTTCAACAGTCTGAATGATGTAGGTATCGTCGCCGAGCGCCGTGACTGCCGTGACCATGCCGACATGGAGGTAGGCATACCCGCCCTTTTTGCCGTAGATGACCAGGCTGCCGGGCGCAGGTGTATCGGAGAGACGCTTCATGTTTTGATAGCCTGTGTAAATTTTGCCGACGCCGGCAGCACGCACCGCATATGGCGTTCCGTCCTCATGCGGGACGGATTCCTTATGCCCGTCCATCGAGACACCTGCATTGTCCAGACAATAGCCGACAAATGCGCCGCACCAGCCGATGTTGCAGCCTGAGCCCGTTCCGCACTGCCAGCGGGAGAATTTGTTTTTCGAGCCTAAGCGGGAAAAGGTCTTGCCGAGGTTTTCCTGCCATTCGGCCAGGGCCAGCTCAATGGCCGTACGAATGGACGCAGGAACATCGTCCGCCACGGGCAGGGGAGCGCCGGGCGATAAGGCTTCCTGCTTTTCCGCGGCCGCCGTCACGGTCACATGAAAATAGGTGATGCTTCCGGCATCTGAAATCATCAAAATAGATGCCGTGCCCTCAGACAGCGCAACGATGAAAGAATCGTCGACGGCAGCGACGGCGGGCGCGTCATTGTCCCATGCGCCGATGGCGGCTTCGGAAATTTCATAGGCTTCGCCAACGGACAAAGTGATTTCCGTTGTCGTTTCCTCCGCCGGAGCAGGCAGACTGACGGAAAGCAGCATCGTCAAAATCAGCAAAATACCGACAAAACGCTTCATGATTTTGTGCCTCCGGATTCTTCATTTTCGCTGTTCGGTGTTTCGGACGGCTTCGCGTCCTTCTGCACCGTATTTTCGCGGCTGTGCCGCATGGAATAAGCACTCTCGGCAATGACAGAGCCCATGCCTATCAGCAGGGTGATATAATAAGTGCAAAAGCGCCAGAGCAGCAGTCCGGCAAAAAGCTTGTCGCTGGGGAATATTTTGTCAAAGAACAGATAGAAACCGCCTTCCTGTGCGCCGGATGCGCCGGGCAGGGGCGTAAAGGATGTGGCGATAAATAAAAGAAGCTGAAGCGTCAAAAGCTGAATGTGCGGATGCTCATCCATGCCAAGCCCGCGATATACGCAGTAGGCCGCGCTCATGAGCAGGATGACCTGCACAAAGGAAATCAGCAGCAAGACCAGCACATGAAGCGGGTGATGTGTAATCATATCCACACTGGAGCGGAAATCTTCCAAAGCGGCATCCGCACGGGAGGCGGATTTGGCCAAATCCTTCACGATGTGCAGCGCTTTTCCGGCCTTTAAGAGGAGAAGAATCAAAAAACGTACGATATTTCGGTTGATGGCCAGCAGCAGGACAACGAAGACGGAAATGCCGTTGACAAGGAAACCCGTTAAAATCAGCCATTTGCCTCCTTCGACCGACTGCGCGACAAACTCCGGCTGGACAATCCACAGAAATGCGCCGAGCGCGAGCAGCGCCGTTTGAAAGCAGAAAAATTTAACGGCCAGGGAGGAGGAAGAAATGCCTGTCGGCAGGCCGCGCTTTTTAAAGGCAAACACCTGCATGGGCTGGCCGCCGGTCGCGGCGGGGGTGACGTTGGAATAAAACATCCCCAGCAGGGTGATGTGCATGGTATCAATAAAGCGGATGTGAAGGTGCTGCTGAATAAAAAACACCTGATTGATCAGCGCTTCACAGGCAAGGCTCAGCAGCCACACGCCAAAGGCGGCGGCTACCCAGCGGAAATCCGCATCGGCAATGGCCTGAAAAGAAACGGTAAGATCACCGTTGCGTGCGCCTAAATAAATCACAAGGCCGATGGTGCCCAAGATCAGCAGCGCATTCAGCAGATTGCTTCTTACCTGCTTGGTTGGTTTTTTCAAACGCCTTCCATCCTTCTGGACAGGGAAGAGATAACAACTGCCTGTCCGAATAAATAGTATAGCATATTTACAGACGCTTGTCACTTAAAAAAGAAGTCAAAAAGATGGAATAAAGAGTTTATCATTAAATGCGAAGGCAAGAATCACCGCTGAGCATTATTTTTTTAACCGATGAGGCATTTTGAAAGCCATTACCGCTCTGGTCTAACAGCTTA